>CAZQKR010000089.1:0-2274 GCA_964594045.1 uncultured Saprospiraceae bacterium | reverse complement strand
CTCCACTCCAGTCGCCCTACGGGCTCCTTCCGTTCCGTGAAGAAAATGCCGGCTTACAAGCTCTTGAGATTATCGTTCCATTTTAGTTTACACAATATATTTTATACTACCCAAAAATTTAATAATACCAATAAGGCTTCCAGTCAAATTCTCCATCGGTCACTATTACAGCCTTGCTTTTGTCTTTGGTCAAAGCTGTAAAATGAAAAGTACCTCTGAGAATATGGTTGACAGAGTCTATCTCAGAAATATAAAACGAATAGGAACGTGATGTATCCAAATAATAATATGTAAACGGTTCTTTATTGTAATCATAATAAATTGGGTTGGAATTATTTCCATTATTGATGATATTGTCACCTTTAACCATATAAGCAACTTTTATATATAAACTTTCAAAAATATCTTTTTTTGGTCTATAATCCGCTCGGACATATAATTTGCCATAAGCCTCATGACTTGGATTTCCAAAATATTCCCATTGGGCAGTTGACCATCCACAATCAAAACAATATATATCTGACCATTCGTCGCCATTCACCTTGCATCGTAAAAATCGATGGAATTTTTTGTCGTTCGCATATGGGTCAGGCTTTTCCCATTCGAATAAGGAGCAGGAATAAAAAAGTGAAAATGTTAAAAGTATGTATAAGATCTTAGAGAAAGTTTTCATGATGGGAAATTTTTGTGTTTTCATTATTACAATTTTTTTACAATCAAGTAGTATCCATAAAAAGAAAATGTTAATGTTTTGTTTATCAGGATGACGTTTTCTTCAGACCAACGATTCGGGAAAATAAATAAAATTAACCGTCTTAAATAGTATTTTTTTCTCCGACTCTAAATTATGCTAATTGAACCAAAACAAAAAACTTAAATTCTTTTATGGTGCGGACGAAAAGAACCGATCAACAATTTAAGTGGTAGAAATAAAAATATTCAAGGTAGAAGACCCTGACCAATGATTCAATTCCGGATGGTAAAGCAAATTTCTATTTAATTGTAAGTAAATGATATCCGGATACCCTGTCAATTTTAACTTAAAAATGCAAGTGATAGAATGTTTACCACTCCGAATGATAACCTTTGTTATGGACTCCAAATCAACCTTAATAAAAAAAACACTCAGGCAAATTTCAACAAAATACCTGAGTGCTTATTAAACTAAAATTACCTTAATCCATAATCAGCAAAGTAAAAACAATGTCCAAAATAATAAAACATCAGATCACTCACTATTAATCATCAATTTATTCTTCAAAAATATTAAAGTATTAATATATATGTGATTTAATTTCAATTTTAGTTCTGGACAATAACTTTTCCTGTATATTTAATTTGTCCGTCATTTTTCACATTATACAAATAAACACCCTGCGGAATTGAACTTAAATCGATTTTCCCACCATCTGAAATATTTGTACTATGCATAATCAACCCTGTCAATGAAACCAATTCAAAAGTGTAATTCTCTGCATCTCCAGTGATGATAGTGATTTCGCTATTGGTCGGATTTGGATAGATGTAGATGGCCTTTTCATTCTCAACCGTATAATAGTTTGTAGCCTGAATCATTTGGTTTGGATAACATGATTGCGGAAAGATCACTTGAATTGGTTGATAAATAAGTGTATAGTCATTACTGGAAGGATAACCGCATACTCCTGATAAAGGATTGATCTCCCTGAATGAATAGATGTTAAAATCTCCGGGAAGCTGACCACTACTCGCAGCTACAGGACCCATACCCCAATAATTTAATCTTGCATAAATCGGATCTACCTGATAACCGAAGGATTCAAAGTAATTATCCGTATAACAAATCACAAATGCATATTTACAGTTGAAAACATTTGAATTATCACCTTCAGAGTTGTTGATAGCATCGATTTTTAATACAGGATTGATCCCGACTATACCATAATATGACTTAATGGTGGAGCAATCCATGTATACAGTTCCATATAAAGTATAATTTCCAGGACTTCCTACAGCTCCTCCATTGACCAGGATAGCTGCACTGAAATAATCTGTAGTAATATTAGCAGTTATATAACCTGCAGGAGTAAAAGAACCAACGATCATGCTGCCATTGATCAAAGAAATACCATTCTGACCCAATCTGGCATCAATTCCATATAATGTAAAGCTCTCCAATTTGCTTCCACTTAAAATAAGATCTTCAACATCCTCTATAACCAAACATGCAGCTACTTTACTTAGTCGATCCTTATGAATTAAATTTTAACGCAATATTTGGAAGAATTTTCCATT
>CAZQKR010000088.1:0-2923 GCA_964594045.1 uncultured Saprospiraceae bacterium | reverse complement strand
ATACTTATTTTACTGAATATCAACTATTTATTTATTTTTTTAACGAACTATTGATTTAAAATAAAATCTTTAAAATGAGAAGTTTTTTTAAGAACATATTATCTTCCTGTCTGGGCGTATTGCTCTTTTTTGCAGGTATTTTCCTCATTTTCATGATCATTGGGTTAAGCACATCCAGTGCACCGACCATTAAAAAGAATTCCGTTTTAAGGCTTAATCTTAACACCGAGATCATTGAAAAAGAATCCTCAATTCCTCCATTCGAGACATTTTTGGGCGAACCTGTCCAATTGAGCATGTATGAGATCCTGGATATCCTGGAACGTGCCTCAACTGACAGTAAAATCTCAGGTATCTTACTGGAAAGTGCATATCCTTCGGTCGGGCTGGCAAAAGCGTCCCGGATCAGGGAGGCCATTGAGGATTTTAAAAAATCCGGAAAGTTTGTATATGCCTATGGTTCAAATTACACTCAGATGGGTTACTACATCGCTTCATCCGCGGATTCTGTGTTTCTCAACCCCAACGGGATGCTGGACCTGAAAGGTATGGCAGTTGCCCAACCCTATTTCAAAGAGTTGATGGATGAACTTGGTGTTGGCTGGAACATCTATTATGCGGGCCAGTTCAAAAGCGCCACCGAGCCTTTCAGGCGAAAAGAAATGAGCGATCAAAACAGGACCCAATTGCGCGAATACATCACAGAAGTATATGATAATTTCCTGATGGACATTGCCAAAAGCCGTCAGATTTCAGTAGAATCTGTCGATCAGTTCGTTTCTGCCTACGAAGGTATGCAAGCAGAAAAATCCGTTGAAAAAGGATTGGTTGACGGACTGATGTATCAGGATCAGCTGAACAAAATGTTTAAAAATAAATTATCGATAGCTGAAAGCAAGAAAATTGCATTTGTGGATTTGAAAAAATACGTCTTGGCCACAAAGCCAAAGCCTCAGACATCCAGCAAAAACAGAATTGCGGTTGTTTATGCTGAGGGCCAGATCCTGGAAATGGGTGAAGAAAAAGGCGTGATCACATCCGAAAAATTTGTCGAAACGCTTTCTGATATCAGGAGAAAAAAAGATACTAAAGCTGTAGTGTTACGGATCAACTCTCCCGGGGGAAGCGGTTTTGCAAGTGACGAGATCTGGCGCGAAATTGAACTGTTAAAGGCGGACAGCATTCCTGTGGTGGTATCCATGAGTGATTACGCAGCATCCGGCGGATATTACATCGCATGCAATGCAGATGCCATCGTAGCCTCACCCAACACGCTTACGGGTTCGATCGGTGTTTTTGCCATGATCCCGGATCTTTCCAAAATGAGCGAAGAAAAACTGAAGATCCATTGGGATTCTGTCAGGACGCATCAGTATGCCAATGGTTTTAATCCATTTTTCAACTTCAGTGAAGGAGAACATCAGAAACTTCAAAGCTATATCGATCAGTTTTATGATACTTTCCTGACCAGAGTTGCCGAAGGAAGGAATATGAGCAAAGAGGAAGTTCACGCAATTGCCCAGGGAAGAATATGGACTGGAAGAAAAGCCAAAGAACTGGGACTTGTTGATGAACTGGGTGAATTGGATATGGCCATTAAACTGGCTGCCAAAAAAGCAGGAATTAAGGATTACAAGACTGAAAATTATCCTAAATACAAAACCACCATGCTGGATGAAATCCTTAAGAACATAGACCTTGAAGCGAAGATCAAAGAACGCATTGTTGGAAAAACCATACTGGATAAATTATCACCTTACACCAGGATGATGGCGCAACCTGAAAATTATGGAAAGCCTCAGTTCATGATGACTGAGCAATTGATCCTGAATTGACAAGGCGCAAAAGTTTTAAAAGGGTTGCAGATTGGCAACCCTTTTTTTTTGTTCCGGCAGAAACGACGAATCTCAATAACAGGGGTGAATTACAAAAAAATACAGAGTTCAACTGTGAATTGGAATGATATGCCATAAATCGTGAAGGCAGACAAATGCCTGATTAATTTTCATTAAATAATTCCATATATTTTAACATGGCCTGAACGATCAAAGCTGTTGTATAACAATCAGAATGCCAGTACAATAAATTTCTTAAATACATTCCGCCACAAAAATAAATTCCTCCTTTCCAGTAATTGGTTTCACCTTCAGATATCATTTTATTATGTAGAAACAAAACAGCATTATTGATATTTTCCATAGTTTGGTACGATTCAAACTCTCCAAAATTGATCAGAGCCATCAGTGCATTTGCTGTAGATTGTATGGTATCCCCGCCATTCCATGATCTTCTGCCTGTCCAGCTGCCATCTGGGTTTTGACTGGATTTCAGGTGGTTGATCAAATGCTTCACTTCTGTTTCGAAATGCTTTTTATGATCTGCCAAATATGCTTTTGACAAACTGTAATGCAGTTGATATCGGTTGTTGTAATATTTGCTTGCGTGGTCATAATCATTGCTGAAAACGATATTTTTGGTCATCTTCAATACACCATTTAAACCGTCAAGGGAATCCAGCATACCCAAATGTGCAAAAGTGGTAAAGATATTCAGGTTGACAATCACATCAACATCGTTGGTTGAAAAAGGAATCTGTGGCTTAGCTGATCCGGGATAAAGACTGCTGAAAGGTAAAAACCAAAAAAAATTATTGAAGAAGTAATAAAAATGGTCCCGGTTTTTGTATTGATACTCTTCCCCGAACCAGGTTAAATAAGCGTCTGAATCGACCGTTTTGGTTATATAACGATCATATAAAAAAACATTACATCTTCCAGAATCTCTAAACTGGTTGAAAATATCATCAATGGTATCCCTTAACTCAAATTCAATTGAATCCATGCCTGAAAGTTTTGCGACACGATTGTAATAACCTGAGTTCGATTAATAAATAACTGAAAATAAATCAAATATATATTAAAAT
>CAZQKR010000087.1:0-3856 GCA_964594045.1 uncultured Saprospiraceae bacterium | reverse complement strand
TCTAATATTCAGAGTTTTATAAATTCTGTAAAAAAAACCGACGAAAACAGGAAAACAGGCTTGCCATCAGTTTCGATAACGATGACAACAAATACCTGATCTTTGGAGCCAGCGAAAAAAACAATGGAAAATTCATGCTTTTTGCAAAGGACTGGGACCGCAACCGCGGCATCATGACGTATGACGGGCAGACATATTATACTACATCTTCCAGCGCAATGGCTTACCTGTTGGTGGATATCAGGGAAGCAGCCAAAATGAAGGTGAGCAATAATGTTGCACCAGGCAGAAAGATCATCAAATAGGATCTTTATCTCAGAATTCAATATAGAAAACGCCAAAATCACAATTTTTTGGCGTTTTTTTTTACGATTGCTGTCCATCCAGGCTGACCACTGCAACCTGCTGTTTGCCATCCATTCTGATCTTCAACGGGGAATCAAATCTGACATGCCGGAAAAAATGTCCATTCCTGATCAGCTTACCTTTTTCTAACAGACCATAATTGATAAAACTGGTCTGATGGTCATGTCTGATAGAAAAATAAGCCACATTGAGTGAAGTGAGATTATGAAAAAAATGAGATCCAAAAGAAGCATCCAATGGAAAACCTTCCAGGCTGGTCTCCACAATGAAGCGTGCATTTGAAATTTGCGGCCAGCTGACAGGAATACCAATCCACCGGTCCCGGGATCCCCACCGACCGGGGCCAATCAAGATATAATTTGACCCTGTTTCACTGAAAAACTGGTTGATCTCTTCTATTTCAAGCGCCATCTCCCTTGTCATAGATTTATCAAATAATTGATTATCAATGTATACGATATCACAAATATCATCAATTGACCCGTTTCCCATGCCTTTTTCAGCAAAGAGTATCATTTTATCCTTTTCAACGGATTTCAGGTCAATATGGTAGTCATCAGCCATTTGGATCATCGGCTTCACCTGTAAGATATAAAAATTGGCATCTCCGTCTTCGTCCGGGGTGAGATTTACAGCAAATTCAATTTCAGCTGGTGTTCCGAACGCGACTTTAACAAAGTCAAGGATAAACCTGATCCCGGCCGCTAATGGAATATATTCATTTTTAAGGATACTTGCAAAATTGACAACCAATGGTCCCGGCCTGCCAACGCCGGGAAAAATTATTTGGTTATTTACATCATAGACAGAAACGCAATGCTTTAAGCTGTTATGTTTTAAGGCTTCCCTCAAACTCACTTTTTTGATCGCAGCCATGGATCCCTCAGAGACCTCAATATCAGAGCGTGTCATGTCCATTGCGTAGAAATAATTCTGAGAATACTTAACCTGATCAACTATTGATAATAATTGGGTTGTAGGATATTCCGGCGAAAACCTGAATGCATTTTCACCTTCCACAACATAGGTTCCTAATCCAACTGCTGCGACTACAAATCCTTCTTCCGGTTTCATGTGGGCAAAAGGATAATAATTATAGGATTGTGCGACCCCACTCATATGAGGATAATAATAATCTCCAAAATTAGTACCAACAACTTCCTGTATCACAACTGCCATTTCCTCATCTCCGATCTTATGGTTTATAGCTTGTATGTAGTTCAGGGCTTTGGGTGTAAAAACCGAAGCAAATACCAATTTGACAGCATCAGACAATTGCTTGAATCTCATCGCTTTATCAGGGTGATTATTGGGGATGAGGTAAGTTTCAAAAATTCCTGCGAATGCCTGCATCAGGCTATCCTCCAGTAAACCGGACGACCTGATTGCCAAAGGTTTATTGCTTTTTTCTATCAACCATTCGAGTTTAACTTTGAGATCCTGGCTTAAATGACTGTTTAGAAACTTATTTTTGATTGTTTGATATTCAAAATGTTGAAGATTTTCAAATTCAAGACTATTAAGATTTATAAAATCGAGAAATGATTGTGTTCCCAGGATGACTGTCTTAGGCATGGAAACCTTCATTCCCTTGAAGCGACTGGAATAATTGAACTGACTTTTCAATGAATTGATAAATGCCAACCCTCTTCCTTTCCCTCCTAAAGCACCTTCTGACATTCGGATAATATTATCAGTGGTGAATTCTCCATTTTCATCAAAAGGCACCACTTTCCCAATTGGTTTTTCATGCCTGTATTCTGAAATAGTCTTGATCAGATAACTACGAATTTCTTCCGCTCCACTGAATTCTTCAGCCTTCTTCATAACAAGTACTTTGGCCAGTTGAAATTCGCTTCTCGCCAGCAACCACTTTGAAAAGTCATTTGACTTGGCATGGAATAGAATGGATTCTTCTGAAACAGTCTTTATTATTTGCTCAAAATCAGCAATATTCTGCGCAACGCCAAGTACATTTTCATGTTCATTTTTAAAGAGAAAATTTCCAAAACCTAAAGTTTGATTCACTTTGAAATTTAGTTTTTTATAAAGGTTTTGGTCGTTTTTATCCAGAAAGTCAGTGTGGAGTTCTTTTGCCAGAAGCTGATTTTCCCTGTCACTTGAATGAATGATCATCGGAATATGTGGATTATCAGCCCTGATCTCCCTTACCAATTCAATACCTGCCATATCATTCATAGACCCGGCTTTTTGAAAACGCACATCGGTGATGAGGCAATATAAATTTTCTTTGTATTTTTTATAATATTCCAAAGCATCTTCATAATTTGATGCCAATATCAATTTGGGTCTGACCCTCATTTTCAGGACTTTGAAAAGGTCATCTGAACTCAATTCATTTACCAGTTTACTGGTTTGGGCAAAAATGATCCTGTAGAGATGTGTAATGAATTTTGAATAATACTTTGGATCATCTTCTACAAGCAGGATCAACCTGATTGCAGCAAGTTTACTGTCCGGTTCAATGTTTTTCTTATCTTCCAGATATTTGATAATTGCAAAAAATATCCGCGACTCACCATTCCACGTAAAAAGCTTGTCATAACAATCGGCCATGCCGGGATCCATAAAATAGTTGATATCACTGTCAGAGTTCAACAGAAAAAATCTCGCTGTGCCAGAATATTTATTTTTGATTTTCCGGCTTAGCGTCACCGGTGTTTTTTTATCGAGACCGACCATAAAAATGATCATATCAAAATGCACTTTCCCTAATTGTTCGAAAGCTTCTTCTTCAGAAGAAACCCCGGTGATGCGTGGTAAAAAGGTTAGGTTCATTGCACCATAATCATGCAACATGATCTCAGAAAATCGCCCTTCCCGCTCGACACTGAATGCATCATATAAATTGGAGATCAACAAAATTTCCCTTACCTTAAAAGGCATCAGGTCGTGATAAATATCTCTTGTTTTACTCTCCCGGTTTAAATAATTCTGGAGCAATTTCCTGGTAGTATTCATAGCAATAAATTTCCTTTTCTAATTGATAATTTATTTTCAGGCAAATAAAAAAATTTAAGTTTAAACTTCGGTTATTATTGTTTAAGATAAACCACCGCTCATTGATAAATGTGGTACAAATTTAAAATTACGATAGTTGCTGAAATTGCCCGATTTACCCTGAAAGGAGGTTCTCCGGACGGAATTCAATGGAGAAATAAAAAACAGATTGGCACAGCCTGAATTCATTGTATTGCTCATCATGATCATAGATGATTACAAGCTATCCCTGTAAATGCTCCAGGCAAAGTATCGTCAGAATTCGTCATTGTTTATAATAATTTGTTTGTGGTTTAATTTCAGACATTGAAGTTATTTAATAATTATGTTGATAGCTGAAAATGACTGACCGATCCTGAAAAGTGAATATCCGGTGGATATTCAAGGGAAGGAACCTTTAGATTAGCAGTCACAAAACCTTTAGATTAGCAGTCACAAAACTACATAGATAATGATAATCGTTATTTTT
>CAZQKR010000086.1:0-4340 GCA_964594045.1 uncultured Saprospiraceae bacterium | reverse complement strand
TCATTAATCAATTTTTAATTATCTTTGACCAACGATGCCGTCTTTGATTTTTCCCCTATTTTGTGTTTACACAAAATATTTTATACTCTCGGAAAAAAAAATATTATTTAAGCAGTTAAATTTTATTTATTTTCCCAATCCGTTGGTCTGACGAAAACGTCATCCTGATAAGCAAAACAATAGCATTTTCTTTTTATGGATGCCATTTGATTGTAAAAAAAATTGTAATAATGAAAACACAAAAATTTCCCATCATGAAAACTTTCTCTAAGATCTTATACATACTTTTAACATTTTCACTTTTTTATTCCTGCTCCTTATTCGAATGGGAAAAGCCTGACCCATATGCGAACGACAAAAAATTCCATCGATTTTTACGATGCAAGGTGAATGGCGAAGAATGGTCAGATATATATTGTTTTGATTGTGGTTGGTCTACTGCCCAATGGGAGTATTTTGGAAATCCAAATCATGAGGCTTATGGTGAATTATATGTCAGAGCCCGATACCGACCTGAAAAAGAAATTTATGAATCGTTATATATCAAAATTGATAATATGGTAAAAGGTGAAAATGTAATAAGTAATAATAACCATACCAGTCCTATTTTGGCAGATTATTCTGGTGAAACTAACATTAGATATTTTTTAGATACAACGCGTTCTTATTCATTTTTCATTTCCGATATCGATTCAACCAATCATATTATAAAAGGTACTTTTCATTTTACAGCCCTGACCAAAGACAAAAGCAAGGCTGTAATAGTGACTGATGGGGAATTTGACTGGAAGCCCTATTGGTATTATTAAATTTTTGTATTTATATTTTAATATAACCCGAATAATTAAGTTCACAAAAACCGATATTACCCCCTGTTGTGGCCTTACATTGTTTCCAAAACCCTTTTTTATGAACACAAAATCATTGTTTTCATGGATTGTCTTTTTGACAATAATTTTTACTTCATTGTATTCTGTAGCGCAGACAGATTCACTGGAACTGCCCTTAGAAGAACAATTACGCAATGCATTGGACGAGCTGAATACCAATGAGATCAGCACCGGTATCCTCTATGAGCAGGTACCGGAATACTTTCCGCTAAAATTCATGGATGGGTCTATACTGCCTGACAGTCTGGCTATGAACAAAAATTCTTTTGTTCTGGGATATGGCATGATCTACTCTGCCCATATTGATCAGACTGGAATATTACCCTTCCGAGATTTGATGACGGGGGTAGCAAATCATCTGGATCCTGACAGAAATGCCCTCGGTTTTATGTATTACCGGTACAACAGATTCAAAGATTCTGTACTCCAGGATTCTACGATCATCGTTGATCAAAGCAGAAATAAAATACTCCGGGGACCAAATCTGCTGTCTCCTTATGTGGAAGATACCATACTAATATTTTCCTGTATGAAAAATCAATCCTATGAAAAGCAGCAGACATACTATGTGGAAGGCGATTTCCTTTTGTCCAATATGAATGATTTGTTTGAACAGGCCTATATTGATTTCGGAGATGGCAACGGATTTCAGGCAGTCAGGTCAGATTCTGAATTCAATGTGGTTTATCCATCTTCAGGTAGGTATTTGATCACTTTCAAAATGTTGTCCGGTAGCAAAGCGCTTTTTGCGTACTCATATATCCAAATTGAAGATGAGCCCCTTCGATCAAGGGGTTATACTGGCGTTGAAACCCTGACAATTCCGAATGTACCCCAGCTTGAAGTTTTTCATTGGCACCCTGAATGTGGACAAGCTGGCTATCTGAAGCCTTTGATTCTTTTGGATGGGTTTGATCCCAGTGATGGATATGAATTGGATGCAATCCAAGAGATATTAGATCAGGATTTAGGATCAGACTTGTATCCTTATGATTATGATATTTTCTTTATCAATAATCCGAAAAACAGTTATGAAGATATTTTCACACAGGCTGAGTATTTTCGGGCAGCCATCGAATGGATCAATGAATTGAAACATGCGAGTGGAAGTGCAGAAGAAAATGTCGTTATTGGTTTTAGTGAAGGAGCCCTCACCGGCAAAATTGCCCTGAGGACTATGGAACTGGACGAGGTGGATCATGAGACAAAGTTATTCATGACTTTTGACGGCATCAATAAAGGAGCCAATATACCCTTTGGAATTCAATGTTTTATGGATCATATTGGGCATTACAGATTATTTGGGGAAGAAATTATGGATATTTCATTGACAGTCGATTTTCTTAATCTCGACATAGACATAGGTAGTTTTTTCAATTCGACACTTTATTCTCCCGCAGCTGAACAAATGCTTTATTATCATATCAACAATGCTAATTGGGTAGATGATAATTGGTTCTTAGACAGTAAATATACCTATGCACACTATCTTGATAATTCACACGATGTTTTTTACAATGAATTTGAATCACTGGGAAATTTGAACATACCTGAAGTGGGCATAGCCAATGGTACCATAGTGGACGGTTCCATTGAAGATTATGAACAAACATTCGGGCCTGGTGATAATATAATCCATACTGAATTTGATCTGATGGATTATATTGCAGGTACTGAAAATATCTGGACATATATTATAGATTTTTTTGGAAATCAATGGAATGAAGTTGACATAGATATGGATATCTATGCCTTACCAGATGGAAATGGTGAAGTTTATGATGGGACCATTGATATGGAACTATTAACAATCGGATTTTCAGACAGAAATATCAGGAAGATCAGAGATGCCAAGCCTTATGACAGCGCACCTGGGGGGACTTTTCCCTTTGATAAAATTACAAAAGGTGAAACTATAAGAGATATTGATATTCTTCATAAAGAGTTTTGTTTTGTGCCAACCATTAGTTCTTTGGGTATGGATAACATCAATAATAAATTAGATCCATATTATAGTGGAGATTTGACCATTCCTTCCAATGTTTTGCCACTTACATATTTTATTGATTACACAGGTTCTACTGACGTGGTTAATCCAAATGTTCCAGCTGACTCTCTAAATTTTAACGAAGAGCATGTCTATGTGGGAAGAAACAACCGATTATTACTTTTGAAGTATAATCAGATAATCCATTGAAAGATTTGTTGAATGGGGGTTCTGTAGTGAATTTGAATAACCAAACTTATAATATGGGGAAAACAGATTATATAGAAGGAACTGAACCATTTAATCTGGACAATACCATTGATTTTTCCATAGATGTATCCTCTACCGGAAAACTTTGGTTTAACAGAAATGACAGGCTGGCTTTTACCAGTGTTGCTTCCAATCCTTTCAATGACTCCCCCCAACATTATCAAGCTTACATCAAAGGGGCCAATTGTGGTGCAGATCCAAATGAAGTTTCTGTATTTTCAGGTGGAAAATTTTTCGTTGGTGATGTAAGCGTTTCGAACACCACCGAACTGATCATTGCGGATAATGCCACCCTAGAAATTTTGAATGGTGGAGAACTTAAAGTTGAGGATTATTCCAGAATTATCGTACGAGATGGTGGAACAATTTTATTTCAAAGTGGTTCATTTACTGATTTCAGACCTTTCTCCGAACTTATCATTGAAGATGGAGGGAATGTGGTAATTGGTTCAAACAGTACAGTAAGATTGAGCCATGCGCAGTTGTTCGTCAGAGATGGCGGCAGATTGATGGTTGATCAAAATGCAAATATCCAGTTATGGTCTGGCACGAATCCTCTTGGAGATTCAAAAATTCATGTTTTAAATGGAGGAGAATTGGGATGGTTTGGAACGCCTGTACTGAGTGGCAACGGTCATTTTGCTTTTGACGAGGGATTTATTTTTTCTTTGTATGCAGACTTTGAAATATCAGGCGAAAATATTGCATACAGGATCATACATTTAAATGAAGGAGCTATACTCAATATTGAAGATTATGATTTTTCCATCCAAAACGCATCTGTGTATTTTGAAGACGAAAGTGGTATCAGATTAGCTTATAATTCATTTACGGCTGAAGATGTGAATTTTATAAGCAATTCAGACGAAGTTTTCGGGGTGATAGGAAGCCATATGATTAATACTGAATTAGACAATTGTACTTTTTCTGATTTTGATATTGCACTGGAAATCAATGGAGATAATTCGGCTAATACCAGTGATAATATAAGTAATTGTAAGTTTAAGAACTATAGTGAAAATATTCGTTTTTTGAATAGAAAAAATATCCATTTTACAGATAGTCAGATCACTAAAGGAGGCATTGGAATATATGCAGAAAACTGCGAACTTTTACAATTGACCGGTTCAAATATAAGTAGTCGCTCCTTAATATTGATGTAAAATATTATAAATCAGTTAAATAGTGTTAAA
>CAZQKR010000085.1:0-4889 GCA_964594045.1 uncultured Saprospiraceae bacterium | reverse complement strand
ATTTGAACATCAGATCATTTTAGCATTTGAATATTAGATCATTTTAGTATTTGAACATCAGATCATTATAGCATTTGAAAATTAGATCATTTTAGCATTTGAACATCAGATCATTTTAGCATTTGAATATTAGATCATTTTAGCATTTGAATATTAGATCATTATAGCATTTGAATATTAGATCATTTTAGTATTTGAACATCAGATCATTTTAGCATTTGAACATCAGATCATTATAGCATTTGAAAATTAGATCATTTTAGCATTAGATCATTTGAACATCAGATCATTATTTCAAATTCACCCATGCATCCAGTTGGCTGACCGAATTGGGCCTGAGCAGGATCTCATGTTTGCTGTTCAATAAGAACATGGTGGGTGTGGCAAAAACATGATAATCCTTTGCTGCCTGTGTTTCCCATTTCTTATAGTCACAGACACTCAGAAAAGGAAATGACTGTGCAAAACGCTTAAAACCGGCAATATCCGTATCCAGGGAAATAAAGATCACTTCCAGACCGGCAGATCTCCATTTGGGGTACAAAGCCGGGATCCTGGATAATTCTTCCGAACATTTCGGACACCATGAGGCACCAAAAACGACCAGTTTGTATTCCGCCCTGACATCTGACAATCGGGTGGAAGTTCGGTCAATCAAGCCGTTTTTATAGATATCTCCTGAAAAGATGATCTCGGGAGCCTGGTTGCCTTTTTTCATCTTCCGGTAACTTTCAAGTTGCCTCGCCAGGTTCTGATCGATGGTGCAACTCACTTCATTCAACACCTTCAATGCCAGGTATTCCGATGCCGTGAACAGGCTTCTGCGTTCCAGAAATCCGAATAGATGATCCGTGACCTGGTTGAGTTTGATCTCATCACTGACCAGTTTTTCCATCATACGGTCAATGGAAATATTCATCTCCATATAAACGGAATCAAGCGGTCTGCCGCTGTTCTCTATCAGCCAGAAATGCCCTTCGATCGCTTCTCTGAGCAAGCCGCTTTTGAACAATCTTTGGTCTGTATAGTCCAATGCCCTGAACGATTCTATGGCTTTGGGAATGTCTTCAGTGCGGTATTGGGCTATGGCGCCAACCGAACTCACCAGTTTGCGAACCGGCAGATACCATGCCAGGAAAGAATTTGGATCGAGTTTTTCCAGAAACATCCGGTCTTCATTATTGATCCGGTTTTTTTCAGTTACAATGGCATGTTTTGGCTGCTCATGTATATAAAAAAGAGAATCCGCCAGATATATTTTTTCCAGAAAATCCCAGGCGCTCAGGGCTTGTTCCCTTTTAGGATGTTCAACGGCATATTGCCCGAAAAGCAGGTTTTGCGTACCTGAAACGATTTTAACCGTTTGCGGTATTCCCAGGCTTTCTCCTTCCAGTTTCAGTTGTTCTCCCTTTTCCAGCACGACGATAAAAGGCTTGTTGTCCGGTCCGGCCACATAAGCCATGCCGCGGTCTTTATCCCTGAAAGTGAGGGTGAAATGACCGTTTGCATCCGCCTTCACGCTGTCGATGGTATAGGTATTGAATCCGTCGAATCCGGTCAGTTTCACTGGTTGATCCTTTAATGTCGAAAAAGTACCGGTGATGGATTGACCATAACCGAGGGTGATCAGGGACAGGAGTACGATGAGAGAGTGGATATAGTTCATAACGTTCATATAGTTTGTAAACTGTAAAGTTCATTATTCTGCCTGGAACTTTCAAACTTTCTGTTTCAGAAACTTTCTACTTTAAACAGAGCTAATCCTTTATGCAACGGACAGACATTCCTGCAGCACGCTTGTCTTCGGCCATTTGGGCATTTACATTGCCGAAGATCAGACACATTGAATTGATACCACTATTGGTAGTACTACTCCAGTAATATCCCCAGCCATCGGGCCCTGCCTGATAGACAATACCATTCATGAATTGGCGGTAACCTCCAACTGACAATTTGAGTGGTGATGCAAAAGCACCTGCTGCATTGTTTGTATTCCAACTTGCCCTTTCTGTGTCCCATTCAGACAGTGTGGGTAGTCGGTAACCTACCGGACACGGGTTGTTAATACCATTGACACCCTGCCAAAGATCGTTGTTCTGTGGAGAGCGCCAGTCATTTGGTGAGCTAAGCGACAAAATGAAATTCCCGTGTCCTGGTACATCGCTGTTACTCAGTGTTGTTGTTGTACCGGATGACCTTTGCTGGTGACCGTCAGCCAGCCTTCCCCATTGGAAAAGATCACCGTACGCGGAAGCATCAGTACTACTGGTTGCCACTTGTGTTGCTCCCAGGTTGCGGTCCAGCCAACATTTACTGTTGGCTGATAAGACTGTCCCATAGGTCACTGAATTCCCGTTATAAGTGAAAGTTACGTTGGTTCCACAAGCCGATGGAATTGCAACCGGAATGTCAATGGAACATGTTTGACCCCCGATATTCAGTGCAAATGAGGCAGTTCCGGAGCCAACAGGAGTGCCCGTAATGGAATAATTTAAATTACCCGCACCATTTGTGAAAACCCCCGGATACAGATACGCGGTAAGTCCTGTTACACCCGTTGAAGAAACAGTCTGACCAGTATGTGAACCACCGTTCCCGCCGGTGTAAGGCACTGAAGCGGATACTCCACTGGCGGCAACGCCTTCCAGCAAAGTTCCGGTAATGGTCGCTCCGGCACAATTCAGACTGCCAATGCTCCCGACAGGATCCGTATCCTGGATACAGCGAATTGAGAAGGCGATTGCCCTGATGTCATTTTCCAGGTAGGCAGACGTGTTGGTGAAAGCCAAAAACCTGGAATAGATGGTATTTATTACAGAACTGGTCCAATAGAAACCATACATGCCTTCATAGTAAAATAAACCATTGCTGTTGCTACGGTAACCGCTCACCGGCAATTTGAGCGGTGATGCAAAAGCTCCTGCTGCGTTGTTACTGTTCCAACTTAGCCGTTCGGTATCCCATTCTGCCTGGGTAGGCAGTCGGAAACCAGTCGGGCATGGGTTATTGACACCGTTGACACCCTGCCAAAGATTGACATTTTGGGGAGACCGCCAATCATTTGGATAGTTATTGGATAAAATGAAATCATCATGTCCCGGAACATCACTATTACTGAGGTCGGTAGTGGTGGAAGCAGTTCTGACCTGGTGACCGTCATCTAACCGGCCCCATTGAAAAAGATCTCCAAATGCAGCATCATCTGCGCTGCTGGTTGCTACCTGTGAAGCACCCAGGTTACGGTCCAGCCAGCACTTGCCATCAGCACCCACAACTGTTCCGTAGGCCGCGGGGCTGCCATTGTAGGTAAACCTCACTCTGGAAGTTCCGCAAACAAATGGAATTTGGCTGCCACACCATTCATACCACGCATTGGAATGAAAATAATTGACGCAACCGGTGGTGATGTTGAAAATGATCAAACCCTCAGCAGGGTTGGCAATCGCTTCTCTCTGTTCAGTGGTCATCCTGGGGGCCAGGAAACCTTTATCCGTAAAGCTAACATCCAGGCCGGAGGATGCATCCGGGTTGGATGTCCCGATGCCTACCTGGGCGGTTGAACCGGTGATCAATAGCCCTAAGATCAGGACCAGGATTGTCGTTCTGTATTTCATAAATTCCACTTTAAATGCATCCAGCTAAAAAAAAGTTTTCTCATTTCAGATCATTTTCAAAAATTAGATTTCAACGATGAACAACAGTAATTCAATCCCTGATGCAACGCACAGAAAAGCCATAAGCGCGATCATTTTCTGCAAACCAGGCTGAATCCAAATCGAAAAGCAAGCACATCGACATAGGGTCATTCACCGAACTGCTCCAATATTGACTATATGTACCTTCGTTATGTACTTCACCGCTGAATTCATCACGATAACCACCAATTGGTAATTTCAGCGGTGAAGCAAATGCTCCGAAGGCATTCACAGGACTCCAGCTCAGACGCTCCGTGTCCCATTCAGATTGAGTAGGCAGGCGGAATCCTTCCGGACACGGGTTATTTGTTCCATTGACACCCTGCCAGAGATTGTTATTCTGGGGTGACCTCCAGTCAAATGGATTGGCAGAAACCCTTATGAAATAACCATGACCAGGAACATCAGTGCTACTCAGTACGGTAGTAGTTGAGGAAGTCCTGACCTGGTGTCCGTCATCCAACCTTCCCCACTGGAATAGATGACCGATCGAAGCAGGGTCGGTTC
The DNA here is from genome assembly GCA_964594045.1 of uncultured Saprospiraceae bacterium. Classification (GTDB taxonomy): domain Bacteria; phylum Bacteroidota; class Bacteroidia; order Chitinophagales; family Saprospiraceae; genus UBA2365. Next base: position 687 of record CAZQKR010000085.1, on the reverse strand, counting down.
TTGTGGTGGCAACCTGCGTTGCTCCCAGGTTGCGGTCCAGCCAACACCTGTTATTTGCACTGACCACAGTCCCGTAGGTAACTGAGGATCCATTGTAATTGAATGTAATCGTCGATGTTCCGCATATAAAGTTGGTGATGGGTGTTCCGCAGGATTCATACCAGGATCCGGAAAAATAATAATTCGGGCATCCCGTGGTCGTGTTGAAGATCATCAGGCCGTCAGCCGGGTTGATAATGGCATCTCTTTGCGATGTGGTCATCCTTGGTGGCAACAAGCCCTTATCTGTAAAGTGTATATCCAGTCCGGAAGATGCATCCGGGTTGGATGTCCCGATGCCTACCTGGGCGGTTGAACCGGTGATCAAAATTATCCCGGTGAGTACCAGGATCAAAAATGAAAACCCCAATTTCATGGTGATCAGTTTAACAGGTAAAAGGATAAAAATTCCTAACTTCGAACTATCCCAATTTCAACGTGTCACATAAAATCCTTTGAATCATGTATTTTCAAGCAGTACAGGATCGGTTTTCAGGCTAGATCCGGAATAAAATCCTGTCTTCAATAATACAGGCATTTTAGATAAAAATCCAGTATTCAGCGTAAATCCTTTAAAATGAGTCTCGAATCTCGAGAGTATAAAATATTTTGTGTAAACACAAAATAGGGAAAAATCAAAGACGGCAT
>CAZQKR010000084.1:0-5177 GCA_964594045.1 uncultured Saprospiraceae bacterium | reverse complement strand
GCCGTCTTTGATTTTTCCCTATTTTGTGTTTACACAAAATATTTTATACTCTCACGAAGCAAGCTTGTCAGCATTTTCAACCAAATGCTTCAGCTTTTTTTGATTCCGTACATTCCGGTACGCAATACTGACGAAGACAAGCTTATCAGTATCTTTGATTCAAAAAAGAGCTTCGCCTTGACTTTCAAGCATTTATTTTCAGCTATCAACCTAATTCTTAAACAACTTCTATCACCAAAAAACAGTCATTATGCTACGTTTCTTATGTATTTTTCTGCTGATCTTTTTCCTTTTTCAAGGATCAATGAGCCAAAGCACAACTAATAATTTTGCTTCGGACAGTTCTGGCATCAATAAAACCCGTTTGATCACCTTTTCTACCCTTGCTACCGGTATTTATATAGGTGAAATGTCCTATATGCAGTATATCTGGTATACGGATCACAAGCGTGTCCCTTTTCATTTCTATAATGATGTCAAATCATGGAACCAGCTGGATAAATTCGGACATGCTTTTGGTTCCTACATGGAAAGTTATATTGGTTTTCATGCATTGTTGTGGTCAGGAGTACCCAGAAATAAAGCGATCTGGTACGGTGGCCTGATGGGATTTGTTATGCAATTGCCTGTAGAGATCTGGGATGCGTTATACGAAGGATGGGGATTTTCCTGGAGTGATGTGGGCGCCAACACTTTTGGGTCTGCCCTTGTCATCGGCCAGGAACTCGCATTCCACGAACAGATCATCAAGTACAAATTTTCTTTCAGTCCTTCTCCTTATGCACCATTGTCAAACGGATACCTTGGAGACGGGTTTGATGAAATCTGGAAGGACTACAATGGGCACACCTATTGGTTTAGTATGGGACTCAATCGCATCATCCCCGGCACGGCAATACCGGATTGGTTGAATCTTGCTGTCGGATATGGCATTGGGGGCGTTATGGGTGAATTTACCAACCTTACGGAATACAACGGAAAGGCTATTCCTGAGACAGAAAGATACAGGAAATACCTGGTCTCTCTGGATGTTGATTTTTCTAAAATTCCTACTAAAAACAAAGCACTGAAATCTTTGTTCAACAGTATGTTCATGATCAAATTTCCTTTTCCTGCATTGGAATTCAACACCAAGGGAGAACATAAAGCCCATTTGCTATACTACTGAAAAACTGCATAAATATTTGAAATTATTTTTTTTGCACAGAGTCAATTCTGTTCGCCGGCTTTCAGCATGGCATAAGTGGCAAATGAAGCCAGCCAGTGGGAACCGGCGTATTCCTTTGCATCCAGTTTCTGGTAACTGAAACTGAAATGTTCCTTTGCCAGGCGGATCATTTTGGGGTTGTCCAGTGCATATCCGATCTCGAACAAACACCAGGCGCGGCTGAAATTCAGTCCGTCCAGGTGCGCCAGTTTTCCATCTGAAGCATCGGAAACAACAGCAGGTTGGAAATACCTTTCCGGATATTTTTCAAATCCGGGCATGAATTTTTTCAGCCATTTTTTGTAAGCTTTTTTATCGAGGACTTTCATCATCAAAGATGCTTCGATCAGGCAGGGCGACAAAAAATCAAAACCTCCCGGTTCCCAGTTTGCAGGGCAGTTTTCATCGTTGAAGTAATATTGAATGGCTTTTTCACGGATCTTATCAGCGAGTGCCGGGTCGTATTTTAGCGCATAATCCATGGCAAATGACATTCCGAAAGCTGTATTGGTATGTTCACCGACGCGTATCGGATAGTTGAGTTTATCGAGGAATTCGATGAATTTGAGGGAAAGCATTTTTGTCAGTGGAGACAGGTTGTGATGCAAAACAGGCGCTGAAGGGTGATCCCATTCCCGAAGGGCTTCATCCAGTTTGAGCAGCCAGGCCCAACCGTAAGTGCGTTGAAAATCCTTGTTGTGTTCGTCGTAAAAGAAGGCGATCTCCTGCTGGATATTCTCTTTTGTGATGTTATCGGAAAGTTTGGTCAGGATGTCATCCGTAAATTTAAAATCAGGGTATGTTTTCAATAGGGTTACAAGTGTCCAGTGTCCATGAACAGATGAGTGCCAGTCGTAGCAACCGTAAAAGGCCGGGTGCAGTTTCCTGGGTGGCGCCAGATAACTGTCATCACCAAGGACTTGTCCCAGCTTATTCGGGTATTCCCGGTCGATGCATTCGAAGGCAAATTGGTAGAGGTATTCTGCATTGTTTTTTCCAAGTACAATTGGCTGTTCTTCACCGGATTGCGCCATTGCCTGAAAGCTCAGGAATAAAGGAAAAAGCAAGATAAATATATAATTGAATTTCATATATGACAAATAATTTCTTATAACAAATGAAATCAGCTTTATGTTAATTTGTGTGGGTAAATTATAAAGTTCCATCAATGTACTTCAAATTTATTATTATAAAAATCCTGGTATTTTTTTATTTCGTACTTTTTGCTTGATCAAAAAGTACCAAAAAATCAAGTTTCATTAAGGCGATTGCTGCGCACCGCTCACTCCCGGGCTTCCATGCTTTTTTAACCGGGAGAAAGGTTTTCCTCCGGCTTCTTTCGTAAGGAATGATTTTGGGTCCCCATTCAGCTTCATTTGTTGCCAATCCGGTTAACGCAATTCCAGCCCTCCGTTCACTATCGCTGGTAATGAAACTTTCCAGGCAGAGAACGGACTATTAGTTTTGCTCAAAACATCTAAATCTGTTCATTTTGATTCAATTGATTCTGACATGATCAAATTGTTGCCCATACAAAACAACATAAACGCATGAAATCGTTAACCGATCAGAAAAATCCTGACCTGAAATTGTCTTACGGGGAAGGGCAAAGATACATTTTTTAAGGATTTTCCTGCTAAAACTGATTTGAAAACACAGATAATTTCACGGTCAGTTTACCCCATATCGTGAACCTGAATAGTTAAGGCAATTTGCCGGACGATCATTATATGGCTTTCATCTAAAATAAGCTGATTTATGTACTGTAAGCCAGCGAAATTCGTTATCAGATTATTCAAAGGAATGTGAAGAAAGTGAAAGGGAAGTTCCTTACCTGACTTTTTGCAGATAAGAGGAGTGGACAGGAAAACAAACAAAAAACATAGATATGAAGAAGTTTTTTTATTTATTGGCTGGAGTGCTGGTACTCCAGTCTATGACCTGCGAACCGGACATCACCTTTTATGAACCACAACCTGATGGCATTGCCTCGCTAAAAACCATTCCCAAAAATATATCAGGCAATTACAAGTGTATGGATGATCCATCCCTGCTGGAAGTGGATAAATCCAGGATCATCGTAACCACAGATCATGATCATGCCATGCATCAGAATGAACTGGACAGTTCGATGGTGATCTCCGGCGAAAACATTACAGATCTCGAAACAGGAGAAGAATTCCCTTTCACAGTAAAAGGTGACAGTTTGCTCGTACACATCCACGATGTGGATACATTGTTTGATATCGGTAAAGGTCATCTGATCAAAAAGTATAAAAATGACTGGTTTTTGAACATATCACATGATACGGAGAAATGGGAAGTTGTGAAATTGGAGTTGAATAAAAATCAGCTGGTATTATCCAAAATCGATAAAGAACTCGAGTTGCAGATGCTGGTAGATATTACCCACCAGGTTCAGGATACGGTTCCGCCGTACAGGTTCCACGCCAGCAAAGCCCAGTTTTCAAAATTTGTAAAAGGTAATGGTTTTAAGGATCGAAAAGTGTATGTGAAGCAGTAGAAAGGGAGCTTCCATGCAATATTCAACACTGAAACCGGAACAGCATGCTACCGATTTATCGCAAGCGTGTATTTATCAGAACTATCAGGTAAAAATTTTCTGTAAAACCATCAGATTCAATCTGATCACTGATTCTGAACGACCAGTTTATGTGTACTCGTCTGTTCTCCACTTCGGCATTTCATAATATAAAAGCCATCTCCAAGCGTCTCAGTGGATATCTTACCTGATGGATCCGTAACTGTCATGACTGATCTGCCGGACGAATCAAATATTTCTATGAGATCTGTCGGTGTATCATGAGTTATAATAAAGTATCCGTCCGCAGGATTGGGAAATATCTGAGGATCATTTATGCTTAAATCTTTTGTTTTCACAGGTTCCCTATTGAATCTGATCACCCACCCGGGAGGAGGAACATATCTCAATACACCATATCCGGGTAAAATTTCATAGTCGTCATAAGACCCTTCTAATCCAATCCCATCATCAGGATTATCAGGATTTCTTAAACGCATGTGAGGGCCATGGATATAATATGGAGGTGGTTGAATGACATAATAAAAACCTTCTCCCGGAACATAACATGGTGAATTATCCAGGTTGATCTCTCCGAATCTTGTTTCCATAGAGCCGTCTTCAAAAAACCAGATCTGAAAATTGACATAACTGTCGAATTCTTCAACTGAAGGATCTGTATCGAGTCTGTTTTTCAAAAATTCAATGACCAGGGCTTTGATGCCATTTATTGTTTTAAAACTATACCTGACATCCGATTCCAGTTCTACAGGCCATGTGTAAATTATGTCCGGATTATAGCCAAATGCAAATAAAGCAATGTCGTAATCAGTATCGTCAAAATGAGCATAACTATCATGGTCAATATTTATATAGTTGTATGTTCTATTAAAAAATGGAAACTCAAAACCCAATTCAAATGTCAGGGACCACCAATCATGACCTTCTCCGATATCAAAAAATAAGGATGTGAAAGTATCCAATGGTTCATAGGTATCCTGATAGCTGCTGATGGAATAGAGCGGGGATTGAGCAATTGAAAAATGGGTTATCAGGAGGAAGGATAAAATGTATAAGGTATTTTTCATCTTAAATGGGTTTTATACTCGGTTTAATGCATATTATGGATTTTGAACGACCAGTTTATGTGTACTCGTATGCTCACCACTCAAACTCTTCTTTATTTAATCCGTTTGCAACGGTCTTAGTCATTAAGACTGGATTGGACTAAACAATAATGCCTTTCGCAATCATGATTCTATACTTTTTATAAGCTAAATCTATGTTACCTGCCAATACTAAATGACTGATTAATCTCTTAATTCTACTTTCAAAAAAAGTGGTCATTCCCGGAACGACCTCGTTACGTTACTTTATTTCTTCAAATAGGTGATCAATTCACAATACGTCTCAAAGTCATCTGCATTC
>CAZQKR010000083.1:0-5255 GCA_964594045.1 uncultured Saprospiraceae bacterium | reverse complement strand
TGCCGTCTTTGATTTTTCCCTATTTTGTGTTTACACAAAATATTTTATACTCTCTGTGTCTGCTTTGTTGCTCTTGAGTTTATCTTTCTATTTTTAGTTTACACAATATATTTTATACTACCCACAATATATTTTATACTCTCTAAGTGAGTCATGGTTCTCTTTCAGTTTGACTTGGTTCTTGTGTAGCTTGCCTTGGTTCTTGTGTAGTTTGCCTTGGTTCTCGTGTAGCTTGCCTTGGTGCTCGTGCAGTTTGCTTTGGTGCACTTGCAGTTTGCTTTGGTGCACTTGCAGTTTGCTTTGGTGCTCGTGCAGTTTGTCTTGGTGCACCTGCAGTTTGCTTTGGTTCTTGTGCAGTTTGATTTGGTTCCTTAGTAGTTTGGTTTGGTTCCCGTGTAGTTTGTCTTGGTTCTCGTGTAGTTTGCCTTGGTTCCCGTAAAGTTTGTCTTGGTTCTTGTTAAGTTTGCTTTGGTTTTCTTTCAATTTGTCCTTGTTCCCGGAAATACATTGGAAGTTAGACGCTTACGATCCAAAACTAAGCTACATTTAGTTCGTTTTCCTGGCGATGAAAACGCGGTTATCAGGATGTAATAGAAAATAGATAAAGATCATTTTCCCCAGGAAAATCAATTTGAATCCGGAAGGGATGATATGATAAAAGACTATAAACCAGAAGACTAACAACCTAAACAATTCCTATTTAGTCCAGGCATTTACCGTTTAGGATAAATGAGGTAATAGCGCGTAGTTTTGGCTGGCTGGATATGAACTTCGTGAAATGAACCAAGCGGTTTTACTTCACCGTTTTTGCTTAAAATCCTGATCTCTGATTCACCGCCCTTGTATATCGTACTCGATTCATTGCCCGAGATCACCAAAAAATCGAGCAGGCCAGATTGTTCCAAACCCAAATTTTCCATAACCATTTGCCGCACTTCACTGATCTCTGCCTGATCAAACGGATGATCCTGTTCCAGAATTTTAAACAGTTTTCTGTTGAGTATGTCTTTTGACAATATGGAAGGTACTCCGGGATCAGATTTAGCCAGACATTTCAACAAATTGGTGACATCGACATCGTCCAAAGTCAAAAAACGCCTTAAAGTATCTGCGGGAATCACCTTCACACTTTTAGAAGCTTCATACTCAGCAAAAAACACCCTGAGTGGTTCAGGTACCAGCGCCTGCAACCGGATTTCAGGCAATGTGAACAGATAATTGAGGACAGTTTGCAGCATTTTTTCTGCAGCCAGCGCAGTTTTATGCAGATAAACCTGCCAGTACATCAATCTCCTGGCCATGAGGAATTGCTCTACCGTGTGCAAGCCTTTCTCTTCTACCACCAGATGTTCATCCCTGACATTCAACATATTGATGAGTCTTCCGTATCCGATCCTGCCTTCGACCACACCGGTATAAAAACTATCTCTGTGCAAAAAATCCATTCTGTCCATATCGAGCTGACCAGCTACCAGTTCATGAAAAAAGGGACGATGGTATTCATTTGCAAAGATCCTGACAGCAAGTTCCAATTTCCCGGCAAATTCTTCATTAAGTAAATGCATGATCGCCAGCGAGATCTGTTCATGACCGAAAGGCAGGATCATTCGCTCCAATGCGTGGGAAAAAGGGCCGTGTCCGATGTCGTGCAACAGTATAGCCAAACTCAGGGCTTCCGACTCTTCATCAGAAATTTCCACCCCTTTGCTCCTGAGGGTTTCGATGGTCATGGTTGTGAGGTGAAGCGCACCCAGGCAGTGGTTGAACCTCGTATGAACGGCTCCCGGATATACATAATCAGTCAGTCCCAGTTGCCTGATCCTCCGGAGACGCTGAAAATACGGGTGATCGATGATGGTGTATAAAAAATCATGAGGAAACTTTATGAATCCGTAGACCGGATCATTAAATAAAGTCTTTTTCTCAAATGTTTTTGTATTTTTACCATCCATAATCTTTGGTTGAACCGGAGGTATCTCAACAAGAATTGTTCCAAAGGTACAACAATAAAAATACTACAGCATTGGCCGGCAGCGTTAGATAACACAAAAAATACATTTTGATGGATGAGATAAGGATACTTTGGGCAGACGATGAGATTGACACCTTAAAACCACAGTTGTTTTTCCTCAAGAAAAAGGGTTATGATGTGGTAACGGTGAGCAATGGCCATGATGCGCTGGACGTTTTCAGGAATGAAAAGAATTTTGATGTCATTTTCCTGGATGAGTCCATGCCCGGCATCAGCGGTCTTGAAACGCTGGAAGCGATCAGAGAGGTCGATGCGAATATTCCCGTGGTCATGATCACTAAAAACGAAGCGGAAAACCTGATGGAAGAAGCCATCGGAGCGGAGATCAATGATTATCTCATCAAGCCGGTCAATCCCAACCAGATCTTACTGACGCTGAAAAAAATAATTGACAACAAAAGGCTGGTCAGTGAAAAAACGGCAACTGATTACCAGCAGGAATTCCGGAAGATAGCTCTTGAACTTGGCGGTGACCTCAACTTTGAAGGCTGGAAGGACATTTATCTCAAGATCATCAAATGGGAGTTGAGGATGGATCAGAACGACCTGCCTGAAATGTCCAATATCCTTGCCATCCAGAAAAGTGAAGCGAACGCGTCATTTTTCAAATTCGTTTCCAAAAACTATCTCAGTTGGCTCGACGGCAAATCCAACGGACCCATGATGTCGCACCAGATATTGAAAAATGCGGTGTTGCCCAGGATGGAAAGCGGGATACCGACTTTTATCATTTTGCTGGACAATCTCAGGTTTGATCAGTGGAAAATGATGGAACCCATCGTTCTGGAATATTTCAACAGGGAGGATGAAGGCTATTTTTACAGCATGCTGCCATCGGCTACTCAATATAGCCGAAATGCCATTTTTTCAGGCTTATTGCCGGCAGATATCGCTAAAAAATACCCTCAATGGTGGCGAAATGATTTTGATGAAGGGGGAAAAAACATGTTTGAGGCAGAGCTTTTTGCTGAATTCATCAAACGTAATTTCCGCAAGGAGGTCAAATTCGCTTTTGAAAAAGTCACCAATACCAAATCTGCAAAGCTGATTGAGGATACCATTACCAATTATCTTCAAAATGACATCACTGTTTTGGTGTATAATTTCATCGATATGCTCTCACATGCCAGGACAGAGATGGATATGCTGAAAGCCCTGGCTTCCGATGAAAAAGCTTACCGATCTATAACCCTCTCCTGGCTCCAGAATTCACCATTGCTCAATACGCTGAGAAAGCTGGGAGAAAGGGATGTCAGGGTGATCCTGACCACTGACCACGGCACGATCAGGGTCAATACGCCTTCAAAAATCGTTGGAGACAAGGAGACCACGACAAATCTGAGGTACAAATCCGGGAAAAACCTACAATACAACAAAAAAGATGTTTTTGAGATCGGAAGACCTGAACAAGCCGGGCTGCCTTCACCGAATGTGAGTACACGGTATGTTTTTGCCAAGGAAGATCTGTTTTTTCTGTATCCCAACAACTATGCGTATTACAACAGCATGTACAAGGACACATTCCAGCATGGAGGTATATCTCTGGAAGAAATGATCTGCCCTGTCATCAGTCTGAAGTCAAAGGGTAAGGTGTAATACTGTTCAGGCAGGGTATTCCACAAAATTGCGCTCTGATTCGAAAAGGCGAACCGACAGGTCGTACTTCGGATCGAGATGCTCACGGAGGATCTTCCATATCTGTATGCATATATTCTCACTGCTTGGGATCATGGATTGGAACGGATCCACTTCAATATTGAGGTTTTTGTGATCAAATCTTTCAATGATCTGCTCATTGATCATTTCGTTGAGAATTTTCAGGTCGATGACGTAACCCGTTTCCGGATCGACTTCACCCGTCACTTTTACTTCCAGGTTATAGTTATGCCCGTGGTAATGCGGATTGGCGCATTTCCCGAAAACCTCGAAGTTTTTCTGATCATCCCAGGCCGGGTTGAAGATCCTGTGGGAAGCGTTGAAGTGTGATTTACGGAATACAGCTATTTTCATCAGATATGTATTTAACAGTGGGCGCATCTTCCTGACCGGGTTCGATGCAATGAATAAGTGATGTAAATTAATTACTTATTTGTTGTCAAACAAGTATGATGTTAAAACAGTTCGGGAAATGATAATATTTGGTGATTTTTTTAATTGTTCGGGGCCAAAAATCAAGAAGCTTACAAATTTTGAATCATCCGGTTTATGTGAATAGAAGTTTCCAGGATAAACCAGGATGAAATTGCAGACTTCATACATGAGCATTTTTGTGTAATATACTATTTGTCAGGATGATATTAGTCTGAAGTTGCAAACTTCAGACAACGACAACCACGGTAATTGAAAACTACAGAAAACGGCAAAAATGAACCTTGTTTGTTACATAGGCATTTAATCAGGACTTCAATAATTTATAATTTTGTCTGATTCGAATAAAAAAAGCAATTGCAAATAATAAAGTTGCCAATACCTTTATTCCGATTTTTATTGAACTATCCGTCCAAAATGCAATCATCACGCCTAAAAACAGCAGCATTAAAATAACTATCCTGTATTTAGGATTTAATGTTTTTAAGGCGTTTTGGCTAAATAGTAAAATCACTATGACCAAAATTATTAATATTATCTCATACATCTCTCTACATTTTTTACTGATAAATAAACCTGATCTCCATATACTTAACAAGATTTGCACTCACAATGGTATAAGTTCCGAATTGTGCCCAAATCTATAATTAAGATAGGACAACTAAGTTATGCTAAAAAATTGAGTTATCATTGAAAATCATTAATATTTTATTTGACAGCCCTTTACCTGATATGTCTTCAGGGAAAAACAGTTCGGGAAATGGTTGTAATTAATAAATTTTTTTGCTAAAAAATACCCTAAATGAAAGCGATAGCATTTTTTACCTCATCCGACTTTTATAAAATGAGATCTATCAGGAAAGAATCTGTCTGAAGTTGGAAACTTTTGGTGCATAGATTTTGTGTAAAATTCTAATTATCATGATGATATTAGTCTGAAGTTGCAAACTTCAGACAACGACGAGAATGGCATTTGAAAACTTCAGAGATATTGCTTCAACTATGGGATTGCGGGTCAGGCCCGCAATGACAGACCGGATGCAATGGAAAGGATATTGTTGAAAAACCGTAATTGTCAAGCTTGAGTCTGCTCCGAAAAGTCCAATTTGTTGATTTTCAATCGTTTTTTGCCCCA
>CAZQKR010000082.1:0-6012 GCA_964594045.1 uncultured Saprospiraceae bacterium | reverse complement strand
ATTTTAATCCAACGCACTCGAATCAGTTGACGCTTTTTTAATCGAACTCAGGTTATTAGCTCCAAATCCACCGGAAACACCCGCAAATGCGGCGCCAATGCCTGCCAAAGGATGTCTGCCCATACTGTAAAAAATAGCGCCTCCCAAAGGAATGAGCACCACATATCCAGCATCTGCGGCTATGGAACTTAACATACCAGCAACAACGATAGAGAAGGTGATGATGGACTTGGGTGCTTTGGAAACAAATATCCTCAATCCTACGGTCAGCATACCTGTATATTCTGCTACTCCTATACCAAGCATGACCAGCAAAACGATGCCAAGCGGAGGAAACGCTGCAAAAGTCGAAACCATCTCTGTCATGATCTTTTGAAATCCAAATCTGGATAAAAGGTTAACCACTTCAATGGTATCCACAGGAAGTCCGTCCTTTCCTATCATACCTGCCGCTTTCCCCGGATGTTCAACAGAGATCCCGCCAAAAATCCAGGATAAAAACAAGGTAATTCCCATCAGGATGGCAAATAAGGTCACTGGTTGAGGTAACTTGTTACCGACAACTTCTACCTTGTCAAGGAATCTTTGCATTAAACCGGGTTTCTCTTTTTCAGCTTTTGTCATTTTCCATTATAATTTTAGCGTTCAAAAAATAATTGAAGAAAAATTTATCCACAATCCATTCATGTAAAACACAATCTGATTGGAAGCGGAAAAATACGTTTTTCATCTTTTTTTTCTGCATTTTCCGTTCTCATTTTTATATCAAGGTAAGCCGGACGACCAAATTCGTCGGAAAAAAGCCCTGGTTCCCTGATTTTAAGAAAAAACATATCTGGTTTAAAACCTGCTGAAAATGCGCTTTTACCGAAAAAAAATTAGATTATAAAAAACAGAATATTATTTGGCAAAACCTGATTAAACCACGGAATTTTCAGGATCATCTTCGATGATCGCCTCTTGTGGTCCAAATGCTCCAAAAATGTATAATAATTGTGTTGCATCCATTTAAATATTCGCAGAAAAAAGTTGTACATTGTCAGGCAGTTCTGAATATCCGGAATTTTCAGATGATTAGATCATTCATAACTTTTTATGTAGTATATGGCTATCCCAACAACAAGAACGAAAGAAATAGCTATAGTCACGATCGACGAAACATTGTGTAAAGGTTGTGGCAATTGTGTTGAAGTTTGCAAGGATTTTACGCTTCACATGGAGGGTAAAAAGGCAAAAGTTGGCCCAGGTTCACTTTTTGGGTGTATCGGCTGTGGTCATTGTATGGCGATTTGTACAACCGGAGCGGTGCAGGTCAAAGGCCGGGAACTGGCTCCAGGCGATCTGTTCGATCTTCCAAAAAAATCAACATTGCCGGGATATGAAGGTTTGTACAATTTGTTGAAGCGCAGGAGAAGCATCCGCGAATTCAGAAACAGGGAAATTGAACAGGAGTTGATAGATCAAATTCTGGAAGCTGCAGTCACCGCACCCATGGGATTGCCGCCAAGTGATGTGAATGTATTGGTATTCAACGGATTTGAGAAAAACCGTGCATTTGCCAAAGATTATTCTGAATACCTGAGAAGTATCCGCTATATGACATCTTCGTTTTTCCTGGCCATGATGAGACCTTTCTGGGGTAAAGCCAATGATGAAATGTTCAGGGGTTTTATTACACCGCTTTTTTCTGCTTATGTGGATGAAATGGATAAGGGCAGCAATTACATCAATTATGATGCACCGCTGGGAATGTATTTTTATGGTTCCCACTATTCTGATCCGGCTGATCCGATCATTGCAGCGACCTATGCCATGCTGGCCGGTGAATCATTGGGACTTGGAACCTGTATGTTGGGTGGCATTCATCCCTTCATTCAAACCGGAAGCAAGGCAAAAGCATTCAGAAAAAAGCAAGGCATCCGGTTCAAAAGCCGTGAAGGGCTGTTCGTGATTTTTGGTTATCCTGCTGTAAAATATCACAAAGGCATCAAACGCACCTTCGCATCTGTACATTATGCAAAATAAAACGGACATCCGGTTGCGATCAGGATATCCGTTTTAATGAAGCGCAGTCAATATCCGGACTAAATCGTTGCCAGAATTACGGCTTTGATCGTGTGCATTCTGTTTTCCGCTTCGTCAAAAACGATGGATGCTTCTGATTCAAAAACATCTTCTGTTACTTCAATACCATCCAGCCCAAATTTTTGGTAGATCTCTTCTCCTACGGTGGTTTTTCTGTTGTGGAATGCCGGCAGGCAGTGCATGAATTTAACATTCTTATTCCCGCTCATGTCCATCACAGCACTGTTGACCTGATATGGCCTGAGCAATTGGATCCTTTGCTCCCAGGTTTCCATCGGTTCACCCATTGAAACCCAAACGTCAGTGATGATGAAATCACAACCTTTAACCGCTTCCTCCAGATTCTCCGTTATGGTGATACGAGCTCCTGACTCTTCTGCCACTTTCATCACTTGTTCAACCAATTCTGCAGAAGGCTGAACTTCCTTCGGTGCAGCGATGCGCACGTCCATGCCCATTTTGGCACCTAGTACAAGAAGTGAATTACCCATATTGAAACGAGCGTCGCCCGTATAACAATAGACCATGTCTTCAACTTTTTTATCGCAATGTTCCATCATGGTCATCAGATCTGCAAGAACCTGTGTAGGATGGAATTCATTGGTCAGTCCGTTCCAGACCGTCACTCCTGCGTGCTCCGCTAGGGTTTCCACGATCTCCTGCCCGAAACCCCTGTATTGAATACCGTCATACATGCGTCCCAAAACCCTGGCTGTATCTTCAATGGTCTCTTTTTTGCCCATCTGAGAACCTGTCGGCCCGAGGTAAGTTGTGGTGCCTCCCAGATCATGTGTTGCCACTTCAAAGGCACAGCGGGTCCTTGTGGAATCCTTTTCAAAGATGAGTGCGATATTTTTACCGACCAGAAAGTCGTAAACGATCCCTTTTTGTTTATCCTTTTTAAGTTTCATGGCCAGCTTGATCAAATATTTGATCTCCTCTTTACTGAAATCCAATAACTTAAGCAAATGTTTTCCTCTAAGACCATTTGCGATCTGAGCCTTTTTCTGTTTTTTCTCTTTCTTATTTTTTTTGTTTTCCTTACCCATAATATTATTTTTTGTTTTATGACCGAAATTAATAATTGATTGTGATTTTTGAACCATATTTTCTGTCCTCGAGTTTATCTGACTGTGTGATCACGCTTTTTTCACCTCCGTTTTGCACAAACTGAAGTGCAGCCTCGATTTTGGGACGCATATTTCCTTCACCGAACTGTCCTGCTTCCAGGTATTTAATGGTATCCTTTTCGTCCAAAAACTCAACGATCTGCTGTTCAGGTGTATTGTAATTGATATAGATATAGGGTACATCTGTCAGTATATAAAGTTCCTGAGCACCTATTTTGGTAGCCAGTAAAGAAGATGCCAGATCCTTGTCGATGACGCCTTCGACCGGATGCAACATGCCGTTTTCATCCTTGTAGACAGGTATACCACCACCACCGACCGTAATTACAATGACTCCGTTATTGGCCAATGTGGCTATTGATTCCTTGTTGAATATATCTTTTGGCTTTGGTGAAGGAACCACGCGGCGGTATTTGTCCGAATTTGGTGCATTTTCCTTGAATATCCAGGATTTCAATTCCTGTAAATTATCCGCTTCTTCCCGGGTATAGACTTTGCCTATCCTTTTGCTGGGATTCAAGATAGCAGGATCATCCTTATCCACCAAAACCTGTGTTACCAGGGTAAGAACATCCCTTTTGAGACCATGTTTCCTCAGCATATTTCTCAGATTGCGTTCGATCATATATCCGATCCCGCCCTGTGAGTCAGCAACGCAAATATCCAGTGGCATTTGTGCAATGCCATAGTTTTGTTCTCCTGCATCATTTCTCATCAATATATTGCCGACCTGTGGACCATTGCCATGTGAAAGCACGATATTGTATCCTTCCTTGATCAGGTAAACAATATTTTCCAGTGTTGCCATCACATTATCATCCTGTTCCTCAATCGTGCCTTTCTGGTCATTGCGGATGATGGCATTTCCTCCTAAAGCGATGACAGCAAGTTTACTCATAATCAGATATTTGTTTTTATAAAAAAGGTCACAAATATAAGGAGAATTAATGATTATGTCGTTTTTTTCAGTATGTTTTCATATTAAGAAAATAATGGGGATGCAAGTTTTGAAAAAGCGGAAATTTAAGTTCATGTCATTGTAAATCAGATTTTTAAATCCCGGGCAATTCACGTCCGTTCAATGGGAAAGTGCTTCCTTGCGCATGGCAACCGAAAGCTTTTTACCCAGATAAAGGTCGATCAGCCAATGCACCAGGTAAATAGCCGGTGTAAGTGCGATGGCCATGCCGAATTTGTAGGTATAATTCACGATCCCGATCGCGAGGACCCTTTCCAGATTCCAGTCTGCTCCCCAGTAAAAGGCTATGAACAGCACTACGAAGCTATCGATGAATTGTGAAATCAGCGTGGATCCGGTTGCCCTCAACCAAAGGAAATTCTCTCCGGTAGATTTTTTGATCCTTTGAAAAACCAGCACATCGATCAACTGTCCGATGAGAAATGCGATCACCGAACCGGCGATGATCCACAGACCCTGACCGAATATCTTATTGAACGCCTGATCCATCTGGCTGATATGGGTCGAGGGATCATCTGACAATGTACCGCTGACGTTATCCCACCATTCATTCGGGCTGAGCTGAATGGCAAAATAGACCATAATAAATGCATAAACGATCAGGCCGACAGTCATCCAGGAAAGGAATCTGACCCCTCTTTTACCAAAATATTCATTGATGATATCCGTCATCACAAAAACTACCGGCCAGAGCACAGCACCTGCGGTAAGATTGAAACCCAGGTCTTCAATACCGAGAAGATTCCAGCTAACTGACTGGAATCCAAACGTTTTTTCCAATGAAAAGATCTTTATGCCGATGAATTCGGCTACGATGGCATTGGTAATAAAAAATCCACCCAATATGACAAACAGACGGTTGGATTTATTTTTAAAGAAATCCTGCATGAGAAATAGGTATTAATTATTGATCCTGGGGTGAAAATTACATATTTAATTTATTTGAAAAATGATTTTCAATCAAAAACCTTAAAAGTTCATTTTGTGTTTAGAAATTGTGCTGGTTTTCATCTTATGATGAATGGATTATGTCAAAAAAGGCCAAAATGAGAAAGTCTCCGGCAGGAAAATATGCTTGTATTCCAGTGCGAGGGAACGCTCAGAAATAAAACAGATAATTATTTCTAAAAAACATAAGGTTTACTTGATTGTTTTAGAAATAGTTTTATCTTTGCACCCACTTTTCTAAGGATGGAATGAATTGTTGTGGTTACAGCGTTTATCTTCCGCAGAAAAAATAGGATTTTGCAACTGAAATAAGTCAAAAAATAATTTTAAAGATGGACGCTATTAAATTCGTTGAGGAGCAGATGCTGGAGAAAAAGGATTTTCCGGAGATCAAACCGGGAGATAATGTATCTGTAAGCTATAAGATCATTGAAGGTTCAAAGGAAAGGATACAGATCTTCAAGGGTGATGTGATCCAGATCAATGGTACCGGAGCCAACAAAACTTTCACTGTCAGGAAAATTTCCAGCGGTGTAGGTGTTGAACGTATCTTTCCTTTCGCTACACCAAATCTTGTTGGCATTGAGGTCAACAGGACCAGCAAGGTCAGGAGATCCAAATTGTATTATCTCAGAGATCTGGTCGGCAAAAAAGCCAGGTTAAAAGAGAAGAAAGCATACTAATTAGTTTCATGATTAATGGTTTTAAGGGGTAAAGGATCACTTTACCCCTTTTTTTATGTATTTATTACTCATTTGCCCGATACGAAACAAAAATTGATAACAAAGTATGTTATGCGGGAATTAGCATGCAACTCCTGACTTGTCCGCATAGAAAAAACAAGTAAGTGATACAATTGATTATCAATTA
>CAZQKR010000081.1:0-6509 GCA_964594045.1 uncultured Saprospiraceae bacterium | reverse complement strand
AAATATGCAGCTTAATTTTTTATCATTTTTGTTTGGTTTAATCATAGAATACATGTATAATGATTGAAAATATAGTTCGGAGTCTGCCCTGAAATGTCTTTTTGACCATAGTGTAATAAGTATTGACTGAGCTACGGTTTTTATCAAACTATACAATGATCAAAGGTATTTGAGCCATTCGTTTTTATTCGTGCATTCGTGGCATTTTTTTTCACCGGCAGCCTTAAAAATGATAGCCAGCAAGCAGTATGCAATTGCCTGATAAATACCTTAAAAATTACGATAAAAAATGAAAACCAGGATGGAAGCAGGTATTAAATAATGTGGAATGTTCACAATCTGTAAAGTAAAAAGTCTACAATCTGTAAAGTAAAAAGTCTACAATCTGTAAAGTAAAATGTTCACAATCTGTAAAATATAGCTTATCCGAAACAGATGTTCAGCCTCAGTATACCTTGTTACGTATTGAATAGTATTGGTCAAACAAAACAATAAAAATCTCACAAACCTTCAGAATATTTGCTGACATTTTATATTGCGGGCATTATCGCTAAAAAAAACGGTGATCAATTTAATTTGGGAAACGGAAACGAACGGGTAAGGAATTGTGAACTTGACAGAAGCGAGCGAGTGATCAAAATATTTAAGCCCTTCATAGTAATCAAATGAAAGTATTTGTTTTCATAACCGATGCGAAGTGTACTTTTGACAGAGATTTGAACAGGTTGTGCTTTCTGTTGGATAAACATTAAATGATCGATCATGAACAAAACGATTTTGAACACCGGCTTATGGTCAGCGATCATATGTCTGGCCGCATTTATCATCTGGATCATTGCCTTTACCGGGATAGCGATACAGGCACCCTTATTCTACTGGACCAACCTGGAAGATTATATTGTCCACGTACATGCCCACAGTCAATTCCTTCCCAACCTGGCAAAGTCTTTTATGATCCTGTTCAGCCTGGGATATCTGGTATTGGCCATGGTATTTTATGAATTTACCCTGCCTGAAAGAAAAATACTGGCCAGGATCGCATTAGTGTTTGCTATCATGTTTGCACTGTTGTCTTCGGTCCATTATTTTGGCCAGGTAAGTTTTGTACGTTTTGCGATTGCAAAAAATGAGTATGCCGGATTGGAGCATTTTCTCCAGGCAAATCCTGTTTCCTTTTTATCTTCTGTCAATATGCTTGGCTGGACCCTGTTTTTGGGATTATCCAACCTTTTCCTGTATGTTGGATTAAGCCATACAACGACCTCCCGGGGAATCAGGATCGGAATTCTCATCAATGCGGTTTCGTGTATTTTCGGTGGAATTGGTTATTTGTTTCAGATAGATCTGCTGACCTTTATTTTCATGAATCTGGGTATCGGGCTTGGATTTATGATAATGAGTGTTGCATCGATCATATTTTTCATCAGGTTAAAACGGGAAAAGTGACTTCCACCAAATCATTGATGCGGTTGTAAAACATTGTAATTGATAAATATTCCGGTGCTCAGGAATACTCCGAATAACTGAGACGGTTGACAATGAATATTTTTAGTCTTTGTTGGTGTTTTCATTAACAAAGTGATCGTAATTTTATTTTATTCATATCGAACATGCTGATGGTGAAAACTCCGACAGCGACGAATAAAAAGGAATTTTCCGAAGATTTTCGCTAATCTGTTTTCTGATCAAGAAGTTAAAATCTGCGCTGATCTGCGAGATCTGCGGGAACCAAAAAAATGTGTTTTCGCCATTGTGGATGTTTTCATTAACAAAGTGAACGTAATTTTATTTTATTCATATCGAACATGGTGTTGGTGAAAACTCCGACAGCGACGAATAAAAAGGAATTTTCCGCAGATTTTCGCTAATCTGTTTTCTGATCAAGAAGTTAAAATCTGCGCTGATCTGCGAGATCTGCGGGAACCAAAAAAATGTGTTTTCGCCATTGTGGATGTTTTCATTAACAAAGTGAACGTAATTTTATTTTATTCATATCGAACATGCTGTTGGTGAAAACTCCGACAGCGGCGAAAACCACTAAATACGAAGTGTCAACGCAGCTGCTGATGAAAAGCAGAGCCAACAGCCTGATAATAAGTCAAAAAAGAGGGATTGAAATTAGGAAAGACCTTAAGTGTGTACTATTTTTGTTCGGGCGATAATGCTATAAAAGCCATAATTTCCCAACATTGCGTATGCAAACATACCAACAAACAACAATCATGAAAATTCCCATTTTAGCACTACTCCTTTCGATTGCAACAAGTTTGGTTTTCGGGCAAACTGAAATTGCATATAGTGAAGTTTTATCCCGGCAAGAAATAGCCCATCTGTTCAGTGATAGTATAAAAAATCAACTTGATATCAATTATCCTATTTATAAAGTCTATAAGTGCAAGGACACGGCAGGCGAATTTTTTGTTGTGCTGACTGAAAGCAACGACAAGATAAACTCAGACAATGACACGCTGAATTCCAGCATAAAGGCATTTAATTTTCAACCGGGCCAAAACGGTCTGATCAAAAAATGGGAGATTTATGACTTTATAACCAGGCCGGCCGGTAGTGAAAAAATGGAAAACTCTATTTGGTTTTGGACGAAGTATTCCGAGTTTAAGGACATTGACAATGACCATCTGATTGACCCGGTCATCATATATGGAACAAGTGGCATAAATTATACGGATGACGGCCGCATTAAAATTTTCATATACTACAAGGGGCAGAAATATGTCATTCGTCACCAGAACGGTGTGTATGACCAGGATAGAAACACAAAGGTCGACAAAGCGTTTTACTCGTTGCCTTTAAAAATTCAGGACTATGTGAAGCAGATAATGGAAAAAATGACCGATGACGGCAATGCGATTTTCCCTTATGGCTGGCAAAGTGCCATGAAAGGGCACAAATTATTTTTTGACGAAAATAAAAAATAAATCCGGCGAACTTCAGCCGCATCACGGATACATACAAAAAACTGCCGGTGGTTTTTCATATCAACCAAGGACAGCAATTCCGGCACATCATTCGCTATCACCGGAACTGATACCGCTCAGCCCTGTTTTTTCCCTGTTCGATGACCCAAAAGCACCTTTGCCAAATTTAGTTTTTGCTTAGATCTGTGAACCGGACTTCCTTACCGGAAATTCACATTCCGGCCCCAAATTATTGAAATCATCCAAATGATCATTTCAAAAAAAATCAATGATGTTTCCCGGCCCCGTATTGCTTAAAGGAACATAATGATGTATTTTTGTACAGTTTGGACCCTTCAGCTACCTTTCATTTATTGATGTGGCATGATGACCAACCATAATCAGGATTTGATCTTTGATTCCCAAAATAAAAAACCCGCAAATGCTACACCAACTCATCGAAAAAAACAAACAAACCAGGCAACACACCCAGGAATACCGGCATTGTTTTGCCCTCAACCGCAATGCGGCAGGCTTCACCAACGAAATGAAGGAACTCATCTACACGCTCGTGTCAGACAGGGCTGAAGGGCCGTATATTTATGACATTGACGGCCATGAATACATCGATCTGACCATGGGATTCGGTTCCATATTGTTCGGGCACAACTATCTGCCGGTACGCAGGGCCATTGAGGAGCAACTGACCAGAAGCTGGTCGGTGGGTCCGATCACGCCTTTGGCCGGTGTGCTTTCCGGGGAGATCTCCCGGCTGACCGGTGTGGAGCGCGTCGCATTTTTCAATTCGGGTACCGAGGCAGTCATGGTAGCCCTGCGCATCGCCAAGGCCATCACCCGGAAGAAGTACATTGTATTTTTCAAGGGCGCCTATCACGGCACCTTTGACTCGCTGTTGACCCTGAAGCACGATCCGGTCACCCATGTGGCCAAAGAGATCGTGCCGGGCGTCACCCAATCCGTGCTGAATGAATCCTACCTGCTGGAATACGGTTCGCCGGCTTCCCTCGACTTCATCCATGCCCACCGGGACGACATCGCCGCGGTGCTGGCAGAGCCCGTGCAGAGCCGCAATCCCGCCCTGCAGCCGCGGGAGTACCTGCATCAGCTCAGGGCGCTGACGGAGGCCCATCAGATCGCGTTGATCTTCGACGAGGTGATCACCGGTTTCAGGATAGGGATCGGCGGCGCGCAGGCCCATTTCGGCATACAGGCCGACCTGGTGACCTATGGCAAGGTGATCGGCGGCGGCCTGCCCATCGGCATCGTGGCAGGCAGGGCGAAGTACCTGGACGCCACCGACGGCGGCTTCTGGCAGTACGGCGATGACTCCGTGCCAACCGTAAAACCCACCTTTGTTGCGGGCACCTTCTGCCATCATCCTTTGGCGATGGCTGCCTCGCTCAAAACGCTGGAGATCCTCGAAGCCTCCGGCGGGCAGATCCTGGAAGCGCTCAACCGCACCACCGGAGACTTCTGCGACCGCCTCAATCAATGGTTTGCATACCAGGGCTATCCCCTGTCGGTCCGCCACTTCGGTTCCCTGTTCCGCTTCATCACGCCGGGCAGGAGCAGCCAGTTGTACTACCGCCTCCTGCTCCACGGCGTCTATGTCTGGGAGGGGCGCAACTGCTTCCTCTCGCCGGCGCATACACCGGAGGTGCTGTCTGAGCTGGAAGAGCGGATACAGTTGAGCTGCCGGGAGATGGAGGAGGAGGGGGTGGTGAAGGGAGGTGAAGAGAGGTAGTGGCGCTCCACCGATCTGGCACCATCCATTCTTGATTTAACATCCTGTCTGGATATTCCACTTCATTTTGGAGGTGGTATTTCCTGGTGATTGGGGTGATGGAAGAATGATGCAATAAGCTGAATTTGGTATTTCCCGGTCATTTTTTAACTAAAAATATGAGATAAGTAAAAGGTGATTTGGTTGAGATGTAAGAAAAAATGATTTTTTTTAAAATATTATTTCAAAAAACGAATAAATCTTAAAAAATTATATTTCACTTAATTTCTATTACCTACACATATAAATTTATTTAATATTTACAATTTTTGTCCATATCATAGAAATAAAAATATGTTTTTGTCGAAATTCGACACTAATCCATAAAAAACAGGTATCATTTTTGTATCATTAAAAACAAAAACCGAATTAAGTTAACCGAACGCAAAAACTATTGTTTAACCTAAAATTAAGAAATTATGTATCACCTGCTGAATGAAACTTAGTCCCTCCGGGGGCGAGATAAATAACAAAAACCGATCTGCACAGTATCTACCCTGATATCCGGTGCACTCAACACTTCCCTTTTTGGAAGTCAATTTAAAACTTTTGGATGAGAATTGGTCCGCTCCATGAAAATCAACCAGTTCAAAGCTTTTGATTTTCGAAGGATAAATGAGTCGATTAATATTGGTCTCCAATATTATCTGTCGGAGATATGTCCTTATATAAAAGCTTTTGAAAATCAGGCCATCAAATTCCGAAAGAAAATTTGTTCACATTTATTAAAAAAAAATTATGAAAACTAAAAATCACAATTTAATTAATTTAAACATTCAAAAATTATTCACGCTATTAATGTTATTTTTTATTGCTTTTAACGGTAAAGCCCAATGCGATCTTGAAGGCAATGTAATGGTTTATGAATTTGAAGAACATGAAAGAATCTATTACAAGGTACCAGAAGGCTTTGACTATAAGTCTCAGATTCAATTGGATTTATTGAAATTGCGTGAAAAGTCAAAAAAGGTTAAAAGATCTATAAAGATTGATAAAAACTATAAATTGACGGATAACATCGTGGTTTTGGATACAAAAAATCACTTCGAAAAACAGGAAGTCAGATTGCTAAAAAGTGAGTACACCGAAAAGGAGATTAAAATCATTTCTGGTTTAGTTGACGTTTCAAAAAACACCCAAAAGGAAACCAATCAATATGTGGTCACAAAAGAAAGGGATAACGCTTACCAAAATGAATTCTACATTAGAAAGTTAAATTATTTGAATGGCCATTTTGGTTGGTTAAATCTTGATGAAGATTATTTCCAGATTTTAGAAAAACGCGGCTATTTGATCACAACTGAAAACCAAGTGATTACTGCTCAAAATGAAAATGACAAAATCATTTATGATGAAGCTAATCTGATTTATTATCGGGAGTATTATGATCAGGGCATTAAATACACTAGGTTTACGAAATACTACAAACTTGAAAATAACATTTTACCCAGGTTTATTAAAATGACTGAATCACAAACTCTTTTTAATGGAGATTGTGTTGAAAAAGTTACGGAACTTAGCTATCCGGAGGATAAAACCAGTTTATGCATCATTGAACCTGAATACGTTTTGCCAAGAAGTATTTCCAGTCTGGATGCACAATCTTTGTTCTATCCTAACCCCGTGATGGATGAATTCACTATTAACAACCCTTTCAAATCTCAGGATGTTGAAGTCTATATTTATGATATTTATGGAAAGGTTGTGGTAAAAGAATCATTCTCCAGCAGCAGTGATTTATTAACTGACCTTTCGCAGGCCAGAAATTTGTATATATAAAAAATAATTAT
>CAZQKR010000080.1:0-6773 GCA_964594045.1 uncultured Saprospiraceae bacterium | reverse complement strand
TTGCTCTTGGTTTTATCTTTCTATTTTAGTTTACACAATATATTTTATACTACCCTTGTCAGAAATTATTTTTACTGCATATCTTAAAGCTGAATCATTAGGATTCCGTTTGGTTAACTTTATTGATAAATCTATAAACTCACTTATGAAATTTATATCACTCTTGGTTAGCTCTTCTTCTGTCAGAAATTTGTTTGCATAAGCTTTTAAATCCCTTACCCAATCTTCTTCTATTGTTTTAGGTAGTTCAGTTATTTCAGTTTTTTTCTGATTTAATCTCAAATGATATTTCTCAAGTTCCTTACTTAAATTCTTTATGAAATTATCGGATTCTTCTTTTGAACTACAATAGCATTTATAATCATCAATGAATCTAAAATAATTGTATTTCGCTAAAGCTTTGTCAACTTTAGATAATATTATTTCTGATATAATACTTGAAGTATCTGGACCAATTGGTATTCCAACTGTTTCATTTCTTTGTACGGCTCTTATTTTTATATCGAGCATATTATACCATTTTGTATTATCTCGCATATTGTCTTTAGCAACTTGTGTTCCAACTAAAGCCCAAGGAATGGAATGTGAATAAATACTTGGATAACAGTTTGCTATGTCAGCATGAACAAAGTATTTGGCTTTAAATGATTTTTCTAAAACCAAAAATTTTTCATCTTTATTTCTGTCATAGGATAACATTGAAACTAATCTTTTACTTAAATTATTTGGTTTAGGTATTATCATACTTCGACTTGTATAATCATCAACTTCGCCAATACTCGCTGATATTAATACCCAGTTTGTTTTAATTTCTTTGCATAAGAAGAAATAAGGAATTGGATGAGGAATATTTAATATTCTTGGTGCATTATTATTTCTTGTCAAATGAAAAGTGACATTTGAAAACGACTTTCTTGTGTGTACTGAAATTCCTTTTTTACGTACCCAAACACCAAATTTTTCGCTTGAAAATATCGAAGTTATTTTTTCGGGAAACATTCCAAAGTCTAGTAGTTTTTCATAAACTTCATTTTCGGTAAGTTTGAGCATAGTTCTTGATTGGTTTTAATGCAGTACAACGGTCCCGCTGTATGTGTAGTAGTGGAGCGTAGCCGAACTATTACATATACAGCGTGTTGGGTGCCGTATTAGTCTTTCATGATTTCTTTAAATAAATCGCTTACAGAAATACTTTTGTCGTCTTGAAATTCAGAGGTAACTAAATCACTCATTTTAACCGCACCACCACGACCACTTAATCCTTCAAAATCCCCTTTTCTTGTCCAATCCCACTTTTTACCAGATTTCAGTATTTTAAGCATACTTTCACTGGAAAATTGTCCAGATGATAACACAAGATCAATTACTGTCGCCCCAATAAAACAAATACCCCATAACCCAACACCTCTAAGAACAATATATTCTTTTGGATCTTTCCAAGCTTCCGGAATCCACTTTTTTATCGCCTCAAAGTAATTTCTGATTACTTTGTATTGAGCATCTGAATCTTTCAACGCCGTTAACTTCGTTGGTCTTGAGAGCATATATTGTATGCCTGTTTTTAAGGTTCTCAAGGGAATCAGATTGCCTCCAAGGTTTTTGCCTCCTTCAAATATCCTATCATAAAGGGGACTTTTATTATCTTTACTTAATAATTGTGAAATATAAAGCGAAGGATCTTTTCGTTTCAATTTTTCTTCAGGAGTAAGTCTGGTCTCAATATTATCAAGATGGCTTGTATTCATTCTCTTTTGATTATTATTAATGTCTCTAAAAAGAGAAATCTCTTCTTGCATAGTAAGATCATAACATATGCAAAATGAGACTTGCCTTTCAATCCTGGAATAATCCTTAAACTTACCGTCCGCAAAATGTAATCTGTGATTTCCATCAACTCTTGATATACTTATTTGCTTTGTCGATTCTATAATCGAAAGATCTATTTCTAAAGTTCCAATATTCGAATTTTCCTCTGAAGGGAGGAATTTATAGCATTTTTTATTTCTTATACACAAGAATACTTCTGGCCAAAATGCAAGTTCATTATTTTTTACATAAAAATATGCATCTCTAGCATGTTTCGGACTCAAATCACGTTGAGTCCCTGTTGGATTGTTTTTTTTATCATAAATATCAGCTTCAGATATGTCAGATAATTCACATAGTTTTCCATAACCTCGTAGAACTTTTAGCCCAAGTACTTCTCCTTTTATAACAGCAAATGTATATTTCATTTTAAATAATTTTTGATTCTACACCTAATACTAAATTATGAAGATGTTTATCCCAATCTTCTTTATTATTTTGTGATAGATATATTAAATAATAGGAAACTGCTGACTTTAATATTTTTTGATATTCAGGCCAGTTATTCTTAACTAGCTCAATTTTTTGTTGAATTTTATTACCTTTTAAATCACCATGTACAATTTTACTTCTTACTTCGTACAAGGCCTTCATTTTTGTAAATATTTCGTCCCTTTCTGCAGCATTACTACCAGATATATAGGAAGAATACAATGATAATCTATAAATTAACTCAGTATTACCAGAAATAAGTGATTCAAAACAAATTGAAGTATCGACCAATTTATCAATGAATTCGGATCTTAATAATGAAGAATTATATTTTTCTAATGTAAATAAGGTTTCACTGCCTTTTAATATTGCACTATTAATTACCTTATATAATTCTGATACAGTTAATCTTTTTGTGTCACTATGAAATTTAAAACAATTTGTTTTTATTTTATTTATTCCAGCTAAGTCTTCAAATTCAACTATTTTAAAAATTGTTAGTTTCGCACTTCCTTCCAATATTCCCCCCCATGTTGTGACTAAAGGAAATTCACTAAATAGATTAAGACAAAAAGTAGCTTGAGTTTTTATTTTCTTTGTTTCAGATTCATCAGCATTAGATGATAAACATTTAATACATCTTGTTTTATTTATGTCAATGGTAGATTTAAATTCATTATCTAATCTTCTGAAAAATGCACTATGTTCATCATCAGTTAGTTTATCTATAAATACGTCATTATTCAGGTAAAAAGTGGGTCCTGAAAATAATGTAATCTTATCATTAAGTAATGGTATGATAATCAATTTGCTCATTCTCGATTCTTTTTATATATGGCATCCAACTTGTTTATATCCTTAACAAAAAAATATCATTAATCAATTCCCCCTTCCCCTATTAAGCATATACACCCATTTTTTCCCGATATGCCCATCTCTGCACCTTTGTATCCTATACAAATCACTCTGTAATAACCTTTATCACGAACGCAATGTGCCTCCCCAAACCATCTCCCGAAAATAGTCCCGTAAACCTACAAAAATTCCCAAAAAATCCCAAAAAACCACCCGTTTTTTCACCTGTCTCACAATACATTATATAGTTACTCCCCACAACAAGCCATCCCCTACCGAGCCTCCCACCCCAAGATATTCTCATTATGTTAAAAACGCCATTTCTTTACGATTTTTCCTTTTTTGGGGTCGTAATAATATGAACTCTGTCTTTGTACCAGGTTTGTTTGGATGTTTTGATTTTGTATTGGTTGTGCTTTTTTCGACAATAGATTCTCGATAAAATTTTGGCTTCTTGTTGTCCATTCACCATTAATTGTTGTCCTTATAAAAGCATCTCTTGGAATTTCAGCAAGTATTGAGTACCTGCCAAGTATTACATGAAACAAGCAATACAAATTATATCGGATATCACTATGGTCGATTAAATCTTCAAGGCCTTTAAAGTCAAATAGTACCGGAACTGAACTATTCAACCAATTTGAAGGAAATACTTCGTCAATGTAGTCCACTAAGAAAAGTCCTTTCTTTTCAGTCGTTTTAAAATTTTTAGTTGATTTTACAAATCGAGGGAAGTCTCGTTTTAAGCGTGTTCCATCAACAACCCAGATCATGTTCTTGTAAAACAACTCTCTGCTAGTCCTTTCCTCTGGGTCGATGAAAGAATGTTGAAATTCTATGACCAGATTATGGGGTGTATGTATGTCGGCAATATGCTTCTCACTTGTATTTGGGTCTTCAAATGAAAATTCTTGCCAGTCTGTCGGGTATTGGTTTTTCCAGTTGCGATGCCATTCTGTTTCAGATTCCCACCAACTGTCGCAATGTTTTTTACTTTTATGTGCCCAATGCTTAATTCTGTCATTACCACATTTAGCAATTACAGCTTGCTTACAATTTGGACAAAGTCCCTGCAGCTTGGGTTGAGCTTCAACGCGCTTATTGTCTAATAGTGCAAATCGCATATCTTACAGATCATCTATTGCTTTCTCTCTGATGATCCCGCTGTTTATTTTATCAAAATAACCTAATTTGACAAAACAACTTTCAAAATCATCATGATCAATAAACAATTGGATTTCACCTTTATCTGTCTGCCAAATAGAAAAATACTTACAATTGTCCAATTTAACTTGTAGCATCCTGCTGCCATCGTCATTTGGTTTAGAATAACCATCAAATTCCTCAACCACTTCATCAGGATCACCGTACTTTTCGGTCAACATTTGTTTTAAATCAAAGTAATTACTGTAAAGTGTTGACCAGGTATTTTGTTCCGGAAAAATAACAGCTATTTTACTAACCAGATTTTTTTGCTTTAAGGTTGAAACACCTACATGACAATCTTTATAACCTGCAAAGTCTCCTTTCAGAATTGCAGTGCCATCTTCAGTACCCAGATGTGTAAAGCCATTTTGTTTCATCTTCAATACATACTGCTCAAGTGTTCCATCTATGGGAACACCTTTAAAAGTCAGATGAGGTGAAGTTTGAGCAAAAGTTACCGTTGCACTTAATACAAATATCAAAGGCAAAAAAAGTGTTTTCATATCATTTATTTTATTGGATTGCTGAATCTTATTTGGTCGTTTCATGCTGACAAACAAATGGTGCTGAACTTTGATAATATAAATTGATCCACAAAAATGCGTGAATAGCTCCAACTTGTTGATTCATCTACACCAGTTCACTTTTTTCTCCATTATATGCTCACGGATCACAAGCTAAACCTAACAAGCATTCTCTTCCCCCAAACCATCTCCCGAAAATAGTCCCATAAACCTACAAAAATCCCCCAAAAATCCCAAAAAATCACCCGATTTTTCACCTGTTTACCAATACATTATACAGAATTGCCCCACAACAAACCATCCCCTACCCATCCCATCACCACCACATCCACCCCCATTCCACCGGAAAACAAAATTTTATCCCTCCAATCAATTTTTTTTCCACATTTTCTTGCACAACTGAAAGAAAGATGTATTTTTGGTCTCGTAAACCAAATTTACTAATCAAAAATTTTTTTAATTATGCGTACTAGTTCAACTGAATCAGGCGATGCCGTCAATCTGGCTACGTTTGATTCCATGCTCACTGAAGTGATTTCCTATGGTTCAAGGTATAACCCTGCCAAAGATGCACTCAAACCCGCCGCACTGACCGATTTGCTCAACAAGGCAAAAACAGTCGCTGCCCTCGTTACCGAAGCCCTCACGGCCTATCAGATCGCCGTCGATAACCGCACGGAGGCTTTCAACCCGATCCATCAGCTCGTGACCAAAGCCAACAACGCCCTCAAAGCGTCCGACACATCCACCGAAATTGAAGCCACCGCTGATTCCCTCGTCCGGAAACTACGCGGCGAACGCGCTTCAGCCAAAAAAACGGAAGAGGAAAAAAGAACCGCTCTCGCCGAAGGTAAAAGCGCTAAAGAGATCTCCTCTGCACAAACCGGTATCGACAACCGCATCGCCTTCTTCGGACAATTTATCAGCCTGCTCACCACCGCCGGCACCTATGCACCGAACGAGACCGAACTGCAGATCGGATCCCTCCAATCTTTCCACGATACGCTCAAAGCTAAAGATGCCGCTGCGATCACTGCCGGGATACAACTCTCCAACGCCAGGATAGAAAGGGATAAGATCTTCTACGACACAGACACCGGTATGCTGGACATCGCCCGGGATATCAAAACCTACGTCAAATCTGCCTTTGGATACACCAGCCCGGAATACCGGTCTATCACCAAATATCAGTTCAAACGTAAAGTCAGCTGATAAAAAAAGGTTGCCCCTGCGTTCACTTCCTGCGCTACCCTGTAAATAACAGATTTTAATGTAGTGCTCATAAAAGAAATGATGTAGTCGGATTTAGTGGTCATTTCCATCAGCGTCCTTTACCGGGCGCTGATTTTTTTTGCCCCGATACCCACCTGCAAAACCATAATACCCACCTGCAAATCCATAATGCCCACCTGCAAATCCATAATACCCACCTGCAAATCCATAATACCCACCTGCAAATCCATAATACCCACCTGCAAATCCTTAATACCTACCTCATCATAATTTTTGATCTATAATTGAAGTCGCTTTCCCATTTCTCGCGGCCGTCATTCCGGCCTTGAGCCGGAATCCCCCCACCTGATCCACGCCTTCATAGCAATTAGATAGCGAATCAGACCCAGATGCTCGCCATACTCGATCAGGACAAGCCCACCATGACCACCCGACCTCAATATCAAAAATTGTGAAACGAAACTATGTGCCCTATGTGCCTATGTGGTGAAAAAAATCCACGATATCCACGTTACCATCACACCCCTACTCTCTGTGGCCCACTGTGCCTCCTCTGTGGCCCTTCTATGTTGAAAACCAAATATTACTAAAATTATTTTTCATTTTTTTTGTTTTCAGATACTCTAAAAATCTGATATCAGGTTCTGTCAAGGGTGG
>CAZQKR010000079.1:0-7106 GCA_964594045.1 uncultured Saprospiraceae bacterium | reverse complement strand
ATTTTAATATATATTTGATTTATTTTCAGTTATTTATTAATCGAACTCAGGTTATCAGGTTTTTGACTTCTCTGATATTTCCGGGAAAACTGTATTTTAAAAGACAATTTAAAGCTTCTTTTTCAATAGTGACCTCATTGGTTCCTGAGAATATCCTGATGAAATGCGGTATCAGCACTTTTAAATCATTGATCCGTTCCCTGAGCGGAGGAATATTGAGAGGGAACACACTCAATCTGTAATACAAGTCCTCCCTGAATTCTCCTTTCGCAACCTTTTCCTTCAGGTCTGCTTTTGTTGATGCGATCACCCTGATATCAATTTTTATTGGCTCTGTTCCGCCCACACGTTCAATTTCCCTTTCTTCCAGAGCTCTGAGCAATTTAACCTGGAGCTTCAAAGGCATATCGTCAATATCATCCAAATAGAGTGTGCCTCCGTTTGCCAGTTCAAATCTGCCTTTCTTGACCGAATCAGCACCTGTGAAAGCACCTTTTTCATGACCGAACAATTCGCTTTCGAAGATTCCTTTATTCATGATGGCGCAACTGACTTTGATCAAAGGTTTATTTTTACGATCAGAATTAAAATGGATGATATTGGTCAGCAACTCTTTACCTGTACCAGTCTCCCCGGTGATCAGGATGGTCGTATTGGTATTGGCAACAATCTTCACATGCTCAAACAGATCATTTATCGACACATTGTTGCCTACAAAGGCGCTCATATCGAAGTTGGATTGTATCTGAGTTCTCAGTAGAGCGTTTTCTACCTTGATATTGCACAATTCTTTTGCACGCAACACCGTCATCAACATTTCATCGCTCCCGAAAGGCTTTGTATATAGTCGTATGCACCCAATTTCATCGCTTCTACTGCTGTATCAACAGTGGAATAGGCAGTCATAATGATCACCTGGATCTCGGGATTGAAGGTCTTGATCCTTTTGAGAAATTCAATACCGTCCATGCCCGGCATGCTTAAATCTGAAATAATGATTTCCGGCTCCAGTTCTGCCAATTGAGCCAATGCGGCGTTGGCAGCGGAAAACTCATGCACAGAATAGCCTGCGTCCCTCAACTCATCCACCAGAGATACCCTGATCATTCTTTCATCATCGACCACAAATATTCTCAT
Source organism: uncultured Saprospiraceae bacterium (assembly GCA_964594045.1). Lineage (GTDB taxonomy): Bacteria > Bacteroidota > Bacteroidia > Chitinophagales > Saprospiraceae > UBA2365. Next base: position 5,969 of record CAZQKR010000079.1, on the reverse strand, counting down.
GATGTCACCTAATGTTTATTAAAAATTATTATGAACTCGGAACCTTCTCCCATTTTACTTTCCACCTTCAAGGTACCCCCAAGATCACGGATAATATTGTATGAAACATACAAGCCCAAACCTGTCCCTTTTCCAAGATCTTTAGTGGTAAAAAACGGATCGAAAATTTTGTTGATGATTTTTTCAGGGATCCCTGTACCATTATCCCTTACCCTGATCTGGGTTTTTATACCATCGGATGAAACAAAAAACCAAAGTTTTCCCTGTAGATGTTCATCCCTCGTTTTCCTTTCTTCTATTGCATCGATCCCATTTAATATAAGATTGATCAGTACCTGTTCCAGATGATTCCCACTTGTTGAAATGTACACATCAGGCTGACAATTATTTTCAATTTCAATATTACATTTCCTGACCCGGTGCTCTGTTAAAAGCAGGGCGCTTTGTACCATGCTGCATACTGCCATCGATTTGAACGTCAGATCAGATTTTCGGCTAAATGAAAGCAATGGTTTAATTATATTTTCTATTTTTTCAATAGCTTCATTGATCAACTCAATGTATGCAATATTCTGTTTAATGTTTTCCGGTTCTTTTGCAATTCTGCTCATACAATTCTTAATGCCGGCCAAAGGGTTGTTAATTTCATGACTGATCCCTGCAGTCAGTGTCCCGATAGAAGCCATCTTTTCAGCCTGGACAAATGAATCTCTAGCCGCCTGTATTTCATTTTTATTGGAGATCAGGCGTTCAATCATTTCTGAAAATTTCCTGAACAGTATATCCATTTCATCGCTGAGGTAGAAACCAAAAAAAGTCCTGTATTCCAAAGGTCTTTTGTCCAATAATGCAGATTCAATAGTTCCAAGGTTGATCTGTTGTGCATTTCTACTGATACGCTTAATAGGTTTTGTAACCGCAAAAGAAAATAAAAAGGCAATGATGAGTCCTATGATCAAAAAAATACTCACCATCATCACCATTCGAAACGAAATTTCATTCAGATCTCTTCTGATATCTTCTTCGATAAAACCAATTCTAATGGTTCCCAGCTCTCCACCCAAAATCGGATAGGCAATATCGCGTAAAATCTTGTGTTTGAAATTTTTGGCTTCAATTACTTTAATATTTAATTTTCCATTTTCAGCTTGATTTGCATCGATAAGTGCAAAAGGAATTCTTACATCATAATTCTGAGAAATGATCCTGTTGCTTTCATCCAACACGAAGATATAGGCGATACTTGAATCGTTTGATTTTACCTGGTCGATCACTTTATAGACGTTGACATAGTCATCGTAAACAATTGGCTGTAATATTTTTTCAGCAATGAGTCTGCTGAGCACTTTTGACCTGATGTCTATTTCGTTTTCGATGGATTTATATCCACTTCTCCACAGAACCAAAATGTTGACAATACTGAAAAGCACAACAATTGCTGTTGCTCCAAAAGCAAATTTTTTGAATAGTGTTAAATGTATTACCTTCATTTTTTTACTTTGTTGCGGATCTGTCTGACTTCATCATATTCAGAATCATCAATTTGTACAAATCTTTCAATATTGATCTGTTCCAGAATTTGTTTCCCAACAATGTCCTTGTGCAGGTTTAAAAAAATATTTTCATAAAGTTTGTATTTTTTGTCACTTACAGAATTGGAAACAACTACCGGTGGAATCGGGAACTCCTTTGAAATCTCAACTACCACAATATTTTTTACTTTTTCAGGATAATACCTTTTCAAATATTCAAATACAGTACTGCTGACACTGGCTCCGTCAATGATGCCCCTGTTGACCATTTCACAGGAAAGATCATTTCCATATGTGAATAAAGTCTTAGCAAAAAAATCTGATTCCCTGTATCCAAAATAATTGACTCTTGAAAGAGCATAATTATGTCCTGCATGTGAAAATGGGTCTGTGTATGCAAAGTTTTTCCCTTTAAAATCACCAAAATTCCTGATCCCTGATTTTTTATTGGCAATGATATAAACCTTGTAAGTACTGGATCCTTCAGAGACAGGAGCAACCAATAATCTGGCAATCCCCCTTTTCTTTGCTTCTATATAAGCTCCGGTTCCAATAAAAGCAAAGTCAACTGCCCCTTTTTCCAATAAATCATTCATCTCCTGAAAAGATTCTTTCTGGAGATAATGTACAGGCATACCCAGTTTTGAACTGATGAAGGACAATAAATCATTATAATAGGTAAAAGTTTCTTTGGGGGAAATTATTGTAGCAATACCAACATGTATCGCAGCATCCTCATGGAAAGAAACTGTTGAAGTCACTGGAGCCGGACCGTTGAAATCAACTACCGTTTTCTTTTCGCCGGAATTGCATGAGAAACACAAAAAAAGTAAAAAAAGCAGAAATCCAAATTGCTTATTCATTCAATAATTTATCAGTACTAAATCAGACAGATACATCAATTCAAAAGTCAAACTGCTGCATCCGCATATGCAAACATAATAAGAAAAAATCTAATCAGGAATTAAAAGAAAATTAACGCTTGTAAATCTGTTCAATATCCGTATTTTCAATTGAAAATCTTCAAATTCCTGAAAAAGGGGCAAATTAAACAAATTTAAATATAAGTAATTTTTACAGACAGCCTAAAATATTACGCATCTGATAGAGTATTTGAAGCATGCTAAATTTTTAAGGGGACAAATTCGGCTTGTGTTGTGTAAAACTGATAAAAAAAGGTATCTCACACGAAACATCGTTTTGCACAACGCTTTTACCTTGGAAAGGAATAAACCAAAACTACATATCAAAATGGCTCAATTAATCTTCCCGGAATGTCAGGCGTATCTCATTCCGGGTCAATTCCACCTTTCTGAATGCCACACCGGCCATGGAGAACATTTTTTTGGAAACCTGGACGTCCTTATTCTCCGAATATTTATCCGAAAGGTAAATAACTTCACGGATGCCGCTCTGTATGATCGCCTTGGCGCATTCGTTGCAGGGAAATAATGTAGCGTAGATCCTACAACCATTCAGATCGATCCCGACATTGTTGAGGATGGCATTCAGTTCCGCGTGACAAACATAGGGATATTTGGTATCTGCAAAGTCACCTTCCTTTCCCCACGGACATTCATCATCGCTACAACCGATGGGCAATCCGTTGTATCCCACGCCTACCACTTTATTGCGCTGATTTACGATGCAGGCGCCTACCTGCGTACCAGGATCCTTACTTCGTTTGGCAGACAATGCAGCAATACCCATAAAATACTCGTCCCAGGAAATGTAATCGGTTCGCTTCATTCCAAATATTTAGACTATCAAAAAAAATCACCAAGATCTTTGTATGCATGTTATAGTGTCTTATACATAACATAACAAATTCTTTACAAAACTAAGAAAATCCGGGAAAATTGAATGTTTGATCCTAATCTCAAATGGCAAACACACTGATTATTGCAGATCATTCAGTTTGTTTTGAATGAAGTGAAAAGGATTTTGGACGTTTTGAGTGTCTGGCTGGTGTGCGGACCGATATATTTGATTTTTGGTTTTTTTCAAAATCCACAGATTCAAATGTAATAAATCACTCAAGTATAGGGAATTGTTATAAATATGAATTTTGATAGGGTGGAAAATTTATTTAAATCTATAGCAATTTTTTTAGGCACTTTGGTTATAAGACTTAATTGGAATCAAGATCATCTCATTATTGCTCAATTGATCTCAAAACTATTGATTTTGATGCTCCTGAATGATTTTCTGAACCATATCCATGCTTAATCCGGAAATTTCAGAAAGTAATTCGATTGAAAGCCCTTTTTTGTACCCCTGGATGATCAATCGCATCTTTTCAGATTTAATTCCCTTTTCAATTCCTTTTTCAATACCTTTCTTAATACCTTTTTCAATGCCTTTCTCAATGCCTTTCTCAAATCCCTTCTTTTCTATCTGTTCGTATGTGGTCATGATCTTTGATTTTGTCTGTAACGGTAAATCTTCTATTAATGTAGTCAATTCTTCAACGCTAATTTCTGATATTTCAAAAAAATAAACAAATAATTGTTTGGAAAAGTTCCGGGGAATATCCCGCTCAAAATCAATTCGTTCCAGTATCTTCCGAATGTGTTCCATCAGCAGATCTGGCCTTCCGCTATACCGCTGAAGTTGCACGGCTGCCCTCAATAACATCAATTTGATACCTTCCAAAGCGTCTTCACTCATCCTCGCTAAATCCACAAACAATGTTTCAAAGTCAGGTATGTACCTTCTGAATTCTTCCTTTAACCCAGGCACTAACTGCCTCAGCGAACTGTATTCCCAGTGCTCAACGCCATGATAAAAGATCATTGGGATCACTACATGCAATGGTTCTCCGCTTTTCAACTGGGTCTGATAGGCATTTGCCAAATAGGAAAGCAACTGAAGTGCCACCATTTTATCCGGATAACTCTTGTGTTCTATTAAAACGCTCACAAACAGGGAAGAAGCATCCCTTTCCAAAACCGGACACCGGAATACAGCATCAGAGAATATCTCTTTCAATTCTTCCGTAACAAAACTGTCTTTATATGCTTCAATCCGTTCGAAATCAATCATCCGACTGATATCTTCCGGCAAGAAAAACTGCAAAAACCCGATGGCAAGCTCCCTTTCGCCCATCATGGCCTTGAAAAATTGACTCCTAAAATCAAATAATCATGCCATCATCTCACCCTCATCTCGCCACTACCACCTTAGCCGAATAAAAGATCCTGTCTTTCTGCAGATCAGGATAGTATTCTATAAGGTAGGTTCCTGGTGGAAGGTGAGAAAGATCCAGTGTTGTTTTATTGTCATCCGGGGAAGCGGGATGTGTTTCCAGCAGTGTCCCCTGCATATCCATCACCATGATCCGGCCTGAGCCATCTTCCGGTTTTTGTACGGTGATCAAGCCGGATGACGGGTTTGGAAAGAGATTCAAGTTCCTTCTATACCATACCAGGTTCCCAAAAACGGAAACGATGGTCGGATCGCATTTTTCATCATCATCCACACGAAACCGTGGAAAGTTGGGCATGCATCCCCTGTTGAAAGCATAGGGCAACCTGATCCCGTTTTGCACAAAATCGCAGTTGAGTCCAAGCTCATTGGGTTTGTGGATCACGTGATAGGAATATGAACCATTCGTGGAACACATATATATCCTGCAATCCGGCCCTAAAGCCATCAGATAAAGTGGTGTAGGAAACGGATCTAATGTCCCGTTGTACGTATCGATCAACCGGATACCATCTATCAGATTTTCTTCCCGTGTATCAATCTGATGCAGTTCTTTGTACGTGGCTGTATAAATGAAACGGCCATCCGGTGACCATTCCACACTGGAAAACCGGATATCCTCTTCGACATTGATGCTGTCATAGATGACCACATGCTGATGGTTGGAAAGTTGTCCTGTTTCCCTGTCGAAATCGTACAGATGTAATTGGTCAACAAAATTATATAAGGCATATCGGGTGCCATCCGGACTGAAACGTGCTGTACCCGATGCGCTGGATCTGTACCTCGTAAAAAACTGACCGGAATTCTGATGGGCCTGCTGATGTATTCCCTGATCATCAATCAGGTATGTCAGATAAACAGAATCCTCTACGATGGGCTGTATAACCCACCAGTCCTTTCCGTTTTTATGCCGGATAGCAGTCAGATAACTGTACATAACATTGTCCCTGTACCACAAAACCCTGTTTTTATATACCACATCCCCTTTACCTCCATCCAGTTCCATATTCACATAACTGTATTGCAACCTGATAGAATCCTTGACTCCCGCGTAATACACATTCTTTTTATGCAGCACATAATAACCTGAAACATTCCCGGGGTCCTGTAGAATGATTATGTCTTCACTTCCGGGATAACCCAGCACCTCACAATCAAGCCAGTATTTATCATACCAGATATCATGGTTCAGACTATCACCATTGGGCATTACTTCAGCGTCCTTAT
>CAZQKR010000078.1:0-8620 GCA_964594045.1 uncultured Saprospiraceae bacterium | reverse complement strand
ACTATTTAACTGATTTATAATATTTTATATGAATATTAAGGAGCGACTATTTATTGATTTAATATCTGCTAACATTTTTGGTACCGTTTTTCCAACTTCAAATAAATCATTGTGATTACCTGAAACAGGATCAGAACAAGCTAATGGTATCCCGTTCTTATCCGTAATAAATAACATGTTAGTCGTTTTACATTTCTTTCTTCCTTGATACCCAACTGCAAATCCTCCTCGCTTCGCGGGTGTATGTGATCCATCAATATTTAATACAGATGTATTGAGTTGTCTACGATAGTTATCCAATGTTTTATAAAACAATTTTTTGAACTCTTTACGCTTGCACCATTTATTGTAGTGATAATATACTGATTTCCAAGAGTATTTAAACCTACCGAAAAATTGTACCATGGGTAAGTTCCTCCATTGAACTCCGCTTTTTAACTTATAAATTATTGCTTTAATTATCCTCCAATATTTCACTTTGCATCTCCTGCCAACATTTGGCGTTGGTAATAATTGAATAAATAGCTGGTTAATTGTAACTTTGTCCATGCTTGTAGTTTTGGTTATTTTGAAAATTCTTTGTCCTTCCAAAATTACAAGCTTTTTTGTTTTATATTAAGTTTTTCTATAATGTATTTTTAGACAACTTCATCATTATCAAGCGAATATCCATGTTATCACCAGAAGTAATTTCAGGGATTTTCTACTATAAAGTCAAATTATTTTCATTTGTCTTTATAGTTCCAGCGTTTTGAACATAATTTCACAGGAGGAACAATCCTATATTTCTCTTGATTTTATAATCAAGAGACATGTGTCAAAGAATTTTCCCGCAGATCCCGCAGATTTTCGCAGAACTGTCTTTTGAACATGAATCTCAGGTTTTGAACCTGAAAAATGTTGCAGACCGATATTAGCGGAAATTCAGGTAGTTACCGGAGACAGGTTGTGTTGATCGGAAATATATGTCAGAACAAAAAAACGAGAAATGAAATCAGCAGAAAGCCGATGATACTCAAAAAGCCATAAAACATGGTTAAAAGTATAAACTTGAACATTGTGAGCAATCTGCTTTGCCTGTAAATGTTCCTGAGTGATTTGTAGACATAAAAGAAATATGCAAGATTCAATATTACAATGACATACCTGGCGTCAAACAGATTGTACATCAACACTGAAATAAGCAAATTAATGAAAAATACAGTCTGAAGATTGAAAACAGCTACCAGGTTTTCACTGTAGTTGTAACGACTTGTGAAATAGATCAGGGTCATGAATAAAGTAAATACAGGCAATAAAAAGAATAATGCCAGCGTAGTTTTGGATATGATCCCATCCAGATAAGCGTGCCTGAATTCTCTGTCGTATAACAATTGGTTAAAATCGGTTGCTTTCTGATACCAGAAAATATTTCTTTTGGAATATGCGTAATTCAAACTATCCAAAGCTTCCTTCGGCGTCAGTTTTTCATTCTTCCCTGCAAATTCAATAAATTCATTGATATTGCGTAAGCCAATCTGATTTACCAGAGCTCCGGTCATACTTTTCTGAATATCCCTGTAATATTGATCATCAATATCATACTGAATATTCATTTTAGCCAGATGATTTTCCAATATTTTGGTAGTCTTCAAAAAATGGACATTGAAAGAATCCATTTCGGTCAAATCCACAACATAGTCATCTTCACTGTATTCGGGAAATTCCAGCTGTATTCCAATCGTATGCAATTGTGCGAATAATGTATCCTTTTCAGATTGAGGTACATTCTGATCCTGAAAGACACTTTTCAATTGGCCTGCTTTGAATGTGGAGTCTAATTTTTCCAGATAGATTTTTTCAAATGGATCTTGTTTGATATTAATATGAAAATCAAGCGTATCTCCTGAGTTTTGTTGCTTTTGAAGGTTGTTTTCAACGGGTAGTGAATTGAAGCTTTTTATTGTATTGATCAATCCGACCACCAGAAAAAAAACAATGGCGGTTTGCAGCAACAGTTGAAAAGGATTGCTGTAATAGGTCCTTTTACCCTGAATATACTCTTTGCTGACTTTTCCCGGCTTAATGATCAGTGGAATCATGGTCCTGAAAAACCTGGAATCAAATGAATAAAAACCGGCAAGCATCGTATGGAGGAAATTCCTGACGCTCATTCTTCGTTGATCATTCTGCTGTCCGCATTCAGGACAATAATTCTCTTCGTGGACCAGGTCATGACCACAGTTAAGGCATTTCTGCCCTTTTACCGCAAATTGATTTTTGGATTTTACTTTCACTTTTTTAGTATACTGATCATTGATGGTTGGTATGTCAAAGTTTTTTAGCTTTTTAGTCTTAAGTCTGTTAGCTTGATCAAGTTTGGATCATTTTACCGCATAATTGATGTCTTTTGCTCTTTGTAAGCGCTCTGATCCTGCTTACTGATGGGCTGATCAGCCTTTCGGCATCAAAATCCCGAGCAGTGCGATGGCTGCTTCGCTCAGTACCGTACCAGGCCCAAACACACCGGCAACACCCTTGTTGAACAAAAATTCATAATCCCTTTCCGGTATCACACCTCCGACCACAACCAGGATATCTTCCCTGCCGATGGCTCTGAGCGCTTCAATGGTTTCGGGAACCAGGGTTTTGTGCCCTGCAGCAAGTGAGGAAATACCCAATATGTGTACATCGTTCTCTGCAGCCTGGCGCGCCGCTTCCTCCGGTGTCTGGAACATACTTCCGATATCTACGTCGAAACCCATGTCAGCAAATCCGGTAGCGATTACTTTTGCTCCCCGGTCGTGTCCATCCTGACCAAGTTTGGCGATCATGATCCTTGGTCTTCTGCCATAAATGCGGGCAAACTCATCCGACAGTTGCTGTGCTTTTTGATATTGTTCATCCATTTTCAATGCTTCTCCGTAAACTCCCTGAATGACAGTTGATTTAAATTCATACCTTCCGAAAACGACGCTCATCGCTTCGGATATCTCTCCCAAAGTTGCCCTGTTGCCAGCTGCCACAACGGCCAGTTCGAGCAGATTACCGATACCTGTTGATGCGCACCTGGTCAATGCCTGCAGTGAATTCTGAACCAGTGCTTCATCCCTGTCGGCTTTCAGTTGTACCAATTGGCTGATCTGTTTTTCCCTGACTTTAGAATTATCCACTTCCAGGATATCGATGGGTGCGTCAGCTTTTCTATAGTAGGAATTTACACCGATGATCTTTTGTTGTCCGCTGTCGATCATCGCTTGTTTCCTAGCCGCTGCCTGTTCGATCCGCATTTTCGGGATGCCTTTTTCGATGGCTTTGGTCATGCCGCCCATGGATTCGATCTCGCGGATATGTTCACGGGCTTTTTCGATCAGTTGGCCGGTAAGGTATTCGACATAATAACTTCCGCCGAAGGGATCCACTGTTCTGGTGATGTCCGTGTTTTTTTGCAGAATGATCTGTGTATCCCGGGCAATTTTGGCCGAAAAATCCGTGGGTAATGCGATCGCTTCATCCAGTGAGTTGGTGTGGAGTGATTGTGTTCCTCCCAACACAGCTGCCATCGCCTCGATGGTGGTACGGGCAACGTTGTTGAACGGATCCTGTTCGGTGAGGCTGTATCCTGATGTCTGACAATGTGTGCGCAGCGCCATGGATTTATCATTTTTTGGATTGAACTGACTCACCAGTTCGGCCCAGACCACCCGTGCAGCCCTCAGCTTGGCAATTTCCATAAAGAAATTCATGCCGATGCCCCAGAAAAAGGAGAAACGCGGGGCAAAATCATCGATATCAAGTCCTGCTTTGAGACCGGCCCTGATGTATTCCAATCCGTCAGCCAGCGTGTATGCGAGTTCGAGGTCTGCGGGGGCACCTGCTTCGTGCATGTGGTAGCCACTGATGCTGATGGAGTTGAATTTCGGCATGCGGGAAGAGGTAAAGGCAAAAATATCCGAGATGATGCGTATGGACGGTTCGGGTGGATAAATATAGGTATTGCGGACCATGAATTCCTTCAGAATGTCGTTTTGGATGGTTCCGGAAAGGTCTTTGAGGGCAACACCCTGCTCCATTGCAGCGACGATATAAAATGCCATGATGGGGATGACTGCGCCGTTCATGGTCATGGAAACGCTCATTTTGTCCAGCGGAATACCGTCAAACAGGGTTTTCATATCTTCGACTGAATCGATGGCCACTCCTGCCATGCCCACATCGCCTTTTACCCTGGGGTGATCCGAGTCATAACCGCGATGGGTAGCGAGATCGAAGGCTATGGACAGGCCTTTTTGCCCGGCAGAGAGGTTGCGGCGGTAGAAGGCATTGCTTTCTTCTGCTGTGCTGAATCCGGCATACTGGCGGATGGTCCAGGGCTGGACGGTGTACATAGCCGGGTAAGGACCACGGAGAAAAGGAGGCGCTCCGGCGATGCTGTTGAGATGACTGAAAGATTTGACATCCTCACGGGAATAATGGTTTTTGACCGGAATGTTTTCTGAGGTCATTTGTATCTCCTGTTCAATGGTTTTTCCTGATACAGGAAAACGAAGTTCAGGCTGGATGTTTTTAAAATCCGGTTTGCGCATGTGTAAAGAATTGCTAATAAGGACAAATGTACATTTTTGGGAGGAAAGGTCGCTTTAACCAGTTAAAAAGATTTTGTCTGAAAGTCTTTCACAAACACTTTTCGTATTTTAAATGATAGGTTAAAACAACTTTTTCTTTTAGATGGTTTGTTCATTTGCACTAAATTAAAAGACTTAAACAGCTTAATCCTAATCAATAATTAACTCCCAAAACTTTTTAGGTACTGCATCAAAAAGAAATACTTTATTAAAATGCGAAAAGTATTGATGTTCAAGTACTTCCTGTGGGATTATAAAATTTCCTGAAGCTTTCCCGCTGTACAAGAACATTAAGAGCCAGATTATCTCACAATTCTTGAGATAGTCCTCTCTCTTCTGTTCCTTTTTGTTTATGACGTGTTGAATGGCACTTACTTCTATGTATGGTGACCAAATATAATCTGAATAGGTGAACATGGGCTTATCATATTTGACCTTTCGTTCTATTATAAAGTTATAAAGAATAGAAGGAATTGTAATCAATTCATCTTTTGAATGGAAAGACTGGCCATCGGGCGGAATGAAGTCCTTGATGAAATCAATTATTATTTTGGCATAATTTTTTGACGATATTTTAGGAATAGTCGTATCCTGATTAAAAAGTAAATTGATATGAACCGGAGGAAAACCCTTTTCCAGCCATATTTTTCGCATGTTATTCAACAGGATATCCCAAGAACCTTCTAGATGCATTCGCGGGTGCCCAGCTTTCAGGGTATTTGAAATCCGGGTAATTTCAATGCCTGTGACTGGTTGAGTCCTTAAAATGATATCAGGAATAGGATCAGGATCATCTTTATTCCAAATCAATGAGATGAAATCCGGATTTAGCTGCTTCAAGAACTCCATTCCAAACTTTTGTTCCAGGGATTTTTTATCATCCATTGTCATTATTACTTAACTATATATTCAAATGTATTTTTATTTTCCCTTATTGTCGGCAAATCTGAATCATTCACTTATCTATTAAATCGATGCAAAAAGTGCTGAAACCTTGAAGGTGAAAACTCTCACAAAGAAAAAAGATAAAATTGAGTATCACCTGAATCAATCATTGTGGTCATACTTTTTCAATAAATCATACATCTTATCATGAGCAGCTAACCCAAGCAAATCACCAAACATTTCTTTAATGTTAAAGTCCTGATCATACCCTTTCACTTCAAATATTTCAAATTCCGGAATGATACGGCAACTGGTTAAAAAAGAACCTTCGTCCAGAATGCGGGAAATGGCAGAACTATCTCCGTCATCGTAGAAGTGAATATTTGGATTTGCACCCTGTTCCAACAATTCCCTGACAGCTGCAAAGTCGAAACAGTCTATCCGGTTATATAGCTTCAGATCAATTTCCCGGAAACCTCTTTCTATAAAATAAGACATGGGATCCAGAATTACTGTTTCAGTGTCTTCAATATCTTCGCACAAAAAGTAATCTTTGAATTGATGATATGGAAAATGATCGCCTGATCCGATACTGATTAATTCTGACTGCCAAAAATTGAGCATCCGATCGGTATTATGTCTGTTTCTTTCAACCAATGGAAAGATTTCATCCTTCCAGTCCGGATCAAACCAAATGATCTGGTTGAATAAAGTCAACTTTGTCAGGTCAAAAACAGTGGTATCATCAATCTGAAACCGGTTTTTTTTCGTATAGATATCCGGAAACTGGCTTTTGAACGCTCTTACTTTGTCAATGTCATTAAAATATATAGCAAGAAAAAGTTGCTCAAGTTTTTTTTTGTAATTTTCCTCAAACATATTATTCATCATTATTGCTATATATATTAAGAGAGCCTGGTTCTTTGTATACACATTTAGAAATCGAAAACTAACCAATCAGAATGCTAAAATTGAAAGATTTGTTCAATTTTGTTACACCAAGTTAAGTATTCAATTTCATTATTTAAATCAAATAGCATAATAGAATATAATTCAAAAAATGCAGTAATTATAAAGGATTACGGTTTATAGAGTTGGTAGGATAAAAAAGATATTTTAATTAAAGGAAACAAAAATGCCATAGAAATTGAGATGAATAAAACATTTTAAATTCTTTTGTGATTAATCAGTATTTAGTGGGTTAAAGCAATACCAAAAAAAATCTTAAGCAATTATCCTGCGATATTTAATCTGTTTTAAACGGTAAATGTTCAATATAAGCAACACCATTTTGATTTTCAATAATTTTTAATGCTCCAGAATTGGAAAAAGTATGCATAAATGCATGGTGTGTGGTCAATACTAAATCCTGAAGTTTATCATCTTCCTCTAAATCAATAACTTTCAAGCCCATCTCTTTACAAGTTTGAATTGAAATATGTCTTGCATGAGTTTTTGAGTTATCGTGACTAGAAAAATGTTCAATTACTTTTTCAGTTTTGTCCGTTTCTCCTTCAAACATATTATCTTCAAGCCAATCTTTAACAAGTTGAACTGACATATCTATAGCATGTTGACATGAACTTAAAAAAGTTGGATGATATTTTGATATTATAAATTGCCAAAGTGCAGCATTTTTTGGTTCTTTTATTATTTCTGCCCTGGCTCTTTCAAATTCTGCTATAACTGCTTGACAAGGCATGTTACCCATTTGGGGATCAATTGGTCCAAGACTAGAATGCTTTCCTAACATTATCTCTTTACAAGAAAACGCAATCATGGTGCCTGCTGACATCGAAAGCTGAGGTACAATTGCTCTAATGTCTTTTCCAAACATCGATTTCAGGTATGTGACTAGTGCTTCAGCTGCAACTAGACTTCCACCAGGAGTATGAAGTATTAAATCCAAACCTTTATTTCTGTCCATTTTATGAATATTTAACATAAAACCAGAAATATCTTTATCATTTACAATTACATCTGGTGAATTTGGTCTTTGCAACCAACCCGAATAATAAGCGATAACATTTCTTTTTGTATAACTGTATATACTTTTTAAATACTTCCTCCTTACTACATCAAGTGCTTGATTGCCTTGCTTATTAACTTTCGCAACTTCTTCTAATACTTCTTTCCAATTTGGCATATTGCTAAATTAAGTTATTAGTATTTTGCGTCAAAATTGGAGTAGGATGATCCTCGTACAGATTAAAATCTTTAATGAGATCTCCTTCTTTATTCCATTCATGTTTAATACTTTCTGAATTTATTCCAAGAATTGAAAAAATTTCGAAGTATTCTTGAATATAATCATTAGTCTGCGATTGATTTGGTTTTACATGTTCCTTAATCATAGGAGAGTAAATTTAAATTAATTTTTTGAAGACAATACAATATACAATAGTTATAACTTATAAGTTATCCATTATGTTTTATTGAGTTGGAAAAAAATAAGGTTCAATGATATATTTAAAAATCCTGAAATGCACGATTAATTTAAAATATTTGACATTTCTATTTGATTTCCATAATGATGTGTTTAATTAAATCATTGTTGAATAGAAAAAAAATAAATATCCTTTGTTTAACTAACCAAATTTTGACTCAATAACAATAAATTAATATATCAAAGATGATTTAAGAGGTAAGAAGCAACTGAACCAAATAAAATCAACGACGTTCTTTAAATAGCTCGAGTTCGATTTCTTCAAAATTTTCATAAACAAATCCACTGTTACTACTTGGCAGATTCGGATCATACCATACACATCTATAAGTTTTGGCTTTAAGATCAAAAATAGAAAATACTACCATTTTGAACGTGGCTGCTTTATGTTTAACAACATCACCAGGTTTAAAAGCTAAATCACCCATACTAAAAATTTTATTTTGATTGCCGGAATGCTGAAACAATAGTTTCCAACTTTAAATACTCCAAAGTAGAAAATTCATTTCATTGTTAATAGTTATTTTATCCAATACTAAATAATCATTTTAGAAATAATAACATACCAAAATTAAAGCATTTTTAGATACTAAAAGGAAGAACCTTTAATATTTTTTCAAATTTATAAAACTTGAGTCCACTCCGAAAATTAAGTTAATAAATATTTTGCCAAGTGCAAATATAT
>CAZQKR010000077.1:0-8633 GCA_964594045.1 uncultured Saprospiraceae bacterium | reverse complement strand
AAATATGCAGCTTAATTTTTTATCATTTTTGTTTGGTTTAATCATAGAATACATGATGATGAATGTTATTTGAAGGGTTATTTTGTTCGAGATGTTTGAATTGTTGAATTTCGAATCTTCGAATCTTCAAATCCTTTTACAGCCGTTGGTTTGTTGGTGAAAACACCAAAAAAGGCAAAAACTTATCGGTAATTAAATGCGGAGGCTGCCTGTCGTTTAAAATAAGTTGAATATCCAGGTCGCGCTTTGAGCAGTGGCATTACTTTTTTATGACATAGCTTAAAGCCATTATTTTGTGGGATTATTCCCGGATTCTATTCCTTAAGTCCATTTGTTCATGCAAAATCCTTGTTATTTCAACTTCATTTATATTCAATTTTCTGTAAAATATAATATGTCGTCCTGCTCTATGTCCAAATAATAACTTCACCACTCCTTCATAATTCTTTCCCAATGCAGGATTCTCTGCTATTTCTTTGCAATGGTCCAATAACATTTGATAGTAGAAGTCAGCCTGTTTTTCAGACCAGTTATCAACCGTATAATTCCAAATATCTGATAAATCATCTACTGCTTTCTTGGTTAGCAGGAAATTAGCCATTTGATCCCCTTTTTGCTTTCAATTCTTTCAGATGTACTTCCGGATTGAAATCATGGGCAATCCCACTATCGATGCCCTCCTGGATTGCATTTCTTAAAGCAATGATTTTATTTTCTTCTTCCTCCAATAGCCTCAAGCCTGCCCGGATCACTTCGCTGGCATTTTTGTATCTTCCAACTTTCAGACGACTTTGAATAAAGTTATCAAAGTAACTTCCAAGTGATATGGATGTATTTCTACTCATAACAATAATATATTTCTTCAAAGTTACCAATAATTGGTACATAATTGAAATAATCTTATCCTTTTCTTTTTCTAAATATATTAAATGGAAAATTATTGAAGCCTTTTGTTTGCAGGTGTTGCTGGTGTTTATACCAGCGACTTAATAGTATAAGTATGGAATTTGCAGCTGTTGGTTTGTTCTAAGTAACGTCAAAATATATTATTGTTAATCATGTAGTTATATTTTAAGCACGTCAAAAAAAATTGTGCTGATAAACTCACGTTACCGGACAGATTCTATGAATCCTATGCATCCCCCTATTGGTGAAAACTCCACCAACGGCAATATATTATCCTTTGATTAATGCTGATCAAATTATAATATATCGTTCTTAAAACTAAAAACAAAGCTAAAACCAAGTATTATTCTGTCATCAAAATAAGTCCAAAAACTTAACCGTATAAATTTTGAAATCTGACCGAAAAATCCTATATTTATGGCTTAAACCATAGTATGATAAAAAGTTCACATCATAATCTACGGCTCTACGGCTCTACGGCTCTACGGCTCTACGGCTCTACGTTCCCTTTTATTATTTTGTGAATGTAATCGATTGTTGTTTGTGCTCCGGCGTCAAAGGCTGCGGGAGGATCCGCCGTTTTACTGAAGATTTGATTTGAAACATGTAAATAACTTTTTAAAAATCTAAATTTTAAATAAAATGAAAAAATTGTATTATTTTATCGTTGCCATCATTGGTGTGATTGTCTTTTTGCAGTGTCAGAAAAGTGAGGATAAAATTGTTATTCAAAATTCTGATCCTTCGATCAGTGTCAGATCAAGTAGTCAGATAAATAAAGTGATCTCTCCATCCTGTAATATTTGGTCTTTTGTTGGTGGTATCCTCTATTGTGAACCTGATACCACAGTGCAATATGTATTTACAACCGACTTAGGCTGTGAAATAGAGGTGACTATGGAAGTTAAGCATTGTGATCAGTTTGATAATAATTATGAAATTATCGGGAGGTATGTCGATTTCAGAAATTTACGTTGGCGGCTGCTGTATCCGACATCTGACGCGTGTCTGGGTTGGTACAGCCAACTTGTGCTGGTTTCCATCAACGGTAATTCAACTGACTTTAAGAATTTTTCTTTCATGCTCCAACAAAAATTTGAAGAAAAATACATGATGGAATACTTTATTGAAAATGGTTTGACTTGCGACAATGAACCGGTTGTGAATACTTTATTTTTTAAATCGCCCTGCCTGCAAATGTGTTATGAAGAAATCAACAAAGAATACAATCTGTATCTTACGCCTTGCGCCAGCGATGGATGTTGTGTAAACGAAACAGTTTATTGTTACGACGACGAAGAAGAAGAGTTGGTTACTTATCAAAATAATACCTACTCAATTGCACCTTGTACGAATTATTATCCTGATCCATGTCAGAATGATAATAGTGCGGGATTATGTCAGAATTCAGGATGTCAATAAATAATTTTAATAATTGCCGGGAACCTGGTTCCCGGCTTAAATAATAACTATGTTGAAATTTATTTTTTCTTTAGTATTATTATGTACATCACTTTTTGGCCAGACTCAGGTTTTTCAACCTATTGAATTTATTGAAAAGGATCCTGTCTGGACTTATGTCTCCTTCGACAGTACATTAATGGGGGTACAAAATTTTGATGGTTACAATCATTTTTCGTTTATTAACAATTCTAAGGAAGCTCATCTAAGGTCAGGTGATTATCTGTATATGGTCAATGCAACTCAGTTAGTAGCGATGTTGGAAGGTGGATTTATTGTAAAAGTGGATTTAAATACAGGCAAGCCGATTTGGAGCAGGGCTTTTGATATGCGCACTTCGGACAGGCAGGAAAATCTGGAAGATATGTATATCGATCCTAATGGGCAGCTGTGTATCATTACAGCTAAAAGGGTAACGCTTCCTGATATCTATCTGCCTTATGGATTGAACTCCAAGTGGAATAATCCCGGTGATTCCGCGATCATTGTCACGAGAAAGTATAATCCGGATACAGGAGAGCTGATGGATCATATTGTGGCTGATGTCACCAACCCAAATGTGCTGAGAATAAAGAATACGGTGAATGGGCAAAGACAATTGTTCGGGTTGAAAAATGGACAATTTTATACCAATGAATTTATCCAGGAATCTGGTCCGGGAAATAACGATTTTGCCTATGCACAAACCAAATTGGATCAATATGGCAACATCCTGGAAGCAGAAAAAAGGGATACCGTTCGATTTGAATTTCCGATCGATTCCACAGATAAAGTCGGACAGACAAATCAATCCAGATTTCTTAGGGTAAGCGAAGATACATTGATTTCTGTTCAAAACTGGACTAATTTTTGGGAACACGATTATTATAAGCAACCCGGCCTGGTTTTATTTGATAAAAATCTGAACAAAGTCAAATCCATTAAACTGGATGATGCGCTGGAAGGTATTAATTTTAAGTCTTTATATTTACGATACGCAGATCATCAATATGTTATAATTCATGCACCTGTCTGGGAACAAACTCCTGAGGATGCTTTTGAACCTTTAGACGAATACCTGGTGCTGGATTACGATGGGAATGTTGTCCGGCGATTCAGTAATGAGTTCAATGGATTTAGGCACAATGTGTTAAAATTCAACTACTCTGAGAAGATGAATGAATTTCTTGTCCTGTTTGGAGCCCATTATTTAGAGGGCATAGGTATCATGTTTTTAAAAACCAAGCCGGGTGGAGGACTGGAATATTTGGGAAAGCTAAGCTATAAACCCAATGATCATGTATTATTTTTTTATTATGTATCACAACTTGAGAATGGAGATATTTTGATACATGGAAATAACAGAACTCCGGATCCGGAAAGTCCCTGGGGATTTGGTTATTATGGTGACTGGCCCACCCTGATGCGGATCAGGGCAGAAGATGTCGGGCTTTCTGTAGATAAAGATCCGGTAGAAAAGCTTCAGTATATACATATTTACCCCAATCCGGTCAGGACATATCTAAACATGGACGGTTTAAAGGCAGAAAATGTCATACTGAGGATCTATGATCTGACCGGAAGACAGGTGATGTCCCATTCCGCAGGATTTGCAGGTCAAAGGTCATTGAATATGGATGTGAGCAGTTTAAGCGCCGGATTTTATTTACTAAAAGTATATGATGCTCTTGGCAAATTACTGGGCAGCAATAAGTTTATCAAAGTGGAATAGGATGGAATGTGAATTCATGGACGCGATAAAGCAGGCAGTCGTGGGTGGCTGCCTGTGTTCAATAGTATAAGTTTGGAATTTGCTGCCGTTGGTTTGTTCTAAATAACGTCAAAATATATTATTGTTAATCATGTAGTTATATTTTAAGCACGTCAAAAAAAATTGTGCTGATAAACTCACGTTACCGGACAGATTCTATGAATCCTATGCATCCCCCTATTGGTGAAAACTCCACCAACGGCAATATATTATCCTTTGATTAATGCTGATCAAATTATAATATATCGTTCTTAAAACTAAAAACAAAGCTAAAACCAAGTATTATTCTGTCATCAAAATAAGTCCAAAAACTTAACCGTATAAATTTTGAAATCTGACCGAAAAATCCTATATTTATGGCTTAAACCATTGTATGATACGAAGTTCACATCATAATCTACGCTACGGCTATACGGCTCTACGGCTCAACGGCTCTACGGCTCCCTTTTATTATTTTGTGAATGTAATCGATTGTTGTTTGTGTCCCGACGGCAAAGGCTGCGGGAGGATCCGCCTTACTATTAAAGTTTTGATTTAAAACAGGCTATTAATTTATTTTTAAATCAAAAATTTTAATAAAATGAAAACATTATATTTTTTAATCGTTGCAATCATTGGTGTGATTGTCTTTTTGCAGTGTCAGAAAAGTGAAATAGGATCAGTAAATGCGGTTGAGGATCCTGTAGTTACAAAATTTAATTTGTCATCACAAGATAGTTGGAAAAGGTGATGATACAAAAAACACTTCAGATGAAAAAACATATTTATGGACTACTCTTAGGTTTCATTGTTAACCTATCTATTGCCCAGGTCAGTTTCAAGCCAATAGAGTTTCTGGAAACTGAACCGATATGGACCTATATCTCTACTGATAGTTCGCTCATTGGGAATAGTGTTTTTGATGGCAAAAATCATTTTTCATTTTATAATAGTTACGATGAATATTGTATTTTGGATGATGATTTTTTATATATGTATAATGCTACTCAAATTGAAGCATATTTGGAGGGTGGATTTGTCGTTAAGATAGATCTGAATGTTGGCATGCCTGTTTGGAGCAGGGCATTTGATCTTAGAACGGAAGAAAGACAGGAGATGCTAGAAGATATGTACTTAAATGAAGGACAGTTGCACGTAGTAACAAGCAGGCGAATCAACCCTCCTGACTTACTTCCGGGGGGATATACCTCCCAATGGAATTTATTTGGAGATAGTGCACTGGTAAGTGTTAGAAAGTTCGATATAGAAAACGGGTTATTGATGGAACACTTTCAAGGCGATCCGAATAATCAGGAACTATTAAGAATAAAAAACTCTGTAAATACTTCAATTAAATTATTTGGACTTAAAGACGATACGTTCTATTATAATGCATACGTTTCGCCTGGATTATTTACTGAGGAGAAACAATCTTGGTATAATCAATTCAAAATTGATGTATATGGAGATATTATTGAAAATGAAAAAAGGGATACTATCAGATTTGAAAAGGAGGTAGATTCTTTAAATATCTTCAGGGTGGGACTTTCAAATCAAAACAGGATTAAGAGGGTGAGTAAGGATACATTGATCACAGTACAAAACTGGATTAACAACTTTGATCAAAATTTCGATAAACAGCCAAGCCTGATTCTTTATGATCATGGTTTAAATAAAGTTAAAACTTTGAAACTGGATGAAGCATTAAAAGGGATAAATTACAAGACCTTAAGACTCGCTGGAGCAAATCATAACTATATTCTTTTACAAGCACCTATATGGGAACAAGATCTATATGATACGCTGGCACCATTGTGGGAGTTTTTAGTGTTTGATTATGATGGTAACCTGGTTAAAAGGTTCAATAATGAGCCGGAAGAATACAGGCATCATTATATGATATTCCATTATCTTGAGGATGAAGGTGAATTTCTTATGGCAGTTCAGGCGCATTATCTCGAAGGGCCGGGCATCAAATTCTATAAAACAAAGCCGGGCGGTGGTCTGCAGTTCCTGAAAAAACTTACGTACGATTATAATGAGCATGTTTTGGTATTCAGATACCTGGATGTCCTGGAAAATGGCGATTTGCTGATACAAGGCAACAATAGGGCGCCTGATCCTTCCACGCCAAATGGTATGGGATATGCAGGTGACTGGCCCACCCTGATGCGGATCAGGGCAGAAGATGTCGGGCTTTCTGTAGATAAAGATCCGGTAGAAAAGCTTCAGTATATACATATTTACCCCAATCCGGTCAGGACATATCTAAACATGGACGGTTTAAAGGCAGAAAATGTCATACTGAGGATCTATGATCTGACCGGAAGACAGGTGATGTCCCATTCCGCAGGATTTGCAGGTCAAAGGTCATTGAATATGGATGTGAGCAGTTTAAGCGCCGGATTTTATTTACTAAAAGTATATGATGCTCTTGGCAAATTACTGGGCAGCAATAAGTTTATCAAAGTGGAATAGGATGGAATGTGAATTCATGGACGCGATAAAGCAGGCAGTCGTGGGTGGCTGCCTGTGTTCAATAGTATAAGTTTGGAATTTGCTGCCGTTGGTTTGTTCTAAATAACGTCAAAATATATTATTGTTAATCATGTAGTTATATTTTAAGCACGTCAAAAAAAATTGTGCTGATGAACTCACGTTACCGGACATATTCTATACATCCAATGCATCCCCCTATTGGTGAAAACACCAACAAAGGCTACAATACAGCATAAGATGTCTGGAATTTATATTGGATAATAATGGGAATCACAATCCCAACCCGCCGGCACCGCGATACAGTTTCACCGGCGCTTTTAGTTTGATGCGGACAACCGTCATATATTCATCCTGCAGCGCTTCCGGTACCTGGAAAAATACCAGTCCCGGCACCTGGCTCCAGGAGATCTTGCCAACGATCTTCCACTTCAGGGGTTTTTCGGAGCCAACGACGGTCATACTTTCTATCTGATCAAACAATCCCCGGATCACGACCTCTTTTTCTGGATTTCCGGGGAGGAAAAGGAAGAGCTCGGTACTGTCTTTGGACAGGGTACTCGGACCGTAAAAATGTCCCGGAGGCAGACCTGCAACTGTGCTGAATATGGCTTCGTGATGCTTTTTATTCCATTTTCCGAGCTCTTTCAGGACAAAAACCTGTTCTTCGGGGATGGTTCCGTCTTCTTTCGGGCCAAAATCGAGCAACAGATTGCCTCCACGGGAGATCACATCCGCAAAAATACTGATGATCTCATAAGGCGTTTTCCAGTTGCGGTCTTCCGGTCTGTAACCCCAGTTGTCATTGATGGTCATGCAGAGTTCCCACCATGGATAGCTTGGCCTGGTGAGCGGAATGTTCTGTTCGGGTGTCTCATAGTCGCCAAATCCTTGCAGTCTGCCATTGATGATGGCATCGGGATGGTGCCGGAGTATCCGTTGGCGGATGGCAGACGCGTCCCATTCTTCAGCGCTGTGTTCCCAATCCCCGTCAAACCACCAGAGATCCGGGTTAAAACCGGTCAGGATCTCATTGATCTGACCGTTCATAAAATGCCTGAAGCGATCCCAGCGCTGTGGCTGATCCTGTATTTTATACCTGGAACTGTCCCGTAAAAATCCCGGATAATCCGTATGGGTCCAGTCGATCAGAGAGAAGTAGGCGCCGGTTTTGATGCCGCGTTTCTTCAATTCTTCGTAAAACGGGGCGATCATGTCCTTTTTAGCCGGAGTTGCTTTGACGCTACTCAGGTCATTCATGGCTGTGTTGTACATGGCTACGCCGTCATGGTGTTTGGTGGTGATGACGGCATAACCTGCGCAGGTTTCTTTGATCAATTCTGCCCATGCTGCCGGGTTATAATTCTGAAGCGTAAATCCCTTCAATTGTGCCATATAATCTTCATGGCTGATGTATTTGTTGTGGAAATGCCATGATTCGGTCACGCCTTTTACGGAGTAAATGCCTGCGTGGATAAAGATCCCGAGTTTGGCATCGGCGAACCATTGCATTTTAGGTGTGATTTCAGAGGGTGAGACCTGGTGTTGCGCATGATTTTGACTGGTTGGCAAAATCAGCGACATTAATATCAGTAAGTGACAGAAATATTGCATAAATCTGATTGAAAGTGATTTAAAATCAAAGGTTGTTGCAGAAAAATTCAAGAAATTGACCCATAAACAGGAACAGGTAAAATCATACTTCAGCGACAACAGACGTAGTGCAAATATAGGTTTTTCAATAGACAAAGATCAGTTAATTCAGGGTTAAACATTGTGTTTTCAATCATATTGCATAAGCTTTAATTTTAAAGAAATAAATTTTTTAAGAATAAAATGCGCATACTATTGCACTTGATTTCAGTATAGTATAATTTTATACATTATTTCCCTGTAAAGGCTAATTTTTTCCTGTCTTATTTTATGAAGTTGTTTAAAAATGTATCTTAATGCTTGCAAACAAATCATTGAAAGCACTGACGAAGCAGGTAGTATAAAATATATTGTGTAAACTAAAATAGAAAGATAAAACCAAGAGCAA
>CAZQKR010000076.1:0-9593 GCA_964594045.1 uncultured Saprospiraceae bacterium | reverse complement strand
GAAAATTCTTCCAAATATTGCGTTAAAATTTAATTCATAAGGATCGACTAAATATCGATTTGGACGGGATATTTATCAATGGGGATGCTGGATTTGATTGTTTGGAATTAAAGCAAATATTTGAATCAGAAGAAATGATTCATAACATTGACAAAAATAAAAGAAGAAGTAAAAAAGAAACTAAGGATCAATATATTTTTGATAATCAGCTATATAAAGAAAGGTTTGTAGTTGAGCAAGTTAATGCCTGGCTTGATGGATTCAAAATGTTATTAGTAAGGTTTGAAACAAATGAACAAATCTGGAAGCAATGTCATTATTTGGGAGCTACAATTTTATTCCTTCGAAGATTAAACAAATTACAACTTAATTTTTAGACAACTTCGATCTGTAAAAGTTTTTGGGAACCGGATTTTTCGACGATCACTATACTTTATTTCGAAAGCAGATAATTGCCCGTTATGTTCCTCAATATAATCAATTTCTTGCTGCTGAACAGTCCGCCAAAAGTATGAATTTGCGTAGGATTGGGTATAGGTATTTCTTTTTTTACGCTCGCAAATGATGAAATTTTCCCATAATGCCCCAATATCCTGCCTGATGACAAAAGGTTGCAATTGTCCAATAACAGCATTTCTGATACCGTTATCATAAAAATAGATTTTCCTTCCTGTTTTAATTTCATTGCGTAAATTGCGGCTAAATGAACCTAATCGGAAAATGATAAATGCTTTTTCCAGAATATCTATATAGCGTTCAACTGTTTTTGGATCCAGACCTGATATTTGACCTAATTCACGGTACGTAATTTCATTTCCCACCTGGAAAGCAATTGCCTGTAACAATTTTCTGATTTCATCCGGTTTTTTTAGATTTCCAAATAAAAGCACATCCTTATATAAGTAACTATCAGTAAGTTCACGTAAAATCACTTCCTGTTCTTCCGGATGATTCAACACATCCGGGTAAAACCCGAATACGAGTCTGTTTTCCAGATCCTGCTCTACCCTGATATAACCTGCATGATCTTGCCATTCCTTCCATGAAACCGGATACATCAAAAATGTCCGTTTTCTGCCTGTCAAAGGCTCCTGGATTGCGGAAGAAAGTTCAAATGATGAAGATCCGCACAAGATTACCTGTACATCGGTAAATGTATCAAATATCAATTTTGCGGTTGTGCCAATATTATTGATTTGCTGTGCTTCATCTACAAAAATGATCCGCTTGTTACCTATGATTTGACGCAATTGCTCGGTATTAGGTGTGTCCAATATCCTTCTTACTGACGGATCATCTGCATTTAATTGTGTGGTGATTTCAGCAAATTCCTTGAGTAGCTCCTGAATGATGGTAGTTTTTCCAACCTGTCTCGGGCCAAACAATAGCAGGACCTTACCTTTGAATATATTATCGGACATTTGTTGTAGCAACAATCTTGTGATCATTTCCTTTTCTTTTTGGCAAAAGTAATCATTCTTAAAGAATCTAATCCTGCATTGTCATAATAATTAAGGATTCTAATCCCGAAATATCATAATATTTGAGGATTTCATTACTTAATCTGATTTTTTACAAACAGGGTAGGGTACTCATCCTGCTATATCATCCATCTAAAAACAGTCCGGAAGCGGCCCCATCCGAAAATAATTTTCCCTCCAAACTCAAAGAGAAATTATCCTTTTTCCGGATAACCCATCCTTTTTCCATAAATGCCGGCACGGTTTTTAAAAAATGAACTTCAAAATCTTTTCCAAAACCACGGATATCCTCCAAATCGCAACCCCACATTGTCCGGATCCTTGTTAAAATATACTCATTGTAGTGATCTGCCGGTGATAGTATTTCCGATTCAAACGGTATGCAACCCTGGTGAATGCTTTTAATATACCGGCTGTTATTGGCTATATTCCACTGACGGCTGATCCCGTTGAAAGAATGCGCAGAAGGTCCTATTCCCAGGTAAGGCTCACCTTTCCAGTACGCCGTATTATGCCTGGCATACCTTCCTGGCAGGGCATAATTGGAAATTTCATAATGTTCAAAACCTTTTTCTTCCATATAGGAATGAGTGAACAAAAACTGTCTGGCCATGATGTCTTCTTCCGGCAGGATCACCTGTTTTGTTTTGACCAGGTGGTTTAAAGCGGTCCTTTTTTCAACAGTCAGATTGTAGAAGGAAAAATGCGGAACAGGGAATACCAATGCCTGGTCCAGTTCCTTCTGCCAGCTTACCACATCCGAGCCCGGCATGCCAAAAATAAGATCGATACTGAAGTCGTCAAAACCTGCATCTATGATATTTTTTATGGCTTTTTTGGCTTCAGATGCATTATGCGAACGGTTGAGGATACTCAGGATGGTGTCATCAAAAGACTGAACGCCCAAACTCAGGCGGTTGATGCCCATCAACTTCAATGCTTCGAGATAATCCGGGTGGATATCGTCGGGATTGGCTTCCAGGGTGATCTCTGCCCCGGCTTCGATCCGGTAAACAGAGTGTATTTTCTGAAGGATGCTTTCCAATTCTGACGGTTTGAGCAGGGATGGAGTACCTCCGCCAAAATAAAGCGTTTGAATGTTTCTGTTGTTCAGATAGTCTTTACTCATGTCGATTTCCCGAAGGAGGGCATCGATCAACAGGCTTTTATTACGCTGTGAAACCGCGAAATGGAAGTTGCAATAGTGACATTTCTGTCTGCAGAAAGGAATATGTACATATATGCCTGCCAAAATCAATAAAGTTGATCAGCCATTATCAGAACTTTGGGCTTGATTGATAAATGGCGATGAAGATCATGGCCATCCGGTAAAGTAATGAAATATCATCATGCAGTTGATCTTCCACCAGCCACACTGATGGATCCTGCTCGTATTCAGTGTAAATATCGATAAAACCATGCCTGTCACCTTCAGAGAACCAGACGAAGGGAGGTGCATCCCGTTTGAGTTTGAATTGGATGATCCGCTCTCCATCTGAAAACCGCCATTCACTGAGATCATTCGACCACATCGTTCGGGCTGTGATCACTTCATTGGCTGAGCGGAATTCCCAAAGATTTTGATCAGGCGGGAATTTCAGCTTCATCGTACCCGAATATTCTCCAAATTCAAATTGCCACTCTGTCCAGTCGTCCGACAAAGCCCATGTGGCAGAAATACTGCCTTTGATATCTGAACTGTCTGTTTCGATAGTCCATTCCCTGAAGGAATCCAGCCATTTTGTCTCCAACCGCATAATGCGTTGTGCATTGGGGTAGGGAAGAAAACACAGAAAAGCAGAAAGGAATAAAATCAGATCCTTATAGTTCATCCGGGTCAATTTGATTGAAATAATGGTTGAAAATAATTATTTCATCATAGTATTGACTCATTTGCAGACAAATAAATGAATCAGCAGGATGAACAACTGGTCACTTTGATCTCCATTTTAAAATGGCAGATCATCAAAATCTTTGTTTTCAGAGGCAATACTTTCTCCAAAATCCGCAGCATAGGGTGGAAATTCACCAGCCGGATCTTGTTTTGATTCCTGTTTTTCTTCTGCTTTCGCAGCCTCAATCCGCCAGGCATTCAGATTTGTGAAAAACTTCTCGTTCCATTCACGACCTCTCAGGTCAAAATGCACCTTGATCTGACTACCCGGTTCAAAACCGTCAATGGCTGAACATTTGTCCTGGGTCAACTGGAATTTGATGTATTGAGGATAATTATCCTCACTGATGACGATCACAAATTCGCGGGCCTGAAAGGAGGCTGTTTTACTTTCCGTTTCAAAAACCTTGTAGAGTTTTCCTTCGATTTCAAATGACATAAAATTGATTTTTATAATTTATTAATTTTGTTGATGGTGCCGACTATACCAGCAATGATGATCTCTGTGGCATCACAGTATTCACTGGTCATATAAAACATGGGCTTGCCGGTTCTTTGGTAGGCTCCCACCACCTGTTTGTTCAATACAATCTGATATCCGGGCAGTTTTTGTTCCACTTTATCAGAATCAGCAAATGATTTTATCGGGCCTATCTCGTAAAATTCAAATTTGTTAGATGCGAAACCTGTAATATCGTTGGCATTTTTTTGGATGTAAATAACGGCATATTCGTCATGGGATGCATAGAAATAAGCGATGAAGGCCCGGTCAAATTTTTCAGGAATGTCGATATCCATATTGTATGCTTCAGCAAATTCCTGCAGCAACGCACGGTCATTCAGTTCCATGAGTAAATTATTGTAGACGTAATTGTCATTGTTGCTTGTGGAAAACTTATGAATATCTCCGTTGGCAAAATACCGGTCTATTTTGGCAAAACGCATCCATGCTGTATTGAACTCATCGTTGTAGATATCAAAATGTCCCATTTGAAGAGTGTCATCTTCAGCATCATGATGAATGATCTCAAATTGTTTTGAATGTGCCTGAAAGTATGGATCCAGCTTAATGACCTTTTGTCCGCAGGATACCTGGGTGACAACTGCCAATATTAAAACGTTGAAAAGGGTGAATTTGAATTGCATTTTTTTCACTGTTAAAAATTTTTTGTGCAATGATACAATTTTACACTTAATCACACAAAAAAAGTAATTTTCGGCCTTGATTTTGACTTTCCTGATCAAAAAACACTGTCAGTTTTGGATAAATCAATGTGCACTTCAGATTTTTTTATAACTTTCATACAGAAAGCTATCTTTTGAAATTAAGTTTTTTTTAATCTATGTGAGCCTATGTTCCTATGTTCCTATGTGGTGAAAAATCCAATTCAGTATTTCGAAAATATCCTGGTTAATCAATTTGTTGTATCAACATGATATAATATTTTCATGTTTTCCTGAAAATACTTTATCACAGGAAATATTTATAAATAGAATTGATGCCTTCATTTCCGATTTTTTTTATTTTTGAACCATCGTTCAGGAAAACTTTTACCTATGTTCAAAGCCAGATTGATTTCGGATCCCAAATACTTTGATTTGCGCAGACTAAATGTGATTTTAGGTATAATTAGCTATGTTGTCGTATTTTTCCTGCTCATTTTATTGAGAAATATTTTACCAAGAACAGCAAGTGGGTATAGCTGGCTGTCTCCTGTCCTGATCGGTTTATCTCCGGTATTTCCCTTGATATTTGGTGTAAACCGGCTCAGGAAAATGAACAAAATGTTAAACAGCTACTGGTTTGAAGCCGATCCGGAACAGATTCGGATCAAAGATAACCAGGGTAATTTGGTAAGCTCCCTGGATATTAAACCCGGAGACCATGTCATTGCACGCCAAAAATATGTTCTGAAAGATAACGACTGGAAATTGCTAACCGGAGATTTTCGTCGGAATAAGTTGATCGTTAACCACCGTGATGGTACCGGCAATTATTATTTCAGGCCTGATTCCAATTATTCCATCAACCAACTCGAATCCATACTCCAACTCTGGCAGGACAAAGGATGCAAAGTCGATCGCATTAAACTGTAAAAATCCGGTTTTTCACCAGCTTTTCATTATTGCTGATCTTTTTGAGGCGGCCTGTCTGGTCTGCGGTTGCCTCTGAAATTCCGGTTTTTATCCCATCTTTTCTTATTGTTTCCCTGATTTGGCTGACCGGATTGGTCTGCTGCCGGTTTATTCTGATCAGTCAGTTTTGGCCTGTTGGCATCCTGCTCATTCGAACGCGGCTTTTGTTGTTGTTTTTGCTGCTGCTGATCCGGATAATTTTTTTGCCGCTGTCCGTCTTTCCCTGAAGGCCTTTCCTGTGGTCCGGATTGCCTTGGATCCTGATGGCCAAATCTTTCCCTGTCTCTCGGCCCGGAATTTTGCCTGTTTCCGCCCTTCTTTTTTTTCTTCTTGCTTACCGGCAATTCGATCTGCCCCGTTACATCTGCAAAATCCACATTTTCATCCACATCTTCCTTGATGTACTGAACCACGCCAAGTGATTCAGGTTTTTCTCCGCGTTGATTCTGGGCAAGGATATCATCAATATTGTCCTTGTGTACCGCATATACCCTGTTTTTCTCGACATCGTTCTTTATGCTGTAATACAACAAACCCTTAAAAATGTCCGTCTTGATCAAAATCGCCGTTCCCTGCCTGGTTTCGAGTCTTTCAGCATCTTTCGGGAAGTCTTCCAACGCATCGATGTAGGTATCCAGTTCAAAATTGAGACAACACTTCAGCCTGCCGCACAACCCGGTCAACTTCGACTGATTGATCGCAATATTCTGATACCTGGCTGCTTCTGTGGTCACCGAACTGAAATTTGTCAACCATGAAGAACAACACAATTCCCGTCCACAGGAAGCAATTCCGCCTATCCGCGAAGACTCCTGCCTAATGCCGATCTGCCTCATCTCGATCTTTACCCTGAATTCCCGTGCATAGATCTTGACCAGTTCCCTGAAATCCACACGACCTTCAGCTGTATAGTAAAAAGTTGCTTTCCGCTTGTCTCCCTGGTATTCCACATCACCCAGCTTCATGTCCAGGTTCAGCGATGCAGCCAGTTTTTTCGCTTTGTGCAAGGCACTCAGTTCCATCGCCCTGGCTTCGGTCAGTTTTTCCAGATCCCTTTCATTGGCCAGGCGCTGGATGTCAAAAACATCCCTGTCTTCCCTGTAATTCTTTTTCTTCATCTGAAGCCGCACCAGATCCCCTGACAGCGTCACCTGCCCGACATCATATCCGCTCGAAGTGGTCACAATGACCCAGTCTCCCGTATGAATATCCAGCATATGGCTGTTGCGGTAAAAATCCTTCCTCGAACCGTTTTTGAAACTGACCTCGTAAAGGTCATAAGGTGTCGGGTCAACAGATATCCTGTCCTCCAGCCAGTCATAAGTGCTCAGTTTATTGCAACCGCCGGATTTGCATCCACACCCGCCTTTTTTTTGCTCTTTTATATGATATTCGTTGTCTCTCAACATGTTGTTCTCATTGTTTCAGTGCCAGAACCACCCTAAAATGATCCTGTTCCTATTTCTAATGACCTTGATCCAACAAGGTTTATTCCTGATCAAATCACCAACTCCTTCCTCCTTCAAAAATTCTCCTTTTCCTACTCCTTTGAGTTCATGATTTTATGCAAAGTTAACGAACTGTTGATCATATTCAATTTTTGAGCGGCATTTCTCTCAATGTATTGGATATTGTCATTCAACAACCCGATGATCTGCATTGTTTTATATATATCTAAAATGGATTTCATTTTTTGTATGGTTTCCAGGTTCTGCTGATCGATTTTCAATTGATTTTGCGCTAACTGGAACGATAAAAACAACTGTTCGAAAAATCCCAACGCGAATTTGAAAAAATGCTTCTGATCGTCCTTATTGTATTTTGAAAATCTGTCTGCCCAATCCAGAATCGGTACTGCCTGTCCCTTGTAGGCAATCCGGAGCCATTCCACCAACTCGTTATTGAATATCTCGTTGCCTTCTTCAAATGATTCGAGAAAAGCGGTCATATTCCCTTTCGCCATAGCGATCTGTGCAGACAGGCTTTCAGCGTTCAAATTCAATTTTTGTCCAGCATACCACCTGATATCATCTTCAGGGAAAGGTGGTACCTGAACGATCTGACAGCGACTGACAATGGTCGCCAATAAATGCTCCGGATGATCCGTGATCAGCAAAAAAACCGTATCAGGTGGTGGTTCTTCGATCAGTTTGAGCAGTCGGTTGCCTTCCTTTTCCATCAGTTCAGCATGCCAGACCAGAACGATCTTCTTTGATCCTTCATAAGCCTTCATGCTGCAGAACTTGATCACTTCCCTGATCGAGACCATGGGAATGTTCAACTGTTTCTTCTCCTCATCGATGAACTTTCTCCATCCGTTGAGGTTGAAATACATTTTTTCCTGCAGCGCTTTTCTCCACTCAGCGGTCATGGCGGAACTGGGAGTTCCTTTCTCATCACGTGCTATCGTCGGAAACGTGAAGAGGATGTCGGGATGAATGTATTTGTGCGTTTTATTGCAGGCCGGACATTCTCCGCAACTGTCACCTTCGACCGGATGCTGACACTGGATCAGATTGGCAAATGCAAGTGCCAGAGGCAATTTACCGCTGCCCTCCCTGCCGGTGAAAAGCATGGCATGGGGCAATCGCTCCTTCGTCAATAGCGACTGAAGAAATGACTTTGTGGCTTTTTGTCCCGGAATATCCTTAAATTGCATGATCGTAAATTAACATTTTGCTGGGTTTTTCAGATCTCTCCAAATTGGCATAACATTGTTTTACACCAATCATCCTGAATGCGAAAATAGTGATTTTTTACTTAGCTTTTTACTTTAAAAAATACCAAAGGGCTTTGATCCAGCGGTTTTTAAAACGGGTCAACTGGTGGTAGGCCGTTCTTTTGCCGCCAAAAGCCCGGTAAATACGTTCGACATTGGGCGCCATACTTCCTTCAAAATCATATTGTCTGGTATATTCTCCTGCGATCATGATGGATTCGAAAATCAACAGTTTGGAAGCATGCGTCTGTACCATTTCGTGATCCATCCCCAAAGCCAGGCAATAGGCTGCCTCGTGGTCCCAGGCAAGGATCATGGAAGCCGCAATATGGTTATTTATATCCGTTGCGATCAATAATTTTCCTTGCCTTGCAGAAAGCAGTGCCTGGCTCATTTTACTGATCATGTCAAAAGTGATCCGATGCCTGACACCTTGTTTTGCCAGGCTTTTGGTCAACAACCGGTAGATCACTTCCGGCTCATGGGTTTCTGTGATAACATGATTTTCAGCTGCCTGCCGTATTTGTCGCCGCAAAGTCTGACTGAGTCCGGCAGTGATTTTTTCCCTGTCGGCGATATCTTCCAGAATGTACGTGTAACGTGTAGTCTGATGAAATCCTTTCCAGATGAAGGGGTAGGCATTTTGCATTTGTGGATGCAGACACATCTGGTGCAGGGCAACATCATCCGGCAACTGCTCCAAAATGCCTGCAGTGGTCTTGTTTTCAAAGGAATACCTGCTTTGGTCATTGTTTAATTCACCCGGATAGACCAAAAACACACCTGAATAAGGGGTAAAATCAGGATTTCGAAGTACGGGTATTCCTTTCAGGCGGCTTTTGTACACCGGACAGATCCCGTTGATTTCTCCGTTTCCATCCTTTGACAAAAAAACCTGCCAGCCATCTGTTCCACATACGGCATCCAGCCACCAGGGCTCATAAAACAAAGGCAGTTTTCGGTCTTTAGCCCATTCCCGGTAGATATTTTTGTTGTCTTTATTCAATTGATTTTTTTCAGATATTAATGATTTAACCATAAAAATAAGTAAAGTTTTACAGAGCAAATACAAAATATTCTGATTCAATTGAATTTTTCGAGCTTATAAATAAAAATCTTTACAGCTTTTGTGTAAGTTGTTCAAGTTGATTTTTCGTAATTATTTAGCAGATTAGCCGCTTGGTCTTTCAGTCTGTAGGATTTCGGAGTTTACACTGACAAAAGACGCTGAATTTGCCATTGAAATGGAGGTTTGACACCGGTGAACCATTATAAGCTATAAGACTAAAAGCTAAAAGACTATCAAGCTTGAGTCTTCTCCGAAAAGTCTTTGCCCCCTAAATCCCCCTAAAAGGGGACTTTT
>CAZQKR010000075.1:0-10431 GCA_964594045.1 uncultured Saprospiraceae bacterium | reverse complement strand
ATGAAAAAGTCCTGATTGAATAACCAGGACTTATGCGGAGGAGGAGGGATTCGAACCCCCGGTACAGTCTCCCGTACGCCGGTTTTCAAGACCGGTGCAATCAACCAGCTCTGCCACTCCTCCAATTGCTTATTTCAAGCAAAAAGAATGCAAATGTAAAATTCATTTCATAAAAAAGCAAGATAAAATGTAAAAAATCTCTCTGCTTATCGATAATCATTATGCAAAGTTATTCCAGCTATTGATTGGCACGAACTAAAATGCACAGAACCATTTCTGTATTTTTATTGTTTTTCTGTAAAATCATCAGAATATGTCTTTCAAAATTAAGGTCATTTCCATAGTCCTCTTGTTTTTGGTAAATATAGTTACACTCCAGGCTCAGCTTATCAATTCAGTCAACGCAGATTCGATCGCTTTGGGAAAATTGAAGAATATGCCGGATATAGAGATAGGAAAAGGCATATCTTTTATGCCCAAAGATAGTTTGTATAAACTGAATTTGCGGTTCAGGATGCAAAACCTTGCAGCAATGTTAAGCAATACTGAAGGTGAACTGTACAATGAATTCAAAGTCAAAAGGCTGAGGTTGAGAATGGAGGGCTTTGCTTTTAGTCCAAAGCTCAACTATGTCATACAATTGGGATTCAGTGGTGACGACAATGAAGGTTTGCCAGGCGTGGCAAATCTTGTTCGGGATGCGATCATTTATTATATTCCTGACAGACAATGGAGTTTTGGTTTTGGGCAGTCTAAGATATTGGCGAACAGGGCAAGGATCAACTCTTCAAGCGCTTTGCAATTCGCAGATCGTTCCATAGTCAACTCAATTTTTAACCTGGACAGGGATTTTGGTTTTTACGGTAGTTATAATTCGAAAATTGCTGGTTCTTTTGATGCAGTGCTCAAGGCATCCATCACTTCAGGTGAAGGCCGGAATTTCAGATCATCTCCCAATCTGGGATTTGCTTATACCGGCCGGATTGAACTATTTCCTTTGGGACGCTTCAAAAAACTGGGCGATATCATCGAAGGTGATTTTGAGCGGGAAGAAGATCCAAAACTCATGCTTGCAGCAGCTTATTCTTTTAATCATAAAGCTGTCAGGGACAGAGGCCAGCGCGGCGCTTTGCTCCAGAACGGTGAAACCCGGGATATCCGTTCCCTGTTCCTGGACCTGGTTTTTAAATACAATGGATTTGCATTTTATACGGATTACATGAAAAGGATGGTCGATGATCCGCTTGTTTTCGTTTCTGAAGAGGCATTCTTTGATCAATACATCTATGCTGGAGAAGGTGTGAATCTCCAAACCAGTTATATCTTTAAAAGCAATTGGGAAATCGCTTTGAGGTATTCCAAAATCGCTCCGGTCGAGACGGTCAGGAACATTAATGGATATCATAACGAATCACAATATACCATCGGTATCACCAAATACCTCATCAGTCACGCACTAAAAATCCAACTCGACCATTCTTTGGACCAAAAAGAAAGCCTTGACGGAGTTACCAAATATGGTTGGATGTCGAGGTTCCAGATTGAATTGGGTATTTGATTTTTGACGCTCCTGAACCTGCCCTTTGGTATTCCAAATGAACAATTTACTCAGATTAATGTTACCATATTTTAATTGCTATTTATAATATATAAAAATATTTTATGTTGAAATTTTCGATATTGACCTTTCTTGTAGGTTTTATGTTATCATTTTCATTACAGGCACAAAATGTCCCTGTCCCTCAGACATCTGTGCCGGTCATCATGAAGACATCCGCAAGCTGGTGTTCCCTTTGCGGCGGCTATGGCTGGAACTTTTTTCAGCAATTGCTGGATGATCATCAAAATCAGGCTGTAGTTTTTACAGGCCATATCAGCGGTGATTATAACAGTTCGGCTGCCACCCAGATAGGTGCCAATTTTGGCGTATTCGGACATCCGACTTTTTTGCTCAACGGTGTCAATAAAGGCGTTAATTCAGGAAATACAAATGCCAAGAGAGCTGAAATTGCCACCGATGTGCAAAATTTACTCAGTGTTCCTCCATCTGTTCAGCTTGGAATTGATGCAAATTACTCAGGGTCTCAACTTACGGTCAATTATTCACTGAAAGCTTTCAATAACCTTTCCGGAGATTACCACGCAGCATTTTATTTGACTGAAAAGGAAAAAGTCGGGCAGCAGGCACCGATTGGAAGTCAGGCAATACACAAAAATCTGTTCAGGCATGAATTGAACGGAAATACCTTCGGACCTGTTATCTTTTCCGGAACAACACCTGCCGGAACGATATATGACGGAAATTTTACAGTTGCTCTAGACAATTATTCTCCTGCAAATATTGAGATCATCGGAATTATATGGAAGGCCACCGGCAATAGTTACCAGATAGCGAATGCAAACATTGATAAAACCGTTCAGCAAACTACCGATATTCCTGACCCTATAGATCAGCAGACAGCTTTAAAAGTTTTTCCTACTGTAATATCTGACAATGCCATAGTTGAGTTAATGGCAGCCAGGGTGATGGATGAAGCTGAAATATATATTTCTGATATTACCGGGAAAAAGATTTCCGTTATTTTCAGCGGGCGAATGGCTGCCGGCAAGCAAGTTTTTCAAATTAACCGGACAGAGATTGATGCAGTCGGATTAAATTTCGTTGTTTTCAGATCGGGTAATTTGCTTAAAACGGTCAAACTGATCTTAAAATAAAAAAAAGGGTCGAAAATGCCCCTTTTTTATAACATTTGAAGGTTTTATCCTTCATGAATAGACATATCAGGATTCTTTAGGCGTAATACCTTTGACTGAATCAGTCATTTCCTTGGAAATTGCGGATTTCAAAACCTTCATGAAAGTTTTGGGGTCAATTTGAATGGTGACAAAATGTTCTTCAACCAAGGTCACTTTGCCGATGATCCCACTGGAAGTAACCACTTCATCCCCTTTTTGAATTCCATTAATGAATTGATTTTGAAGTTTTTGCTTTTTTTGCTGCGGACGTAACATAAAGAAGTAAAACACAAGAATAATACCTGCAAAAAGGATGATATTGAACATTCCTGTTGATGACCCTGCAGGCTGAGCTAAGAAAATAGATGTAAGCATTTTATTGAATTTTAATTTTGATTGCAAATATACTATATTTTTCCTCATGGAAAATACCACCATGTTCAGGCATTTATTTTTTGCAATTGACTTATTTTTAAAACACTTGAATGATTATCGTTTTTTGATTTCCTGCTATATATAAAGTTCAGGAACAAACTTATTTAGCTTTTACAAAACCTTTGATCTGTAAAACTTTTTCCGAAGGGAAAGTATTGGTGTATAAAGTAACCTTTTTGTTATTGCTTCCCTTTTGACCCTTACTGTCAAAGGTGAGCACCACTGTGTCCTGCTTGCCCGGTTCAATCGGATACCTGGGATAGCTGGTGACCGTACAGCCACAGGAAGCATTAGCCTGCAGAATATATAATTCCCTGACTCCTGTATTGGTAAAAACAAAGTTTTTTTCAACAACGTCTCCCTCGAAAATCGTATCAAAATCAAAAACAGTGTTTTCAAATCTGATCCGGGCCATTTTTGCAGTATCCACCTCGCCGTCGCTTGTTGTGGGAATTTCGATGATTTTGGAGTAATCCTTGCCTGCAATCTTCTCAAAGATCTTCTTTTCACCCGATTCGTCGGAACAGGATGCCAACATTGTGATCACCATGAGTGCACAAAAAAATCTGAACATGTGTACAATTTGAAGCAAAATTACATTTAGCTTTTGCATATACAAAATATTGGTTTTTTTTTTGATATGGATAAAACTCATAGTCCGGAAAAGAAAAATTCTGGTGAGTCAACCGTTTCAAAAGAAAATGAATCTGGAAGGTATCACACCTGCGCCGAATTCCTGCAATTGTTTACCAAACGGATCTAACTTCAATATGCTGCCATTCTGATTGTAGTCTTTTGCGTCAGTGATGTACAAATGGTCATTTGCAGTATCGTATCCCAGGCCAACTGTTGTCCTGCCTTCAAATGAGGCCAGTTTTATATAGGCAGGCTGGTTGGCTGACATGTCAATTTCATATAGATCACCATATAAAAAATAGATTTTTTTCTTTGGTTTGTTCAATGCCATTGCGCCTGAAAATGCAACCGGTAGTCCTGCCAGTTCAATTACTTCATGATCAGAAGGCATATCAGGGTCTATCCGGTGAATGCTCGCAGAAACCGGTGTTGAAGCCCAGGCATCTCCCAAACAAAAAACCCACAAATCACCATCCTGATCAGCGATCATCTGATATGGGTTCAGCCCCACAGTCAATTGCCTGGTAACTGATTTGGTGGCAGGGTCGATCTCCAGGATCTGGTCTGAGTCATACAATCCCCAAACAGAGGGCAATGAAACATAAACCTTTCCATTTACCAGCACCATACTTTCTGTATATTTACCTGTCCAGATACTGTCTGAAATGGAATTGGCCAAAAGATCAACAACATAGATCTGGTTGGCATAAATGTCACTCACATAGGCAGTTGTGTTGTTGACTTTAAGAATGGACCTCGGCGAGTTAAATCCATTTATGGTAGTTTTTTCGCGGAAAGTACTGGTCCTGACCACCTTGATACAACCAGAATTATTCACTACCAGGTAACTCAGACTGTCATTGATCAGCATATCCTGCAACACATCACCTAATTTGAAGCCATTGGCATTTTCGAAAATATTGTGCTTTATACTGTCTCCATCGGTAAACCTGTAACTCACGGATGCATTGGCTTTTTGCCAGCCACCTTCATTGAGGATAAAAAACCCCTCTCCAGCTTTAAAAAGCTGATGCACATCCTCATCCATTTTTTCACAGGCGCTGAAAAAACCTACAGAAATGATTGCCGCTATAAACATAAATCTGTAATCTATAAATTGTTGGAATAATGCGTTCATGTTTAAAATTTTAAATTTAAGTTGTTTAAGAATTATGTTGATAGCTGAAAATAAATGCTTGAAAGTCAAGGCGAAGCTCTTTTTTGAATTGCGTACCGGAATGTACGGAATCAAAAAAAGCTGAAGCATTTGGCTTTCAATGATTTGTTTGCAAGCATTAAGATACATTTTTAAACAACTTCATTAAATAAGATCTATTTCTTTATCAGTGTTGTATTGGAATATTTATTTTTTGGGGTGTTTGTTTTGGTCAGGGAACCATTCTGTTTTAAATCCGGTCAAAAAATGAATTCCCGGCATCGGATAATTTTCTATGGTTTGATACCGGGTGTTGAGCAAATTATTGACCGAAATAAACCATCGTGAATGGCTTTTACCTATCCTGAACGCTCTGTCAAAGCTGATATCCAGCAGATAATATGGTTTCAGATAATATATATTGTCCGTACTGATGTACACTTTTGAAGTCCAGGCTTGAAAAAACGTTATCGTATTGGATCTGAAGCCCAGTTTTAACAAGTTTTTGATCGTATGCACTGGTGAGTAAATCATCTGGTGAAGCCCGGGATTGTTGGTCAGGCTGTAATTCCGGTTGAAATGGTACATCAAATCGGTTGAAAAAGCCAGATTTTGAGTATTTCTGTTGTATCCTAAATTGGATTCGATACCAAACGACCGGACATTTTCCATGTTTTGCGCGGAAAACAAGCCTTGCTTTGGCAACCAGATGATCCAGTCCCGCGTTTGTTTGATATAAATATGAGTACCGGCATTGAATTGTTTGTATTTTTTCAGCGTAAAGCCCAGGTCTGCTTCTGAGGCAATTTCGGGTTTCAGATCAGGATTGCCTCCTGTCGGCCAGAAGTAGTCATTGAATCCCGGGTACCTGAAATTCCTTCCTGCAGATAGCATGATCTCTGCATTTGAGTTGATTTTCAGCCCTGTCTGTAAAAATGGAGCAAAAGGCACGAAATGTTGTTTCCTGAAACCGGAATTGAATCCTCCCATGAGTTTGAAGCCTTTTGCAAAGCGTGTATCAATATAGGCCTGAAGTAAAGTCTGGTTATATGATTTTTTGTCAGGAAACACAGTTGAAAATGCAAAAACCTGTTCATTTTCCAGCCTTGCATAAAATTGGGTTTTACCGGACAGTTGTCCCGAAAAATGGATTTGCTGCACCAGTTTGTTGCCGGTGGATTGTGTGGATATGGATTTATTCGGACTGTTGTAATGTAGTAGATCCCGGACGAATGCCGAATGGATTTTTAAGACAGTTTTTTTCAACTGATACTGGTAAAAAATCAACACTCTCGCAGCCTGGTCCGTTTGGTTGGCATCGCTGAATTGTTCGTACAGAGAAGCCGGGATCTCTCTGTGGCTGTCAGTCAACCAGATGTGCGTGCCGATATGTGAATGCCGGCCAATCGTATATTTATAGCTGGATTTGAATTGTGAAAACCTTGACGCTGCATGGGTCTGTTTTGCCAGTTCATTTCCCTTCAGAAAACTGAAGCTGTTGCGGTTTTGATCCGCTGAAAAATAGCTTTGCAAATGGTGCTTTTGCCCGGCGATCACCGCATGGACACCCAGATCGTAACCTATGGTGGAGTGCAACCCTCCTCCGAAAGCCAACATGTTGTTTTTCAATGAAAAATGATCATCAATTTCAAGTGTACCGGCTATTCCGGACTGACTTCCGAGTGGATTGAAGCGGATACTTCCGGTGTTGCCTGATTTGAGCAGGCTCAGGTCCGCCATTCCCGGCAATGGATGATTGATCAGAATATCGTTCCATAAAACAGCGATTTGTGCCGAGTTGCTGCCACGGTTGGTAATGGAGTAGATCAGTCCCGGGCCATAGGATCTGATGTGCATCGGGCTTCTGCTTTGGAGGATCAGGCCGATATCCCTGTATAACAGATTTGTGATATCTGCTGTGTCGCGGTTATCTGTAAGTGTCAGGTCCTTTTCCGGATGTGTGTCGTAGATGGTCACAACCGGAATTTTGATGGTATCCACAGGGATATTTGCTGCAATAGGGTTCTGCAGCGCAAATACAATTAGCAATGCCCAAAAAGCTATGAAACAAACGTATTTAAAACCTGTGCGCATAAATATTTGTTGTTGCCCGGTTTGATTATGGTATTTGAATGGGATAAAATAGGATTTAGGACCCTGTCAAACAGGCAGTATATATCGAATGGTGCTGATTTAAACTTTTCAGGTTTAAGCATCCACAATTTGACTTTTCCTGCAGCAGGTGTCAAAATCAAAGCTTCAAAAATGGTCCGGAAAAATGACTGCAAACGCAGTAACTCAAGTTTTACGTGGGTCAGCATGTAAAATCAATGTGTTCTTCTTCCCGAAAACAAAATGATGCGATGAAGTTGGCAGGTCTTCTGACTTGTCCCGGATATGTCGCCTTCCCATCCAATGACAGTGGCAAAATGACATTCCTTTAAAAAGACTTACAGCTGCGGGAACAGTTCCGGATTCACACCGGATTCCTTATTAATCCCCTTTGGGAACCAAAATCGCGGCTAAGGTAATTTATTTTATTTATTTGGGAAGCATTTCTGTCAGTATCTACATATTAAATTTTGCTTTGTTTGGTATAGTTATCTTTACATGGATTTATTCAAACAAAAACATTCTGAATGACGAACAAGGATTACCTAAAGATGATTTTTGTATTTACTACAGAGCGAATAAATGGTGAAAGGATGAAATTATAAAGGTGGTCAGCAGATCAGTCTGTTAATGTTATTTCGGCGCACGTACATTGTGCAAAAGTTACTAAACTTGCCCTCTGAAAAAATGAATTTTTGAATCAGCTATTGATCATTGGCTAAAAGCCATTTAAGCTAAGCAAACACAAAATGATTGCATTATAACTCCAGGATCACTCCTCCTGCAGTTTACATTCTGTCATCCCGACCGATGCGTGAAATCCAGATTTTTTGACTATAAATACTGATTTATTAAGGAGAGGACTTCTACAATTCAAAATCGTTGATCGGCGTTTATTCATTTCTGTTTTTGGTTCTGTCCCGTATATTTTGAGGGTAAGCGCCATTTCCAGCAACAATTAACTTAAGTATGTAAATATTTACTTCTCTCTGTTATGATGGGAAGTAGAAAACGGATCTTCACAGCATTTAATGATCTCCATTGATGTATAAAAAATAGAGTCCTTAAAGTACAATTATCAGAATTATATTATATTTACAAACAGAAATGAGTTGTGATTCCAATAAATTAGCCAAATTTTATTTGGTTGATCAAAATCAGATAATTCAATACAACCCTTTCCCTTGATGATCACAAATATGTTTAACTTAAAATAAATAAAATGGATGCTCAAAGAATTGACACTTTCATGATGAACAATGCCAAATATTTCGAAAGTTACCATCTGCCTCAGATCAGGAGCAGGCTGGAAACACTGGAAGATCGTGATTGGTCACGTCTTTATAGTCTGCAGTTTAAAGACCCTATGATGATGCTTATTGCATCTTTACTGGGTGGCTCACTAGGCATCGATCGTTTCCTGATCGGAGATGTCGGTATGGGAGTGGGTAAATTATTGACCTGCGGTGGATTAGGCATATGGACGATCATTGACTGGTTTCTGATCATGGGTGCTGCCAAAGAAAAAAATGTATTGGCATTGCATAATGCACTTCCATGATCCAAAAGCCTTACAGGCAGCTATATCTGATCCTGACACTGGCTTTAGTTGCCGGCTATGCGTGGTTGTTTTATACGTTGAACCTGTACCCGGATAATCCGTCAGGGGAATCGGGTGTTTGCCTGTTCAGAGAGGTCACAGGTGTACCCTGTCCATCCTGTGGATCTACCAGATCCATCGCACAAATCCTCAAAGGTGACATGAAAGGAGCATTGCTCTGGAATCCTTTTGGTTTCATTATCATGGTCATTATGTTGGTTATGCCGGTTTGGCTGGTGATTGACCTGGTCAGTGGTAAGGACGCACTTTATCGTTTTTATGTCAAACTTGAAAACATTTTGAAAATCAAATGGGTCGCAGTAGCCACTATTATATTGGTTTTGGCTAACTGGGCCTGGAATATAGCTAAAGGATTATGATAAAAGTGAGCAGTTTTTTTTATGAACCTTCGGAGCATGAGTGCGAAAGGGCATCCAATAGCTATGTGATGTCACTGGTAGCGATCGTCGCAGGTCTGCCGATGCCAATAGTCAACCTCATCGCAACCTT
The DNA here is from genome assembly GCA_964594045.1 of uncultured Saprospiraceae bacterium. GTDB lineage: Bacteria > Bacteroidota > Bacteroidia > Chitinophagales > Saprospiraceae > UBA2365. Next base: position 1,246 of record CAZQKR010000075.1, on the reverse strand, counting down.
TTTCTTCTTCATGGCCAACCGCCGCGCACCGTATTTTGTCAGATGGCATTGCAGACAGGCATTGTATTCGCAGTTGTCTCTTTTGGTTATGAATACTGTGGCTGTCTGGTGGACAATTTCGCTGTTTTATTATTCGATTTCGCCCACAGCGATTTATTTTGCATACATCACTACCGTGGTGATCTATAATGTTGCTGAATTTGCAGCGACCATCTACACAGCGATACAGACACGTAAGGGCATCCATGTGGAATGGCTTTTTTATGGGACATTGACTAACCAAACCTGCAATGATCATGAATAAATTATTGAAAGAAGGACTTATCATACTGGCTATATTTTTCGGGGTTTTTATGGGAATTTTTGGAATTTACCGGTATTCAGGTGTTGCTGATATGGCGCCGAAGGCATCTGAACTGGAAACCAAACTCGGGGAATTGTTCTGGGAATCCATCCAGGAGACAGAAACCATCATCGATGATCCCACCATCACCAACCCGATAGATACCCTGGTGGACAAAATCTGCAAAAAGAACAAGATCAACCACAAAAAGATCAAAGTACATGTGATCGACAACAGTCAGGTCAATGCATTCACCTTTCCGGACAATTACCTGGTGATCTATACCGGTTTACTGGATAAAACGGACAATGAAGCTGCGCTGGCCGGCGTGATCAGTCATGAGATCGCACACATGGAACTGGATCATGTGATGAAAAAACTAGGGAAAGAGATCGGACTGGCTGTTATGCTGACCATTTCTTCAGGCGGTTCAGCAGATATGGCAAAGGAAGTCATGCGCATGCTCGCTTCTTCTGCTTACGATCGTGGTATGGAACGGGAAGCGGATCAAAAAGCCGTGGAATATCTTCTTAAGGCAAAGATCGACCCGAACGAATTTGCGGATTTCATGTATCAACTGTCTTTGAATGAACCTGATATCATCAAAAACCTTGCATGGATCAGCACCCATCCGGAGACAGAACAACGTTCCAAAGACATCATCGAACACGCAAAGGAGAAAGAGGTGGAATTTGAACCGGTCCTGGACAATTATACCTGGAGCAAGATGAAGAAAGAGCTGGGTAAAATCCCTTTATCAGAAAAGTTGTAAAATTATATTGGCTGTCTGGCTGATCAATGAAAAACACTTAAATAAAAAAGCCTCCCGACCGGAGGCTTTTTTATTTTTCCTGACTTGTCCGCATAGAAAAAACAAGTAAGTGATACAATTGATTATCAATT
>CAZQKR010000074.1:0-12368 GCA_964594045.1 uncultured Saprospiraceae bacterium | reverse complement strand
GAAAATTCTTCCAAATATTGCGTTAAAATTTAATTCATAAGGATCGACTATATAATCCGGATTATTTAAGGTATTTATAATTATAATAAATTACACGTTCAAACAGGGTGAAAAGAAAACGGGTTTTCTGTGAAATGCAGAGAGGTCTTCCCAACTTTTGACCGCCCAAATTTTCTGAATTTGCCATGTAATATTTACATCCTTCCGGGATTTGGATTGTCTAAAGGAACATAATTTATATTCAGCTCCGCATCTTTATATCAAATCCACCAAACACTCAGAGACACTTGTTTCAGAAGTTAATGCTGAAAAAACGGGCTGCCATAAATTTAAGTTACCCTCACATTCAACATGAATTTGGTGCAACTGGATGATATCAGGCAGGTTTTTGTTCAGGGGCAAATCGGAAGTTGCACAAATGTTATCACCATCATTATAACCTAATTCCCTTATAACCAGTCTGTATTCACGCCAAATGCGTTTAAGTCAGACTCCGGCACATATGAAATCTGGCAATAAAAACTGTCTCATTTAAGGGCAAAAAGCAGGATACTATAATTCATTTTGATGAATAAATTTCCCGTTATGGTGAATGCAGATTGCGAATGTTGATGTTTATCTCATTTTGAGACCTGAGTATCTCTTAAAAGTCTTTGCCCCCTAAATCCCTATAGACGTAGACAGTCAGCACAGGCACTGACGTTGAAAGTCAGCACAGGCACTGACGTTTTCAGTCAGCACAAGTACTGACGTTTTCAGTCAGCACAAGTACTGACGTTTTCAGTCAGCACAAGTACTGACGTTTTCAGTCAGCACAGGCACTGACGTTGACAGTCAGTACAGGCACTGACGTTTACAGTCAGCACAGGCACTGACGTTGACAGTCAGTACAGGCACTAAAAGGGGACTTTTAATTTGTTGGTTATCAATCTTTTCCCTGTAGACCTGTGCTGATCGATGACGTCAGTAGGTTGGGGTAAAAAAACGATTGAAAATCAACAAATTGGACTTTTCGGAGCAGACTCAAACTTTCATATATTTCATTTGCTGGAAAATCAAGGTGAATATGATTTTTTTACAAATAAACAGACAATTTACTTATCAAGGTAAGCAAGACATATCCATAATCTTTGATTGCATTAGGGCATGTTTCTCCGAATTTTAAATGCACAAATATTGATCATTGTATGAAAAAAAGTGACTCCCCGAACCTGGTCCGGGGAGTCCTCCGATACGATTGGTTATCAGCCAGATTTTTGTCCAAGTCTAAACAAAATCCTCTTTCTTTTTACTCTTTTTCCTGTCGCGAATATCCATGCTATAGCACATCATTGCAGAACTTTCATTTAAAGCCCAATTTTCCATTCCTGCCTTTGACTTTTTGAAGACTATACGGTTCTCAATGGCCAGTTCCATTGCAACTTTTTCCACATCGTGATCCGCACCGGAATAAATGAACGTCCACCCTTGTTTTTTCATTTCTTCGATCAAATCTTTGATCTGATCCATTGAGTACTCTTTGGATGCATTTTCATAACCATCCGTCATGATATTGACACGTACATGGCATTCTTCCCGACCCTCAACCGATTTTCTCAGGTCACCTACACCCTTGCCTATTGCATCATACAGTGGAGTGCAATTATTGGGTTGGTACTTGCTTCGATCGATGTGTTCCATTTGCTCAACCGGTGCAATGAAATGAAGCTGCCTGATACCTGATCCGTTGAAAGTGTAAAAACTGACCAGATGTTCCTGTTCAGGGAACTGTTTTTCAACGTCCCTGATGTTGTTCAGCAAAGCATTGAATGCTAAAATGATCTCATCCCTGATGGAGTTCATCGAGCCGCTTTCGTCCAGAATGATGAGATTGTGTACCTGTGTTTTTTGACTCATGTTAAAAAATTGATTTGTTAAAAAATTTTTTTCCGGGCATAAGCCTATCGCCATTCAACCAGACGCTGTCTGGTCAATGCACATGCTTTTCCATCTTAGAAAAGAAATTGGAATGATCAAAATTGGTGTTACTGTCAACCTGACCGGCCTGTAAACCTGCAGTATTTATTCGGGCTCCTTATTTCTTTTGATTCATTCGGGTACTTTCGTAGCTTTTTCCTTTCCCTATGCAACCTTCACAACGCAAAGCCGGGAATTTAAGTTCCTTAATTCGGAATAATTACAAAAATAATATCACGATTTGATCATATATGTGGTGATGCTTGTTCGCAAAACCAGTGCAGATGGGCAACAACGATCGCTGATCGATTATAAAATATTGAAAAGGAGTATTATGGCGGATCAAATGCACTTTGTCATTTATCCAACTTTATGAGCGCTTTCTCAGTGGTAAATGAAAAACAAACGATAATTGACCAGGAAAGTTTGTAAATTTATAGTAGCTGTCCTTCCTGGCTTCACCCGGAATCTGTTCTTGGTTTCTTTCTTCAACAGGAGGATTGATGATCATTTCTGCAATGACGATCCTGATGAAAAGTGTGATTGCAAACCCAGGATTTGCGATTGAAAGGCATTAAACCAGAATGCTAAGTGCAGACTTAATGCATTATTTTCACTATAAAAATATGTGACCTTTTTACTTTGTCCGGTGTTAGGAAACTGAGGACTGACAATCGTCAGCCATCAATAGATCTGTCCAAAGTACTTCATAAACTGGATCCGCTCAAATGCAGCAGGATTGATGAGCTCTTCCATATTGATCGTGGATTGAAACTCCTCCACACTGCGGTATTTTTTCTCAGCCATCCAGATCTTGAGCACATCCAGCATATCGCCGATGACCGAAGCATCATTCTTGTAAATGGCAGAAACGATCTGAACCGTTTTAGCCCCAACCAGCAATTGCTTTATCAGGTCTTCACCGGAATGCACACCCGTGGAAGCAGAAATATCCACATCTATCTTATTTGCCAGCAGAGCTACCCAGCGTAGTGAGGATGCCAGCTCGGCCGGAGTACTGAATACGCCTGCAGACCCAACCTTGAGTGTATTGATGTCTATATCCGGGTTATAATATCTGTTGAACAAAACAAAAGCATCCACCTGCTCTGTCCAGCTCAGTTTCTGGATAAGATTGGCCAACCCTGCAGAATAATGACTCATTTTCAAGGCAACAGGAATATTGATGCTTTTTTTGACCTTCTGGATAATGTTAAAATACATTTTCTCATTGTCATTGCTCGTTTTGGTGATGTCTGAAGGCAACAAAGAAATGTTGAGTTCAAGCGCATCCGCACCTGCTTCCTCAATTTTCTTAGCAAAACCTGTCCATTCGCCATCTGTCACACAGTTGATACTGGCGATGACAGGAATGCCCACCTCTTTCTTACATTCCCTGATCAAACCCAGATATTCAGACAATGCGGTATCCTTGATAAAGGAATTGATATAATCATGCGCTTCCGGATAATCATAAGTGTTTTTGGTGCCTTCAGCCTGACTCTCATACTGGATCTGCTCTTCAAACAGCGATTTCAGCACTACTGCACCTGCGCCCTGCGCTTCGAATGATTTAATCTTTTCCAGTGACTGAGTGAGTCCTGAGCTACCTACGATCAATGGGCTTTTAAGCGTTAAGCCCATGTATTTAACAGATAAATCCATTGCTTTCTATTTTTATTCGCACAAATATCAGTAATTTTCTTCTTTTGTCATGCCAAAACAACCGATTCTTTGTTTATTTTGACCGGTTCTAATCAATGAAATTATGCTGTACAAATTACAAGGATCTGAAAGAATTTTTGATTGGTCATCCGCTCATCAAATCTGGTTCAAAATATATGCCGGCAAGACTTTAAGCTTTTCGCCGGCATATATTTTGCGACATTTGCGGTCAGCACAAAGGTGGTAATGATTACAGTTTTTTCAATTTAATATTTCTATACCAGACATCATCACCGTGATCCTGTAAGCCGATGTATCCAGTTTCTGCCACGTTGGCCCAATCAGGATTGTATTGCGGGAACTTACTTTTAGCTACCATCTCTTTCCATTCGGGAGTCCAAAGATGATATTTTACCACTCTTTCTCCGTTGAGCCAATGCTCTACCAGACCGCGGTACACCAGAATTTTAACCTGGTTCCATTCGCCAACCGGTTTGACTTTATCCTGGGACACACCGATCAGGTCATACAATGCACCTGCACTGTGCAGCCCGTCGCGTCCGTCCGGATGCGTGGTATTGTCCAGTACCTGCATTTCCGGTGCGGACTGCCAGATGGTTTTGTCCGGCAATTCCTTTGCCAGGTAAAATATTCCGCTGTTGCCTCCGGGAGATACCTTCCATTCCAGGGTAAGTTCAAAGTCCTTGAGCATCTCATCATAAATGAGGTCACCCCCTTCTTCCGCACCTGCTTCACCCCTGCCTGAACCTTTTATCCGGAGTGTGCCATCTTCGATCACCCAGCCTTTTGGAAACTCCTTTTTGTTGTAACCGCGCCATAAGCCCGGGGTTTTACCATCGAACAACAGGATCCATCCATCCTGAATTTCTGCATCACTTAATGCGTTATCCATCGTTACTGTTTCTTTTTTAGTTTCTTCAGGGGCTTTCTGACCTTTACACGCCCAGAAAAACATCCCTGTCATCATTAATAATAAAAATAATTGCCTCATGTTATTTAGTTTTAAATTTTGTTGATTTACAATGTCCATCCTTTCCTGTAAGTATGCCTGATGTATTCCTCAGCTGCTGCTTTTGCATTGATCGTTTCATGTTTTGTGTCAAAATGCGGATGACCGTCAATGATCTCAAATTTGTCGCTTTGTACGACCCTTATCTCGTCCTTATCATCGATATTGGTAAAACGCATATTTTCACCGTCCCAAAGCAGTTCCCGCTTCAAATCCTGTAATCTGACTGCGACAACTCCCATAACCACCATCTCATTCATGGGTCCTGAATAATCGAAGCAGGAACTGGCTTCCACCCTGGATTCAGGGCTTTCCTTGCATGCTCTGACCCAATCCATTTCGTGACTGAGTGTCACACGACGCAGGCTTGGTTCCGGCCTTTTATAGTTTTTATCCATATCCAGCGGCAACAGGAACGGATCTCGTCCGTAGCAACCGCTCATCAGTTTGCCTTTGGTTCCAATGAACAGGCAACCACCATTCGGATCCCGGCCCATAACTTCTCCTGCAGGTAATTCTTCAGGTCTCGGTGGCAAAAGACCGCCATCCCACCAGGTAACTTCCACTTCCGGCATATTGACATTCCTGAATTTCTCCCTTGCCGGGAAAGTGTATTTTACAACTTCTGCCAAAGGTGGTGATTCGGTGTTGAAAAGGGTCGAACTACCCTGAACCCTGGTCGGATACTTCAATTTGAGCGCCATGAAGATCGGGTCCATGATGTGGCAGGCCATATCACCCAGTGCCCCAGTTCCAAAATCCCACCATCCTCGCCAGTTCCAGGGTGTATAAATATTATGGTAAGGCCTTTCCCTTGCCGGTCCGAGGAAAAGATCCCATTTCAGCGTATCCGGGACCATCATTTTTTCTTTTGGACGTTCCAGACCCTGAGGCCAGATTGGCCGGTTAGTCCATGCGTGGACTTCGCGGATGTCTCCGATCGCGCCATCCCAGATCCACTCACAGGTCTGACGGATACCTTCACCTGAATTACCCTGGTTGCCCATCTGGGTGGCCAGTTTGTATTCTTTTGCAAGACGCGTCATTTCCCTGGATTCCCAAACTGAGTGTGTCAGCGGCTTTTCACAGTAAACATGCTTGCCGAGCTTCATTGCATTGATGCTGACGATGGCATGTGTATGGTCAGGTGTACCGACAACAACAGCATCTATGGTGTCCTTCATTTCATCCAGCATGATCCTCCAGTCATAATATTTTTTAGCTTTTGGAAAATCATCGAAGATCTTTGAAGCGTATTTCCAGTCTACATCACAAAGCGCTACGATGTTTTCACTGCTGCAGGCCTTGATGACACCACCACCGCGGCCTCCAACGCCTACCCCGGCGATATTCAGTTTATCGCTGGGCATCCGGTGTCCCAACCCGGAGATCACATGACTGGGCAGGATCATGAAACCGGCAGTTGCCATGGCAGAGTTTTTGATAAAATCCCTGCGTTTCATGGATTTCTTTTTTTCGTTCGTTTCGTCCATAAGGTTTATATTTAAAGAATATTCAAATGTTTTAAACCCTTTTCTGCATGGTTCACTGCCTTTTGATCGTTCCGGGCTGAACTTTCATGCTCAACCGGTATCTGTCCGGAATGTTCAGATCAATTCAATCGTCCTTTTCATTTCATGGCTCTCGATGGCAGCTTCAAGTATCTGCAAATTCAACTGCACATCTTCCAATGAGACGGCAGGCTGTTTTCCTGTTGCCAGGCTCTCATGAACATTGTTATAAAAATCCATATAATTGCCCGGTATTGTCGGATATGGCTGACGCAAATTTTGCCCTCCGGCAATGGTATTCAACAGTCCGAAATTCGCCGGATCTTCCTCACCAAAAAGCGGAGTGTCCGGTAAAATACCTTCCTTCAGTTTTTGCTCCTGCGGATCCAGGCCGTATTTGATGAATGAACCTGATGTTCCATGTACCTGAAAGTGAGGACCTTGTTCCTTCACAAAAACGCCTGCTTTCAGGGTGGCAGTCTTTTCCTTATAAAACAACCTGATATCAAAACTATCGTTTGTCTTGACTGATGCACGCTGAAAATAAAGCATACAACTGACAGCAGCCGGTTTACCAAAAAGATGAATGGCCTGATCGATCAGATGAGGTCCCAGATCAAATAAGGTTCCCCCTGAGTCTGCATCGGTATATCGCCATTCTGCCCGGGTGATCCGCGGTTGAAAGCGGTCAAATCTTGATTCATAATCCTTTACTTCTCCAAGATAACCATCCCTGATCAATTGTTTCAAAGTCATAAAATCTCCATCCCAACGCCTGTTGTGATATGGGAAAACCCTTTTGCCCGCATCCTCTGCCGCTTCTCTGATCAGGTCGATATCGCTTGACCGCATGGCAACAGGTTTTTCAATGACCACATGTTTTCCTGCATCCAGGGCAGACAATGCTTGTTCAATATGCACCCTGTGTGGCGTGGCTATCACGACCAGTTCAATATCCGGGTCGCTGAGCATTTGCTCAAAATTCGCTATGATCTTTGAATCTGCATAGAACTCTTTTGAGGCACCTGTTGAAGAAACCACGGTATGTAGGCGGAACCCCGGATGTTTGTGAATAAACGGAGCATGGAATACCTTTCCGGACAAACCAAAACCTGCCAAAGCTGTCTGTATCACCTTCATTTTTTAAATGATCTTTTCATTTACTGAATCCCAAAATACCCTCCTGTTTTCATGGTAGGAGATTGTGCCCATGTGTGCTGCCATAGCTTCTTCAAAAGCAGCATCTATATTGCAGCTCGGCTGGGAACCGTCCCTGAGCCTGATACAATTGAGCCATTCCCTCAAATGTAAATGCGATGTATCATAAGTTTTACCATCCCTGTAGGTGTACAGAAGACCTCTTTCCGCAAAATATTTTTCAGTTGCGGTCGTGATCGCATCCACTTTTTCCTGGCCAGGCACATAAGAAAAAATCGGCTTATTGGGCTCGATAGCACCTTCAGCTAATTTATCCGCATATTTGGTTGATTTCGGATCTGCCATGATCAGCAGGGTCTCATCCAATTGCATATGACCGTCATGTCCCATGATCACTTTGCCTCTCTTCTTTTCGCTGGCCAGCGTTGCACTGTACAACAGGGTGAGGTCCTTTTCCGGGTATTCAAAGGCCATATTCAACACATCTGGAACTGTTCTGCCATCCTTGTAAAAATAGATACCACCTGACGCCATGGCCGAATGAGGAATTCCCAGATCAAGTATCTGATTCAGTGCATCAAATTCATGAGTGAAAAGGTCTCCGCTCAATCCGGTGCTGTAATCCCACCAACAGCGCCAGCGGAAGAATCTTTCCAGGCTGAATTCATGCCATGGCGCGGGTCCGATAAATTGTTTCCAGTCGATATTCCGCTGATTGGCATCCGGGTCGATGTCATAAACCCAGGCGCCGTTGGGATCATTCCGGTTGGTGCAGACTTCGATCAGGGAAATTTTTCCGAGCACACCTTTGTTGATCAGCGACTTGGCCACATGATAACTTTCCGTTTGCCTTCCCTGATGGCCCAACTGGAAGATGATGCCTGTGTCTTTAACCACTTTGCGCACTTCATAGGTTTCCGGTACAGTCCAGGAGAGCGGTTTTTCACAATAAACGTGTTTTCCGTTTCTGGCAGCTTCAATGGCTACAGGAACGTGCAGATGGTCCGGCGTGGCGATGATCACAGCATCCACCTCAGGAGATTGAACCAGTTCCTGATAGGTATTGTATCTTTTGGGAAGCTCAGACAACTTTCCGTTTTTACCTGTCCGGGAAATATTGGCACCGGTTTCCATACCTCTTTTAGCGTGTTTGTCAAAAATATCACAAACTGCTGTTATTTTCACATTCAGGTCGTCCTGAGCTCTGAATTGATCCAGATATTCTTTCCACCAACTGCTTTCCCGGGCATTTTTTTCATACTCCTCCAGTTCTTCCGGGTGGACGAAGCCTAATGCCTTCAGCAGATACATACCACGTCCACCGCTGCCGACAATACCGATCCTGAGCGGATCACCCTGAACTACCTGCTGAACACCTTTAGGTATCACGGAACCAATATCCTCCAGTAAATAACTTTTTCCGGAATGCTGTTCCCCGAAATGGCTCCAGAGTCCGTATCCAAGAATTCCGAATGCCGGAAGTGCAGCCAGTCCTTTGATGATATCCCGCCTGTTGATCTTTTTACTCTCATTTGAAGTATGATCCTGTTCCATAACTATTTATTCCGCTTTAATGATTTTTTGATAATGCGCTCCAGTCCGAAAATGTGTGCGGTAGGAAATGCAAAAAGTACCCATAGGGCTGCCAGTTCGATCAATGTTTTATTCACCAGAAAATAGCTTCCGTCTGACGGGAAAATATACTCAATCCCGGGTAATGCTGGATGGGAAATAAAATACAAAGCCAACAGGACCATGCCTGACAAAGATGCGATCCGCTCCAGGATTCCGGCGAGCAAAAGAAAACCAATAATGGTGAGCGCCCACATGTTGATCATGTCCGTAGCGTACAAAATAGATTCATTTTCCGCGATCCATTCAAAAAAAGCTTTGGCAAAGCCGGATGAATCAAGAAGGTACATTTTTGATGACCAGCCTGGCGTCAGGATCTTGACCATTCCTTCGTAGAAAAAATGCCATCCGATAAGCCACCTTAAAAAAACCAGGGAAACAATCTTTGTCTTGGAGAATTCCATAGCTAAAAAAATAAATTTAGAATTGCCCATAAAAATAATAAACTGTATCCGGTTTTTATATTTTGGATGGTGTTTTTAGCTGAGTGATCCAAATATTCTCCAGCAAAGAACGGTTGCTTTAAAAGCGAATAAAATGATGTTGAATTTTTCTTTAATTTTGTATGCTAAAGCTCAATAAAATGCAAAAGTTTATATTCCTGATCTTATGGTCTTTGATGCTAAATCCCGGTTTTACCCAAATTCAAGTACAATCTGATGAAAAGTCTCCTGTTAACCAGGCTGTTATTGACCGGGTCACTGAAGGCTTGCTGAAAAAGCACGGGGATGAATACCGTTTCCGTGCGGAAAGGGGCGTGAACCAGACTGCAGGCCTTTGGAGAAAAACCGACGGAGACAATGAAGCATTTGCACGTTTTGTCGATGAGCATTTCATCGCGGACAGTGCGGAGCTGGCTTTGGTCTTTGACCGGATAGCATCTAATTTTGAATTTCTTTTTGGCTATCTGGACCGGATTTCGATTGAATTGAATCGCCAGGTACATGAAGACAAAGGGCCAGTTCATAAAACTGATCAGTATTTCAGCGCTTACAATCCATCCTCACATGTGCTGGAAGATCTTTTTCAAAATAAAATCGCTTTTATCATCCTGCTCAATTTTCCCAATTATTCCCTGAAGGAAAAAAACAATTTGGGTGCTGTATGGAGCGACCGACAATGGGGCTATGCGAGACTTGGCGATGTTTTTACATCAAGAGTACCTCCTGCCGTTTTACAAAATATGAGCATGATTGCCAGTGAAGGAGATCTGTACATTTCGGAGTATAATATTTTTGCCGGTCAGCTGGTGGACAAAAAAGGAAATAAACGCTTTCCGGAAGACATGAAGCTGTTGTCCCATTGGAATATCAGGGATGAGATCAAGGCAAACTACGGAAGACCTGACGGATTGCCCAAACAGGATATGCTGTACCAGGTGATGCTGCGTATCATCGACCAAAGCATTCCGCAACAGGTGATCAACAACAGTGAATACCAGTGGGATCCATTTGAGAATACACTTCAAAGAAATGGAAATCAGGTGGTTGTGAACCCCGAGAACAATGTAAGGTATGAGCATCTTCTGGCTCATTTTAAAGCCATAAGGAAGTTTGACCCATTCTATCCCGGTATGAACACCTATATCAAAAGAACCTTTGAATCCGGTATGGAAATTCCTAAAAATGAAGTTGAGACCTTATTCAGGGAATACGCTTCTTCACCATTGATCCGGGAAACCGGTAAACTGATCAGCAAACGTCTTGGCCGTCCGCTAAAGCCATTTGACCTGTGGTATGACGGTTTCACTGCCAGGAGCATTATTCCGGGTGAACAACTGGACCAGCTGACCAAATCGCTTTATCCTGATGCAGTATCTTTTGACCAGGCATTGCCGGAGATCCTCAAAAAAATCGGTTTTGATAATGAAACAGTCGGATTTCTGGCAGGTGAGATTGATGTGGATGATGCACGGGGTTCCGGCCATGCCATGCCTTCCTCAATGAAGGAGATGCCTTCCCATCTTCGTACCAGGGTAGGTGGTGACGGTATGGATTACAAAGGGTATAATATTGCCGTTCATGAACTGGGTCACAATGTGGAACAGACATTCAGCCTGCATGAAGTAGAGAATTATATGATGAGAGGTGTGCCCAACAATGCTTTTACTGAGGCGCTTGCTTTTATGTTCCAGGCCAGGGATCTGGAACTGCTGGGTCTCGATAGCGATGATCAGCTTAAAACTTCACTGGATGTGTTGGATATTTTCTGGGATAATTATGAAATGATGGGTGTCTCCATGGTGGATATGGAAGTCTGGGAATGGCTTTATGCCAACCCTGAAGCCACGCCTGAAGAGCTTAGGATGGCAGTGCTCGGAATCTCTAAAAAAGTCTGGAATGAATATTACGCAGATGTTTTTGGCGTCAGAGATGTAACAGTGCTATCGATCTATTCACATATGATAGTCTATCCACTTTACCTGATGAGCTATCCTTATGGCAGACTGATCATGTTCCAACTGGAGGAATATTACAAGGGGAAGAATTTTGGAGATGAGACCCGCAAAATTTTTTCCATAGGCAAAAAAACACCGGGACTTTGGATGCTGGAGGCTACCGGAGGCAGGATCAGTAATCGGGCTATTTTTGAAGCCGTCAAAAATGCGCTGGAAAAAGTGGGGAAAGCAAAATAATCACTGCACGCACTCGAATATAATGAACCTGGAGTCTGTTAGGAATTCTTTGGTTCAAATGACTTACCAATGAAAAATGCTTTAAGCAGGTTAATTTGCAAAAATACCTTGAAAAGTCCTGGTAAATGGCGATGGTCAACAAATATTTTGAAACAAAAAGTTGATTTTTTCGTTAATTAACAAAATTGAATTTGTTAAGTCAGGGTACTGACCAAAGTTAGTTATACTGTATTTGGACTAAACTAATCTCTTTAATTGATCATTAGAATTAATTTGAACGGTGCAAAAAACACGCGAAATACTGGCTGGAAAAGGACTCAAAGTGACACCTCAAAGGGTAGTGATCCTGGAGACCGTTATGCAAATGAAAAACCATCCGACCGTTGAACAGATCTATGAAAAGATCAGAACAGATCATCCCAATATATCATTGGCAACAGTGTATAAAGTACTGGAAATTTTCGTGGAAAAAGGCCTTATCCAAAGCGTGATGACCGGCAGTGACATCAAAATGTTCGATCCCGTCACCGAACCACATCATCACATTCATCACACAGATTCGGATGTGATCAGGGATTATTTTGATGACGAATTGAATGATCTGCTGAAATCCTATTTCTCAAAAAAAAGGATCAATAACCTGGAAATCAATGAAATAAAAGTACATATTTTTGGCAGGACATCTTCATCCTGAAATTCGGATCAATAATCCCAATTTTTATTATCACAATAGTTCGTTAAAATTTAAGCGGCAATAGTGCCATAACAAATAAGTTCTTTG
>CAZQKR010000073.1:0-12601 GCA_964594045.1 uncultured Saprospiraceae bacterium | reverse complement strand
ATTTAAAGTGTACTTTTGGATTTTGGATTGTGTACTTTTGGATTTTGGAGATTTACTATGTTTCCCGCAAATGCGCAGAGACGCAAAGTGGTATTTGAAAAGGAATAATCATTTACATCATAAAGAATAAAAAGTTTAGTCAGTGAAAATCTTTTTTCTACATTTTCCAATTACCAGATAAAATTTTGATCAGTAGATTCAACCAATTATTTATCAATTACTTACATCTTCACTACCTTGGCATAATAATGGACTCCCTGACTGGTAAATGTCACCAGATAAACACCCGGCAATTGTATTGAAAGATCAAGTTCCAGGAGTTCAGATGCATCATCCACCAAACCTTGCAAAACTATTTTTCCCTGCATATCATGAACCTGATAACTGAATGCTTTTCCACTGGGCGCAGCGATCCGGATCTTCCCGGTTGATGGAACAGGAAATGCCTTTAAAGCCTGGATTTTCTCCGGTTGTTCCAGACTGGAATATATGTTCAGACAGCCTTTTACACTCAATTCTGCTGCTGAAGCCCACGGATTTCCGTTCACTTCTGACACTGCAACCAACTTCAGGTATCTCCCGGCAACCGGCGGATCCAGAGGGACTTTCTGAGGGGCAGCTGTATTCAAAAAATTTCCTGTTGCAGCTGTCAATCCCCATTGATTGTTTTGTTTGCTGATATATAACTTGTAGTTTTTTATCCGGCCGTTCTCTCCATCCTGCCTTGGCAGATAGGTGAATTCAGAAATGCGGTATACATCACCGAGGTCGATGCTGATCTCATGCGGATAACCCGGACTGTTCCAGTACCATTCCGTATGCCAGATCGTGGATGGATCACCGTCTATGGCATTGATCGCTTTGCCATCTTCTCCGGTCGTTTCCTGACTGTCCACATTCAACAATGACCAGTTGTCCTTTGGAACATCTGCCGGGTTACTGCAATCTTCAATGGACGGACAGGTTGTAGCACTGACCATATCCTGAATAGTTTTTGAGTAGGTTTCACCTTTTTGCATGACTGAAAAATGAACGGTATACGAACCCGGGTTACCTAAAACTACTTTGGGGTTTCTGATGTTCGGATCACTAATGTACTCAGGTTCGGGGTCTATTTCCCAATGCCAGCTCGCCCCTTCGTGGTTGATCATGGAATGGTCATCAAAGTACAGCGTATCCGTCATACAACTGTAAAATGGTTTCTCTACCCATGGGTTGATCACCGGAATGAATTCCGGTTCAGCCAAAGGCGATTCCCAGACGCTGCCATTACCGCCAACCCGGATCTTGCTGTCCCTGAAAAAAGGTAATGCCATATTGGGCGCCATACCAACAGGGTAGTCAGAACTGAAATCAACCCAGTCTGCCATACTCTGTTTGCGGATCATCACACGTGCAGGCTTTCCGTTGAGACCTTTAGTGAACAAATAGACCAGATCCTCATTCCCGGCTGTTGGCTGGATAACCAGGCATTTCAGGTAATCACTTACAGTTCCTGACCAGTCTTCCCATGTATTTCCTCCGTCCTGACTCTGGAAAACCTTGCCGATATCCGCCGACCATGTTCCATTTTGGAGACAGGCATAAATGGTATTTTCATCATAGGGCGATATGGCAAAAAATAAGTTGCCTTTCCACCCAGAATGACCATACGGTGCACTGGTCAAAGCTGGTTTCTGAACCCATGTATGACCCCCGTCCCCGGACCGGTACAGTCCATAATTATTGACATCAGCATAAATCACATCCGGATTTTTGTATGAGATCTGAAGGTATCTGACCCTGCCGGGGAATGTGTGGAGCAAATTATAACTTACGCCCATATCGGTACTTTTCCAGAAACCATTGCCTTCTCCCAGGTAAAATGTGCCGTAATAATTGGGGTGGTGGACAAAATTACTCCTTCTGCCCCCATATTCATCCATATTCGGATATTTGCTGAAAATAAACCTTCCCTCCGGTTCACTTTCTGCTGTTTTGGGTAAGATCCAGCCATTTCCCAGGTCATCAAAAGCCACATGCCTGCTTCTGCCCTGCAAAACCCAACCTGTCGGTGACTCGGCACCGCCCATTCTCAGTGATTTATTCTGATAAAAATCAGCGATTGCCGTGTTCCCGTTATGGTACCTTCCCCCGACCACCAGATCTTCGTTCCATCCCTGGTCAAAACCCCACATATCCGAACCCATGAGACCTTTGCACCGTACATGATAGTTGTCCTGTATAGTGAAAACATCTGAAGTGTAATTCATTCCTCCATCCGTGGCAACCCATGTTTCTCCATTAGGCAACATCTTAATATCCTGAATATCAGGATGTATGTTGAATGGTCCCCAATATCCGCCCACAGCTGAAAAAGTCAATCCGCCATTGGTGGATTTGAACAGGGTAGTGGTGCCCACCAAAATGATCTTTTCATCCAAAGGGGAAATTTCCATCGCAAGATCAAAGTATCCTTGCCCGTTGTCCATCTCAAAATTAGCCGTTCTGCCTGTTGCGATCAGGTTCCAACTGATGTTATTATTGGCAAAATTCCCTTTCAGCAAATAGGGGGTATCATTGGACCCCAGCAAAACTGAGAACAGCAGTTCAGGATTTTTGGCTGTGACTCCAAGATAGGCGCCTGAAGAAACAGAATAGTTTCCCGGAAATTCCTGAACTATGCTGAAGGATTGTCCTCCGTTCAAGGATCTGACCAATGAATAGAATCCTGCATTACGGGTTATGGCATAAATGGTTTGTCCGTCCCCGGGCTTGATCCGGATATCCCATGCTTGATTCTGATATCTTTGTGTCCAGGTATTTCCTCCATCTGAACTAACAAATATTCCTTTTTCTGAAGCTGCGAAAATTTTTAAGGGATTCTGCGGATCGATGCGCAACCGGTCAGCGTAAAAGAGATTGTTTAGTGGCAGCATAGGTTGCCATGAAAGTCCACCATCATCTGAACGATGCACCTGGTTTCCACCCGATACAAATACAATGTTGGGGTCGGCAGGATGTACGGCAACTGCAGTGATTCCTCCTCCAAAAAGATATCCGGGTGCCATGAGTTGCCATGTCTGACCCTTGTCGGTACTTTTGTTGACAAAACCTGTCTCAGTACCTGCGTAAATAACGTTAAAGTCAGAAGGAGCAACATCGATGGCATATACGTTCACTTGCCAAGGAGCGCGATCTGGAGCTTCAGAAGTACCATTTTCATTGAGCCAGAATGTCTCTTTCGGGCCTAAAAATGACCATTCACTGTCCGATTCCCTGGAAACCCACGGGTATTGCTGATTTTTCCGGCTTTCATGTAACTCTCTGTGATAATTATCCATTTCAGGCAACTGTATACTGCCGTCGGGTAAAACGTATTCACGGACAGCCCTGCGCCAACTTTTGTAATATCTGGTAATCGCGGATTTTTTACCGGGATTGGCTGCCATGAAAGTTTCATACAGCTTATTTACTTCGTAAAAATTGATCTCATCATCATATAACTTTTTTGCCCATTCAGGATAACCCGGATCATAGGCCGGCTTGATGCTTTTTACGAATCCGGGTAATTCATCAAATGGAGCGTATTGAGCCACAGCCGGATGCATCCCCAAAATGAAGGAAAGGGTGAGTAATTTAAAAATTGCAATGAGTTTTTGATTCATTTTTATGTTTTTAATCTGTGCAGCAAATATACGTTTTCATCCGGGAAAATTAAATTGCAAAGAATTTTGAAATTGAATTTGAGTTGTTTACACAAATTTTTACAGTATTAAACAGAGAAAATTTCATTTTCTCAGTTTTCCAGACACCTCATATTAAAAATAGTATAATTTATAATTCTGTGGTAAAATCAGCAATTAAATAAGAAATTGTACTTTTTCAAAGAATAAAGCATATTCTGATCTGAATTGATTATTTTTACCCCTCTAAAATAGGATCATGGAAGGATTGCGTATTAAAATGATTGGACCTGCCTGGCCTTTTCGGGGCGGATTGGCTGCATTTAATGAGCGACTTGCCCGGGAATTCATCCGGATGGGGCATGATGTGTCCCTTGAAACCTTTACCACACAATATCCTTCAGTTTTATTTCCGGGTAAAAGCCAATTAAGCAGCTCACCATCGCCTTTTGACCTGGACATACGGAGAACTGTCAGTTCAGTGAATCCCTTTTCATGGCTGAAAACCGGCTTTCGCATCCGCAAAGAAGCGCCTGATGTGTTGATTTTCCGTTATTGGTTGCCATTTATGTCTCCCTGTTTCAGTATTATTTCCAGGATCGTCAGACGAAATAAAAAAACCAGGATACTTTGCCTGGCTGATAATATCGTCCCGCATGAAAGGCGTCCCGGAGACCAACAGTTGACGAGTTTTTTTATGCAAAGTATCGATGGTATGGTGGTGATGACTCAAAGTGTGATGGATGATGCACTGCAATACAGGAAAAATTTGTCGACGGAATTGACACCACACCCTGTTTTTGACAATTACGGGCAACCTATGGAAAGGGCGCAGGCAATTGCTCAACTTGGTCTGGCTCCGGAATACAGGTATCTGCTTTTTTTTGGGTTTATCCGTGATTACAAAGGGCTGGACTGGTTGCTGGAAGCCATGAGCAATCCCCGGGTGGTTGAATTACCGGTAAAACTGATCGTTGCCGGTGAGTTTTATACTGATCAGCAACCTTATCTTGAATTGATCCTTCGGCTGAAACTGGAAGATCGTGTGATCCTGAGATCAGATTATATTCCTGACGATCAGGTCAGTGCATATTTCGGAGCATCGGATCTGGTAGTACAGCCGTATAAACATGCTACACAGAGCGGGGTTACACAAATCGCCTATCATTTTGGAAAACCCATGCTGGTGACCAATGTCGGCGGATTGCCCGAAATGATCCCGGATCAGGTTGTGGGTTATGTTGTTGAACCCGCAGTCAATGCGGTGAGCACAGCCATTCTGGATTTTTTTGAACATGACAGGAAGTCGTTTTTCGAAAAAAATATGGTTCAGGAACTTGAAAAATATCAATGGAATAAAATGGTGGATGCTTTTGTCAGATTGTATGATAAAATACGATTGGGCTAGTTTTTACCCGGATTAAAAACAATTGCAAATGAAGATATGTGTGTATTGTGCATCAAGTTCGATGGTTGACCAAAAGTATTTTGAAGCAACCGCAAAACTTGCCATGTCTTTTGTTCAGGCAGGTGTCGAGGTCGTTTATGGCGGAGGTGCAAGAGGTTTGATGGGCCAACTGGCTGACACCATTCTGGAACTCGGAGGTAAGATCAAGGGTGTGATCCCCAGATTTATGGATGAGATCGAGTGGGGGCATAAGGAAGTCAGGGATTTTGAGTATACGATCACCATGCATGAGCGGAAAGCCAGGTTACTTGAAGGAGCAGATGCAGTTGTAGCTCTGCCCGGTGGGACCGGAACGCTTGAAGAATTATTGGAGACCATGACGTTAAAGCGGCTTGGTTTGTATACCGGACCGATAGTGGTACTGAACACTGATGGATTTTATGATCCGCTACGGCAAATGCTGGAACGTTGTGTAGAAGAACACTTTATGGATCCAAGGCACAAAGACATGTGGAGTTTTGTCGATTTTCCTGAAGATGTACTCAATGCCATAAACGGTGCCGTGGAATGGAACGGGAATGCGATACACTTTGCAACCCGATGAACCAGAAAGAGCAACAATGTGAAATGCCATATCAGTCGATTTGGTATTACGGTGTTGATGCGCATAAATATATCGGTTTTAGTTGTTTGTTTGTTCCTTTGTTCATGATGTTCGTATCAGCTCAAAACCCACAGTTCACAACTCACAGTTCACAGAAAGTGTTCCTTACTTTTTTTCAATAATTTTTAATCTTGAATTTTAATTTCCAAATTTCCTAATTACCAAATCATCAAATTTCTCCACATGAACAAAATTTCCCAACTCTTTATCTATCCGGTCAAAAGTCTCGGTGGCATCCGATTGGAGGAGGCAAAAGCACTCTGGCATGGATTTGAACTGGACCGCAACTGGATGCTTCTGGATGATCAGAATTCCTTCCTGACCCAAAGACAGATCCCCGAACTAACCTTGTTTAAATTGAGTCTTTCCGGAGAAATACTTTCCGTTACGTATAAAAATGAAATGATCTCTTTTGGGATCGACCAGTTGAATGGCCGGCAAATTGAGAGTCAGGTTTGGGATGATCCCGCAAGTACAATTGAAGTAGATCCTGAAATAAGTAATTGGTTTTCAGATCAACTAAACCAAAAAGTAAGTCTTGTACGTATGGCAGATCAAAAGTCCAGGTCTCATTTTGTTCAAAAACTCAATGGTCGTCTTCCTGTGAGTTTGGCGGATGGGTACCCATATCTGTTGGTCGGAGAAGCCAGTTTGAACCATTTGAATCAACAGTTGACCCAGCCGGTGGACATCATGCGTTTCAGGCCAAATATCGTGGTGTCCTCAACATCACCACATGAGGAGGATGATTGGTCATTGTTTCAGGCTGGGGCTGCCAGGTTTGCCCATATCAAACCCTGTGCACGATGCAGGATCATTACGATCAATCCGGTTGATGCCACGCAAAATAATGAATCACTCACTGCATTAAGCAGGTACAGGAAGTCGGACAATAAGGTGTTTTTTGGTACTAACCTCATTTGTACAAAAGAGGGAGCTTTGAGTGTTGGTGATCCGGTCATTTTATCCTGAAATGAGTTGCCCGACTTAAACAATTACTTTAAATCGGGCAACATAAATCCTTATTATCCAAAAACAAATGCTATTTCAATTTATGTGAACACTTTGGATATTACTCCGTAATTTCAGTTTTTGGCGTTTCGGTTTTGGTATGGTCTATTTCTGAACCCAGCATACTGTGAGGAATGGAGTAGATCGCAAGCAAGACGATTGCAGCAACGATCACCATCACTCTTCTGGTCCGGACTTTATACACTGCGATCACTGCGATCAGCCAGAAAATCCAGGAAACGATGGTCTTGTTATCTGTCAGATCGTGCCCGAATGGCCAGCCTGTCCAGTAGGCATCAAAAGCATATTTCTGCATGATCGGCCCGAGGATCAATCCGCCAATGCTTAAAAAGATCAGTGTCCAGAGGCTCAGCCTAAACGTATGCGGCCTTTTGAAAATCGCTTCCAGACCTGCCCTTGTGGAAAATATCATAGCCAGGAGCATCATCAGTACATGCGGTAATAGAACAGGCAATTTTGGAACCACACCCTTATAGCGCATGATAACAGGTTCTTCGGGGAATCTCACCGTGTTGGTACCGTCTGTCAGGCTGATCTGATATTCCATTTTGCCGGCCTTAGGCTGTCTTGGGATATACAGGATCAACTCATCACCTCTCCTCACCAATGGCTTTTCTGTCCATTCGTCAAAACTTTTATATCTTTTAAATATATAGCTTCCGCTCAAGGTCTCCGGTGCCTTGATGCCAATTTCCGTTTCAACTGTCTCACCTTCAACTTCATCCGAACGGATCAGTTTATATTTGATCACTTCCGTCCCGATCGTCACTTCACCTCTTTTCGGATATGTCGGGCCTGTGGATCTTTGCCAGATAGCTATGATCAAAGTGAAAATGACGGTCATTACCCAGAGGAACCAGGATCTTTTGTAAAAAGGAAGTTTTGCCATAGTTTTAGTTTTTCAATGTAAGGCGAAAATAAAACCTTTTAAAATAAATACAATTATTTAGACCTGAATTAAGTGATGTTGCTGGATAAGCAGGTCGTTCATCTGATCCTGATGCTGGAAGCTGAAATAAAAAACCCGCCGGAAAATTGGAAAATTTCCTGGCGGGTCCTGTTTTTATCTGATCAGGATTATTTTAAAATTTTATCCAAAACCAGTTTTTTATCCAGTTTCTTGGTGCAGAAGAACCAGTCTTTGCACTCGAGGCCTTCTTCTTTTCCATCCATTCTGTCCTTTGCCGTTCCGCAACTTCCTGCAGGGGAGATGATCACATCGTCACCCGGCCTCCAGTCAGCAGGCGTGGCCACGCCGAATTCGTCCGATGTTTTAAGCGCAAGCAAAACTCGGTACAGTTCATCGAAATTCCTGCCCAGGCTCAACGGATAATAGATGATGGTTCTGATGATCCCTTTAGGATCGATGAAAAATACTGCCCTGACCGCTTTGGTACTGCTTTCACCCGGCATCATCATACCGTATTTTTTGGCCACATCCATGGTAATGTCTTCGATGAGCGGGAAGGTGACTTCCACATCCTTCATTCCTTTGAATTCAATTTTTTCCTTGATGGTCCTCAACCAGGCGATGTGGCTGTACAAACCGTCAACTGACAAGCCGACCAACTGGCAATTAGCTTCATTGAATTGCTTTTCAAGGGAGGCAAAAGTCATGAATTCTGAGGTGCAAACCGGCGTAAAATCTGCGGGATGGCTGAACAGGATCACCCATTTACCCTTGTAATCCTTTGGAAAATTGATCTCTCCCTGTGTGGTCACTGCTTTAAAAGATGGTGCAGCATCGCCTATTCTTGGCATGCCAACTGCTTGTTGTTCCTGATTTAATTCCATTTTAATATATTTTATAAGATTTGCAAAATTGCCTTGATTTGTGATATCATTGTGAAAATCAAGATCCTATACCTGAAGTTGCTTTCCTGAATAAAATCTATAAAAGAATGATTATTATTTACTAACATGCAAAATTAGGAATTGTTGAGCAAAATGGCAAAAGAAATTAAAACGTGATTATAGAAAAAATTTGGCTCGATGGTAATTTCTGTGGCAATTCTTAAATTCTCTTTTTTGTCTGTCAGCATGCTATAGTACCTGCACAGCTCACTCCCGGGGTTTTCATCTGTTAAACTTATCTTTAGTACTGAATTCCATTTTTCTGAAAAATGTATCGGTCGTATTCGTCTGCAGACTACATGATTTTTAACACTGGTGTCATGATTTTTCATAAGTAAGATAACGCAATTTCAGCCCTCATTTCCCTATCGCTGGTCATGGATCTTTCCAGGCAATGTTTCGATGATTAGTTTAACTTAAATTATCAAAATTTGATCACTTTGATTCAATTCTTTCTTACATGATTAAAATGTCACCCAACTTTTTATTATGGAGCTTGTTTTTTTAGTTGAGCAATGATTTCCTGATCAGGAATTTCCCAGGGTAGTTCAGGCTTGCCAAAGTGACCATAGGCTGCAGTTTTAAAGTAGATGGGTTGTTTTAAATTCAGTGTTCTGACAATTCCTCCCGGAGTTAAATCAAAAAGATTTCGAACCTGTTTTTCAATCAGGTTATCTTCAATTTTTCCTGTTCCATGAGTACTTACATAAAGCGAAATTGGTTCTGCAATGCCTATCGCGTAAGAAATTTGGATAGTGCATCTCCTGGCGATGCCTGATGCGACAATATGTTTTGCAATATATCTGGTGGCATAAGCACCGGAACGATCCACCTTGCTTGGATCTTTACCTGAAAATGCTCCGCCGCCATGAGAGCAGCTTCCTCCATAGGTATCAACGATGATTTTTCTGCCGGTCAGGCCTGTATCAGCGTGTGGTCCGCCTATAGTGAAACTTCCGGAAGGATTGACCAGGATGGAAGGAGAACTTCCCGCAAGATATTGTTCTATTAAAGGTTCAATGATAAGCTTACAAACATCCCTGTGAATATTCTCCTGAGAAATGCCTTCTTTGTGCTGAGTGGACAAAATTATATTGACCACTCTGTCTGGTTTATTTCCGTGATATAAAACGCTCACTTGAGATTTTGCATCGGGAAGTAACCATTCAATTGTTCCATTTTTTCGCAACAGGCTTTGTCGCTCGACAAGCCGATGAGCAAGAATAATGGGTAAAGGCATTAGTTCGGGAGTTTCATCACATGCATATCCGAACATCAATCCCTGGTCTCCCGCGCCACCGTCAATTAAGCTATGGTTGATCTCAGGACTTTGTTCATGCAGCAGGTTGGTATATTTTGCTGTAGCATAATCAAAACCATAGGATGTATTGTGATATCCGATTTTGCGTATAACATCTTTGGCTATTGCAACTGCATCAACAGATGCTTTCGATTTTACCTCTCCCGTGATGATCAGATTTCCTGTGGTTATGAGGGATTCGCAGGCTACTTTTGCATCGCGGTCCTTTTCAAGGTAAGCATCGAGGATGGCATCAGAGATCTGGTCAGCAACTTTATCGGGATGACCTTCCGATACGGATTCTGAAGTGAAAATGTAACTCATGGTTTTAAGTTTTTGATGAATGTTCAAATGCTAAACCATCTCAGAAAACGAGAGAAAAATTCAGGGAAGTCTTTAGAACTCTTTTGGTCTGAAAACCCTCATCATTTTACCACCGTGGTGTTCCACTCGGTTGGTTTCTGCTTTTGCAGAATCGAGATGATCAGAGTGCAAATGTATTCAAAAATTTAATTTTTTTATGGCTCATCTGCATTTTAACATAATTTTAATATCCCAGGTCGAATTGAATGCTTTAGCTCAAGTATTGCATGTTGGACTGAGAAAACAGTCAATAGTTGCCAGCAGGAAGGTTGGATGCTTTTGAGATTTTGGTAAAGTCAACTTTTTAAAAACAATCTAATCTGCATGATAGTCAATCCATGTTCATTTATTAATGTAGTTAATGAAGCCATCAATGTCGGATCGCATATGAAAAATAATGGAAAATTCGGTCGGTTCACATCTCAAAAGTTAAATAAAAAGATTTTAAAAATGGTTTTCAATTGAAAAGGAAATTGTCAAATTAAAAGGACCTCAATTTCTAAATAAACTCAAAATAAAACCTCCAAAAGAGAAATGATTACAAAGTTGATCAAATGATCGATTTGGAAATTTTATGACTGTATTGTGACTTTAATAAAAAACGGCTGACAATCATACGATTACCAGCCGTGCTAAGTAGCGGAGACAGGACTTGAATGCTGACGAACCCTCCAGGTTGTCAGCATCCCGACATGCAAAGCATCGTCGGGGCCTGCGACCAATAAAAAAAGGCAACTGATAATCAATCAATTGCCCTTTAATTTGTAGTGGAGACAGGACTTGAATGCTGACGAACCCTCCAGGTTGTCAGCATACCAACATGCAAAGCATCGTCGGGGTCTGGGACCAATAAAAAAAGGCAACTGATAATCAATCAATTGCCCTTTAATTTGTAGCGGAGACAGGACTTGAATGCTGACGAACCCTCCAGGTTGTCAGCATCCCGACATGCAAAGCATCGTCGGGGCCTGCGACCAATAAAAAAAGGCAACTGATAATCAATCAATTGCCCTTTAATTTGTAGCGGAGACAGGACTTGAACCTGCGACCTTCGGGTTATGAGCCCGACGAGCTACCAACTGCTCCACTCCGCGATGTAATGTTTCCCTCAATTGGGGCTGCAAAGGTAATAAACATTTTTTTAAAATAAAAGTTCCGGCTGTTAAAACTTTTTTATTTTTGAAATTAACGTCAGTAGTATTCCAAGGATCAATGACTTTTCAAACGGCAGCTCAAATTTATTGAACAAAAACTTGCTCTTTTGGTTAAATAGTCAAATATGTTTCAATGTTCAGGTTAATCATTATTTTTACATTTATTTCCTCAGGCTTGCTGCATGCATGCAATGGAACACAACATCAACAAACAAGCAAAATTATGAACGAACAAATCAAATCAGTTCCTGCTGATTCTCTGGAAATCGCCACGCTCGGTGCCGGATGCTTCTGGTGCGTGGAAGCCATATTTGACGACCTGATCGGCGTACAAAAAGTAGTTTCCGGCTATTCCGGTGGACATACAGACAACCCCACCTACAAACAGGTTTGTGAGGGCACAACCGGACATGCCGAGGTGTGCCAGATCCACTTTGATCCCAAAGTCATCAGCTTTGAGGAGATACTTGAAGTTTTCTGGACCACCCATGATCCGACAACACTCAACAGGCAGGGCAACGACGTGGGTACTCAGTACAGGTCTGCTGTTTTTTACCATAGTGAACATCAAAAAAATATTGCTGAAAAATCCAGAATGGAAATGGCGCCAAAAATCTGGGATGACCCGATCGTAACGGAGATCACTGAATTCACCAACTTTTTCCCGGCAGAAAATTACCATCAGGATTACTTCGAACTCAACCCGAACCAGGGCTATTGCAGAGCCGTCATCGCGCCTAAAGTTTCAAAATTCAGGCAAAACTTCAAACACAAACTGAAGTCTGCGCAATAGCACTGCTTACAATCATTTTTTATTTGAACATTGGCTGGTAAAGCCAAAAGCAGGTATTATTCCACAGGATCAGAAGAGCTCTGATAGTTGCATACTAATTCCCGCATTACATGCTTTGTTATCAATTTTTCCTGACTTGTCCTTTTTAGTGCGACATAATGTTTTTTTAAAAAAAAATAGTTGACACTTTCTGTCTAAAACGCATGGGGTTTCTATACAATTCTTCATTTTTTTCATTACTTTTTATGGTTATATTTTGATACTTGTGGGTAAAAATTCATGCTTGATAAAGAAATAAAATCAAAATGACTATAACAATTAAATTGGTATGATACCTTAATTTGTGTGCAATCGTGGAAGGTTTCATT
>CAZQKR010000072.1:0-14121 GCA_964594045.1 uncultured Saprospiraceae bacterium | reverse complement strand
ATTTTAATCCAACGCACTCGAATCAGTTGACGCTTTTTTAATCGAACTCAGGTTGATAGAAAGGCTTGTTCTTTTGGCAAAAAATAATGTTATCACGTACGATATGATTCCAATGGACATCAAATCAGGAGACAAACCTTTTTTGTGTACCAATATTGAAAACCGTACGCTCACAGAGATCCTGAATGAAGTCGAACAAAATGCCATCATTAAGGCATTGGAAATGTCCGGAGGAAATAAGAGCAAAGCTGCTGAGATCCTTGGAATCCCTGCTTCAACTTTAAAATCCAAAATCCCAAAACTATTTCAATCAAACGGAAATCAAAATGATAGTTTGGAAAAATAAAAAAGGAGGCTAACACCTCCTTCTTTATTTATCATACACTTAACAATCCTTTATTGCATGGCAGCAATTGTGTTTTTCAACAATGCTTTGGTATATCTCGGATTATGGATTCCAAGGCTTAAATCTTCTTTGATCAATCTGAGGTTATAAACAGCACCTACTACGTCAACAGGGAAGGTACCTTTTACAGGACGATCATTGGCCCATGCACCTTTTGCTTCAAGGATGGTAGTCAGGGTAGCGATAAGACCGTTCATTTCAGCTTCAATACTGGGTATTGAACCTGTATGACATTTTTTACATGAAGCTTCACTCGGGATCAGGGTGTGCCCGCCAGCTGTACCATCAAACGCACCCATATGACAACCAGTGCAGGATGAACTAAAGTGTGCGCCACTTCCTTTCGCAGGATAAGATTCACTGCCGGCAAACTCATATCCTCCCATCCCATACAATACAGTTCCACTTGGAGCGTGATGAGGGCCGTAATTCGTGCTGCTCATATAAGCGTTGCCAGTTCCGTCATCCACGGGAGCTGCAGTCCTCGGTTGATGGCAATAACCACAAAGATTATTACTTCCTCCCAAATCCAGTGTTTGACCACCATAAGCCTGCAATTTGATCGGAGCAATTGTTCTTAACGCATAGTCCGGACCGTCATTTGTGAAATCAAAGGTTCTGTGTGATTCATGACATGTGGTACAACCGAACAGAGTTGGGATCGGGACATTGTTTGCGGTTGTATCCCTGCCTGTGAATAATGTTTCAACAAATCCTTCATGTGAGTGACATTTTGCACATGTTTTACTGCTTCCTCTACTCTGATATGTGGTACCGGTAAAATGTTTGGATAATTGGTATTGATCAGTAACCTCAGATTTATAATTCAGCGTATGGCATTGCATACAAACTAAATTGCCATCTACACCATCCTGACCATCTGAACCGTTTGCACCGTCTTTTCCGTCAATTCCGGGAGGGCCTTCACATGACATCATTAACATACCTACACACAGGTTAAACAAGCAAATTATAAAAGTCTTCTTCATACACATTGATTTAAAGTATTAGTAATATCTGTACCTCTCCATATGCAATTTCCATTCCTTTAAGTGTACTGTGATTTACTTATGTTATAAAAATTTTGTATATTTCTAAATATCAGTATATTATAAATAAAAATTAATAAAAAATATTATTTTCCCGAAAAGATGAAGGCATGCATATTGACGATATTTCGACAATTCAAATGAATTTTCGTCGGATTCATTTGCGGCCATTGGCTTAATCATTAAGGATGTCGCTTGACTCTTTCAAAATGGATGAAAAAAAAAGGAAGCTGCACTGCAACTTCCTTTTTCGACCACGATATGGAAAATGTTATTTAAAAGTATCCATATAGTTGATCACAGCCCATCTTTCTTCTTCATCAGCAATTTTCTTTTCATAGTTGGGCATTTCGTCCCGACCTATGATTGATTGAAAATACTTCACACCGTCAGCCTGTGATTTATAAGCCTTCCTCGTGAGGTCAGGCATATCAGTTTTCAACTCGCTGGCTTTTTTTCCGTCCCCAACCCCGGTTTTACCATGGCAGGAAGCACAGTGTTTGTTATACAACTGTTTACCGAGCGTTAAAGAACCAGCATCTCCCTTAATGGGATTTTTCATCTTGTTATATTTTGCAGGAATGGTCCACGGTTCAGTATTCATATAAGCAAATGAAAACATCACCATGACTCCAAACAACAAGCCCAAGACTCCGACCAAATTTTTAATTGTGCTCTTTTTCATAATTTCTGAATTGTTAATTTAATTAATAAAAAATACGTATGATATATCCAAAATTTCTATATATAATGTTCAAAATGATCCATTCAGTTTTTTCCAGTTTTCCAGATCTTCAACAGATTCCTGACTGCATAAAGGTAATTTGCCCAAACTCCCAGAAGCATCAGGCTCAGAACAACATACATCCAGACCGGTGCAGCATTTGTCCAAAGTTTATTTTTCTCCTGAGGAATACTTTTTACTGCTTCACTGTCATTGATCGTTTTGCTGACATATACGTTGCCATAATCCATGTGATCTTCAACAAAGGCAAAGAAAGTCAGATGTCCGTCAGCATTTCCATGAACATCATCCGGCACTTCAAATTCATAGGTTCCTCCTTCCAGAATACTTTCATCCAGGACAAGTCGGGAAAGCATTCCCTGAACCCCAAGTTTCAAATCCAGTTCTTCTACGGCAACTTTTTCACCTTGCTCATCAATTGTAAAGGCATTCACAACCAGAGTCCTCAGCCCATCGTCTTCTATGACTTCCAATTCCAGTTGTAAGTCCTTTAGCATCAGCTCACTTTCCTCATAGTCCATTTTATCATTGCCTTCATACCTGGCAACAACAGTATAGTAGCCGTCTTCGTCAGCGAGCAATTTTTGTTCAGGTTTTAAAACCAGTACTGCGATACCCTGAAGATCGGTTATTGATTTGCCCAGAAGGTTTTCCTGATCTCCAAGTATATTGTAGAAGGCAACTTCAGCTCCTTTAACATTTATGATCTCCTTCTTGTTTTCTCTGTTGGAAGCAGAAAACTCAACTTTCAATTCGAGTGCATTATCTGTATTCTTCAAACTTGTCAGATCAAATGAAGTTCTGTAGTCTTCCACTGTCAGCTCCTGAGCTGACAGCATACTGAGCTGTAACATTAAACCTGCAAGTATCAGAAATCTCATATTTATCATCACAATTGATTTAAAATGAATTAATTTTCAAAGTTTAGAGTTTGCTTTCCTGAGCAATTTCCCTTTCATGATCAATGATGCCGGACATTGGAACAATTGGTACTAATTTGACTATCAGGATGAAAATCAGGCAAAAACCTGCAAAACCTGCGAAAGTAAGGGCCCATTCTACCCATGTTGCTGTGTAAAACAGGTATTCCGGCCTTGTATCCTGAATCGGAATGTAGGGTGTTTCCAAAGTCGGTACGATGATGATATATCTGTTTATCCACAAACAGATTACTGCAAGTGCCCCTGCAATCGTTATGGTTTTTACATTCCTGAGTTTTTTGAAAAATATCAGCAGGAAAGGAAACAGCACTCCGATATAATTGGCAATGATGAATTCCCAGTAATACCTTGAAAATAAGGTGTCAAGCAAAACTGTATCAGGTGCTTTATGGCTGAACCATTTTGCAAAATATTCGCTGAACGTAAAATATCCAAAGAGGATACCAAAAATGGTCAGAGCAAAACCAGCTACATTGAAATGAACATCCCTGATGTGATTTTCGAGGCGGTAAATTCTTCTGAAAAAGTACATCACAACTATAATAAAACCTACTCCGGAATATAAGCCTGCCACAATGAAGTACGGCGCAAAAATAGTGCTGTTCCATCCAGGTTGCAGTGTGAGGCTGAAAATCCAGGCGATCACGGTATATGCGACAATTGCCAATGCGATCACGATACCGGACATGGTCCTGATCGTCCTATGCAGCAATCTGCGTTGCTCATCTGTATCCCGGTAATTCACCGCCAAAAACGTATAGAGCTTTTTGCGCCATTTGGGTACATTTTCATCTGATTTCAACTGGTCCCTTAAAATCGCAAAATCAGGAATAAATGTCAAATACAGATATACCATACAACCAAAAATATCTGTCATGATCGCTATGATATCCCAGGTGATAGGGGATTGTATCCTTGGATACATGAATAGAAAATGCAACCTGTCCAGTCGGCCAATACATAATAATATAAAGATCGGGCCTATGATCAGCGACAACATCGTAATGATCTCAAGGATCCTTGAAACTGAGTTTTTCCATTTGCTTTTATAAAAATGCAGAACTCCCGTAAAGAAAGCTGCACTGTAGCTGATCGTTACAAAAAAGATAAAATTGATATCATAAATTCCCCAGACCACATTGTCTCTCATCCCGGTTACTACCTGACCGTCCCTGATCTGAACGATCAGTGCATATAAACCGATAAAAACGAGTAATGAAAGAAAGGCAACCCAGACTTTTGTCCAGGTTCCGAAACTTTGAACCTGAGGATAAAACTCCTGCACTAATTCCCTTTGCTTTTTTTCAACATCCATCATCTTCAATTAAGATTATTTAGCCTTTATTTTCATTCAGATATTCACGGACTTCAGGTACATCCTTGTACCGTTCCAAAATCTTTTCATCATCAAATCCTCTTTCCAGCGGGAATTGCCTGTCCACAGCCGGAAGATAGTATACATTCGGTTTGGTACCCAGATGCTCCAGATGCCTGTATCCGGCCCTGTCCCTGATCAACTTTGAAAACTGCAGGCTTTCTTCACCATTTGAAACGATGTCTTCATTCTCATCACCAAAATAGATCACACCCATCGGACATCCGGAAACACAATGCGGAAGTTTGCCATCCCGGATCATATCAGGACAAAAATCACATTTCATCACCGTGCCTGTCACTCTTGGTACACTCGTTTCGGGAGAGAATTCCACGTCACTCCTTTCCATGTGCTTTTCAGGGTTCCAGTTGAAAATACGTGCTGAATACGGGCAACTGGACACGCAGAATTTACATCCGATACATCTCTCATTGTCAACAAGCACGATATTATCATCTCTTTTGAATGTCGCTCCGGTTGGGCAGACAGTTACACAAGGGGGTTCATCGCAATGATAGCAGGGTTTTGGAAACCAGTAAGCAGCACCCTCAGGATTATCCCTGAGCAGATGTACTTTCATGTATTCTTCATTAACACCCAGATCGTGGGCTTTTTGACATTTTTCTACGCAAGCCCTGGCATTTTTACATTTTGCAAGATCGATCACCATGACAAAACTTCTGCCTGGAATACCTTTTCTTGCTTCTGCCGGAGAAATGTGCTCATGTTCGTTGATGCTGCTGGCAGGGACTTCAACTACTTTTCCGTCCGTAGTAAGCACTTTGACCATCGGTCCCTTATTCTCCGGATCATCTCCTCCATTGCAGGCAGCAATCAATGAAATAGCACCACCCCCCAGCCCAAAAACCAGTGTGTTCTTCAAAAAACTCCTTCTGCTATCCTTGTTTTCCATGATGCAATTATTTAGCCTAAAATCTTATGGTAATATTGAATCCCAGTAAAATGTCACCTCCAAAGAAGTCATTCTGGGTTCTTGAAATATTCTGGACAGGGTTCAACTCCTGATAGTTGGATGCAAATACCTGAAATCCGTGAGTACTCGTACCGAATTCCAAACCGGCAGAAAATCCTTGTTTAGGTGGATTAGCCTCTTCAGACGGCACAATTTTAAAAGGATAGGTGTATTCAAAAATGAATGAATTGGATGACCAAATCAAAAACCTTCCTCCAAGGTGAATGCCGACATGGTCATGTTTTTCGCCTCTGTCATAAGAAACCGCATTGTAATGTGAATAACTTGCACCTGTGAGCAATGACAACCGGTCATTGAATTTTCTGGAAATGATCAGTTGTTCGTAAAGTGTCAAACGGTTCATAAACTCATATGAATCTCCGTAGAAGTCCTTATTCCTGGCATCTAAACCGACTAAACTGTACAAACTCACGGATACAGGAATGCTCCCGGATCTTGTCTGGGTCAGCAGATTCAATTTCCCGTGAATTTCCTGGATCTTATTGTTTTTTTCTGTAGAAATACCCAATTGCAGAAAATCAAATAATGAATAGTCCAAAGTCATTTTTATATTGGACGGGGCGTAAATACCGTAAATATCAGTAATGCCATTCTTTATTGTTCCAAAACGGTGATGAATAAGCAATTGGAGGCTTCCCTTGGCAGGAATGACTGTTGTTGGATAGTCGATCAGTACAGCTGTTTCGAAAGGTGACTTTACAGGTTTATCCTTTGCCTTCTCAATTACAGTTCCTTCTTCACTTTCAGTTTCCTGAGCGTTTGAGACATAACTAAAAAATAAAAATAAGGATATAAAAAGTATAAAATTTTTCATTTTGCTAAAGTTTTACATTATTAAAATATCGAAAATTGGATCAATTATCCTTTGCACCCTGCTGAAGCCATTGCAGAATGAGTTGCTGCTCTGAAGGTGTAGATCTACCTGTATGGGTACTGCCGATGTTGACCAGTATTTTATATAAGCGACTATCTGCAGGATTATCTGTATTGATTAAGTTTTTAGCTTTTAAATCAATGTATGCATTGGCTAGCGTCAGATCCACCGCGAAATGACCTGCAGTGTGACAACCTGATACATTGCATTTATTGTTGAAAACGGGGACTATTTCTTCTGAAAAACTAACCTCTACCGTTGGGTCTGGTTCATCAAATTCTATCAGTTTGTATTCACAGGAAGTCAGGAAGAAAACCACACCGAATAAAACTAAAAATTTTAAGTATCTTGTAACCATAATATAAATTTTAATTTGTTTCAAAATCATTTTCAAAGCCATTTCTTCAATTTTTATTCCATTGAGGCCTGTTATCAATGTATAATATGCTGGTGGTTTATATCGGCTTAAGTATCAGAAATTTAAAAAAATGAATACTTTGAATGGATGATTTGTGATCAGTAAATTTTGACGATTTTTCGTCAAATAGGATGAATTTTCGTCATTCAGGATAAAGGTTTTTTTGGAGTTGTTCTGAATCGGATCCTGGTGTTAGCCAACCAAAAAAATGAAATGGTTCCGGGAAAGCTCATCCTGAATACCCTTTGGGGTGATGACCATTTTTTCAAGTCACGCAATCTGGATGTATACATCACCCGATTGAGACATTACCTGAAACAGGACGGGAAATTACAGATACTGACATTGAAGGCAGTCGGATACCGTTTGGTGGACAGGTGATAATACAGTTGAAAATTTCTTTTTTCAAAAAAGATATGGAATGAATCTTTTCGTTTTTTGCATGTATTGCCCGTATTTGTCACCAAAAAACAGGATACATTCCTTTTCATCCAATCTGGCAGTGATATAGAGCATAATGGCAGAAAGTAATGAAACTATAAGTAATACAAAGCTTGGGTTTTTTAGCCAGATCCCCCAGGTCAGGAATAAAAGGGAAGCGTACATCGGATGCCGTATATATCTGTAAATACCGGTATCTACCAGCTGGGTAGTCTTTTCAAATTTATAAAGATCATGGTCTTCCCTGGTTTTTTGGGAATTTCCTGCCCGTTTCAGCATGAAGACTCCGGCCAGAACAAGGTAAGCCGAAAGGACCAGAAAAACCCAGGAAATGATCTGAATGATTGAAAATGGGTTGGTAAACCAGTTTGGATAATTGTAGGAAAAAAGCAGGATAATGCATTCCCAGCTCCAGAATCTGTAAAATCCGTGACTTGCTGGTTTGAACAGATTTCTTCGGGAAAAAATGATGACGGGAATGCTCAACAGAATGAAGAAGATCAGGCTGCTCATGATCCTTGTTTTGGTCACAAAATTACATCATTATTATTTGAAATGCATGGTCATTTCCTCGCAGAACTTTCAGGTGGATTAAAATTTATGGAGTGAATTCTTATGATTGATCGATGATGGTTTTTGTTTTTTGGAAAAGTGAAAAAGGTCTGAAACCAGGGTATAATTTGTAAAGATTTTGCCTGCAGACCTCGCAGATTTTTATTTTGCAGATCAGATGGATTCAGAATGTTTTTTCCTCAATTGCCGAAAAAAATTGAAATCACAATTATTGGGAATGGCCAATTCTTACCGAACCAGGAATAGAAGGAACAATCCTTGAAAGGATTAGCCAAGATATTTGTATATGCCTTCTGTTTTTAGTTTTTGAGCATAATCAACCAAAGAAAATTTGGGTTTGCCTAATATGTTATAAGTTCCGTTTGATTCTGCCAAAGGAATTTCCACGTATTTGGAAAAATAGGAACTCATGTGTTTGACAAATTTCATTTCTTTATTGAACAGCGCTAAAATACTGATCAGTCCATGTGGTAAAACATTGACTTTTGCTGTTTGATCGAATTCTTTCAGAAATGTTTTGGCGGCTTCCAGATGAGAAATTCCTTCAGTGCCCTGGACTGGAAATTCTCTGTTGAAAGCTTCCTTATTTCCGATAGCATTCACCAAATGGCTCGTAAAATCATAACAATTGGTGAAATATATAGGTTTTCTGGCATCACCGATCACAGAATAAACATGGTTTCTCCTGAAAAAAACAAAGCTGTCAGCAAACCAGCTGCAATGCATCAGTGTGTAGGGAATGCCTGACTTCCTGATCATCTCATGACCCTGCATCCGGATCACATTCGGAATATACTGGTCATGTCCCGAAATTTCACTTTTTGTAAATGCACCCAAACCGGAAATAACCAGGATCTGTTTGATATTTTGTTTGTCTATGGCTTCCAGGATATTTGCCACACCCTCGCGATCAGGGCAGAAAGCTGAATTAACATCCATCGTATTTGTTCCGAGGTTGAGATAAAGGTATTCAGTCCCGGACAATGCCCTGGTCAATGCCGGAACATCGGTCAGGTCTGCTTTGACCATAGATAATGATCCAGAATTTCCAAAAATACGAATTGCTTTTTCCGTATCCCTTACGATGATTTTTACTTCAAATCCGAAATCCATAAGGAATTTTACGACCGGTGCGCCGAGATTGCCTGTTCCACCGATGACGGTGATTTTTTTAATTTCTGACATAATGATTAAATTTATGCATGCAAAGTTAAGCCATAGAAGCATTGCGAAATTTGACAAAAGTCAAAATCATCTATCTTTTTGCCCTGATCCTGCTGAGTGTGGCGATATCCACGCCTATATAGGATGCGATATAACCCAGATTGACCCTTCGGAGCAGCTCGGGATGATCTTCACAGAATTTTTTATAGCGTTCGGCAGCGCTGAGCACCTGGAAACTCTTTGCACGTTCGATCATTTCCCGGCTCATGACATCTGCCAGGTCCTTACAGATATGATTCCAGGCAGGAATGAGCTGATATAGTTCCTTTTGCCGCCCGTAACCGATGATCACGAGTTCACTGTTTTCAATTGCTTTGATGGATTCTTTGGATGGCAACCGGTTGTTAAAGCTTTCAAAGGCTATGATCAGTGAACCTTCGGGGTAAAATGCAGTAGTGATCTCATTGCCCTGTTCATCGTAAAAAAAAGATCTGAGCAGGCCTTTTTTCACAAATCCTATCCGGTTGCAGATCTGACCTTCCTGCAAAAAATAATCATTTGAGTTCAATTGCAACGGAACATAACTCTTCATCGTCAGATTCAGTTCTTCCGGTGTCAGGTGGTATTTGTCTATGGTATGTTGATCAAATTTCATTTAAAGGCTTATGCCAGCTATTTTATTGATATTTATAAGCTTTTATTAACTTCTGTTAAAATAGCACTTTTTACTTTTTCCCAAGTATAGTTTTGGTCAATAGTGTTCAATTCTGCATCCATATCAGCGTCTTCAAACCATGTTAAACTTTTGTAGACATGAAAAAGAGAAGAATGGTTATACATTCTTTGATACCAGTTAATAATCTCTTCCAATGAAAAACGCTTAAGTAAATAAAACAGGTCATAAAAATCTTTTTTCCTGCCTCTGCCAACAATAGCATCCACTTTCATGCAGGCAATATCTCTGATATCTGCCATTCGAATTCCATCTATATTTAAAATATTATAAGTGAATGGATATCGAAAATGCAAAAAATCAAGCTTTATACCTTCAATCTCAACTGTAAGTGTTTGTTTAAACTGCTGTATGACAACAGGATTATTGTTCTTCTCCTCCAGATGACTCAAAATTTCTGAAGAATTAAAATCAATTAATGAAAACAAATCCAAATCTATTGATTTTCTGTGGCCCAGTTGTAACGACAATGCAGTTCCGCCAACCAGTACAAAGCTTTCCAAAATTATATCAGCCATCAATCGCTTCAATAATCCCAGTGTGCCGGGTTCGACTGTCTCAGTGTATAGCATCTGAAATTTTGGATGGGTACATTAAAATAGGCAGCACAGAATGCCAGGGTTTGTTTATCCAGATATCTGATCTTCAGGCATTCGCTTTTGATCAACTCTTTTCCATATATTTTTTTGATCAAAAACCAGTCAGATAATGTGCCATGTGTCATTGTGCGTTCAATGATGAAACGCCTGTGTTTTGTTAAATCCAGTTCACTCTTATTCACATCCCAAAAAAGTGTCTGGCTAAATTCATTTATTGCATAATTATGGTCCATTTTCTGTTCTGTTGAAACCACCATTAAATTTATTTATCAACAGTTGAGCTAAATTACTAAAAAAATGATGTAAATATTTTTTTTATGTTACAAAATAAGCCTCAATACAAATGATCCGGAGAATTAATATCAAAAAATGGGATTATTGAATCAGACTTTGAGATGCAATTTAAACAACTGTGTGTATAAAAAAATACCTGCCAATTTCTAACTGATGCAATCGTTTAGCTTGATAGTCTTTTAGTCTGTAGTCTTTTAGACAATGATTTATCCCTGGAGACAAATCTTCAATTTTTACGGCCAATTTTGTGTTTTTACCAAATGTACGCCCTCAAATCTTCCAGACTTCCAAACTTCCAAACTAAGCGACTATAGACCTAAATAATCAGAATTTCTTTTAAAACTCAATTTTCATCAATCCCCTGAAGTCATTGAGGCTAAATCCTGTAGCCTGATCATCCGGATATTTTTCCGCAATGACTTTGCCTAATGATGGCAGTATTTCTTTTCCGGGCGCCCCGTGACAGTTCAGACATAATGAATTTGCCACATAGATGGGCGCATAAAATATTTTCTTTTCATCATGCTTAACCATCATTGCTTGCTTTTTAGCCAACGTATCCTGGCTGATCTGCAAATATTTTTCAATGATTTTCATGTCTTCTGAATCTGCCAGGTTTTCCGGGTTCCTTGCTTTATGCGAAACCCGCTGGATACGAACACTTTCTTTTTGGGAAATGCTGTCAGTGATCGGAATTGCCTTGAGCGAACAAAAACCGATCGCGCCCTCAAAACCTTTTTCCTGAATGGCTTTTTTTAAAGCCTCCTGCAAAGAGGAATTGATTTGACCGGCAATTTCTTTTCCTTTGATCATCAGTTCTTCCTGAGTATAGCTGACTTGCTCGACAGATGCCTCGTTTCCCGGTTTATCTGTACTTTTTGACTTACAGGCCTGAACCAACAAAACAAGTAAAATGCTGACTGTCAGGATAAAAAGTGATAAGTTAAAAACATTTAAAAGATTCTTCTTCATTGTGATAGATTTTAATTGTGATTAAAACTGATCAACAAATTATTACTTTGATTGATCAATGAAACTGGCACAAACAAATGGATTTTTTATTAATTTATTCTAATAAAGTTGTTTAATTTTAATTTGCCTTGTGATAAAAATTTAAGGTTTATTACCTCTGATTGCAGATTGAATATCTTTAATAAAACCTTCAATACATAATCATTTTCCTGACATCCACGCTCTTTTCATGCTTAACCTGAAAAAGATAAGATCCTTTTGGTAGACCGCTGATATCCAAACGCTCACCGGAACGGAGCATGCCTGTCTGCATCACGCTGCCCGTCAGATCAATCAGGGAATATGCAAAAGGGCCGGATCCCATATCCTTCAGCAGAATGGTGATATATTGATCTGCAGGATTCGGGTACAGGATCAAATCTTCACTGGCATTGTTCAGTGTAAGATCATTGACCGCATTGTCATTAAAAACACAGTTTTGTAGCGCCTTGTACTTTGGATTTTCAATATCCTGATAGTTTTCCCTGACGCCCCAGCTTCCCCACTTTGAATAGGTTCCGTGAGATGAAAAATGACAGAGCAAACCGCCTGCTTGTTCATACCAATAGTCCAGATATTGACAATACACTTCTTCCAGTGCAGGATCATGGTTGGTGGTGATCAGCCTGGAAGTCAGTACAGTGTTATTGACATTATTTCCTGTAGCCACCAGATGTTGACCGGCTTCATAACAGATCAGATCAAGCTGGAATTCATCTGCAACTTCCTTGTTGTTGGTGATCCATTCAAATGCCTCCGGCAGGCTTTGTTGCATTCGCTCAATGATTTCCGGAATGGTCACATCGTTTTCTTCCTGGTTCGCAACAATCGCGTTTGCCACTTCTCCCCCGAAATAAGGTGCGATCGCTACTGCATCTGCTTTCACCTGAGTTGGATTGAAGGCAGGGTCGTTGAAGTAGGTGATCAATTGATTGGTTAGCCAACTGTTGGCCGCCTGAGAAGGAATGATCCTGATCAGACGATCATCATCCGGAAATACTTCATTAAAGATCCTGAAAACATCAGCGGATCTTTTGGCGGTGTATTTCCAGGTTCTTTCCCAGGGGGTGCCTTCTATTCCAAGCCCGGCAGCAAAATCAGCACAATCGGCATTTTGGGAGAATCCTGAATTCCACAATTCATTGCTGTATTCAAGGTAAATTTTAAGGTCAGGATCAAGTATCTGGTACAACAGTTCGGCCAACTCATAAATAAAATTGTCATTTGCCCTGTGCGGAATATTGATCCAGATGTCTTTTTGGGTGGTATTCGCCAGTTGAGCGACATATTCCCAGGCAACACCACTTTCATGTGCCTGTGAATAATAGGTATAAGGTGTTCTGTCTGCCCAGGAGGCTACCTGAGACCCATTGGTCCGGGTGAAATCCATAAAACGGATCACGCTGAAATCTTCCAGGAAAGTGAGCAATTCTGTTGTAAACATCTGGCTTTCGAACGTTTCAGTGTAATCCGGGTAAATGAATTGGATATCGCTGATGGGATTTCCGGGTTCGGAAGACAATATCTCCAGCATGACCTGACCTGTGACAGGCACGAGCATATCTACCGGGCAATTGTAGGTACCGGATGCACCAAAACTGAGCCTGACCTTGCCATTTCCTTTTACGATCAGTCGATAATTTCCAATTGGAACAGCAGATCCGATATCCCAAAGCATCAGTGTTTTGACCAGTTGGGGAGCATGAATCCCGTCGTCATAAGGGATTTGGAGTGGAAATCCATTTGCATTGAGTGGGATGTTGACCCCTGTATCCCATGGTCCGCCACCGGAGGCGTTGGAAGAGATCCATTGCCTGCATTGTTTGAATGCATCGGTGAACACCAGTTCGGTGGAATAATCAGTTACGGAAGAGATGTTGATGCCGATGGGTTTGCTGTTTTGAGCGAAAACATCAATATTAAGCGCTACCACAATGAATAAAGTCAGGCAATATTTGAAAGGGAATGTCATATTTTTGTTTAATTGAATAGTTCTTGTTTGGTTAATTGCAAATTGAATTTCAATTCTTTAGAAAGTAATTATCATCAAGTTGATTTTTGGTACTGTTCGGTCAGTCGCCTGATGGTAAAGCAAAATAATGAAAAAAATGGTATTAGTTTGTTTTATATCTTTAAAATATTTGTCCATTGACATTTACAGGAAGGTCAATAGGAACAATAAGTTTAGAGGTTGAATAAGTGTAACGGGGAATAATTACACGGAGGGCCACGGAGTAGTCACAGAGGGCCACTGAGGAATTTCAGTCCTGAAAATCAATATTTTAATCAATAATAAAAACTCTGTGGTTCTCTGTGCCTCCTCAGTGTAACTCTGTGCAACAGGGAATTATTACACAGAGGATCACGGAGTAGTCACAGAGGGCCACTGAGGAATTTCAGTCCTGAAAATCAATATTTTAATCAATAATAAAAACTCTGTGGTTCTCTGTGTATTCTATGATTAAACCAAACAAAAATGATAAAAAATTAAGCTGCATATTTAT
>CAZQKR010000071.1:0-15620 GCA_964594045.1 uncultured Saprospiraceae bacterium | reverse complement strand
TACTTATTTTACTGAATATCAACTATTTATTTATTTTTTTAACGAACTATTGATATAAAATGTTTTAATAAAAGTGAAGGACCTGACTCTAGGAAAAGAGCATTTGCAGATTTTTTATTTTGCCGTACCCATGCTGTTTGGCAACCTGTTCCAACAATTGTACAATGTAGTGGATAGTGTGGTTGTAGGAAAGTTTTTGGGGGATGATGCACTGGCTGCTGTAGGAGCTTCTTTTCCCATTATTTTTTTACTGATCAGCCTGATCATTGGATTTACCATTGGAGGATCCATCACGGTTTCTCAGTTTTTTGGTGCAAAGCAGTATGAAAAGGTCAGGATTTCCGTAGATACCATTAATGTTGTCATTCTCGTGTCTTCTCTGGTCATGGGCGCATTGGGCATTATTTTCAGTGATCAGATTTTTATGCTGATTGACCTGCCGGCTGAAGTGATCCCTGAAGCGTCCATCTATCTGAGGATCTATCTGCTGGGTTTGCCTTTTCTTTTCGGGTTCAGCAATATCAGCGCTTTGCTGCGTGGTGTGGGTGATTCCAAAACGCCTTTGTATTTCCTTATTTTTTCCACTTTACTGAATATTGCGCTGGATCTGTTTTTCGTTGCCGGAATGGGATACGGCATTGCATCGGTTGCTTTTGCCACGGTTCTTTCACAGGCTTTGGGGCTGGTGCTGGCGGGTATCTGGATCAGGAAGAATGAATTGCTCCGCTTCCGTTTTCGCGGGATAGTGTTCAATAAGGCCATTTTTAACAAAAGTCAAAGAATAGGTTTGCCTTCCGGCATCCAGCATGTGTTGTTTTCACTCGGAATGCTGGCGCTATTTGGAATCGTAAATCAGTTTGGCGTAAAGGTCATCGCCGGATATTCTGCCGCAATGAGGCTGGATTCACTTGCGATCATGCCTGCAATGAATTTATCAGCTGCCCTGTCCACTTTTGTAGGGCAGAATATGGGTGCAGGCAAATTTGAGCGGATCAGCCGGGGATTGAGGGCAACACTGGTCATGTCAACCGGGATTTCTCTGGCTATCACGGTGATCATATACTTTTTTGGTGAAACAATGATGAAGATGTTTTCCGCTGACGCAGAGGTGATCCGTTATGGTGTGGAATATCTGGTCATCGTCAGTTCCTTTTATTTTGCCTTTTCTGCATTATTTTCTTTCAATGCAGTAATGCGCGGTGCTGGTGATATGATCATTCCGATGATCATCACCCTGATCTCATTGTGGCTGGTCCGGATACCATTT
Organism: uncultured Saprospiraceae bacterium; assembly: GCA_964594045.1. GTDB lineage: Bacteria > Bacteroidota > Bacteroidia > Chitinophagales > Saprospiraceae > UBA2365. The sequence continues at coordinate 14,353 of CAZQKR010000071.1, read as the reverse complement.
GCCAATTTTTTCATGGAGACAATGGGCGAAAAGGCTGTCTGGTGGTCAGCTCCTGCAGGGTGGATGATCGGATTGATCCTCTCGTTTTTATACTACTCTAATGGACGCTGGAAGAGGAAATTCAGCCTGGACAGGTAGTACTTTCCAGCAAAATGCGGAATTGTTATGCATTGAATGATTTCCAAAACATACGCAGATTTTCTCCGGAAATATTTTTCCGAATAAAAAGGCGTTACAGAAATAAAAATGCTTCCGGAAAAATCCGAAAGAAATATTATTCAGTTTTCTGCCTGAGCCTGGTTATAAAAAATGGGTTATGAATTCAAAACCCCGATTCAAATACATCAAGAAATAGCGTTTATTTGGCCGGGGCTATCTCCAAATTACTGCCATCCCATCTTGCATTCCATTTTACGTCAACAAGTTCAGTCGCAAAGACTTTTGTTTTACATAATATTTTCTTTTGGTCCTTGCCTACACATATGGTAACCTCCACTTCAGCATCATCATATCCCTCGTCAGAACAAGTCCAAAAAATTGTTGAATATCGGGTTATATAGGTATTTGGTCCGACAAGGTTATTGGAACTCATATCATCACCTTTGAAGTAGATATGGCAATATTCCGATGTACCGTTTATCAAATCAAAACCTACATTTTTGTGACATTCTTGTTTCCCTTCCCATAACGAATCCCAACATCCATAGGAAGTCATGATCAGCAAAACAAAAATCAAGGAAATAAGCAGTTTTTGTGTTTTCAATTTAAAGATTTTAATAAGTGATCAATATTTTCAAAAATCGATTTTAAATGCAGAATTAACTCTATTTAAATAAGTTCAATACATTCAGTTTTTCCAGATCATTCACAAATGCCTTTTATATTACTTATGTCCCGGCCCACTACTCAGTACACAGCCATTACGGCCGGGTATTACCATCCGGGTTTTTTGTCTAATCAGTAATTTCCCGCGGGCAGTGCTGTTTATAACAGTATGTAAAAAGGCCTGGGCCATATCACTGATGAAGCAAAAGGAAGGTATGAGTGAATGCATAAGGTTGTTTGATCAATTACTTTGTTTTATCCAATGTTGGTTTTACCATCATCCACAAAAATAAGTTATTTTTGTGTAATACTGAACACTTCTTAAAATAAATTGTAAATAATAGATAATCAATTAGATGTGAGTATTTCTTTATGAAATGATCACTTTTGAAATCGGATGAAAAATACTGATGATGCGTTCGCATATCAGCATCTTTAACTTACAGGATATTTTTCGTCAACCTGATATAAATGTAAATTTTGTTGATATGCGAACGCATCATCCGTATTTTGTTTCGAAGATTTCACATGGTTGTAAGAAAAAAAATAAAGCACAGCTATGAATGTAATGATCGTATGCACAGGCAACAGTTGCCGGAGCCAGATGGCGGAGGGATTGTTACGGGATGCACAACCTGATTTTTTTGTTTATTCAGCCGGTGTGGAACCTGCAGAACACATCAGTACCTGTGCGGTTAAAGTCATGCAGGAGATCGGGATCGACATCAGCCAAAACGAACCGAAGAATATATCATCTTTTTTGGAGCAGGACTGGGATTATGTGATCACTGTCTGTGATCATGCCAATGAGCTTTGTCCGGTCTTTTCAGGAAGGGTGAAGCACCGGTTGCACGTCGGTTTTGATGATCCGTATCTTGCCAGAGGAACGGAGGAATTTATTTTAGGTGAATACAGGAGGGTCAGGGATGAGATACGGGAGCGGTTGGTTTTGGGGATAAGATTTATAGGCTTTTGAAAAAATATTGGGAAGCTTATCCTAGACTAGGCTTGGGAATTATTTCAAACGAAAATTTTCGTGAGATTTGATAAAATCGTTTTTACCACCAAAAAGTTGAAATACTTTACCGGTTTCAATAAGTGAATTATTTTCATGTATCAGCTGATGATAAGAAGAGTACGGCCATGAAATGTAATTATTTGTAAAATGATGATGGATGGGGTTATGGTGTACATAACAGATTTGTTTCAAGATCTTTTCAATAAAATGAATTCTCACTCGTTTGTGCTTGCTAAGGAAAAGTGGTCCCCAATTTTTGTATATACGCTTCATTTTCAGGGTATATGAACTGTGCATTCGCCTGAATTGATCTTCGATCAGTTTATCCAAAGGTATTTCACCTTTCAAAAAGTATGTTTTGGCTTTTGAATCAATCAAATTTGCTATTTCTTTCCTGATATCTTCTTCTTCACGAACCCTGACAATAAAATGGTAATGATTTGGCATAAGACAATAAGCATAAACCTCGAAGTAAGGTGAAAAATATAATTTGAATTTTTCAAGGTAATACTGAAAATCAAACTTTTCTCTGAAAAGGTCTATGTCATGAACGCCGTGGTTATACATATGATAGAAATAGCCTTCGACATAATCCTGCCAATAATTAAATGTTGCCATGGTGAAAAGGTTTTAATTTGACAAAGTTACGCAAATTTTTGTGAAAAATAAGTGATTATTAAATTAATAGTATTTTCTTTTTGAGCTTCCCAATCCTTTAGGCAAAAAGCCAAAAAGCTTTCCAATCCTTTAGGCAAAAAGCCAAAAAGCTTCCCAATCGTTTAGGCATTGAGCCAAAAAGCTTCCCAATCCTTTAGGCATTGAGCCAAAAAGCTTCCCAATCCTTTAGGCTTGGGAATCATAATTTAATATCTTTACCTTTCGAAAGATGAGAACCGTAATCGAAAATAGAAAAATGCCCGGGTTAACTGAAACTTTCAGGGAAATCGGTGCTTACCGGGAGTTGTTATGGACTATGGCCTGGAAGGATATCCGTGTACGATATGCTCAAACGATACTTGGTTTTGGATGGGCCATTCTTGAACCGTTGATCTCAGCAGTGATCCTGAGTATCATTTTCAATAAAGTGGCCCATGTTTCAACACTGGGCGTGCAACCAATTCTCTTCAGCATGACCGGTATGATCACCTGGAATTATTTTGCCAATGTAGTCAGCCAGGGAAACACTTCACTGATCATGTCCCAAAATATGATCAAAAAAATATATTTTCCCCGCATCATTATTCCGTTGTCTAAAGCTATTGCCGCATTACCCGACCTGATCATCACCATAGTTTTCACCACTGTCCTGTGGGCATTTTTTCCTTCGCCGATTGGATGGAATATACTTTGGTTTCCTGTTTTTTTGGTGATGGCTATACTAACTGCCTCTGCTTCGGGAGTCTGGTTCAGTGCAATGAATATCCGTTACAGGGATTTTGTGCACATATTGCCGTTCATGATAAGGTTAGGTATGTTCGCAACGCCAATTGCATATTCCTGCACAGAGGTTCCCGAAGATTACAAATGGTTGTTTTTTCTCAATCCGATGGCAGGGATCATTGAGGGAATGCGTTGGTGTATGTTCGGACTGCCTTTTCCTCAACCCTATCTCATGATCAGTATTGGTGTGGCTTTGGTAATGCTCATCGGATCATGGGTATTCTTTTACCGGATGGAGAAAACACTGGCGGATATTTTATAAAAACAAAAACCTGAACATTGAGCAAGAAAGTCATCGAAGTTGACCGATTATCCAAAAAATACAGGATAGGGAGCAGAAAAGCGGATAGTTTGTATGCTGCGTTTGGTTCGATGTTTTCATTTTCATCCCAACCCAAAAACGAGATCTGGGCGCTGAAAGAGGTCAGTTTTCAGGTCGAAGAAGGTGATGTTTTCGGGATCATAGGACCAAACGGTTCAGGAAAGTCCACCTTACTCAAAATACTTTCCAGGATCACCCAACCCACCGATGGCAAAGCAATCATCAACGGCCGGGTATCCTCTTTACTGGAAGTTGGGACCGGATTCCATCCCGAACTCACCGGAAGGGAAAACGTGTTTCTCAATGGTTCCATTCTGGGTATGCGCCGGGCAGAGATCAAAGCCCGTTTTGATGAGATCGTGGATTTTTCCGGAGTGGAAAAGTTTATCGATACAGCTGTCAAACACTATTCATCGGGTATGTATGTCAGGTTGGCATTCTCGGTTGCTGCCCACTTGCAGCCGGAGATCCTGTTGGTGGATGAGGTGCTTTCCGTTGGAGACCTTGCATTTCAGGAAAAGAGTCTGGGAAAGATGAAGGAAGTGGCCGGAAGCGGGCGAACCATACTTTTTGTGAGTCATAATCTGGCGGCGGTCAGGCAATTGTGTTCAAAGGGTATTTTTCTTCAGGACGGATCCATACATTTGTCCGGACCGATCCAGGAAATTATTTCCGGTTATTCGGGTATGTTTGACAGCCAACCTGAATTCCCCAGACAAGGCAATCAGGTCCGCTTGGATGATCTGTATATCCTGGATCAGTATGGGAATAAAGTCAGTACGCTTTCAGCGGGTGAATCCTGCAGGTTTGAGATGTCGGTATATGCAGATGAGGAAATGCAAGGGGTGTTTTTTGTATTGGAGTATATGGATGTTTATGGAAACAATATTTTTGAATGCAATAACAGGCTTACAGGAGAAAATATGTCCTTAACTAAAGGGAATAACAAGTTATCTTGTTCAATTCCAAAACTGATATTGACACCGGGAAAATATTCTGCTGGAGTAAGAATTGTTGGCCAAACCGGACTGGCACTCTGGGAAAGCGGATTAGTGAATTTTGAAATAGTCAATGGTCATTTTTATCAGACCGGATCAATGCCATTTTATCCAAGAATGGTGCTTGTGGATCATTTTTGGGCGAAGGAAAAATAAGAGAATACAATGCCAATTATTATATGAATTAAGACAAAAGAAGTTATATCAAATAGATATTCACTTTTTTAAAATTAAAGCATTTCATACCCTTCCCAGGTAATACAAAAAAGGACCGAAAGAATCAATGATATAGTTTTGCCAGTAGAAGTCTTTTTTACGAAGCAGATAATATGAATACCTGATCAGTCTGTAAAAAATCCCCCCAAATGACCTTAGGCATCTAAGAACCCGGATTAAAAATTGGTCATTATTTTTGTATTTATGACCTTTTCCCAGGGCATATTCCTGGATTAATCTTCCTTTAACGGTTAGCTTTCGTGGATGAACAAGGTGTTGAATTTTCAGTTCCGGGTCAAACATGATCTTTCCTCCTTTTTCATGGATTCTTTTTTGCAATTCGGTTTCTTCAGAGTATGCAAATTTATCGCCCTTCATGCCAAATTTATCTGAAAAAAATCCTGCTTCTTCTACAGATTTTTTGAGATATAGCACTATACAACCATGAGGAATATCAAAACAACATTCGGTAAGTTTATCCGCATATTTTTCTTTTGTTCCAAAATCATCGGGGACCCATTTTGGCTTTTTGCCTTCAAAATATCCGTAATACATACCGCCAACACAATCGAAATTTTCCATTTTAATCAGTTCCAATGCTCTGCTGATCAGATCGGGAAACGCTTTTGCATCATCATCCAAAAACAATACCCAGTCAGAATGGGCTTCTTTTATTCCCCGGTTCCGCGCATGACTTAAACCTATTGCCGGTTCATATATGTATCTGATTTGCTTTATTTTGTAAGCAAAATTAATGGTGACTTCCCTGGTCTGGTCTGTTGACCCGTTGTCAACCACCAGCACCTCAATTTGATCATTTAATTGCGACAACAGTGATTCTAAGCACAATTCAAGTAACTTTGCCCTGTTGTATGTACAAATGATAATGCTTAATGTCATGACGGGCATTATTCAATCAAATATTCCTGTATTTTTTATTTTTTAGCACGGAATGACATCATCCGTTAGACCAACAATATTACGCAATAATTTATTATTCCCATGCCATAAATAGCATGTAATGCCGATAGCAACAGATTTTTATTATCTTATTTCCGAAATAGGTCTTATTCGTTGGGCAAAGCGATCATTGAAAAAAATTGTTCCTGCTTATTTAATTGGCAGGATTGTAATTTTCATGAAGGAGAGCAATTCCCGGAATCATTTTTATCAGTTTAGATCAAAAAATGAAAAGCATATTTATATGTTCTTTTGTCCTGATTATGGCAACTTGGGTGATGTGGGTATTTATTTGGCGCAAATGGAATTTTTAGCATCATGCCTTCCTGAATATGAATTAGTTGAAATCCCGGTTGCAAAAACTCTCGACGGAATAGCATGGTTTCGACAAAAAACCACTAAAGGAGATCTTGTTGTATTAAGTGGCGGTGGGTTTTTTGGTGATTTGTACCCATTGATGGAAGTTTATCGTCAGCTCATAGTAGGGAATTTCAATTCTGTTCCCATTGTTTCTTTTCCTCAAAGCATTTTTTTTTCTGATACTCAAAAAGGGTGTAAACTACTTCATGAATCCCGAAAAACTTATAGTAATCACCCGGATCTGACCTTGATTGGAAGAGATCTCATTTCATATCATTTCATCATGAAAAATTTTCCCTGTTGCTCTCATTTTTGTCTTCCTGACATTGTCCTTTCGATGCAAAAAAGTGACCAAAATGACCGGAAAGGAGTCGTTTTTTGCTGGAGACAGGATTTTGAATCAGGCGTATTAAGCACTGATAAATCTTTGATTGAGTCAGCCGTAAAGCCGGGATTCAAAAGTGCAATTTACACGGATACCAGGATTGCAAGTGAAGATTTTTCTGTTCAAAATCTAATGGTGAATTATCATCGATTGATCCAGACATTCAGATCTGCTGAATTAGTGGTTACTGACAGACTGCACGGGATGCTTTTTTGCTATCAGACCAACACGCCGTGTTTAATCGTAAATGATAAAAACAGTAAAGTAGTCAATTTTTACCACACCTGGTTGAGAGAAGTGCCTTACCTGAAATTATTTGACCCATCAGAGGATATATCTGAAATACATGCGTTTACTGAGGCAGCTTTGTCCGGAACACAATTCGACAAAACATCTATGGATTTTCGTGAATATTTTGATGAACTAAAAGAACTCATTGTGTCAAAAGTGAAAAGTAATTAGTGTTTTCGGGTTTTGAAATTCATGACATTTTTCATGCGTAGAAAAAGTGTCCTGCAATCAATACCGGCGGCGGGTTTGATGGGCAAAAAAATCCCGGCATTTTGCCGGGACTTTTTTGTAAACTTTGATTTCTGACCGGATTCCGGTATTTTATTCCTTTACAAACCGCACCGTTTCTATACCATTATCTGACTGATAGTGAACCACATATTGTCCCGGTGTAAGGCCGGAAACATCTACGCGTAATACATCAATCCCTTCTGCCAGCAGATAACTCTGAACCAATTTGCCATCCAGATTGTATATCAGCACGCGGCCGTTTTCAACGGGTTCTTCAAAGCTGATCTTCAGACTGCTGTGTACCAGGTTCGGTGTGAGGATCAGGCCGGTGTGGGTATTGCCAAAGTATGCAGAGACCACGTCTGAGTAACGGAAGGTGCCGTCCTGGTCAAATTGCTTGATCCTGTATAAATTGTCACCTTTCAAAGGAGTTTCGTGTGTAAAGCTATATTCAGTTTTCCCGGAGGAAAAACCGGCAGCTTCCACTTTTCCGATGGATTTCCATAGCAGGGAAGCACCGTTATTGTGTTGAATTTCCATTGAAGCCGTATTCACTTCATTCAGTGTAGTCCATTCGATCAGGGCCGTTTTGCTAATAACTTTGGCGGTGATGTTTTCGAAGGTGAGCGGTAGTGCATTTCCAAGTGTTGAAATCATAAAAGTGCCCACATTAGAACCGAACTGCCGCACCCTAACAAAAAGATCTTCGAGGCTTCTGTTGCCTGAACTTTCATTTCCATTGACCGTGGGATTGAATGTATAGGTTAATAGTTCCGTCGCACCTGTGCTTCCTCCATCTTCACAGGCTATAAATTCCAAAACGCTACAAGTGCCTCTGTACAGGTAAATGCCATAGTCTTCCGATGCGTCAGGATCAACAGTAATGCTCACTGTACGGTTATTACCGGTATCAACATCTTCAAGCAGATACCATACATCGCCTGTAGGTGTATCCGCCTTGGTGCATGTGCCATTTGGCGCTCCGGCCGTCAATGTAGCATTGGTGGTTGTTCCGGCAATAGGAGATTGAACATTGTCGCCAAGGGAGGTGGCATTTGCGCAATCGTTGTTTTGTGGTCTACTAATAATTGAAAGGTTATCAACAGCAAAACTTGGTCTACTTCCAGCCCCTGAAACTTGTCTTGAAGCCCATCTTAACTGAATTACTGATTGATTATCACAAGAAGAAGGAAGAATAATTGTTTTATTTTGAAGATTTTGAGGTTCAGTATCGCCAGAGCCAGTTTTTGTTGTAGTGTTATTTGAATATTCTATTCCTGATAAATTAGTAAATGTGCCACTTGTACCTATTCTATATTGTAATGTAGCTTCATTAATTCGAGTATTACTACTTCCGTCGTAAGGGTTTCTGATGGTCATAATGTCATAATTGACCTCAATATTATATTTTCCTGTTGTATTGATTGCTAAAGCCAACGATAAATCTAAACTGCTACTATTTAAGAAACCTATCTTTCCGTTGTAATTGTGAACATTACCTGAAGTAGTGCTGGCAGAACTATTGGCTATTAAACTTCTATCTGCAGTTGGGGCAGCAGTATTAAAATTATTTCCCGGGCTAGTCGATATTGTCCAACCTTGCCATCCACTTGGATAAGTTGTACTAGTATGAGGTAATCCGGAAAAATCTTGAGTATATGGAATACTTTGAGCTGAAGGGTTTGTTTGCGAAAACGCAAGATAACTTAAAAAAAACATACCAATAAATAAAGTAAGCGTCATTTTCATCTCAGTTTGGTTTTAAATTGAATAATGCCCTTAATAACAGGCTGTTACGATTGTTGGGTCAAAGATAGGACAAAAATTCAAAAAATGGTGGTGGGGGAATGTTAAAGTTAAAAAAAGAAATGAGTTAATTTGGAAATGAGTTAATTTGGAAATGAGTTAATTTGGAAATTTGGAAATGAGTTAATTTGTGCCCCGACAATGAATTTTCTGACGAAAAATGCCAGCATTTTCAACCAGCATCCTTGATCGGGATCTGCGAGATTTTGGATTTGAAAATTCGAGGATTTGTCGATTTGAGATTCAAAATTCAAGATTCAACAATTCGAACAACTCAAATCATGACGATAAATGTCATGATCTTCGACATTTCGAACAAAGAAACTTAGAAACAAAGAAACAAAAAAACAGTTGAACAATCTCCCACTCACCCCTTCCCGATCTCTCTCTTTTTCCGTGGTAAAATCAGGGATTTTAAGAAATATAAGGGAATTCTTCCTAAGATTGAAAATGTGTAATAAGCTGAGATCCAAATCGGGGGCCATTTCATTTTTGAACATAATATGAAAGCTTCATGAAAGTAAGCTGATTTCATACATGAACTTGCATAGAAATAGGCAATTTTATTGTACCGCTGGAGGATAAATTTCAGAGATTTGGTTTTTTTCAGTTCAGCATGATAGTTTTCCAGTAAGTGTCCGCAGGCATACAATTGGTTGAAAGGCTGGTTGATATAGGTATTGGCGGAATAATGCGGATCACCGGTCATGCCCGTGTGTTGCCGGTACACGCAAAGTGAGCTTGAGAAGTAATAAAGTTTGTGTTGTAGAAGAATTCTTACCAGCAGGTTCAGGTCTTCACCCAATACCATTTCCTCCAGGAACTTTTCCTTTTGAAGCGCTTTTATCGGGATCACCAATGGAAGTAAAACACCAAACTTGAGGTAAAATTGGATCGGATCATTGATCTTGAAGTTCTTATATGATGGCCCGGTTACTGTTTGATCCGGCCATTCTTCCAGGTAGTCACACATGAAAACTCCGTCAGGTTTACCGTTCAACTTTATTTCTGAGGCAAATGATTTCAAAAAACCCGGCAAATAATAGTCATCATCATCCAGAAATGAAATATAGCTGCCATTCGCTTTTGAAATACCGATATTTCTTGCTGCACTGACACCCGTTCTGGTTTCTTGTGTAAAACATCGTATTTTTGGCTCTTTTCTAAGATAATCCTTTAATATCAATGATGTATTGTCTTCCGAGGCATCATCCACAATGATCAGCTCCCAGTCTGGGTATGTCTGGGCTAATACGCTATCGATCGCTTTAGAAAGCAGATGGGCTCTGTTGCGAGTGGTCATCACCACCGAAAAAAGAATATCCTTTTTATTATTATCCATTTAAATCGCAGTAATAGCGCATCAGGCAAAATTAATGATTTTAATGAAAAACTACTTTGTAACGGGAACTCACGGTTATTGATCTATCTTTTCCCAAAATATTGAGTAACCAGATACATGGGTAGTCTTGCAAAGAGAGAAATAATGTAAATGATGATTTTATACTTTCTGCCTTTCCACTCAAATCTCCTTACTAGTTGCCAAAACAATTTGAAGTCCCTGATTTTCATGGCAGCACTTGCAAAACCATAGACTTTATGGTTAACCAGATCAGATTTTTCTTCAATTGGAATCTGGTCCTTCAATTGAGGGCAATTCAGCAGCAGATCTTCTATACAGTCCAATTCCCGGATTGCATTTTCCTGGATATTATGGAGAAATTTCCGTTGCGTACCTCTTTCTTCATGTACTACATAAACACTTAAAACTTTATTTAGAATGAAAATCGGGTATTTCAATGAAATTCTGATCAGCAAATGCCAGTCTTCCACGTTATTGAACCGGGCTTCAAATTGCATTTTTTCCAAAATATTCCGGTGTATTACAAATGGTCTGATACTGGTTTGCATCAGCCAAAGCATCCTGGAAGGATTATTTTGGTATTGGGTCAGGATGTTGCCGGGTGTCATTTTTCCATTCATCAGGGCGTATTCATTGCTCATTATGGCGCAAACAGGCGTGTTTTCTCTGACAATTATACGGTGATTTTCCCATAGAAAATCTTTCAGATAATGATCATCATCGTCCAGAAAAGAGATAAAAATGCCGCAGGAATGTTCAATTCCATGATTTCTGGCAGCGCTCCGTTCTTCATTATCTTTAAAGAAATACCGTATCCTCCCATCTCCGAACGACCTGACCACCGCAGCCGTTTCATCCGTCGATCCGTCGTCCACTACGATGAGTTCCCAATCGGTAAAGGTTTGATCCAGAACACTTTGAATGGCTTTGGCCAACAGATGTGCCCTGTTGAATGTCGGAATGATCACACTGAAAAAAGGCGTGCCGGACATGGATTTTTTTCAAAGGTAAGGAAATTTGGGGATTTGAAGATTTGACAATTCGAAGATTTGAAAATTCAGGGAAAAGCCGGGAGCCAGGGCAAAAGGATCAAGAGCCAGGGCAGAAGGTTCAAGAGCCAGGTAGGAAAGGTGTGGATAATTTCTGATGATCTGTGATCGGTGATCTGTAATCTGGGAGCAGTGATTTGGTGCCAATAGTTAAATCACTTCAAACAACTCGACTCATGATGTTATCGGTCATGATCTACGACACCTCGAAAAAAGAAAATAGAAACTATTTCTGTGAACTGTGAGTTGTGAGTTGTAATCTGATGCGAACATCTCAAATCATGACGATGAATGTCATGATCTACGACATTTGGAACAATTCAAACAAAAGAACAAAGAAACAATTCAAACTTTCAAAAAACGGATTAATCCATTTTCTTACCTAATTTTGCAGCTCAGATGAAGGATCCGGATTCATATCATATCCAAACCGAGCATTTCGAAGGACCATTCGATCTGTTGCTCTTTTTTATCCAACGGGATGAAATTGACATTTATGATATTCCGATCAGCACGATCACAGCCGATTTTCTGGAATACATTCAGCATCTGGAGCGTCTGAATATTGATGTGGCCAGTGACTTTATCCTGATGGCATCTACCCTGATGCGCATTAAGGTAAAGATGTTGCTGCCCAGAAAGGAACTGGACGAAGCCGGCAATGCGATCGACCCAAGACAAGACCTGGTGCGGCAGTTGATCGAATATAAAAAATATAAAGACATCCTGGACGATATGCGAAAGCTGGAAGAGAGCCGGGCGAGTAAGTTCAACCGTCAGTTTGCATCCCGCGAACTCAAGATGATCGCTTCAAAAGCGCTTACAGACGTGGAAATGGAATCTGTCAGTCTGTTCAAATTGCTCAAGGCATTTGAAAAAGTGATGGCCAGACTGGAGAAAAAGAAAAGTCGCAAGATACATACTGTCAGGAATTATACCTATACGCTTGAGGATCAGAAAAATCACATTCTCAACAGGCTGAAACCAGGAAAAAAGACCGGATTTGAACAGGTTTTTGAGCAGATTGAGACCAGGATACAGGCCATCGTGACCTTCCTGGCGATGCTGGAACTGCTCAATTCTGCACAGATCGCCATCGTATTGGGAGAGGGCACGAATAACTTCTGGCTGGAAAATATTTCACAGCAGCATTAAAAGTCCGGGAAAATTATCGATTTTGTTCTTCGCACCTTATCTTTGCGGCTCATTACAAATCAAAAGACAATAAAACAAAAAGTATGGCAAATATTGGTAGAGTGAGTCAGGTGATCGGTCCGGTAGTCGACGTCAGTTTTTCCGATAAAGGAGCGGTTTTGCCTGAGATTCTGAGTGCATTGGTTGTGAAGCGTGAAGGCTTGAACGATTTGATCCTGGAGGTTCAGCAGCACCTTGGAGAGGATTCTGTCAGGACTGTGGCCATGGATTCTACCGACGGACTGGTCAGGGGCATGGAAGCTTTGGATACTGCAAAGCCCATCACGATGCCTGTCGGAGAAATGATCAAGGGAAGGTTGTTCAATGTGATCGGTCAGGCGATCGATGGTATCGGACCGGTTCCAAAGGATGAAAAAGCTTATTCCATTCACAGAAAGCCACCGGTATTTGAGGATCTTTCCACTGAGACGGAAGTTTTGTTCACCGGTATCAAGGTGATCGATCTGATCGAGCCATATCCTAAAGGAGGTAAGATCGGTTTGTTCGGTGGTGCAGGTGTGGGTAAGACCGTACTGATCATGGAGTTGATCAACAATATTGCCAAAGGATATGCCGGTATTTCTGTATTTGCAGGTGTGGGCGAACGTACCCGTGAAGGTAATGACCTGCTCAGGGAAATGCTGGAATCCAACGTTATCCGTTATGGAAAAGAATTTATGGAAGACATGGAGAAAGGTGGCTGGGACCTGTCCAAGGTGGATATGAAAACGCTTGGTGAATCTCAGGCAACCCTGGTATTCGGTCAGATGAATGAACCTCCGGGCGCAAGGGCAAGGGTTGCTCTGTCCGGATTGACGGTTGCCGAATACTACAGGGACGGAGATCTCTCAGATCCAACAGGTGGAAGAGATATCCTGTTTTTCATTGATAACATATTCAGGTTTACGCAGGCAGGATCAGAGGTATCTGCCTTGTTGGGCAGGATGCCTTCTGCAGTAGGTTATCAGCCAACCCTGGCAACCGAGATGGGTTTGATGCAGGAGCGGATCACTTCAACCAAAAGAGGTTCCATCACTTCTGTACAGGCGGTTTATGTACCGGCGGACGACCTTACTGACCCTGCTCCGGCTACGACCTTTGCCCACCTGGACGCAACGACCGTATTGAGCAGAAAGCTGGCATCGCTGGGAATTTATCCGGCGATTGACCCGCTGGATTCCACTTCCACCATCATGAATGAAGCGACATTGGGGAAAGCCCATTACGAAACGGCTCAACGTGTGATCAATATTTTGCAGCGCTATAAGGAATTGCAGGATATCATCGCCATTCTGGGAATGGAAGAATTATCTGAAGAAGACAGACTGGCGGTCAACAGAGCCAGGAAAATTCAGAGATTCCTTTCTCAGCCGTTCCACGTTGCCGAACAGTTCACAGGCACACCGGGCGCATTTGTTCCGATAGAAGAAACCATCAAAGGATTCAACATGATCCTCGATGGTGAAATGGACGAATATCCTGAGGCTGCATTCAACCTGAAAGGATTGATTGAAGAGGTGATCGAAGCAGGACGGAAAATGCTTGAAGAAGCCAATGCATAATAAAGAAAATTTGTCAACATGCATTTAACGGTATTAACACCAGACAGGGAATATTTCAACGGACAGATCAAAGGGGTCATAGTACCCGGCCTGAAAGGCAGATTTGAGGTGCTGGAAAATCACGCACCGATCATTTCTTCCCTGCAGCAAGGTGATGTGAATATCATTCCTGTTGCAGGTGAGCGCCTGACATTCAGGATCTCCAACGGATTTATTGAAGTCTTAAATAACGAGGTCGCTCTATTGGTCAACGGACTTAATGACGAACAATAATGTAACAACCTGAGTTCGATTAAAAAAGCGTCAACTGATTCGAGTGCGTTGGATTAAAAT
>CAZQKR010000070.1:0-15795 GCA_964594045.1 uncultured Saprospiraceae bacterium | reverse complement strand
CTTTTTTCCGTAAGCTGCGCTTCGCTTGCATACGGTTACTAAAATGCCGTCCTTTTAGGACTTTCCTTCATTCTCGTTTAAATCATTCGGGCTTCTGTCCATCGGACCATTTAAACACCGGTTGGCTAAATAAGAGATTTTCCCGATACATCAAGGTTTAAACAGCAATGGCATGTTTCAAGACATATTAAATCGTCCTTCTTTCAGCCTTTTTTTGAATTCCTAAGGTCATATAAGTAAAGAGATACGATGGTAAGTGCCTTCCGAAACACTCCTGTTGATCTTTAATATGAAATCTTCCGGAAAAGATATTCGTATACTTTGAAAATGATCAAAAAATAAGTCAATCCAAGGAGAGAGACCCAGGGGTGCAGAGAGATAATATGGCAATATTAGACAAGTTGCTCTGATTTCAGTGCTAACCCTTAAAAATTAACAATGGAATCCGTATAATTGTGTCATTGAAGTACCATGATTATGAATCAATCAGAAGATAAATTGGAATTAAACGCTGAAACCATCAAAGAACTTTGGTCCAAAACCTATAATACCGAAGGCAAACCGGATTGGTCGCATATTTTTAAATACTATCACGACGAGATCATCTTTCAGGATACGATCCAGCGAATAGAAGGAAAAGAAGACTTTATCGCCATGTGCAACAGACTGACCACCCGAACGCAGCAACTCCAAATGGAGATACTGAACATTACCCAGAATGAAAACATCATCATATTTGAATGGATCATGACCATGATGTTCAAAAAATATCCCAATACTCCGCTCTACGGTTGTACCCGGTTGACGCTGAGTGAAGATGGTTTGATAAAGGAGCAAAGGGACTACTACGATCTGTGGGGTGATATTTTCAATAATATTCCCCGCTTTGGAAAAATGTATCGCCGTTTTCTCGTTAAAAAATTTGGATAATGGGTGTAAAATTTCAACTTCCGGAAGAACTCAACTTTCTATCTTCAGGCCGTAAAACACAGCGGGTATCCAATACCTCAATGGACGGAAAAATTTGCGTGATCACTGGTACGACTTCAGGTGTTGGCTACCAGGCTGCAATCAGACTTGCCAAAGCCGGGGCAAAGATCGTGATGATCGTCCGAAACAGGGAAAAGGCCGAAAAACTGTGCGGGCAACTCCGGAATTTAACGGCTCACGAACCGGAATACCTGATCGCTGATCTCTCTGATCTCAATCAAGTCAGGTCTGTCGCTCATACAATACTTGAGCGATACCCAAAAATCGATGTACTGATCAATAACGCCGGTGTTCACATGACTACCCGGCAGTTGACCATTAATGGTTTTGAGATGGCCTGGGGCGTCAATCATCTTGCTTCTTTTTTGATCACGATGACCTTGCTCGGCAGGATGAAAGAAAGCGCACCTGCAAGGATCATCCACGTCAATTCAGAAGGACATCGTTTTAACGGATTGAACATGGATGACCTGAACTGGGATAAACGGAGCTATAACGGTTACCTCGGTTATGGCGCTTCAAAAACAGCACAATTGATGACGGTTTGGGAACTGGATGAATTACTGCGCGGAACGGGTGTTACCATCAACGCCATGCATCCCGGTGCTGTAAAATCAAACATCGGTACCAACAATGGAAAAGTGTATAATTTCATCTCCAGATACTTCATTCAGCCCATGCTCAAAAACCCGGAAATATCGGGAGAAGCGATCTATTACCTGGCTTCTTCCCCTGAAATGGAGGGTGTCAGCGGCAGGTTTTTTAACCTGACCAACGAAGAGATCCCGGCTAAACATGCCAGAAACAGGGAATTGGGAAAGGAAATATTCACACGGAGCCTGGAGATGATCGGGTTGAAAATGTAATTGTATCATATAAATTTTGAAAACGATGAAATATGATGTGGTTATCGTTGGCGGAGGAATTGCAGGACTGACTGCTGCGGCTTATATTGCAAGATCCGGTCGTTCTGTGATCTTGTTTGAAAGACAATCCAAAACAGGAGGCCTGGTGCAGACTTTTCAGAGAAGCGGCGTTTATTTTGACGGAGGCCTGAGGTCTGTTGAAAATTCAGGTATTGTATTTCCGATGCTCAAACAATTGGGTATTGATATCGAATTCAAAAAGAGTACCACTTCGATTGGCATTGCGGATAAGGTCATAAATGTCACCGGCAAAAATAGTCTGGATGAATACGAGGTGTTCCTGCAGTCCTTTTACCCTGAAAATGCTGAAGATGTTTCTGCCATCATCAAAGAGATCAGGAAAATAATGGGATATATGGATGTACTGTATGGCATTGACAACCCGGCATTCATGGACATTCCCAAAAACAAAAAATATCTGTTCAGGGAGTTATTGCCCTGGATGTTTAAGTTCCTGCTGACGATAGGAAAGATAAGGCAACTGAATGATCCGGTTGAGGATTATCTGAAAAAGTTTACCCAAAATCAGGCGCTGATCGATATCATAGCGCAGCATTTTTTTCAAAAAACTCCGGCTTCATTTGCACTGAGTTACTTCAGCCTGTACCTGGATTATCATTATCCAACAGGAGGTACTGCCACGATCACGGACCGGATAGCTTCATTCATTGAAATGCATAATGGAGTGATCCGGACAAACACGACCATTCAAAGGGTACATCCTGAGGAAAAGTTTGTGGAGGATACCGAAGGAAACCGTACGGAATACCGTCACCTGGTCTGGGCTGGTGATATGAAACAGTTGTATAACCTGATACCGCTTGAAGACCTGAGATCAGCTGATTTGAAAAACAAAGTGGCAGAAAGGAGAGGGTCATTAAAAGATCTTGAAGGTTCCGATTCGGTTTTTACCGTGTATATGACGGTTGACCAGGACAGATCATGGTTCAGGGATATCTGTTCCGGCCATTTTTTCTACACGCCCGACAGAAGAGGGTTGTCTCTTGTAGGAAAAGAAGTGATCAATGAATTTATCCGGGATGATTCCATTGATCCCGGTGACCAAATCTGGAAAAGCAAGGTCATGGAATACCTGGCTGAATATTTCAAACTCAACACCTTTGAGATCGCCATTCCGTCCCTGCGGGATGAAAACCTGGCTCCGGCAGGTAAAACCGGGGTGGTGGTCAGTTTGCTTTTTGATTATAAGCTCTCCAGGAAAATAGATGCACTCGGCTGGGGCAACGAAATGAAAAACCTGATGGAGCAGCTGACGGTAGAAATACTGGATGAATCTATTTTCCCGGGATGGAAGGATAAAGTAATTGAAAAATTTTCTTCATCACCGCTGACCATCCGGAAAATGACCGGCAATACAGACGGTGCCATCACCGGTTGGGCATTTACCAACGCTTACATGCCTTCCGTCAATCACATGCTGCACGTGGCAAAGTCGGTCTTAACTCCATTGCCTGACGTTTTTCAGGCAGGACAATGGGTTTACAGTCCGGCCGGATTGCCGATCTCCATATTGACGGGCAAACTGGCTGCGGACAAAGTGCTGAAAAGCAAGCTAAAAAATGGATAAGCTAGTGTATGTTCATGACGAACCACCAGGATTTGAATCAAAACTCATTCAGATCTTGCTGGGGTTTTTCAGATTCAAGAAACGCTTTACCCGCCTGGTGATCAGAAACAAATTTCCCAAAAAGCCCGTCCGGATCCCTGCGGTATTTAATAAAAACAATCACATTGATGAGATCAGTCATGAGGGACGAAAAGTCTGGATCATCACTCCAAAATCAGTTGACCCGAACAGATTGATCCTTTATTTTCATGGAGGCGCTTATTACAGCAATATCAGCGGTCTACACTGGTCTTTTATCCGGCAATTGCTGGTACATTCACAAAGTAAAGTCGTCATTCCTGATTACCCATTGGCACCCGAAGCCAACTGTGAGGAAGTGCATCAATTTGCTGAAAGGCTTTATGAATATATTATGGCAAGGTGGCCTTCAGGGCAGATCATCTTAATGGGTGATTCCGCCGGAGGAGGCCTGGCACTTGCACTGGCACAAAGCCTGGCCGCTTCAAACCATAAAAACCCCGATCAGATCATCCTGCTTTCTCCCTGGCTGGATGTCAGCATGAGCCATCCGGATATCCCAATGGTTGACGCAA
This sequence comes from uncultured Saprospiraceae bacterium, assembly GCA_964594045.1. Lineage (GTDB taxonomy): Bacteria > Bacteroidota > Bacteroidia > Chitinophagales > Saprospiraceae > UBA2365. The sequence continues at coordinate 11,698 of CAZQKR010000070.1, read as the reverse complement.
AGGATAAGATACTCAGTATAGACGGCCTTCGGATAGCCGGTCAGTATTCTGCCGGAAAGATGGATATAAAAGACTATCGTGTCAGTCCGATATACGGCAATATGTCCGGTTTATGTCCTGTATCCGTGTTTACCGGAACGCATGACCTGTTGTTTCCGGATGCCCGCCGGTTCAGGGAGATTATGGAATCCTCCGGAGTGGATTACCGGTATTATGAATATCCGGGTATGTTCCATGACTGGATGCTGGTGACGCGGCTGAAGGAGGCGAAGGATGTGATATCGAAAATATCAAGGATACTTCTTTAAACCAACATCCTTGTCTGAATACAAGTAGAAATTGTTCAATATAGTAACCACAACTAAATTGATAGAAAATTTTCTTTTTTATTGCTATTTATCAAGTGCGTTTAATGTTTAATACAACGCACTGTCATTCCAGATGCTCTGTTACTACTAGCCATAGATGCTTGTGAGCTTCCGAAATACAAACGCTGAGAATTTGTACTCACTACAGTATTAGTCCAATAATAGCCAAAAGTGCCGACATTCGCTAACATTCCGCTACTTCTTCCCCTTGTACCAGCTGCAGTTAATTTCAAAGGAGAATTAAATGCTCCATCTGAATTGTTGCTGTTCCAACTCAACCTTTCGTCATTTATCTCAGCCTCAGAAGGTATTCTAAATCCATCCGGACAAGGATTATTAATTCCGTTTATACCCTGCCACAAACTGTTGTTTTGAGGAATGCGCCAATCATATGGATTACTTGAGGAAAGAATGAAATAATTATGTCCCGGATTATCAGAACTTGATAAAGAAGTAGTTGTTCCGGATAACGGCTCTCTTGATTGGTGCCCATCATCAAGCCTGCCCCATTGGAAAAGGTCCCCATAGGCCAATGCATCAATGCTACTTGTTGCCACCTGAGATGCACCCAAGTTCCTGTCAAGCCAACATCTACCGGAACTCATTACTGTGCCATAGGTTACTTCCGCGTTATTGTAAATGAACGAAACAGTAGTAGTGCCACAAATAAATGCTTCATTAACTACAGCTATTTCCAGATTACATGCTTGTCCACCAATATTTATTGTAAACATTGCAATACCGGTATCAGAGGGAATTCCGGATATCAGATAAACTAAAATGCCATTTCCTATTTCAAAATTTCCTGAGTCTAAAGTAGCTGTTAATCCTGCAACACCTATTGAATTTGTTATCTGTCCAATGTGTGGGCCACCATTACCTCCTACATACTGTAATTCAGCAGTAACATTGGTGGTTTCTACCCCGACAACCAGATCACCGGAAACATAAGCATTTGTACAATTCAAATTAGTAATTTCCCCAGATGCAACAGAGATCTCCAGAAGGCAAGATTGTCCACCAATATCGATTGCAAAAACAGCAATTCCAGACCCAAGCGGAGTGCCGGAAATTTCAAAGACTAAAATTCCATCTCCCAATTCGAAATTGGCTGGAGGGGTTGAAGCAAGCAACCCGGCTACGCCAGTAGAATTTACTGTTTGGCCTTGATGAATACCTCCGTTTCCTCCTGAATATAATAACTCGACCAATATACCACCAGATGGAACATTTTCAACCAAAGATCCTGTAATGCTGGCATCAAGACAATTTATTCCAGTAATAGTCCCTGATGTAACAAATAATTCCATTAAACATGATTCCCCTCCAATATTTAAAGAAAAATACGCAGTACCTGAAGAGTCGGGGGTTCCGGAAATGTTATAGGTTAAAATACCACTGCCTGTTTCAAAATTACCTGAAGGCGTTGACGCTGTCAAGCCCAAAACACCAGTAGAACTAACAGAATTACCTATGTGAGGTCCTCCATCTCCTCCGCTATAGTTGACTTCTGCAGATACGGCAGAGGACATATAACCTGCTATTAGTACACCTGATAGAATGGTTGAAGAACAATCAAGATCAGAAATGGTACCTGCTGTACTCATACCTCTTTTTATCAAACTTACATTTCCATCAATTTGTAGATTTCCGTTATTAATTACCTGAGAATTTGAAGTATTTGGGAAACTAAAGTATATATTCAAATCTTTTAGAGTCAGATCGCCCTCGTTAATTATTGCAGATCCATTTTCAGCTAACCCTGATGTAATCGAAAGTCCTTCCAGAAATACATAAGTATCAGCACTTATTTCAAAAATTCTTTGACTAAATGTACCATCAACCTCAATATTATGATCTTTTTTTACTACTATAAACACATCTTTTTCTAACTCTATCTTATTGCTGGAAATCAAAATCGTGCTGTTAATCATGTTTTTAGCAAATCTGATGGTGTCCCCTCTCTCTGCGCATTCAATCGCATATCTCAGAGACCCGGGTCCTGAATCAAATGTATTGTAAACAATCGGACAATAATCGCAAAAATACCTTTCATCATTGATTATATTCTGTGACGAAAGGCTGCACATCAAAGTATCAGGCATTCCAGTCAAACATGTTTTCAATGTCTGTCTGATACGTAACCCATCATCTGAAAAGCAAATATAAGGCTCAATTTCACCAAATCCTGGTCTTAGATTTAACTTTAATGTAAGCAAAATGTCGGAATAATAATCAATATTTTCAGCATCACCCCACAAAACTGTTTTGTTTTTCTGCCAAGAGAATGAAAATACAGAGTCCTGACTATCATTAAGAATAAAAGTATTATAAAATGAAATCTGATTTTGGCCATCTGATATTTGTTTACTCAGGATTGCATCTTCACTTAAATAAATTTCTACTTTTTCATTATAGACTACATTTGGGCCAAATGCCAATGTGTCATATAAAAAGTATATTTGACCACTTCCAAGTAAAAGACCTTGATTACTAAAAACAATAACATCGATTAAGTAAAATGTATCATTTTCATGATAAGTATGTCTGGGATTGGTAACCACATAGCTAATATCCTGACCATATGCATGAAAAGCAATAGAACATAATAAGATAAAACTATATATCAGACCTAATTTTCTTTTATTTTTCATAGTTTTTATATTAACCAGTTTGTAAAGTCTTAGTGCTGTCTTTCTTTTCCAATATTAGGGATTGTTTTCAAGTTGATATCGATTTCGTTAACAACTCCGTTCATATCGGTATCTTCATTGTGATAGCCAAAGCTATTAAGCTTTTCTGTTATCCTTATTAAATCGGTGGTTTGGATCAATCCGTTAGAATCTGCATCACCCGAGATCATTAAATACCTGCCAGATATTTGTCTGACAGCATTCAAGCTTCCTTTAATTTTATTCAGATCATTACTCAAATCAATATTGCTGAGAGGACCCGGGTTGATAAGATACTCTTCTGAAGTTTTAAGTGTTAAATGGTGTCTGTGGTAAATGAGCAATGAGTTTTGGCCCGGCTCAATATTCCTAAAACTAACAGGAGAAATACCATCAGCTTCCACGATTTTGCCGTTTCTTTTTAAAAGAACTGATTTTCCGGACACAGGGATCGTTTGTGCACTATTGACGATTTCAATGTATAGCCAATCAACAATTGCCTCGGGGCCGGTAATCTCAAGAGCTTGCGGATTCATTGCAGTTTCAATATCTCCAAAATAATAAATATCAGTATCGGTGTATGGACTAACAATTGGGATCAGCCCTTCCGTTCTCAGAATGTCATGCATCAGGGTATCGTTTTCAATGTATGGTCCCTGCAGAAATACGACAGGAAATATTTCTACTTTGCGGCTCAAAATCAAACATACATCAGGATCAGACTTTTCTTCTGTATTTCCCACCCAATCTCTTGCTCTTACCTGGAAACAATATGTATTTTCCAATCTTCCCTGAAACAGGAAAAATGTATCAATAATACCGGATGCAAATAAAAATAAGGGCCCTCCATTTTCGGATACATATAACATATAATCCTTCACTCCGCATCCTCCGGGATCATCAATGGCTGACCAATTGAGCAATACTATTGTAGAATCGATATGTGAAGGGGTTCCATTCATTACAGAAACCGGCGGTAAAACATCAATTGTGTTAAATTCAGTATTGGTTATAATGCCTTCATTATTATCAAATACTATTTCAGCAGTTGCGAAAATTATATCACCAGTAACAGTGGAATTAAACGGTCTGATCAGGAATTCAACCAAACCTTCCCCACGCCTCGAAATTGTATCATTAACCGGCAATAATCCCAGGTTTGGGTCATCCGGCGGCAGTCCCGTGACAGGATCGATTGCCTGGAATATCCAGAAAGCTTTGTTATCAACTATATCGAGACCGGCTACAACATCCACAAAAACTCCTAATGAATCCCGAAGGTCAATTCGAGACTGGAAATGGCTTCTGTTTTCATCCACTTCAATTCTTATATTTGCAAACCCGAAATTGCCAATCCGGAAGCTTGCAGGATTCATATTATCGTCAAGGGAGCAATTTATCTCAACCCTTGAAGCCTGAGCATCTGCGAATTGTGGGTCGTTTTCGAAAAGTATCGTATATGGCAACGGGTCTTTCCTTGACAGCCACCTCTGCTCCTCGTAACCAATGGGTCCGATGATCTCGTTGGGGTCAACAGGTCGTAAAACAAGCATCGTGAATACACGGCAGGGATCTACACCGGTAAAGTTGATAAAACTCAATGCATCTTCTGCACACTTGCTGCAATCAACTCTTTTTATTGATATATGAGTTGAATAGGTATAAATGCAACCTCCTGCATCAATCAATTCAACACTGTAATCTGCGTTTTGCACAGGCACTTCAACTGTAAGCTGGTCATCACTGATATTCAAAAATGATCCACCATCTGTAAACCATGATACAACCTGGCAATTATTGCAATTGGAAGCTCCTACATTCAGAACTATATGCGGGGGTATGTAGTCCGTACATATATCCAGAAATCCCCCACCAGTAATTCCAATGCCCGGCAAAGACTGATCAATCTTAAAAACTTCTTCTGTGCTGCATGTTGTAGTTAAATCTGTTATTAATACAATGTAATCCCCAGGAATTAAGTTATTCACTATCATGCCATTGCCCAGGAAATTTCCATTATTGTCCTTCCATTCTATCGATAAAGATGCCGGCACCGAATTTGTGTTTTTATCTCTTATAATCAGACTTGCGCTTCCATTTGGAGAATTGCAATCAGAATTTTGGGTTATATTGATTTTAAATTTGAAAGATAATTCCTCCTCAAGCTCTATTTCACGCGTAATACTGCAACCCTCACTGCTGGAAATTTCAACACTGTATGTACCGGCAGCGATATCTTCAATTTTATTTCCCGTTGCACCGGTGTCCCACAAATATTGAAGTCCGGCAATGCTGCCATCAATTATCACTTCGATGCTGCCATTTTCCTCGCCACAATCCGGTTTTTCAAAAACAATATCATTGATCATTAAAGTAGAAATGCTGTGAACTCCGACAGCATACCAGGCATTCTGAACTGATATAAACTCTTGTGAACAATCTCCAAACAAGAATTTGGCCATAAGCATAGTCGCATTACAAAAATCTTCAAAATTTGCCTGTTCACCAACATGACTGTCCAGTGTTTTCATAACTATCATAAATGCGTTATCAATTCCAATTCCGGTGATGTCGTATGGACGGGGAGCATTGATGTCTTTGCCTCCTTCAGACAAAAGGTAAAACCAATGACTCATTATAAATGCAGCGCTTTGAGGGCTCAGATTGCAGTTGGGACTATTGAATATGGCAGGATCGTAATAGATTAATGCATCTGCAGAGCTGACCTTAGGTTCTCTGAAATTCCTTCTTTTTTTGACATCGAATCCGGTTATGTAAGCTTTCCGGGATACCAGTTTGTTGTCACCGTGCTTATGCTCCAGATAAAGACCAAAAATATCACAATAAGCTTCTGCAATGGCCTGTGTCTGAAAGTACTCAGGTTTGCATTCCACTCCCTTTTCATAAAAATTGGAGAATCTTTTGATTAGTTTATTATTGTGATCGAGGACCATCCTGAAATACCTTCCTCCGACAATATCAAGAGATGCCATAGGCAAAACTTCCATTTCCGGATCACCTGAACCAGTCATGATTGATCGTGTCCCATAGTGGGTAAAAGCGTTACTGCCTTTGAGCCCATATATTTCCGGTATGTTTAGATTTGTGAACAATTCAATTTTATCTGCACTTTGGAGATCAATGTCCATTTCCGTAATGGTGGTCTGCAGCATATCATGCGCTTTCTGAACATCCCAATATGCGTCCGTCTGTATTTCTGAAATCTGCTCGTTTTTCCAAAAACTTCCCCAATTATAGTCGTAGTATAGTTCTGCTCGATCGAATGAGCTCGTATTGTCCATATCAAAAAGATAAATATTCCTGGATATATCTGCCAGATAATATTCATAGCCAACTTTAAGAACAGGAATGTTTTTTATACTTTCTTCATATCTTGGTCGTGTATCTATGGAAGTGATGTTGCTGTTATCGACAATAGCAAATTTGTAGCGATGATGAGTATTCTCAGAATTCATACTCTGGGTGATCCTGATGTAATAAGTGCCTTGTGACAGATTGGACAGGTCCATAACCCCTACCTTTTCCGTATCTTTGGCTAAAAGGAGGCTGTTTAAAGCTGCACCATGATCATTAATAAACAAATCTATATTGCCGGGAAAGATATCAATACGTGTGTCTGTTACAAAGTTGTTCCTGATCATAAGCAGTTTAGGGTTGTCGAGGGAAAGGTCGAGGTCTATTTTGTACCAGTCGCTGTCAGTCGTACGGTCGCTGCTTCCTTTCCCCATATCAGCATTGCTATCGTCAGCCACTATATCAGCCCTCTTTTGAGTCATACCAGAATACCATTCTCCTTTTGAAATCTTGTAAGCGAAATATGGAAAATCAGGTTCGTCCAAAGTTCTTATCAATTCAAAGAAGTCTTTGGTTTCATTAGTTATTTTGCCAATATTCCATGGATTAAATGGCGTATAAAAAGCAGTATGATAAGTATGGGCAGCAACACTACTTGTAATTATCCTGTCACTCAAAAAATACTCATTGTATGAATTATTATGATATAGTATTGGAGAAGGAATTTTAGTCCCATTTTTTTCTTCATAGAGCCATTGTTTATCAGCTAACACTATTCCATCTGAACGACCTAAGTGAAGGGGATCTTTGAGTTTATCAGAGACATAATATGTATATTTGATGTCATTTGGCAAAGGCATAAATAGACTGTAGGTTGTTCCTTCCCAAGGATTTTCAGCCGGTGATTCATTTATTCCTAATACTGCATCATTAGCCGGATCCCAGTTACAATTTACGTTTTGGTTATGATAATTCTCAGGAATCTGATATTCATAAAAATCACTATTTCCAAAAAGGTATAAACCTGGCCATGTAAAGCTATAACCTTCTCCGCTTACTGTCCAAGAACTTCTTAAATCTCTGACAGCTTCAGAATTTATGTTTAAATTTATTATTTCAGGGGTTAATGTTGACCCGAATACTTGTCCGAAATTACTCCCCAGGTGCGGAGTTCCTACAGTAACGACTTTTGCAACACGATGGTGCCCGTTTACCCACCAAGGATGGGTGACCCCATTATCAAAGGATCTCTGAAGATACTCTCTAATAGCAATACCTCCCATTGAATGCCCGATCAGTATTACTTTTTCTTTATTTGTTAACTGGAGTATTTTATCAATAGCTTTTCCAAGTGCATATCCTTGTTTCATTGCAGCCGATTCATTACTGTCAGATTGGCCAGACTCTGAGTAAATATAATTATTGTCATTCCAAATACTCATGCCATCATAAACCAGCTGGCCATTGACCAAAGTGCGTTTTGTGTTAAATGAAACTGCATATACGCATCTATCAGGTAAAATATCAGGTGCATTAAAAAATTGTTCATGAACGATTACATCATCATCGATATAATTTGGATAGTCTTCAATGTTATTCTCTCCCCGCATGTTTGTACTGTTATAGTTGTAATTCAAATGAGCATAATAAACAGTCCCTTCATTATCGGTTTCGGTTGGAATTAAAATCCCCCCTTTGACTACTATATCGTTCAAAAATAAATGGTTTGCAAAATCTTGCCATACTGTCTCAGCACCAGCCCATCCATGAACAAAAATAATGGGATAGGGACAATCGCATTTTTGGGCCTGTGCGTTGCTAAAAGCAATAAAAACCGATATAATCAATATAATTACTCGCATAGTTATTATTAATTTATGTCAATTACTTTAAGATTATAAGTTCCTGCTTCAGGCATCCAGGCATATATAATAACCTGACCTGTTGCTCCCGCCCTAAGGAAATCACTCTCGGGTTTTTCATTTCCTGTAAGCTCTATCAGTACTTCCCTGTATCCTATCGGCAGATTGGTCCACTCTGAATAATGCCGGACTCCCTGCAGGTCTGTAGGAGACCTGCCTATCGGCATGTTGTCGAGCGAGGTGATCATAAACCGAGGTTTTTCTATGTCTTTGCCACTGATATTCGCATAGTCTATCGTGATAGGTACCAGCACTCCGATCCTGTTCTGTGGTGGGTAGATCAGGTTTACATCCACTAAGCTGTTGCCTCCTGACCTCACTTCATAGGATTGATTCAGGGCAGCAGATTGACCGTTTTTCTTTACCAGGATGACATCATAAAATCCAATATCGATGGGTATCCTGTCTCCCGAAGGATCTGTTCTGCCAGCTCTGAGGTCGAAAGTGGCATAAACAACTGCTGGATCAAAATAAACAAGATCTTCAGCATGGAGTTCAAGTCCGAGATCGTCACGCTTGATGATAGCAGTCATACCCTGCTCAAACCTGGCGCCGGAAATCCGGATTGTTGCCTTGCCGGTATTTGATCCCCAGTGGGAAACAACTCTGTCGATGGTGAATTGCTGTATTGTGGCCAGAAGTGTGATATCCTGAACCTGGTTGGAGGCAGTTGTACCATAACTGAGGTTAAAATAATCACCCTCGAGCAGGTCAGGTACAGTCACTTCTTGCCTTCCCTGGAATGGCTGGGTGTGGCTGTATTCGTAATTATACCTGCCTGGCAAGGTGTTGAACCTCACATAGCTTTCGTTATACCCGCTGATGGTATCACCTGTCAATGTGATCCTGAGCGTTTCGTCTTCCAGTACATCCGGTATATGTACACGGTAAAAAAGATTGGTTCCGGGAATTAAGACATCACTTGTCAGCTGGTCGAGAGGAAGGTATTTTACGCCCACATAAACCTGAGGCCCTGTAGTGATGTTATTGTTTTCATCTATTTCTGGTATGTTGTTTTTGAGGTCTGTTCTCACAAATGTATAGTTGTTTCCATATGGAACCCCATCCACGACAAAACTCATTTGTGATGGAGTAAATCCCATTGGCACGATCTGGTAAAATGATGTGATGGTCCCCACCAATATTGCATTGTGATCCCATACACTGTCCCTGGAGAAATACACTGCCTCCGTCATGACACCATCAACCGGATTTGATCCCAGGTTGCGTGTGTTCCAGTAAACAGTTAATAACTGGCCATTTTGAGTGCTGTCAGCTGATGAGCTGATCTGTTCCACTATCAGATCCGAAGGTGGTGCTGCCTGTATAGTGATCAGCCTGGAGTTGTAATTGTTGTTCTCTGCCTCGTGCTCATAGATCATATTGGAAGCATCCGTCATAAGCAACAGGTAATAATTGCCGGTGTTTACAAGCGGCAGGTTGATGAGAATGGTGTCCGTGTAACTACCGCCAACAGGCAATGACCTTTTTCTGGTTACAGTGTGCAGAATCTGTCCTCCAGGTGTTGACTGGTCATGCAGGAACAGCCTGTCGGACCATGTCCTATCAATAAGGCCGGCATTTCCGTTGTTGGCTACTGTGTAGATTATTGTCAGTGGCTGACCGCCAATTGCATTTGTAGGGCATGTAACCTGGCTTACCACAAGGTCAGGAGAAGGAGAGAGAAATACTACAGTAGAGTCGCCTTCCTCAAAACCTGCTGAAGTAAGTCTTACGATATTATTTGTTGTATCCAGGTCATTGGTTTTGAATGCCGGGTCAGTTACTGCGTAAAGATAAATACTTCCTGATATTCCCTGAGGCAAAGTAACCTGCATATTTCTCATGTAATCTGCTCCAGGCAGTAGGGTTGTCGTCCTGATAAGTTCTGCAAGTTTCTGAGCACTATTTGACCAGATGCTATCATAAGAAAAATATATGGCATCATTCCAGGGGATACCCGAAACAACTCCAGAGCCAATGTTTGCGATCCTGAACTGGATATTCAGATCCATACCTGACCAAATGGTGTCAGGTAAAGCCTGGACTTCTGTAATAGCAATATCTGATAGTGGGTAGCCTACCACATAAACAGAGTCCGGACTGATATAGTAATTATTTTCCAGCCCTCCATGTTCATAAACATTGTTATTGACATCTGTATTGAGTTTCAGGTAATAATATCCTTCAGCAACTGAGGGAGGCACTGTAAAGCTTCTTGTAACGCTATACTGGGACCCTGCAGCCAGATTGTTGGAATGATTACTTGTATAGAGAATTTGACCGCTTTCAGGTATCGTGTCTGTTGAAAGATAAACCCTGTCTTGCCATGACTTACCCGAGATGCTTCCTGGTCCAAGATTTGTGGCAGAATGGGTTATGCTGTGGACGGAACCTGCATAAAGGGTGTCCGATGATGTGATCGACAATCCGGCAAGGTCAGGGTATGGAGGCAACAATACAGACAGTTTCTGATCAGAATACAGAAGATTATTAAGACTATCTCCATTCTCGAAAATTGTGTTATCAAAATTCGTGTGAATTAGCAGGTACAAGCTATCAGTCCAACCATCCGGAATAATAAATGTGGCCTGCCTTGATATGTATGTCATCGGGTCAATATTGGCAACAGCGCTAATGCTTTGAAGTAAATGGATGGAATCAGGCGCAGATTGATCACCTGTAACGGCATAAATATGGTCGGTCAATTCCCTGTTGACAAGTTTTCCGATGCCTGAATTCCTGATTCTGTAGTTAAGGACATAAGTCTGGCCTGCTGTAACCGATAGCGGATGATCCATTTCTTCCGGCAATAGATCAGGCACACGCAACAACACCGGTACCGGGCCAAAAATATTATTGTCCTCGTAGATTTCCAGTTCAGTATTTTCTGCATCGGTGTATAAAAATGCGTTAAATGTTCCGGCAATATTAGCCGGCATAGCCTTATTGATAGCAATATTATAAACGGAATCTACTCCTAAAACCGCAGTTCTGATCTGATTGTGAATCAATAATGCGTTAATCGTGTTGAGTGTATCTTCCTGAGTAAGGAAGATCTTGTCTCTCCATGATGACAAGGACGGATTTGCCCCTTCATTGGCTACGCTCCACGAAACTGGTGCTATCGCATTGGCATCAACATTGGCAGGCAGAGCCAATGATATTGGGACAAGGTCGGCTGGTGGCGCCAGGATAATGTTCACAGGTGTGGAAATACGGAAATTATTGTTTTCAAATATATATTCATAAACCTGATTAAAAACATCTGTTTCGTAGATGAGGTAATAGGTGCCATTTATGTATTCCGGAATAGCAACAGATGTATTAACGGGATAGCTTTGTGCTGAAGATAATGCACCGTTTCTGAGAGTATAAAATATTTTGTGTAAACACAAAATAGGGAAAAATCAAAGACGGC
>CAZQKR010000069.1:0-16553 GCA_964594045.1 uncultured Saprospiraceae bacterium | reverse complement strand
TACTTATTTTACTGAATATCAACTATTTATTTATTTTTTTAACGAACTATTGATAGTTAGAAATTTACCCAAAATTCGCATTTTTAACCTGTCTGATGGAATCAGGCAACATAAATGGTCTGGAATCAAAACTGCAGTATGCGGTTGACAATTAATAAGATAGTCAGATCGCAAAATACTTTATAAAAATTTATTTGTTTTTAATAATTGATATGCAGTATTTTATATATTATTTTATTTATTAATGTATAAATATTTGTAATTTTTCGATTTTATAGGTATCTTTGCGCAGAATTTCCGTTTAAGTTGTTATTAAATTTCAATCTGGGAAATTAAAATGCGGATTTTGCCGGCTTGTAATCCCTTGTTTTTAAAGTGATAAGCTTGCATTATTGTTAACAAATTATAATTTCATGATTGTATCCAAATTAAATATCTGGAGCGCTTTATTAAATTTAAGTTTACTTTTATTTCTGGCTTTGCCGGCATCGTCATCCGATGCAGGCAAAACATCATATGCCAAAGTTACAGATGCTGACCTGAGAGCCAAGATCACCAACATGTCCGGATTTGTTGATTACCGCTACAATGATATGGTCAAAGCGGCAGTTGACAGTTACCTCAATGAACAAAGAAAAAACTCTGAAGAACTGCTTGGACGTACAGCGATCTATTTTCCGGTATTTGAACAAAAGATCCGGGAGCGCAATTTGCCTGAAGAGATCAAATACATTTCCGTGATTGAATCTTCGCTGCAGATCAATTCTGTTTCGCGTAAAGGTGCGGCCGGATTATGGCAGTTCATGAAGCCCACTGCAACAGCCTTTGGCTTGTCCATCAACAAAAATCTGGATGAAAGATATACGGTCAATGAGGCAACGGATGCTGCATTGGATTATCTGACCTACCTGTATGGCGAGTTCGGTGACTGGACGCTGGCCATGGCGGCATACAACTGCGGACCCGGAGCGATCAACAGGGCGATCAGTCAAACCGGTAAAAAGGATTACTGGTCCATTCAGAGCAGGCTTCCGAAAGAAACCCGCAAATACATTCCAAAATTTATCGCAGCCAAATATCTGTATAAATACCATTACGATCATCAGTTGCTGCCTGCCAAACCGGATATTTATTATTTTGAAAATCAGGAGGCGTTGGTTTATCAACACCTTTCCTTCCAGGAAATTTCAAGACTGACCGGCACCGATCTGGACATTATCCAGAATCTGAACAGAAGCTATCTGAAAAACTTCATACCTGCGAATACGAAAGGTTATAAATTGGTTCTGCCAAGACAGGCTATGTATAAATTGCTGCAATCTGAAGATCACGAGAACATACAGTTGCTCAGCCCCAACAGTATAGATTATAACTACTATATCCGGATGAATTTTCATCCCGCAGTGGTAGGATTGATGTTGTATGATTTTCAGGAGAAAAAAGAATTTACGCCGGTTCCGGTCAAGCAGTTCGATCTCCCAAAGGACAGAGGCAACAAAGTTGATTTCGCCACACTGAGCGAACAGGCAGTCAACTCCATCAAGCCCAAACAATATCCAAGACGGGAATCTTTTGTGATGTACCGGCTCAAACCGGGCGAAACACTTCGCGATGTAGCCAGAAGGTATCCCAATGCAAGCCTGGACTCCATTGTCAAACTGAATAATTTTTCCTATAATAACCAGCCTGCACCCGGTACCATGATCAGGATCAGTGTGATGTGATTAAAGATCATTCTGGAAAGCAAAAAGGCCATTGGAGATCCGATGGCCTTTTTTTATTTCATTCAAGTTTTAACTTTAAAACACAAAATTATATTTCACCGCAAATGCCTGTGTGATCTTCCATTTTCTGAACTCGGTCAATCCATCGGGCGTTCCTTCGCTCAAAACGGACGCGATGTCCCTGTCCCATCGTGCATCGACGATGAGGTTGAGCGTCAGTCCCTTAATAATTTCCAGGCCAAAGTTATTCAGCCAGACCACATCGATAAATTCTACACCATGGTTTTTACTCAGATAATCGTAGAATAAATTGAGTTCACCGGTATAAGCCAGTTTTTTTACAAATACATTTTTGTACATGGCTTTGACATGGCCCCCGAATTCGTGTTTGACATTTTTGTAATCTGTCGGGCTCACAAACGGGTTACCATGCACCCCAAGTTTTGCAATATCGTCATCCAGTACGATGATGGTTTTATAAGCTGCAGGCGTAAGGAACACGGAAAGGTGGTCATCGTGTTTGTAATCAAAACCGGGAGCAAGCAAAATGGTAGCCGGAGACAGGAATTTTGCTTTCAAAGTGTTGGTAGGGCTTTGGGTTAAGGTCAGGTCACTGTAGGTATTCAGGAGCAGACTTTCAAAGGTACCCACAAAACTGGCATTCATCTTGGGGCTCAGGATCCTGCCATACTTGCTGTTGATCCTCAGAATATCCAGGTTTTTGGTAAAAGGTTTATCTTTTGAACCAATTCGCTGAACTGCCACATGCAGATTCCCGTCAGTTGCCCATACCGTCTTGTTTTTGGCATATTTGGCAAACAGACTGGTCAGACCACCGATCCCCATTCTATTCTCTCCGCCTCCGATCGGCGGATTGATCATCGCCAGTTGTGAGAAATCCAAACCGATATTACCACCGGTCGTCCAGGCTTTATCAGCAGGTGGAGGCGCAGCTTCCTGCGCATTGGCAACATACCCATACAACAATACGCATAGGACCAAAAGTATTAAATTTCGCAACATATCTAAAAATTTTAATTCACAAATATACAACAGACGTTCACACATCAGAAAAACACATTTTATGACGGCTTCAATATTTTTTCCTGTCCAATTTATTCGACCATTCTTTAAATATCTCCAGCGCCTCCTGCCTCATGATCTGTAGTGTCGGGATCTTGCGTAGCTTCGTTTTCCTGCTGATCTCTTTGTAGATAAAGGAATCGTCAAACTCTGCTTTGGCCGCATCATCCCTGTCCGCTCCGAAATACAATGCATCCGGCCGCGCCCAGTAAATCGCCCCCAGACACATCGGACATGGCTCACAACTGGAATAAATGGTACACCCTTCCAATTGAAAATCTCCCAGGTTTTTGCAGGCATCACGGATGGCTTCCACTTCAGCATGAGCAGTCGGATCATGATTAACGGTAACGCGGTTGACACCTTTACCTACGATCTTGCCGTCTTTAACCACAACAGCACCAAAAGGACCGCCCAGCGGACCGCGAATATTTTCCTTTGCGAGATCAATGGCCATTTGCATGAATTTTTTATGTTCAGTCATACCCTTTATTTATTATTTCCGGTTTTCCAAATGACTAAGTTGTACAGTCAATTTTACCAAAAAAGGTTTCAGAAAAACAGCGTTAAAATTAACATTAATCTGATGAATCAGATAAAGGAACATCAAAATCATGGCTAAAATGAAAATTTTTCTCAAAATATTTAATTGAAAATTTGTTTAAAACAGCTCAGAATACGTAATATTGCATTTACCCATTTGGCTAATTATGATTTCAACCAGGGAAAAAATTTTGGTATCTGCCCGCGAAGTGTTTATACAAAAGGGTTTTGCCGGTGCAAGAATGCAGGAAATTGCTGATTTGGCAGGGATCAACAAAGGATTGCTCCATTACTATTTCAAATCAAAGGAAGCCTTGTTCGATGAAGTGGTCAGTGAAAATGTCTCGATCCTTGCTCCGCAATTGCAAAAGCTGGTCACCAGTGAAGAAAAGGTTTTGGATAAAGTCAGGCAATTTGTATACTTTTATATTGATACACTCATGGAAAATCCATATTTGCCTACTTTTATACTGCATGAAATCCATTTCCGGGGAGATGATTTTGCCAAAGAGATCGTCAAGCGATATAAGATCAACCCGATCAAACTGATCTGGCAGATCGAACTGGAGACCCGGGAAGGATATATCAAACCCATCAATCCGATCCAATTGATCCTGAACGTTTTGTCCCTGTGTGTTTTCCCATTCATCGCCAAACCCATGATACAGCAGGCCATGTCCATAAGCCAGGAAGATTTTATGCGGCTGATGGATTTCCGAAAGGAAGAAATCGCAGGATTTATCATAGATGCTTTAAAAAATAAAGATTATCCAAATAGCTAATAATTATGCAATTCAAATACCTATTATCCATTATTGTACTGGCTGCTGCAAATATTACAGCAATATTTAGCCAAACGGTCAATGAAACTGATCTAATGAGTTGCCTGGAATCAGGGATAAGGAATCATCCATTGCAAGCCAATTTCGCTTTAATGGATCAGACCTTGGAAACACAGCATAAAGCTGCCGATGCTGCAGCATATCCGGGGATCAACTGGAATACCAGCGCTAAAATTCAGTCCGAAAGCATTTCACTGGAATTTGAAAATCCGATGTTACCTTCTTTTGAAGTGCCGATCTACAGCTTCACTTCTGCACTGGAACTCAATTACATCATATACGATGGTGGTTACAAAAACCAACTCAAATCCACACAGTCAGCTTCAATCCGTACGCAGAAGCAGCAGTTGACCGTTGAACTGGAACAAATCAAAACTCAGATCGTTCAACTCTATCTGGGTGTCCTTTTCCTGGATGAAAAAGGCAAAATCCTGCAACTGAACCTGGCCAGGATACGAGACACCCGACAATTGCTGGAGAACCTCCAAAAACACGGCGTCGCGGACCAAAGCATGATACTTCAATGGGAGGTAAAGGAATTGGAGCTCCAAAACCAGATAGAAGCCAATCAAAAGGACAGGATGGCACAAATCCGTCACCTGGAGGCCGTTGCCAGGATATCTCTCTCTGAGGATGCCAGCTTGAAAGTCCCTGATCTCAATGGCCAACTGATGGACCATCAGATCCTCAGAAAAGAACTTGAGTTGCTCGAAGCGCAGAAATACCAGCTGGAAGAACAATCCGGCCTGCTTGAAACCACGGCAAAGCCGCGTCTGTTCGTTTTTGGAACAGCCGGTGTTGGCTATCCGAATCCGTTGAATTTTTTTGATGACCAGTTGTCCATATATGCAATTGGAGGAATTGGCGTCAACTGGAAATTTTATGACTGGGGTAAAAGAAAAAATGAGCAGCAGGTCATCAAGCTGCAGCAATCCATGATATCCAATCAAAAGCATTTTCTGGAGGATGTGTATTCACAGCAGGATGAAAAATATCAGATCCTCCTGGAAAAATATGCCTCACTGATCGAACAACAAACAGAGATCCATCAGAAGATGGAAGAGATTGCGCTTGCTCAAAAGAAAAAAATGGAAAACGGCACTTTGTTGCCGGTTGAATATCTGAGATCGCTGAACGATGTAATGGAAACCCGGCTTAAACTGAGTCAGTATCAGTTGGAACTGATCAAAACCAAGGCAGAGTTCATGATCATAAAAGGCAAAATATAATCCATTGATATTCTGAACATGAAGTTCCGGAAAGCCGGAATGTTTATTTGAGTTATTTGTTTGAATTGTTCGAATTGTTTCTTTGTTCCTATGTTCATTTGTTCGGGATATTGCCATTGCAGGTGTTTTCACCTGCAACATGAAGGTTCCTTTGTTTGAGCTGTTTGAACTGTTCGCTTCAGAACATAAGAAAACCGATCAATGCTTACAGGTCATCATTTCAGTGGTTGTTTGTATTGCTTGTTTCTATGTTCCTTAGTTCCTTATTTCAAAGTTTCCAAGATTAAAATGGAACATAGTGATTGAAAATCATGACATTCATCGTCATGACATACATCGTCGCAATTGAATCTAAAAATTTAAAGTATAATAAAACACACTAATACCTATGAATCGCAGCATGTTTTTCGTCCTCATTCTGAGTTGGTCCATCACGGCCTGTAAAGACCAAACCAAAGAAGCAGACGCTTATGGCAATTTTGAATCAGTGACTGTAATTGTCGCGCCGGAAGCTTCCGGCAGATTGGTTGATTTTCTGATAACCGAAGGAAGTGAAATTGAGGCAGATGCCATAGCCGGGCTGGTTGACACAATTCCCTTCAATCTCAAAAAGCAGCAGGCTTATGCATCTATCCGTGCGTTGAAAAAACAGCTTCAGGATCCAGATCCTCAGATCGAACTCATTCAAAAACAGCTTTCAGTACTCGAGAAAGAGCGTCAGCGTGTAAAATCCATGTTGGCTGATCAGGTGGCGACTCCGAAGCAACTGGATGATATTACAGGTCAGATGGATATACTGCAACAGCAGATCACCACGCTGAAAAAACAATCATCCATCGCGAATCAGGCCATTATGGGACAATTGTTGCCTCTGGAAAGTCAGATTGCGCAACTGGATGATCAGATCAGTCGCTGCACGATCAAAAATCCGGTCAAAGGGACCATTTTGCTCAAGCTTGCTGAAAGAGGTGAATTGGTTTCTCCGGCAAGGCCTGTTTACAGTATAGCCAATCTGGACACGATGGTTTTGAGGGCCTATATCAGCGGAGCTCAATTGTCGCAGATCAGCATTGGACAGAAAGTTGAGGTACAGATCGATGAAAATGAAGATTCCAATTCCACTTTCAGCGGAAGGATCAGCTGGATCTCCTCACAGGCTGAATTCACGCCCAGAACCATACAGACCAAGGAAGAGCGTGTCAACCAGGTCTATGCATTCAAGGTTAGGGTACCCAATCCTGAAGGCAGGATCAAGATCGGCATGCCGGGTGAGGTGCATTTGCATAAAGAAAAAGAAGGAAAATAAATCAGCGATCCAAACGATGATCCGGGTAGAAAACATATCGAAATCTTACGACCAGCATCAGGCATTGAAACAAGTCAGTTTTGAAGTCGGAAAAGGTGAGTTATTTGGCCTGATCGGTCCTGACGGTGCCGGTAAAACTTCACTGATCAGGATTTTGATGACACTGATCCTGCCGGACAGTGGTAAAGCAAAGATAGCAGGATTGGATGTGGTCAAAGATTTTAAAAAGATCAGGCAACGGGTCGGATATATGCCGGGAAGTTTTTCCTTATACCGGGATTTGACTGTAGAAGAAAATCTCAGGTTTTTCGCATCTGTTTTTGGCACAGATATCCATAAACATTATCATCTGATCAAACCGATCTATGAACAGATCGAGCCGTTCAAAAACAGAAGAGCGGAAAAGCTGTCCGGAGGCATGAAACAAAAACTTGCCCTCTCCTGTTCGCTGATCCACAGGCCTGAACTGCTATTACTGGACGAGCCGACTACCGGAGTGGATGCGGTGTCCCGGCAGGAATTCTGGCAAATGCTCCAAAACATGAAAGAGCATGGCATTACGGTTCTGGTCTCTACCCCTTATATGGAAGAAGCAGTTCTTTGTGACCGGGTTGGCCTGATACAAAACGGAAATATACTTGAAGTTGCCAGCCCTCAAAACGTGGTTGAACATTTCAGCAGCCATTTGTACAGGGTCAGAGGTAAAGAACGGTTGGGGCTCATACAGGGGTTGAGGTCACTGCATATTTTTTCTAAAGTCTATCCCTTTGGCGAATTTATACATTGCAGTTCAGAAACCCTCCTGGACATTGACATGATCAGGAAGAGGCTTTTGCAGGCAGGCATCGGTGAGATTGAAATAGAAGCTGCCCGTCCTTCCATCGAGGACAGGTTCATTGAATTAATGTCTTAAAGTATTGTGTATGGACAGCATTGTAATAGATCATTTATTAAAAAGATTCGGCAGCTTCACAGCGGTCAACAATGTGACACTTCATATTCCAAAAGGTGAAATTTTCGGCTTGCTGGGTGCCAACGGTGCCGGCAAAACTACTTTGATCAAGATCCTTACCGGGCTTTCCAGAGCCAGTTCGGGAAAGGCCATGGTGGCAGGATATGACATCCATCATCAGACGGAAAAAGTCAGGCAAAATATCGGTTATATGAGTCAGAAATTCAGTCTGTATGAAGATCTGACCGTGAAGGAGAACATGCAACTTTTCGGTGGTATTTATGGGGTAAGTTCTTCTTTCATCAAATCCAAAACAATTCAGGTACTTGAGCAACTGGGCCTGGAAGATTCTGCAAAAAAACTGGTGAAGGCACTCCCGCTGGGCTGGAGGCAAAAGCTGGCATTTTCAGTGGCCATTTTCCACGAGCCGAAAATCGTTTTTCTGGATGAGCCAACCAGTGGAGTGGATCCCATCACAAGGCGACAGTTTTGGGAAATGATCTACAGCGCTGCCAATCAAGGCATTACAGTTTTAGTGACAACGCACTACATGGACGAAGCTGCATATTGTGACCGTATAGCCATCATGGATGCCGGGAAAGTGGTAGCATTGGGAACGCCGGGTCAACTCAAGGATCAATACCAAACAGACAGTATAGAAGACATCTTTATAAAAATTGTGCGATAAATATAACATATTGAATAACATTGGACTGTACCAAATCAAATCCGTTTTGAGAATTTTATTCATAAATATTTGACCAATTCTGGTACTACAAATAAATATAAACAATTGAAATACATTTACTTAAAATCATTTTCTTCTGGAATTGGCAAGTGTTTAACCAATGAGCTGGTTTGTGAAATGAGCTCCACTGAAGAAATAAAGTCAATGTTTTTGGTATACAAGAATTTACTTAAAGCGCAATAAATTATAAACTTAGGAAGTGAAAAAACTGATCAGTATTATACAAAAGGAGAGTCTGCACATCATCAGGGATTGGCGAACGTTGATGATCCTGATCCTGATGCCGATTGCGCTTGTTGTGATTTTTGGTTTTGCTATTTCGAATGAGATCAGGAACATAAAAACCGTCGTGATCGATCCTTCCGGGGACGTACATTCACTTGAGCTCATCCGCAGGATGGAAGCGAGCAATTATTTCAAAATTATAGCCTATGAGGATCATAAAGAAGCCCTAGAACGACTGTTCAGGAGAGGAAAAGCTCATGTGGCTGTTGTTTTTCCCGTCAATTTCGGAAATGATTTTGAAAAAAACAAATCCAATTCCATTCAGGTGATTGCCGATGCTTCAGAGCCCAACAATGCATCCATCATTTCCAGTTATATCGAAGGCATTGTTCAGACCTATCAAATGGAACTCGCTGGCGGCAGAATCACGGGAATGAGCATCATACCTGAATTGCGAATGCTGTACAATCCAGGATTGAAAAGTGTTTATCTTTTTGTTCCGGGCATCATTACCATCATCCTGATGCTGATCTGTGCACTGATGACTTCTCTGGCCCTGACCAGGGAAAAAGAATTCGGGAACATGGAACTGCTGCTTGCATCACCTTTGCACCCGGCTCTGGTCATTCTGGGCAAGGTCATACCTTACGTAGCTTTGTCATTTATTGATCTTTTGCTCATCCTCGTCCTTGGAGACCTGGTTTTTGATGTACCGGTGAGAGGAAGTCTTGTTCTGCTTCTGATGGAAAGTCTGCTGTATATATCAACTTCGTTATCCCTTGGCATCTTTATATCTACGGTCACCAGCACACAACAGGCAGCGATGATCTTTTCCATGATCGCGTTGTTTTTGCCAACAGTTTTGTTGTCAGGTTTTATTTTCCCGATCGAAAGCATGCCTGAGATTTTGCAATGGATAAGCCATATCATTCCTGCTAAGTGGTTCATCATCATCATTAAGGGTGTGATGTTGCAGGGAAGCACACTTGACATCATCTGGAAAGAAACCCTTATTTTGAGCTTAATGACACTGGTTTTCATTACAGCCAGTATTCAAAAATTTAAGATCAGACTTGAATAAACGGATATGCGTACCATTTTATATCTCATCAGGAAAGAATTTTTACAGATCTTCAGGCACAAGATCATGTTGCCTGCATTATTCATAATGCCTTTTGTGCAATTGATCATTTTGGTGCATGCAGCTGATTTTGAAATAAAAAACATTAAAATCCACATCATCAATCATGAAAATCAAAACTTCAATGTAAGGCTTATCCGTCAATTCCAGGCTTCAGAGCATTTTATCGTAAAGGAAATCAGCAATTCGTATAAAAAGGCTTATGAACAATTACAAAAAAGGGATGTCGATCTGATCCTCGAAATCCCGAAGGATTTTGAAAGGGATCTTCTGAAAACCAATAAAGCCAGGGTATTCATCGGGGCTAATGCAATAGATGGCATGAAAGCCGGTCTGACCACATTTTACACCAATTCGATTTTGAGGTCATTCAACAGGAACATCGTTTCGGAGCAATTCAAAACTGCCAATCCGGTAAATACAGCTGGTTTGCAAACAAAAACCTTGTTCTGGTACAATCCTGAAATGGAATACGCTCACTTTATGGTACCCGGGATCCTGGTCATCCTGGTAACAGCCATCGGAATGTTTTTCACGGGGATCAATATTGTAAAAGAAAAAGAAATGGGTACCATCGAACAGATCAATGTGACCCCGATCAGAAAATACCAGTTCCTGGTTGGAAAACTTGCCCCATTCACTGTTCTGGCACTGATGGAGCTCGCTATTGGCCTGACTCTGGGAAAACTGATGTTTGACATTCCGATGGAAGGGAGTCTCTGGCTTATTTTTGGATTTTCCGTTGTGTATTTATTTACCATACTGGGTCTTGGGCTACTGGTTTCCACAATTTCCAATACACAACAGCAAGCCATGTTCATTTCCTGGTTTTTCCTGATGATATTTGTCCTCATGAGCGGGCTCTTTACCTCTATAGACAGCATGCCTTCCTGGGCTCAGAAAACGACCTGGTTCAATCCGGTTGCGTATTTTATTGATGTCAACCGAAAAGTACTCTTGAAAGGAAGCGAATTTGCAGATGTCAGCGGACATTTTATCAAAGTTGGCCTGATCGGTGTAGTGGTCAATTTTTTTGCGGTTCTGAATTACCGAAAGACTACTTCCTGAACAAAACCTGCTTTTGTGCTTACCTGATGCGGAATAAAATATGTTTTATCCCTAATTTGTGCACGCAATGAACAGGGAAATTTTAAAACTGGCTATTCCGAATATTCTGAGCAATATTTCCGTTCCGCTGATGTCCACCACAGACACGGTTTTGATGGGTCATCTTTCAGGTCTGCACCTGGGTGCGGTTGGGATCTCCGCCATGATCTTTAATTTTCTGTTCTGGAATTTTGGCTTTCTCCGGATGAGCACAACAGGTCTGACTGCCCAGGCATTTGGCAGAGAAGAAGGAAAATCGATCGCCAGCGGATTCTATCGAGCGTTGTTCACCTCACTTTTTATCGGAATATTATTGCTGGTCTTATGGAATCCCGTTTGGCAGCTGAGTGCCGGATTGCTGGACATTTCCGAAAGTCACTACCCTATTGCACGGAACTATTTCATAATCCGGATGCTTTCCGGTCCTGCAGCATTAAGTTTGATGGTCGTACTCGGTTTTTATTTTGGCATGCAAAACGCAATAATACCACTGATCATAACCATTCTGATCAATGTGGTCAATATTCTTTTGAGCATAGTGATGGTGGTATGGCTGAAAATGGAAGAAACCGGAGTGGCTTTAGGCACAACCATCGCACAGTATGCCGGATTATTGTTTGGGCTGATTTTAATTTTCATAAAATATCCCTTCCTGAAAAAGTCTTTGATCAAAAAAGATGTCTTCAATCTTTATGAGATGAAGCGTTTTTTTCACCTCAACAAGGACATTTTTATCCGAACTCTTTGCCTCACAACGGTTTTTGCCTTTTTCTACAGGCAATCATCAAGTGCAGGTGAGCTCATTCTCGCAACTAGTGTGATACTTTTGCAATTCCTCAACTGGATGTCCTACGGAGTGGACGGTTTTGCCCATGCTGCTGAAAGCCTTACCGGAAAATATTATGGCAGGGGAGATTCAATAAATCTGAAAAAATCCATAAAATATTCATTTATCTGGGGTGGATTTCTCGCGATTGTTTATGCCCTGTTCTACTGGGCTGGAGGCAAACATCTTGCTGGACTATTTACATCAGACCAGGGCGCGATAAATTTGACCATGGGTTATTATTTCTGGGTCATACTTTTGCCATTGGCTGGTTTTGCAAGCTACATCTGGGATGGCATTTACGTCGGATTAACATTATCCAAAGCTATGCGCAACAGCATGGTGTTGTCCTTCATCACCTTTTTAGTTGTATATTTTGCATCCCGATCCTTGCCGGGAATCCATGCTCTGTGGCTCGCATTACTGGTCTTTTTGCTGATGAGAGGCATTTTCCAGGCCTGGTTGTTCTCAGGTTTTATCAAAAATCTGTTGCCTTCGAAGCCGGAGGGCGAATCTCAATGAAATAAAAAGAATCAAGCCTGAATTCAGGGTTGGGATACGGACTTTTTAGTCGTCACAACCAGATTTTTCACGAAAAAAAATAACCTGATGGGCAAGCCCATCAGGTTATTTTTTATTTTGATCTCTTTCCCTTTCTGAAAAAAATCAGTCTCACGACTACTTCTTCCAGATGAAAAGAAAAGACACATTAAATCATTACTCCTGATCTCCTTCTTCGTCCAGGTCAATACCTTTCTTGGCAGCTGCCAATAATGCAGCATTTTCAGCGCTTTTCAAAGATCTGGGCACCTCGATGTAAGCCACCGGAGTTGACTTTACAGTCAGCACTTCAATACCTTCAGGAATTTCCAGTTCTCTGACATATAAGGACTGATCAAGCCTCAAAGCTGAAATATTTCCTTTAATGTCACTGACCAAGTTCTCAGGAGTGGATTTGATCTGCAATTTTCTCATCACAGGAACCAACGTACCACCCTGCTTGACCCCTTTGGAATCACCATAAAACTGCAATGGCACAGAGACCTTAACTTTTCTTCCGGGAACCAATTCCTGAAAATCGATGTGTACAACATTCTCACTAACAGGATGGAACTGCACATCCTTCAATACAGTTTTGTATTTTTTACCCTCAACTTCAATCTCGATTAAATTGAAATCAGGCGTATAAATAATCTGTTTCAATTCTGTTTCATCAACAAAAAAGTGTACAACTTCTTTTCCACCGTAAATCACACCGGGAACCAACTCTTTTCTCCTCAATTCCTTGGAAGGTTGCTTTCCAAATGATTGCCTTGATTCACAAGATAAACTAATCACATTCATCTGTCAAAAATTTACTATTTTTTGTATAGCTGAACATTGAGCTCCTAAACCCCTAACGCTTGTTTTACGCTTGTTTACAGACGACTAATGCCGAGCAAATGTTAATATTTAAAAAACGGACTGCAAAGGTATATTTTTTTATTCAATTGTATAAAAAACAATGTATTAATATTATTGATCATTGAAAAAAACTATGATTTAACATAGTTGATCATTTTCAATCAGGCAAAGCGTTCAGCTCAGGTTTAATATATCGTTGATCAGGAATACAAATTATTCAATAAATAAGGATTGGATAGATTTATTATCGTAAACATATTTGATCGCGTTGGCAAAAAGTTTGGCGCATGAGATCACCTTTATTTTTGGTGATGGCCGCTGAAGTGGTATCGTATCTGTCACCAGTAATTCCTTCAACTGAGATTTTTCAATCCTTTCATAAGCCGGTCCTGAAAGTACGGCGTGAGTACAAATTGCGCTGACACTCCTGGCCCCGTTCCTGATGATCTGATCTGCAGCCATGGTCATGGTACCGGCAGTATCGATCAGGTCATCCACCAGGATCACATCCTTGCCTTCCACATTTCCGATGACGATCATTTTGGAGATCTCGTTTGCTTTTTCTCTTTCCTTATCACAAATCACGAATTCCTTTTCAAAATATTTGGCGTAGGTCCTTGCTCTTTTCACTCCGCCTACATCCGGGCTGGCGAAAATTGTATTGTCCAGGTTGCTTTGATGTCGCAAATAAGGCATAAATATGGCTTCAGCTTTGAGGTGATCCACTGGAATATCAAAAAATCCCTGAATTTGTTGCGCATGAAGGTCCATCGTCATCACTCTGTCTGCACCTGCTGCCGTAACGAGATTCGCCACCAGTTTGGAAGAAATGGGCACTCTCGGTTTATCTTTTCTGTCTTGTCTTGCATATCCAAAATAAGGAATGACGGCAGTAATATAACCTGCAGAAGCTCTTTTGGCGCTATCGATCATAAGGAGCAATTCGAGCAGATTTTCCGCAGGGGCAATGGTAGACTGTATCAGGTTAACCGAAGCGCCTCTGATAGATGAATTGTAGATCACCTGCATTTCACCGTCAGAAAACCGTGAAGTTTGCATATCACCAAGTGGATCGCCAAAGTGGTGAGAAATATCCTCTGCCAATTGACGTGTTGCACTTCCTGAAAATAATTTTATCTCTTTCATCAGATTTGCAGTGTTTTTTCCGGTGAATAAATCATAAGTTGAAAGCAAAACGTTATGGAAGCCGGAAATGACTAATCATTAACCTTTCCATATCCTGAAAATAACAAAATCTGAGTCCGGCAATACAAAAAATTGATGTGCGAACCCTGTATGTCAAAATTTTCAGAAATACAGGGCGAAAATAACAAAAAAAATTGCTATTGTGTCGAATTGTTCGGGCAACAATTATAGATTCATGGAAGAAAAGATATTAAAAAAAGAAATAATAAGACTGCTCCAAAAAATATTTGCCCCCTGAATCCCCCTAAATGGGGACTTTTAATTTGTTGATTTTCAATCGTTTCCCTTTAGTCCAGTGCTGACCTTTAGCACTGACGAAGCGAGCTTATCAGCATCTACGACGTCAGTAGGTTGGAGCAAAAAACAATTGAAAATCAACAAATTGGATTTTCTGGAGTAGACTCAATATTCCAATTTGAAAAATAAGAATACCCTTGAGATCGTACAAACTTCCTATTCAGTTAATTTGATTTTTTGACCTGAACGTTTCTCAACTTCCATAGTTTTTGGCGGCGGCGATAAAATAAAATAGCTTGGCTCAGAATCGGGAAAAAGAAGTTAATGGCTATCTGAACAAAAGAAATATCACTTTCTCGTAAGGAAAACACCTGCCAGGATCAGCAACAGACTGATAATATACATCATATTGAAAGGTTCTCCGTCCAATAATCCCCATCCAACCGCGACCAAAGGTATGACATAGCTCACCGAGGATGCAAAAACCGTTGTGGTTTCCTGGAGTAGTTTGAAAAAATAATAGGTAGCCAGCATGGTACCCACCAATGCCAGTATGGCAACATCAAGCAATGACACAAGTCCGGCCGGATGGTCAATGATCACGGAAAATATTTCTGATTTCCACAGATAAATAAATGAAAAAGGGCCAAAAAGCATAAATGAGGTGCTCAAAATGATCATCGGGTTTGTTTTTGGGAAATAATACCTGACCGCATTGATATTGACTGCGTAAAGCACAGTTGCGATCACGATCATTAGAATAAACCTCAGGTCACCACCAAAATCAATACCATTTGAAAAAGAGATCAGGAAAACTCCGGCCAGGCCAACCAGAACACCGGTAATATTGCGGAAACTCAGGTGATGTCTGAAAAAAATGAGGGCCAGTAATAGTGTAAAAATGGGCGTTAGAGTATTGAGTACGCCGGCGAGAGAACTATTGACCTGGGTCTGAGCGGTCGCAAAAAGGAAAGGAGGTATACCGTTGCCGGCCAATCCGACAAAAAGAAAAATATACCATTTTTCCCATTGGATCTTTTTCCTGTAATATATGACTATTGGAACAGAAACAAGGGTGGAAATAGCGATTCTGAGCGAAGCGACCTGAAGATCATCGAATGCCAGAAGCCCCTTCTTGATCAGGATAAAAGAACTTCCCCATGTCAGACTGAGCAGAACCAAAATCAACCAATGGCTAATGCCAGATATTTTAACTTTCTCAATCAAGATTTTTTCTTTAACTGTTAATCAAAAAGAATCTTCTCTATTAAGCTCAATTATTTAATGCTTCCCTTATTGCACCGAGTTTTAACCATGATGACCATTATATTACGGCAGGCGAATAAATTTACAAATTTAGATAAGAATTGTTATGCACAAAAGCGTATATAACGAATAATTAACACTTAAAAAATTATGATGCATTTTATTCCTGCCCGGTATTTCTCACTCTCCAGATCGATCTGACCAATACAAACGGAAAAACGATACTACAAACCATAGTCCAGATTCCAAAGAAAAAGTATTGTGAATTGACAAAATAGGCTATCTTGTAACTTCGGTCCAATTCCAGGTGATCAAATAAATAGTAATATCCGTTTTCATCGATGAACAGCTGGTAAAGATTCATTCCTCGGTAAGCCAATAAAAATAAGGCTACAGACAGGAATATAAAAATGAGTTTTAAAGTCATCTGGTGTGCCAAAAACGAATATTTAAGGGTAAATATCCATCTGGTGACATGAAATGCAGTAAAAATGAAAAAAATGTTGAATGTTGTATAAGGAAAGCTGATTTGAAAGTGTTGAAATGGTAAAAAAACAATCAGAGTCAGTATACTGCTGAGCAGCAGCCACAGCAACTCTAAGAGCAATTTTTGTTTTAGCACTTTTAAACTCATCTTCAGGGAATCAGAAAATATACAATAAAAAGCAAAGAGCCTGACCAAAAAAAATTGATCAGGCTCTTTAAAAAAAAGAG
>CAZQKR010000068.1:17202-17294 GCA_964594045.1 uncultured Saprospiraceae bacterium | reverse complement strand
TGCAAACTTCAGACAACGGACAAGGAATATGAATTGACATCGGAACAGAAGGATATAAGTCTGAAATTGCAAACTTCAGACAATGGACGGGG
>CAZQKR010000068.1:0-17102 GCA_964594045.1 uncultured Saprospiraceae bacterium | reverse complement strand
AAGTTAAACAAGCATCGGGTCAGAAGGATATAAGTCTGAAGTTGCAAACTTCAGATAACGGACGGGGAAGTTAAACAAGCATCGGGTCAGAAGGATATAAGTCTGAAGTTGCAAACTTCAGACAACGACCAGGAATTCAAATAATATTAAAACCATTTATTATATTTGTTGTGCCACAAGTACAGGCAGCTTCATGCGGTCATTTTTGGGTATTCAAATTTTAATTGTATGCAGAGTGTAAAGGAACTGATAGGGAAACCGGATATTTTGGGAAAACCGGAAAGAATGCCAGCCAGTGAAGGTAATTTTTACCCGATGGATAAACCCACAGCACCGGGTATGAATGACCGCATTCGTCGATTGCGCAAGTTGAGCTACGAGACCGCTCCGTCCATCTCCATCGAAAGGGCATTGCACCAGACTGCATTCTACAAGGAGAACCTGGGCAAGTATTCCATTCCGGTGTTGAGGGCACTCAGTTTTCTCGATCATTGCCAAAAGAAAACCATCTACATCGGCCAGGATGAACTTATTGTCGGTGAACGCGGACCCGCTCCAAAAGCCGTTCCTACATTTCCTGAACTCACCTTCCACAGCGTTGAAGATTTTCATGTGCTCAATTCCCGGGAACAACAGCCTTATCTCGTCCGGCAGGAAGATATCGACACCTATGAAAAGGAAGTCATCCCTTACTGGAAGGGCAGAACCCAGCGTGAAAGGATATTTGGTCATGTTCCTGAAAGCTGGAAGAATGCTTATGAAGCAGGCGTTTTTACGGAGTTCATGGAACAAAGAGCACCCGGCCATACGACGCTGGACGGCAAGATCTACCAAAAAGGCATGCTGGACTTCCAAAAAGAGATCAGAGCGCAACTGGAAACACTGGATTATTTAAATGATCCGGATGCAACGGACAGATCCGAACAGTTGAAAGCGATGGATATCGCCTGCGATGCTATCGTTGTGTTCGCTGAGAGACATGCTGAACTGGCATTGATAATGGCTGAAAATGAACCCGATGCATCAAGGGCTGCCGAATTCAGGCACATAGCAACCGTTTGCCGCAACGTGCCGGCCCATGCGCCTCAGAATTTTTGGGAGGCGATACAGATGTACTGGTTCGTTCACCTGGGTACCATCACCGAGCTCAACGGATGGGATGCGATGAACCCGGGCCATTTCGATCAGCACCTGGCACCCTTTTATGAAAAGGAGATACAGGCCGGAACCTTGACCAGGGAACAGGCTAAAGAACTGCTGTCCTGCTTCTGGATCAAGGTCAACAACCATCCGGCACCACCCAAAGTCGGGATCACCGCCAGGGAAAGCGGCACGTACAACGATTTTACCAACATCAACATCGGCGGGATCGCCCCGGATGGTTCGGACGGCGTTTCTGAAGTTTCCTACATGCTGCTGGAGATCATCGAAGAACTGCATTTGCTCCAACCGGGCAATTCCGTACACATCAGCAGCCAGACACCGGATGAATTCCTGGAGGCGGCCTGCAGGGTGATCAGGCAGGGACACGGTTATCCTTCCGTTTTTAACCCTGACCTTTATGTGCGCCAGATGGTGAATATGGGCAAAAGCCTGCGCGATGCCAGGGAAGGCGGTTGCAGTGGTTGCATTGAGACCGGCGCATTTGGAAAAGAAGCATTTTTACTGACCGGTTATCTCAATGTACCGAAAATACTGGAGATCACGCTCAATAACGGTGTCGATCCGCTCACCGGCAAAACAGTAGGCCTGGAAACCGGCAAACCGGTTGAATTTGTTGATTTTGAAGCAGTATATGAAGCCTTTCTCCGTCAATTGGAATTTTTTACCGATCAGAAGATCCGTGTGAGCAATTACATCGACCGGATGTTTGCCAAATATGCGCCGGCACCTTTTCTTTCCGTGGTCATCGATGATTGTATAGCCAAAGGTAAGGATTATTATGACGGCGGACCGCGGTACAATACCAATTACATTCAGTGCACCGGACTGGCCACTGTTGCGGACAGTCTCGCGGTCATTAAAAAACATGTGTATGAGGATAAAAACCTTAAGATGGCTGAACTGTTGGAAGCTGTAAACAGGAATTTTGAAGGATATGAGAAAATGCGTCATTTTATCCTCAACCGGACTCCTTTTTTTGGTAATGATGATGATTTTGCTGATGATATTGCAGTCAGGGTGTACCAGGATCTGCTCAAGACCATTGACGGCAAACCCAATACCAAGGGTGAGACATTTCACCTCAATATGTTGTCAACGACCTGTCACATCTATTTTGGCAAGGTATTGGGAGCGACGACCAACGGGAGGCTGGCAGGTAAATCCATATCGGATGGCACCTCGCCTTCACACGGTTGCGATACCAACGGGCCAACTGCAGTGATGAAGTCTCTGGCAAAGCTGGATCAATCGTTGTCAGGCGGCACATTGCTCAACCTGCGCTTTTTACCGGCTTTATTGAGAAGCGACCATGACATCAGGAAGCTCGGTTCGCTGATCCGCACCTATTTTACAATGGGAGGACATCATGTTCAGTTCAATGTGGTGGATACGGCCACTTTGCTGGCCGCCCAGAAAACGCCGGAAGATTATAAGGATCTTTTGGTCAGGATGGCCGGATACAGCGACTATTTCAATGATATGAACCTCGACCTGCAGCAGGAGATCATCGACCGCACACAAAATGAATCCATTTTCTGATCATTTTATGTTGACATATTGAGTTGATGGGAAAAAATGCATTGATCAATCAAAAAAATGAACGGCTGATCTTCGATATCAGGCGGTTTTCCATCAATGATGGTCCGGGCATCCGTGTGACCATCTTCATGAAGTCATGTCCGTTGGCCTGTTTGTGGTGTCATAATCCCGAAGGAATATCAGTTGGTGTTGAAAAAATGTATTCCAGCTCAAAATGTATCGGATGCCGGGATTGTGTGGAAGTATGCGAACAGGATGCGGCCAGATTGACCGGTGAAGGAATTGTTACAGACAGGGAATTGTGTATATTGTGTGGAAAGTGTGCAGAAGTTTGTCCCACTATGGCAACCGAAATGTCTGCACAATATTACAGTATCGATCAACTGTTGGAGATGATCACCAGGGAAATACCATTCATGAAACAATCGGGTGGGGGCGTGACCCTTTCGGGAGGTGAGCCGCTGATCGAGCCTGCGTTCACCTTTGAACTCCTGGATGCATGCGGCGAACTGGGTATTCACAGGGCAGTAGATACTTCCGGCTTTGTCAGAAAAGATGTGATCCTGTCCGCGGCAGAACGGACGGAATTGTTCCTGTACGATCTGAAGATGATGGACAGTGATCAGCACCGGCGCTGGACAGGTGTTCGCAATGAGCTGATCCTGAAAAATCTGCAGTTAATTTCCCGTCTTGGCGTGGATATCATGATACGGATCCCGGTGATCAGCGGGGTGAATGCAACGGTGGAGAATGCAGAAGCTTCTGCATCCTTCATTTCCGGATTGGCGACGATGCCGATAGGTATCCAATTGTTGCCTTACCATGTGGCGGGATCGGCAAAATATGATAAATTGGGGCTGGCATGTCCTGACCATGGATTCCGTGTTCCGGAAAGCAATGAGCTGGATGAGATCAGGGCGGTATTTGAGCGTTATGGATTGCCCGTAATGGTCGGGCATTGACAATTTCAGGAAATTTTATAATTATTTTGAGATGTCAGGAAGCGGCTGAATGCTTTTGTTCGTTAGCTGATTGTAAGTTTTTTTCATAGTTGAAAAAGCAATATACTCTTAATGAAAAGGAGATGGTCGAAAGCGGTTCATCTCTTTTTTTTTGTGAGGTCTGATGGTCATTGCGGGCCTGATCTGAAATCCCGTTCTCAGTGACACCTGTTGTGCTATCACCACATGATTTTATTTGCTTTTGATCAACTGATTCCTATTGACAAAAGCGCATATTTGTAATAGCTTTGTAGCAAATAAGATGAATGGAACTTTTGCCTGAAGTTAAGTTTATTATGGAAAAGGGGATTGCCTTTCCCTAGTTTGGTCAACAGTTAAAAAACCTGCTCACTTTTACTTTCAATTTTTTCATCATCCAATTAACCTGACTAAACATGAAAGCTCTTTCCTATTTATATTATTTTCTTTTGATCATCTCCACATTGTGTCTGACCACCTGCAATATAGATGATGATCCGATCGATGATCAGGATATCCCTGAATCCATTATCTCCAGTAAAACGGTGGTCATTGGTGCCCAGGGAGGCATGCTGGTCTATGATGACGGGACAACGCTGGTAGTTCCCAAGGGCGTTTTGACAAGCGATTATACGGTCACCATTTCCAAGATCGCCAATGAGCAGATATTCGGTTCCGTCGAGAACCGAAACTGCTATGATATCAGCGGTTTGCCGATAGGTACAAAAGTGGATCTCACATTCCCGTGTCCCCCGGATAAAGATCCGGAATATGTGGCCGTCTTTAATTATGATCCGGAGACCATCGAAGGAGAGCAGCCGGCATTTTCCTATGACAAAAATGTCGGCAGTATTAAAATCACCAATTTTACCTTGCGAAATCCACCGAATCAGTTGATCCAGAAGAAGAGATGGATCGTTGAATGGGGAGATAAACCCGAATTCGGATCTGAGTCTAAATTAATACCCATGCCATATTATATGCAGGTTGGAGGTACCTGCTGGGCAGCAGATGCTACCATGCTTGCCAAAGCATATATGCCTTATACAGATGAAAGCACTGAGGTTGAGATCAAGGATTTTCTTAAAGAAATGCAGATAGGT
This sequence comes from uncultured Saprospiraceae bacterium, assembly GCA_964594045.1. Taxonomy (GTDB): domain Bacteria; phylum Bacteroidota; class Bacteroidia; order Chitinophagales; family Saprospiraceae; genus UBA2365. The sequence continues at coordinate 12,316 of CAZQKR010000068.1, read as the reverse complement.
GTGGATGCAGGTATCGACCATTGGAGTTTTATGAAAGTGTTGTACAAGAAATTCAACCTGCTTACAGGTGGTGCCGGTGGGAAAACAGAGGGTTATTTCAGCAAATCAAACCTTCTGCGGGCCATTATAAAACGACTGGATGAAGATAAACCGATCATAATCTGGTTGCCCAACCTGGAATCAGCTCACGCGGTACTCATAGTTGGATACAGAACGGTATTAAACTCTTCAGGATACAATGACTATGAACTGATATTGCATGACAGCAAAGCTACAGACCCACCAAATAAAGATGAAGGCACTATGTATACTTATCGGAAATGGAAGTGGTTTATTGAAGGTGCCGCTCCTACAACATTTTACATGATCATGTATGCGGGTAGTCCGGTTCATTCAGCCCGAGCACTTCAAACGATTGGTTTTCCACAGTATCCTTCCGAAATGCAATTAAAATTCGAAAAAGTTGTTAACAATAAAAAATCATACATTTATTGTAAAATTGATCCTACACAGCCTTCCGGCTATGGATGGGTGGCTGCTAATTACGATAAGGTTCAATATATTGAAAAGGTTAAAACCTTGATCATGAATTTGCAATTGTATAATGCTGATCTTGATAAAGCGAAAGACTGCAACGTTAATGTTAAGCTGACCAACTTAAAAACCAACAAACAAACCCTTTCCAAAGATTATCCTGTTCAACTGGGAACAGACAAAAAACCCAAAATGCTGAATATCACACTCGATACTTCATTATGGCTCAAAAATGAAGGAGACACCTCTTTGATCACTTACAGAATTGATTGTAAGCTGACCTCAGAATTCGGAGGGGATTATTTGGATGGATGGAATGCAGAATTCAAGACAAGAATTGAAAAACCTGCAAAGAAAAATTATTTGAAATTTTTGTTTTATTACATAGGCGTCAGTGGAAGTAAGTTTGATTATGATTTTGACTGGGAAAAATTAAAGAATAATTTTACTTTTATAGGTTATTGGAATGGAAACACTTATAAGTACAGTGAAACCTATATCAACGAACAAAATAATACAGCTGGTTTTGTAATGGACGCCGAGTTTAATGCAACAAAGTCTAAGATTTTAAACCTGACAATTAAGTTTACGCTTAATAATATTGAAGTTGTTTTGATCAAAGGTAGCGGGTTGGATGTAACCGAAGTTAATAACGAATATACATACATTAAAAATGGTAGCAGTGCGTGCAATAATTTAAGCCAAATAACTTTCGATTACGGTACAGGGCAAAAATTCACGGGATTTTGTGAACCTGATTCTTACTTCAATTTGAAAATTCAGAAATAATAGCTTGTAGAGATCAAGATGTCTATTTAAGGATGAAAGTTCAAATTTATCGAGGCTGAACTTCCATTACAGATCATGGAAAGAACCTGCTGAAGTTGGAGGTGGCTTTGAGTTTGAGGAATAACTGTTAAAAGAAAGAATATTTTGTCATTTAAAAATCTAATACTCCAAAGCATGAAAAATCAAACCAATTCAAACCGTTTTGCTTGGATCTCTTTGATCCGATTTACTCTGTTGGTGTTGTTTATGATATTAATTTCCGGCTGCGGACTCATCGATACTTCTTCCGGGAAATGCGGTGAAGAGGTCTTTGATAAAACTACCTATAAGTATAAAGTGACCCTGAATGAATTGTTAAGTGGTGTAGGACCTTTTTTTCAGGTTGGTCATTCGAATTTAGCAGGTGGTACTTCCAGGTTCGAAATTACAAGGATTTATAAAGATTGCAGATGTTATGAAGATGAGTTTGGTAATGACCTATGGACTGAAGCTTCTGCTTACATATATACTCCTATTGAAAGCAAGGGTGGATGTACGGTCAGCGGGTATGCTGACTTAGGTTTGACTTTTAATTATACTTTTGTCAGGAGTGGGAGTGATCCCAATATGACCCATTTTTATGGTACGCATAATTGGCTGGATCTTAGTGAAGAAGAAAAATGCGTAACTTTACGATCAACTCTGTTAATTTCATTTCCGGCAAAGGGAACTATTGAAGATGATGCAAGATTTGTTGTCGATTCACTCCGCTTGGGTCTGTATTTCATGGCTAGATATGCTAAACCTAAATAGACAGTTGATTGTTTACTTTGATTTATTTCATTTGTTTTCACCATAAAGGGCGTGATTGAGTAAAAAGTTGAAAGTTCGTAAAGTAGAAAGCGGGACTTCGTGCAACTTTCAAAAGAGCTGTTACACAGAGGGCCACAGAGGGTTCAGTATTTGATCCGCCATCATATACTTTTTCCGGGAAGACATAGCATGGGTCCTGTTCAGTATTTAAGTATTTTATTCAGGTTGGTGATCAGGTCGGATAGTTCTTTTTCGGTGATCTGTCCGGTTTTACGGATCAACCTGTTTTTGCTGAGGGTTCTGACCTGAAATACCAATACTTCAGATTTTTCGGATAAGCCGTTATCCACAGTTGGCAGTAGGATCAGGTCTCCGATAAAATGCTTGATCCTGGAGGATATCGGGCAAATGATGACCAGGCCGAAATGGTTGTTCATTGCATTGCCACTGATGATCACCACCGGTCTGGTGCCTTTTTGTTCGCTGTCCATGGTGGGGTCCAGTTTTGCCATCCAGATCTCACCTTGTTTCATCCCATTTTTTTAGTTCCGCTTCATAATCTTCCATACTTTCTTCTGCCAGGTTGAGCAGGTCAGGATCATCTGCGAGTTGCTGGTAGGATCTGATGAACATCTGCCGTTCGATCTCCTCAATATATCGGGTCAATGCCCTTTCGATGATCTTGTTTTTAGGGACTTTAAGGGTTTCTGCAAGCTTGTTCAGCTTTGCGATGATTTCGTCGGGTAATGTGGAAGTGAAAGTGATCATATTGGTGATTTATATTTTTTAAATGCAAATATACGATATTGTCTGATTTTTAATGTTTGGTGAAGATGATATTAGAGGTTTTGTTTTAAAGTTGTGGTTTTGTAATAGAATGCACGATTGAGTAGAAATTGAAAGTCCATAAAGTAGAGAGCGGGACTTCGTGTAACTTTCAAAAGAGCTGTTGCACAGAGGGCCACAGAGTTTTGCATAGAGGGCCACAGAGGTTTAAGTAGTTGATTTGTAATAATTATATTGATGAAATTCATATTTTTTCACGATATAGGCACGATTAAGTAGAAAGTTGAAAGTCAATATAGTAGAAATCGGGACTTCGTGAAACTTTCAAAAGTGTTGTTACACAGAGGGCCACAGAGTTTTGCACAGAGGGCCTCAGAGGGTTAAGTATTTGATCCGGAATCATTTTGATGATGAAATTCTGATTTTTTCACCACATAGGCACATAGGCCACATAGTTACACAGAAGAAATTTGTTTGTAGAGATTGACTGGAATTGTTTTGGAGAAAAGCAGGATACCACTTCACAATTTTCAATATTAATGTCGGTTGGTCATTGCGGGCCTGTCCTGATCGAGCAATGCGAGCATCAGGGCCTGTCCTGATCGAACAATGCGAGCATCAGGGCCTGTCCTGATCGAGCAATGCGAGCATCAGGGCCTGATCCGCAATTTCATTATTTTTAGAGGCATGGTTAAGGTGAGGGGGTTCCGGGTCAAGCCCGGAATGACGGCTCGGAAAAAAAGGTACAAATTCCTGCGTTGTCTGAAGTTTGTAACTTCAGACGGATATTTTGATACATCATTTATTGGCAAGAAAGTGATACGAAGTTTGTAACTTCAGGAAAAAAGATTCCTCTATACTTTTAATCAATGACCAAACATCAGGTCAGAAAAATACTAGTTTGAAGTTACAAACTTCAGACAACGTCAGGATATAGCCTTAATTCTTAATAGCCTAAACAAATTATGTTGCAAACCAACACTACCTCTCTGTGTAACTCTGTACCTCCGCTGTGTAACTCCGTGTAAAAACTTAACTCCAATCAACCTTTCTCCGGTTAATTATCCAACGGTAATATCAATCCTTTTTCTCCGATTTGCCGGGTGGTTAACAGGGTGATATAATTTTAAACACTTCTAAATAAAAGGATCGGCAACTAATTCATGTATTTTTTCAGGGCAGGCTACAGGATATTTTCTACATTCGTGAGCTCATTATCCGGGCTGCAGTCTGAGTTTTAAAGCATGGATGGCTATCGTAAAGCTATCCACAGTTTTCTTTCAATAACTTATCATATCCATGGTTATGCGGTTTTTTAAGCATCTTGTTTTTTTCTTTTTTGTATTCTCTGCATTATTGATCACTGATATTCATGCACAAACCGGAGATCCGAACTCCTGGAGCCGGTTTAGGGGACCCGGAGGGGCAGGACATGTGCAGGATGAATTTATTGACCGGACACCCGGGCTCAAAATGGTCTGGGAAAAGGAGATCGGTTCTGCCTTCTCTGAATTGCTGGTGCGCAATGACGATCTGTACACCATGTCGAGCGACAAAACCGACAGCCTGCATGGAAATGAATACATCATGGCTTTCAATGCACAGACCGGAGTTGAGAAATGGCGTTGCCGTATAGACAGCCTGTATTTTGAGATCGATGGCTGGGGTCACGGTCCGCGGTCTACCCCTGTTCTTCATGGCGGGCTGATCTTCTGCCTAAGCGGAAATGGAAAGCTCAGCGCTCACAAAACGAGCGATGGCACTATGATCTGGCAAAACGATCTTGTAGCCGGGTATCAAAGCACGCGCCCGCGCTGGGGTTACAGTTCATCGCCAGTGGTCGTGAATGAAATGCTGGTGGTTGAAGTTGGCGGAAAAGATAACCAGGCCTTCATGGCTTTCGATCCGTTCACCGGGAAACCTCTCTGGAATTCGCAGAACGGGGAACCTTTCTACAATTCTCCGCTTTATGCGCAGATTGACAACGAAGAACAGGTCATCTTTGCATCCGGAGACCGGCTCTATTCCCTGAAACCCGACGGTGATACCCTGTGGACCTATAAAATGCCATTCCGCCTGATCACGACCATGCCTTTATTGCTGGGCACCAACCGCCTTTTCCTGTCTGGCGTAAGGAGTCCGGGATTCGTGATCATTGAAATGGATCAACACAAGATCACGGAAATAGCCCGTGGTGACCATCTGCAGACCGACTTCAATACCGCCAGCTACCACAACGGGTTTATCTATGGTTTTAATGTGGCGATCCTGCGATGTATCTCTGCTGATACCGGCGAGCTCAAATGGAGCAAACGGGGCTATGGCAAAGGCAGTCAGATCGTGGTCAACAACCACCTGGTGGTCCTTTCCGACCAGGGACTTCTGGTGATCGCGGAAGCCAATCCCGATGCTTTCGTGGAGAAAGCCAGCGCCCAGGCCATTAAGGGTAAAAGCTGGACTGCGCCATCCTATGCCAGCGGGAAAGTGTATGTCCGGAATCTCACCGGCATGGCCTGTTATCAGATGTATGAGTAAAGTAAATTTTCTGTCAGTATATTGACTGTCATTGATAAGTAAATCAAGGAGATCAATTCAAAAAACAAATGAAAGGAAAATAAAATCCATAATAGCATGAAGGCAAAAATGATCATTGGATGTTTGCTGATGTTGTGTTTCGGCTCATTACAATCCCAGAATCTGGATAAAATCATCGCACGTCACATTGAAGCCCGCGGCGGTGCCAAAAAGTGGGCACAGGTGGAGAACATGAAGATCACCGGGAAGTTTGTGGCTTTCAGCGAGGAGAAGGAATTTGAGACCCAAAAAAGCCGTGACGGCAGTTTCTACAGTGAGTTCTGGATGGCTAAGTTCAGGGTAACCGAAGCCTTCGACGGCAAAGGCGGCTGGACCATCGACCCATGGCATGATTTCTCGTTCCCCCGACTGATGAACAAGGCGGAAGTGAACGCGCTGCTGCAGAAATCCGAATTGGCCACCCCGTTTTTTCACCTGGCGCAGGATGGCATAAAGGCTCAATTGACAGGTAAGGAAAAAGTGGATGAGGTGGAATGTTTTGTCATTCAACTCACCCGCAGCAACGGTTTCGAGGAGACCTGGTATTTGCGCACCGACAATTACCTGGAGTACAAGTGCAAGAGTCAGTGGGTGGATTTTGCCACGCCAATGCCTGCAGAAAGTTTCTTCGAGGATTTCAGGACCATTAACGGGCTGGTGATCCCGTTTTACGAGGAGCGCAACTTCGGGCAAAGGAATACGATGCAGAAGATCAGCACCATTGAGTTCAATGTGCCTTTTGACAGGAAGAAACTGCAGATGCCCAAAAGCCCTGAAATGCAGAAGTTAGCCTTTCTGGAAGGCCAATGGGATGTTAAGGCAGAAACCTGGGTGGCGCGGCGCAACAGATGGTATCCGGTGGATCAAACCACTTCGGAAATAGCCTTTGAAGGCAATAATATGCTCAGGGAACGAATGACGCTCTCGGTAGACTATGTGCAGCCCATGGTGCAGCAGTTCAGTTTTCATCAATCGACGCAGAAATACCGTATGACCCAATATAACGATTTCAACTCCGAAACGGAGCTGTTTACCGGTCAGTTCGAAGGGGCAGCCCTGGTGATGGACAAGTATTACCTGCTTTCATCCAACGAGCCTTGGAATATGGAGCGATATATTTACACTTCGGTCAACGACAACGAATTCATAGTTGAGATTAAAACTTCCGCCGACCAGGGAGTTCAATGGAACGATTACCTGAAGCTGAGCTATGAGAAGAAGGGCAAGTGAGTGGAGCGTCAGGTTTGATTGGATACGGAACAATTTCCATTTATTGCATCAAATCAATCTGCGAAGATCTGCGTGATCTGTGGGAGACTCTTGTATTTTCTGAGTAAAAAGTTCAATTATAACTCCTTTCTACTTTCAACTTTAATGACCTTCTGCTTTTTACTGTTTATGTGCCTGCTTTGTGCCCTGGGTGGAACTTTAAAAGCGCTGTTCCACGAAGTTGCACGAAGTTCCCACGAAGGTTTAGGTAATGGATCAGGTCAGATGGATAGATGAATATCCGTTTTTTTTCACCACAAAGTGCACGGAGAAGACACGAAGGAAATACAATTGATTTCGATAAAAAGATCTGCGTGATCTGCGGGAGACTCTTGTATTTTCTGAGTAAAAAGTTCAATTATAACTCCTTTCTACTGTCAACTTTAATGACCTTCTGCTTTTTACTGTTTTTGTGTCTGCTTTGTGCCCTGGGTGGAACTTTAAAAGCGCTGTTCAATGAAGTTGCGCGTAAGTTGTGGTTATGGTTCAGGTCTCCATTGTCTGCACTGTGATTTTTTTGATTCTTATGATTATGATGATCGGAGTTTCTTATTCATACAACGAAAGGATGTGAGTAAAACTGAAGACGGTGAATTGACGGATTTTCATGGGTAATCATCTCTGAATTTTCGAATCTTCGAATCTTTGCAGGTGGGAATTCTGGATTTGCAGGTAGGAATTCTGGATTTGCAGGTAGGAATTCTGAGTTTGCAGGTGGGAATTCTGGTTTTGCAGGTGGGAATTCTGGGTTTGCAGGTTGGAATTCTGGATTTGCAGGTGGGAATTCTGGTTTTGCAGGTGTGAATTCTGGATTTGCAGGTGGGAATTCTGGTTTTGCAGGTGTGAATTCTGAGTTTGCAGGTGGGAATTCTGGGTTTGCAGGTGTGAATTCTGAGTTTGCAGGTTGGAATTCAGAGTTTGCAGTTAGATATTATGAGAAAGCCAAAGGCAAAAAACATCATCGCCTGGTCAAGGATCTGTTTCCATGTTGATGTTTTACGGTGCTTTGGTGATCCGGGCCGCCCGCATGTTCTGTTCCAATGAATACGGATATGGGTTGGATTTTTGAAAAAAGTCAGGGGATCTCATTGAAGAGTGAGGAAAATATTGTATATTAGTATACTATTTTCTGAGAATGGTTTGGGGTCAAGTTTGAGGTATGGGTGAAAGGCAGCAAAGGATGCTGACCGGAGCGAATTTAGCATTGAAGTATGGACAGTGGCTGAACAAAATCATCCGGATATTCCACGATATATGGATGGTAATTTTGGAGTAATTTATCAGGTATAATTATTTGTTGATTAGCATAAAACCAGGATGTTATGAAATACTTTAGTTCAATTGTAATTGTGACCTTATACTTACTGAGCACAATGAATGCACAGGATACGATCCGGGATCCAAAAATGTATAAAACATGGATCACTTCGAACATTGTCCCGTATAAAACTATCGGTGTCTTATTTGCAGTTAAAGATAGTTCCATCATAGTATCGAATTCCCTGCGCAATAATGACTATGCCAAAGGGATGTTTGAAACCAAGGAACTAAATATAAAGGATATTGAAATGATCCAAATCAGAGAGAAAGACAGGGCAGCAAATGGAATGATAACAGGTGCATTAGTTGGTGCAGTTGCAGCCGCAGCGATTGGATTAGTTTATGGAGATAAACGGCCTTGTTCAAATTGGCCTTGTTTTTATGCTGAAGATATAGCTTTGATAACAGCTATTCCACTCATGACTATCGGGGCAGGTATTGGAGCAATTATTGGATCAGTCAAAGTAAAAATTCCGATTGGTGGAAGTGCTGATAACTTTTATAAAAACAAAACCAAACTGAAGGAATTCTCCTTTACAAAGGAATAAAAGAATTTGAAGCTTGAGATGTTGATCAGGGTTTATTAGTAATTTGTTAAAATAATTTACCATGAGTGTCTGAAGTCTGCAAAGCAGGCGAATATGTTGGTGCATTATGTATTTGTGAAGAATGCATTAATAAGGTTGTTACTTAAAAAGTAGAATTTTTGGAATAGATTTAAAATGAGCGGAATCGAGTTAGAAGGTCACAAGACTGTTTGCTCAAACTTCAGGCTAATGGTAGTCATTTAGAGAAAATAATGATCTTAATAGTTTATTTATTATAATATTTAACCATAAAAACTTTTACTTATGAGTATCTACATTCCTATTAGTGGTTCCTCTGCAAGTTTCATCACCAATTTAGTCCAGGTTAAAGAAGTCATTGATGTAAAATCTGAAAATGTAATTAAGCGGGTTGAGGAAAACAAGATTGAGTTACCAACTAAACTGAGTCAACTCGACAGAGAAAAAATTGAAATAATCGATATGTCAGTTGATGCTGCATTAGCATTAAGTATTTCATTTGGTGCTACAGATAATAAAATTGCAAGGAGGGTATTTATCCAGGAATACAAAAAATATAAAGAGATCAACTACAATGATGAAGTTTTGCATTATGGAATAAGTATCCGATGGATAGTCAATATTAAAAAGCTCAATTCTTCTGCCAATATTTCATCGTTGCCTATGGTTACTGCTTCAGCACAATTCAATAATTTATCCGCTTCAGTTAGTTTTGAAGTTGTAGGAATTTCATCAAGTCTTATCACTCCTTTAATGCCTAGTAATGTTGACTTAAAATCAGATACTTATGTCGATTTAAAAAATGCTTTTGAAAAAATTAAAGAAAAAATATGGGATGATTCAACTACAATTTCACCTGCTGTTCTAGGTTTTTTTGGCAAAATTAAGAGTGACGATGATAAAGTATTTAGTGATGCAGTTGCCATCACCTATGCATTGGATAAAATTGAAAGAGGTAAAACGTTAAATACAGTGATATCTAAGATTGCCGGCAAGTCAGATAATGTAAAAGAGATTGTAAAATCGACATACGAAGAGATTACAGGGACTTCAGACTTTAATGCTATTCCTGATGAAAATGCACAAAACAAAGCGAAAAAAATATTAGACAATTTAATATAAAATAGGTTGTTTATGACACTACATCGTTGGCCTGGTTTATAAAACAAGCATTTTGAGTTAAATAGAAGCATGAAGGAAGAACTGATCATTCATTCTATAAGAGAACAAAAGTGGCAGGGAAAATCATTCTTTCAAGGCTACTCTACTGAAAACTGTAGTTGACAAAGGGGTGATAATTGACCTGGGGGAAAAGCTGGGCATAACTCATTTTGAGAGAAAGGATCAAATGACAGCAGCGATGGTGATCACATAGCAATAATTTCCTACAAAACATAAAAATTAACCAGGATAGACATGAGCACATTTGTAATCATTTTAATGGTCATCGGCGGGTTATTTATCTATTTCCTTCCGACCATCATCGCATCGGGTAGAAATGCGACAGCCACCTTCCTGATCTTCCTGGTCAACCTGTTCGGAGGTTGGACGGTTGCCCTGTGGATCTTTGTTTTTATCTGGGCGTTTCTTGGGAAAAAAAGATGATATCAAATTTTGTTAAATGGGATAGTAATTACACAGAGAGCCACAGAGAAGACACAGAGAACCACGGAGAAATTGTACCTCTAGTGAAAAGTTTTACAAAGTTAAAAATAAACCCTCTGTGGTGCTCTGTGCCTCCTCTGGGTAACTCTGTGTAACAAAGATTTTTAATTCTGAGATGTTTCCTATACTGAAAAATATAAAGCGCAAATTGATACCGGCCATGGTGCTCGGATTCCTGGTGTTGTTCGCTTATTCCAACTTTTTATCATCCTCCAATGACCAGGAATACCACATAGCCACCACAGACCTGAATGTCAGGACCGGCCCCGGCACACGATACCCGGTCGTTTTTACATTGGAGAAAGGAAATGAAGTGGAGGTCATCATCAAAAATGACCGGTGGTACAAGATCCGCTATGCAGGAAAGAAAGGGTATGCCGCTGCTGAATTTTTGGCTGCAAACATTTCCAGTTCAGACACCCGTTTTCAATCTGTGGACCAAACCGCTTCCTACATAGTCAAAGGCATCATCGTCCTCATTGCGCTGATCCTTGGTTTATTCCTCTACAGAAAGGTGCAGGATCACCGATTACTGAAAACCGTAACAGATACCAAAAGAGGTAACTGGTCAGAAAGGGACCTGGTACTGAAACTGCTCAAATACGGCATTCCGGCACCCATGATCTTTCACGACCTGTACGTGAGAAAGCAAAACGATGAATTTGCCCAGATCGACCTGGTTGCGGTAACGCAGGCAGGCATCATCGTATTTGAAGTGAAGGATTACAGCGGCTGGATCTATGGCAACGGTAATCAATCGCAATGGACGCAGGTGCTGGACTACGGGAGGCAGAAATTCCGGTTCTACAATCCCATCATCCAAAACCAAAGGCATATTACCGCGTTGAAATTTGCCCTCAGGCAGCAAGATCAGGTACCATTCTATTCGGTGGTCATCTTTTATGGCAACAGCACCTTCAAGGATATATCTTTTATTCCCCCTGGAACCTTCCTGGTGAAATCCGACCGCCTGAACGATGTGATGAACACCATTCTGAAAGAAAAACCGGCTTTTGGATATGATCATTTCGATGAATTGATCTCCAGCCTCCGGGCAGCCGTCGACGACGGAAGTTCCATGGAAAATCAGTATAGGCATATCGCCAATGTCAGGGAAATGTTGGGAACGGATAGGGTTTTTGAATGATCCTATTTCATGTCATAACCATATTGCGTTGAGTATGGTTGTAATTTAAAGTAGGGTGGAAGGAAATATGGATAGATACTTTGTTTGGTGGGGGATTTTTTGTAAGTTGGGGGAGTTTTTTCGGGGCATGAATTGGGGAAAGGGTTTTTAATTGGAAGTAGATAGCTAAAATATTAAAGTATTTATCTTTAGTGGTAATAAAACTAAACTGATAATTAATCAATGCTATTTAAAAGTTACTTAAAATCAATTATCAATTTTAATATAATCTTGAAAAGCAAAATATACTATAATGATAGATTCATTTAGTACAACCCAGGAATTTAATGAAAGAAATCTAATTTGCCATGTGGTTTTCAACTACCTAAGAAGAACCCAAAAGTTCTTTGATGGGAAGAATATAAATGATCTTTCCAAAAATCAAGTAAAAAAATACATTGAGGAACATGGAGTTATATTAAATTATACTAAAATTTATACACCTACATTGAAAATTACAGATGGTGATGAAATTGAAATTCCAGGTATTAATTTAAAGTTTACTTGTATAAATAATTCTAAGTATAATGATATTGAACTGATTAAACGTCAATTGGAATTAACACATTCCGACATTCAAGAAAATATTGACGTCTTGAAACCTTCCATTGAAATAGATGATTTTATTAATAATTTCCTTAATATTAATATTGGAACTACAAACCTATCAGAAGTGGAGCAAGATAAGATCAAATATACTTTTGCTTGGGTAATTAACTTGTTTCAAGAAAAAGGTTTTAGCAAAATCAAATCATCTCAATATAGTTACAATTTAACTGAATTTATTAACTGACCTTTCGCAGGCCAGAAATTTGTATATATAAAAAATAATTAT
>CAZQKR010000067.1:0-17324 GCA_964594045.1 uncultured Saprospiraceae bacterium | reverse complement strand
CTATTTAACTGATTTATAATATTTTATATGAATATTAAGGAGCGACTAAATAAAATCCATATAATGTAACTCCAAACCCACACTCCGCGGGTTGCTACTCCCCTTTAGGCAGCATGTCATGACCGCATCGTCATGAGGCCGGGGGCAGCAGGGCCACTCAAATCCCTCCCCGGCATTCCGGAGAAGAAAAAAATCGACCGCCAAAGGCGGTATTTCAATACTCCCTTCCCTGCGGGACAGGGAGTTCAAGTGTCAAATTGGTAAATCGCTTCGCTCATCAAAGCGTCATTTCAACCCTTAATGCAGCGGACGGAGGAACCGCGCGCACGATGTAAGTTGTACATATTGGCAATGCCACTGCTGAAAGCAAGGTACCATGAATTGGTATTATTCACGGTACTGCTCCAGTAGAAGCCATAGGAACCCTCGTAATCGACCGAGCCACTAAAGAGGTCGCGGTATCCCGCCAATGGCAACTTAAGCGGCGAAAAAAAAGCACCCTCTGCATTATTGCTACTCCAGCTTAATCGCTCTAAATCCCATTCTGCCTGTGTTGGCAGCCGATATCCATCCGGACATGGGTTATTGATGCCACCTTCTCCCTGCCAGAGATCATTGTTCTGCGGAGACCGCCAGTCATAAGGACTGGTATTGAGCTTAATGAAATTTCCATGCCCAGGCTCATCGCTGTTGCTTAGGATAGTCGTTGTGGGAGAAGTCCTCACCTGGTGCCCGTCATCCAGTCTTCCCCACTGGAACAGATGCCCAAAAGATGCCGAATCATCGCTGCTTGTCGCCACCTGTGTGGCACCCAGATTGCGATCGAGCCAACAGCGGCTGTCAGCACTGACTACAGTACCGTAGGTCACGGTGGAACCGTTGTACGTGAAAGTAACTGTGTTGGCATCGCAGTTGAAAGAACCTTCTGCAACCGGAATTTCCAGAATACAAGTCTGCTCTCCTATATTAAGAGCAAAGCTTGCCGTACCTGAAGTAGCAGGAGTTCCTGTAATGGTATAGGTCAATATTCCATCCCCGGTTTCAAATACACCCGGATCCAGCAAAGCGGTCAGTCCGGTTACACCTGTGGAATTCACCGTCTGACCCGTATGGTACTGACCGTTACCTCCGGTATACGGCACAGAAACAGTTACTCCGGAGGCGGTTATTCCTTGTGTCAAAGTGCCCTGAAGCGTTGCTCCTGCACAATCCAGAACAACTATCGTTCCCGAGGGGCTGATAGTGCCTGTCAGCTCATACCATGAATCATTTTTATAAAAGTTAAGATTTCCAGTTGTGGTGTTGAAGATCATCAATCCATCAGCCGGAGACAAAATGGCATTTCTCTGGGCCGTTGTCATTCGGGGTGGTAAAAAGCCCTTATCTGTATAATCTACATCTAGACCCGAAGACGCTGCAGGTGTCGTTGTGCCTATGCCAACCTGCCCGGATAACCGGCCGGTTAACATTAAACACATGATCGTAAGAATAAGTAATGAAATTCTAGAATACATAGCGCTGATTTTTTATTTGTGATCATTTATATCCTCCTGTTCGCGGATTTCCACCTGTCAACACAGCACATTTCTATCTGAATCAAGTCTCTCTGCCAGGTTGGAAATCAGTTTAAAAATTTACTTATTTACCTGGAATTGATACTTACAAAATTACTTCATTTACACCCAAATATGGCCCTACGCAAGGAAAATTATTCTCTATAGTACTTATTTTAAAGAGATTAGGAGTTTTGCTGACTTCCAGCTTATTCTTTATTTGGTCACGGGGTTCCGGGTCTAGCCAGGAATGATGGGTCTGCCTTGAATTATCCTGATCCAGTGAAGCGAGTATCAGGAATGGCGGGAATCATTTTTGAAGAAAAAGGGGAGTCATTTATACACTGACTTTAGCCTGAATCACTTGCAAAAATTCTAACAGACCAATCACTTCCACTGCATCAGGTAAAGGATATCTGGCATTATTTGTATTGACCAGCCACTTGTGTGTTGCTTTGATGTCCCTGCAAGCTTCATAAAAGCCCCTAGAAAGTTTTGGCGCCAGATTTCGTTTGATTTCTATCGCCCAAATTTCATTATCAGGGGTGTGCAATACCAGGTCGATCTCGACCTGTGTTGCCGTTCTGTAATAGCTGTACTCCCATCTTTCATCCAACCTGCTGATGATGTTTTCGATGACAAAACCTTCCCAGCTGGCTCCGATAACAGGATGTGACAGCAACTGATCAAAATTCCATATCTGGAGCAAACTGTGTAAAATACCTGAATCGCGTATGTATATTTTAGGAGATTTAACCAACCGTTTTTTAAGGTTGCCTGACCAGGGGTTCAACTGCCTCACCATATAGAAATCTGTGAGTAAATCGAGATAATTCTTTACTGTCGTATGACTGATTTCCAGACTTCTGCCAAATTCACTTAAATTGATTTGATTACCGTGATAATGCGCCAGCATTTTCCAAAAACGCTTAAGTTGATTTGGAACAACCCGGATTCCCAGATTTGGAATATCACGTTCAACATAAATGGCAAAAAAGTCTCTTCTCCAAGCCCAACTCGTTTGATCATCTGGAGCAAGATAACTATCCGGGAAACCTCCTCTCAGCCAAAGTTTTTCTATGTGAAAAGCATCTTTTTCGTGACCGGATATTTCTGTTACATCAAATGGTGTGAGTTCAAGGTATCTGATCCTGCCTGCCAGGGATTCAGAACTATTCTGCAGTAATTCAGAGGACGCCGAACCTAATAATAAAAATTGTCCTGAAGGTTCTCCTTTTCTCTTCCTCTCGTCTGTTATGACACGCAGCAATCGAAACAGATCGGGCTTGCGTTGTATTTCATCAATGATCAGCAGTTGTCCAGAAAACCTTTTCAAATATGCTTCAGCATCTGATAATTTATTGAAATCCGAATCTGATTCCAGATCAATATAAGTCACCGGCTTATTGAGATTTTTTGAAACTTCAAGCGCAAGGGTTGTTTTTCCTACCTGCCTTGAGCCGATGAGGGCAACTACCGGCATTGAATGAATCGCTTTCAATAAGTTCTGTAAAACCGTTCTTTGGATCATGCCATATTTATTTTCTTGCAAAAGTATACATATGCTTGCAATTTGAAAAGTAAATTTTCAGATTGCAATCTTTTCTGATCATATATCCGGTGGATTACAGGATTTCAATGATTTTTTAGTCAATCAAGTCCATCAATAAAAAGATTCCTCCTTTCTATTTCCCCTTGTTCCTTTCCCTTCGGTCGGGCTTGGCCTGATCGAGTGTAACAAGCATCAGGGCTTAGCCTGATCGAGTTTAACAAGCATCAGGGCCTGTCCTGACCAAAGTGTCAGGAATGACAGCAACCTTAAAAAAATTGAATGGGTTCAGGCGGTGACGCCGCCTGCTTCCCAGCTTTTTAACACCATAAGCGGTCATCCCTGATGCTCATTACACTCGATCAGGACAGGCCCGACCGCAGGGAGGGATCTTATCTCAAAAACCCAATCTCCCGCCTAGTCCTTTACACACCGTACCGAAAAGCCCATATCCCGTGTAAACGTATAATAGTATCTGTAAATAACCGGTTCTCCGTAAGTGATATATACGCCGTAAGCCAGGTCTGTTTCCATCGGGGTGGATGACCACCAGTAAGCCAGGTTGTTTTTAAAGTTGAAGTATTTGCCTTTTTTATTGCGGAAACCATTGGGCAATGCGTTAAAACCGGTTTCATTGGTAGCGCCTTTATTGGGTGCCTTCCAGTGTGCTGTGCCGGCTTCCTTGATCTTCCCTCCGGCGATCATCGGGCCTCCCAAGAAATCGATCATCTTCTGCCATTCTTCATCCGATGGAAGATGCCAGCCTGCCGGACAAACTTTATTGGCAGTTTCCCAATCGTACATTCTGCCATATTCCGCAACCGCCGATTCCAGGTCCTGGGGCGCCCATGAAACGATGGATTTACCATCAGGGGTTTTCGTTACCCGCAGGTTTTCTGCCATCCAGGTCTGATCACCGATCTTTACTGTTTTATAAATATTTCCATCCACATCTTTGACTGTTTGGCCCGCTACAAACATGGGTAAACAAAGAACCAGAATAAAAGCAATTGATCTCATTATTTTTCTGTTTTAAATTTTAAATCAAAAGCAAATGTGTACGACAATATCTCTCGGATGAACAGGCTTGTGCTTTAATGCAAATATAGCATATAAATAGTAATTAAGTAGAAAGTTCGTAAAGTTCAAAGTCATCTTTCTTCTTTATACTTTATAAACTTTCTACTGACCTTACTTTCTACTGAATTTACTTTATAAACTCTTTATCAATCCCGAGAGGATTTTCGATATTTCTTCAGCCTTATCCAACAATTTTTCTGATTTTTCGTCTGACACCTTTCTGAGTTCTTTTGCCAAATATAACATTGAACGAATTTCACCGCAAGAACCTTTCGCTATATATAAAAACTGTTTAAATTCATTATTGCTCCTTCGTTCAAAACCCTCTGCAATATTATTCATGACGGATACCGAAGCCCTCTGAATTTGATCTTTGAAACCGAAATCTTTAGTCGAAGAAAACTCAGTATAAATGGCTATCGCAAGTTCCTTTGCTTTCTGCCAGCCTATAATATCCTCAAATCTATCTATCTTCATTATAATCAGTTATAAAGTTCTTAAAGTAAAAAGTTCGTAAAGTTCAAAGTCATCTTTCTTCTTTATACTTTATAAACTTTCTACTTTCTACTGACTCAATCCCGATATATCTCATAATCAAAGGTCTTCCGCAAAGCATCATACTGATAGACCACAATGGTAAACTTTCCTTCTTTGATCATTGCTGTCTGATAGGTGGGATCGCAATAGCAACTGCCGGTGATGAATTGTCCGGATGGCGAAAATAAGGTGCCTGAATCAACAAAAAAATACTCATTCTGCTTCCTGAAATGGTTTTGTAAGGAATCCAAAGGCAGATAATCAGAAATTGTTTTGGATGGTATATTCATAAAAAACAGGCTTTTTCCGGCAATTTCCGAATTGACCCTGATCTCTAAACTGTCGATCGCAAAACCGAGGTCATTATGTACCCGTATCCCGACAGGCGCTTCACTAACAGGATCATTCGGATCTTCCACCATGTCTTTTTCACAGGAATACAGCAATCCCGTTATTCCGATGATCAACAGGTAAAAACAAACAGATCGCCAGCCTGCCTTTGCCATTTCATTCACCACCATGGTTTATATTTTTTCGGTTTATTGAATTTCGTAATTTTCCCTGAGATAACGCAAGGACTCATCCATCAACCGGCGCAATTTATCCTTATCAATATCCTCCAGCTTTTTGACATATATGCAAACCTTGCCTGTCGTGAACTTTCCCAGTCCCTCCAAAAGATATCTGTGCTCTTCCAAACCGGTGTAGACATACAAGGATAATGCCGCCTTCCTGGGAGAAAAACCAAGCAACGGCGCGTCACCCTCATGCCCGGTTTTATATTTGTAATGATAACTGCCAAAACCTATGATGCTGGGCCCCCACATTTTTGGTTCGTGCCCTGTGGCTTCCTGCATGAGTTGTATCAGCGTGTAACTGTCTTTCTTTTTCTTTTCGCTGTCAGCAAATGCTTCTATGAATTCCCTGACATTCGCTTCTGTCTGTTCGGTCTTGTTTTTGGCCATTTCTTTCGTTATAAATCTCTGATCAGTACAATTAACTTATCAAATTTAACAATAAAATGAATGAAAAGTTGAACAAAAAGCTTGCAAACTGGTCCATCAACCTGTTTGAATGGTTCTTTTGTGCCGGTGTTGCAGGTGCCATTGATTTGTTCGTGAAAACACCAACAAAGGTGAAACGACTTCTCCAAAACACTTTTTTTGGGGTTCCCGCAGATCTCGCAGATCAGCGCAGAAATTAACTTGTGATCAGGAAAAAGATCAGCGAAAATCTGCGGAATCTGCGGGAAATTCCCCATTATTCGCCCCTGTTGGTTTTTTCACCAACAGCATATTTGATGCTGATAAAATACTATTACGATCACTTTGTTCTATGTAACGTCAAAATATATTATTGTTAATCAGGTAGTTATATTTTAAGCACGTCTAAATATTTTGTGCTGCTTAACTCTCGTTACCGGACATATTCTATACATCCTATGCATCCCCCTATTGGTGAAAACACCAACAAAGGTGAAAAACCAAAACTGCCGTAACTATTCGACCTCACCAATGATCACTGTGTAATTTTTGCCATATTTTTTGGCACATTTGGGACAGGTAGTATACCACATGTACCATTTTCTGATCTTGTAATTCAGACCTTTGGCATAAATTTCAAAATCATCACACCATTTTTTGGTGTCTTTGAAAGGTCCTTCATAAACCTTGCTCAGATATTTGCCGGACAAGGTAATGTTTCTGGCTCCAGGAATTTCCTTGTCCACGGCGAGAAACAAATCCATATTCCACCTGGAACTATGATCGGATAAACCCATATCATCCACACATTTTGCACCTGCCTGATCGATCTTTTTCATCATTTTAGTGATGACCCCGCTAAAATTGACCGGCATAAAGAGAAAAGTAAAAACACTTCCCTTGATAAACCTTTTGTTTTCCCACGCAAATTCCTTTTTATCCCAGGGTTCCGGTTCGAACTTCGGACAGCAAATTGCTTCGTCTTTTTCCATTGTTGAGTATTTTTATATTGGCAATATGAATTTTTTGGTTCAACAACCCATTTTCCCGCACCTGGAAGCTACCTGAAATACGCTCTCTGGATGCCAAAATTCCGGAATTTAATTCCTTTCCTGATGCTCTTTTACCCTTCAGTCCGGAGTGCAGCAATGTACAACATTTTATCCTTACTATCCTGTTTTTAATGCAATTTTTACAGCCAAAAAAACCTTTTCTTTCGGTTACGATTTTGGGGAAATCATCACCTGAATATGGTTAGCTTTTGCCGGGCAATCTCCTTCCCGTCAATGGAAATGACTCCCAGATACATGCCGACTTTCAGATTGGAAACATCTATTCCAAATGCTTCTGTTTGGTCCACTTCCTGACTAAGCATCAAATGGCCAAACAAGTCATACAAATCCACTTGCATTGGTTTTTCTGCTATAAAACCAATCGAGAATTTGAGACTTTCCGATGAAGGATTTGGATAAAATGATATGCCGGAATCCCTGTTTTTCTCCAAACCATCAAAAACAAACAGGCAATGGGGATATACCGCACAATGGCAATATGGTTTCATTTGCTCCGCAGTAAATGGCAGGATTTGCTGGTTCACATCCAGGTTGACCGGGTGACCGGCCGTCCTTCCATCGCATTCCAACAATTTGTCATCGTAATAATTGGTCATCCGGTAATAAACACCATTGTCACAGTCTCCTGTGGAGTTGTACACGATCACATCTCCGCCAACTTCAATATTTCCGTGCAATCTGTAATTGCTCACCCTGGCTCGCATACCCAAGCTTGCCTGATCCCACATGGTATTGTTTTCCGAAAAAGACTGACCTTCGATGAGCACCTCGTCTCTCAACTGACCGCCCTGAACGTAAGCATTGTCCCGGATAATAACCTGTCCACTTACCACAGCATCACTGACCATCGCTGTATTTTCAACCCGCACATCACCTGAAATCTGAGCATATCCAAGTACCAGTGTGTGTGGGCCGAGATAAACGGAAGAACTCACGAAAGCGGTATTTTGAACCCATCCGCCACCGTTTGCATGCAGGTGACCATCGAATTTCAACTGACTCCTGAAATCCTGAGGATCCTGAAATCCTTCGGGCCGGCCGCCGCTAATGTACAGTTCATAAGGAAACCTGAAATGTTTTGGATAACCGTGCCATGTATCGTTTTCTGTATTGGTGGTGATGTCTCCGGCAGGTGCGCCCATGACCACCAGGTACATTGCACTTTCATCCGGCAAAAGCTCAAATGCGATTTCAGCCTGGTCCCTGGAGTAAGTTTCACTGTATCTGCTCACTTTTCCGCCCTGGGAAGTTGCCACAAAACCATATCTCCAGCCGGCATGTGCATTGGTTTCGGTATGGCCTCTGAATTTGATGATCACGGCACAACTGTCTTCTTCGGGATAGATCGGGATCACATTGTAAGCATATTCTTCCGGTGCCAGATGAACCGGAACAAAATAATGGTTGGGATCTTCAGCGTTTTGCTGAAGTATGGTCCATGTTGCCTGAACAGATGGCAACCAGTATCTCAGGTCATTTTTCCTGTATTCACGGAAATAGTCCCCGACATTGTTGTGGGAAAAATCATAGTTTGCCATCCTTCTCGCATATAAATAAAGGTGATCATTGAATTGCTCCTGATCAAAACCCATTAATCGTTTATAGGTTTGCAAGGGATATTCATGGCTATAAGATTCCCGCCACAACCGGTTGATGATCCCGATACCATCCATTTCCATGATCGCCATCAATAAGGCATAATTTTCATAGGTGTTTTTCCAGTCTCCCCAGGTTTCCACGTGGTACATATCCATTCCCCAGGCGCTGACATCCTGCGGATAAAGCAGGTTGCGCATAAAATTGGCATGTGTTTCCCAAAAAATACCTGCATTGAGCCAGACATAGCCTAATCCATTGGCCATCCTGTGATCAATATTGACCTGAGCCTGCATGGAGTGCGCAAATTCATGCGCAGCCACATGACCTCCGTTCATAGACAGTGGATGTGCCCAGAATGCTCCGATCACTCCGTCCACATCGCCTCCGAAAGCCCAACCCGTGGCACCTTGCGGACCAAAAGTATTCAACATGATGACCGGAACTTTGTATTTACCCAAATTGGTCCCGTTCGCATCGTTTATAAACCCAAATCCCTTGAATTTATCATAGATCCATTCCATCGTATCCAACACAGCTGTTGGATCAAACCTCAGATCCGGATCCTGTGCGTTTAAAGGATTCAGTCCTGATTCATTTCCCCAGATAAGGATGAAATTTTGGCTTTGAGCCGTTTTACTCCAGCTGAACTGGCTGCCATCCACCGTATTAATATCTTTCAGGTAGGCGGGCACATAGACCTCCTTTTGTGCGTTTATATATTGCAGGCTTAATGTGTTCAATATCAGGATGAACAAGAACAGTTTTAATAGTTTCATAATACATGTTGGAATTAGAATACAAATATGAAAAAAATTGGTTATTTTTAAGCCACGTTAAATTGAAAGCTCAGTTATATATGTTCAAATTTCATATGGATGGAAGGGGCGAATTGTTTTCAGGACAAAAGATCGGTACAGGATATTTCAGGGATTGTTATTCCGTTGAAAACCACAAGGATATTTGTGTAAAGATCATTAAGCCCGGGCTGGACTGGTTCAGGTTTTTTCAGCTAAGGTTTTTCAGAAAAAATATCCACCTGGAAGAGTCTGAAACCTGGCAATTGTTGCCTGAAGAGATCAAAAATTACTTTAATCCGGTGATTTTTGCCGGCAAAAGCTATTCGGTCTGTCCAAGACCATTAAACGGGGATGGGAGTTATGCTCAATCGCTCAGACACCATCAAGGCATTTCAGATGACCGGTTCTGGGAGGAAATCGGCTATGTCTATCGGTTCATTGAAGAAAGGCAATTATGGTTCTTCGACATCTTCAACGGCCGCAATATATTTGTTGTAGAAAAAGACAAGGAAGTTCTTTCACCCTTATTCGTGGATTACAAACAACTGGGTTGGAAAGCTTTTCCCCTCCAACCGGATCTGGCATTCCATTTCCGGAAAAAACAAAAACTCAAAAGGCAATATGAACGATTGATCAGGAATTACCGGAAAACGAAAACGTATAGTTAAATTGCTGAACAAGAATAATTATTCCATTTAAACATAACACAATAAACGTCCTTAAAGTGGATTTTTAATCCATTTCCTGGTAAGATCTTTGTTGATTTTTGATTTAAACTTCTTGTAGCGCTCGTCTTTCAAAAATTCATCAAATACCTTTAGAGTGAGATTGTCTTTCATGTATTGAAAAAAGATTTTCTGTATTTTTTTCGTTTTTTTTCCGAAATAAATCCATGATCAGTAAATATTCTGACGCTATTCGGGAAAGAAGTATTAAGCTTATTTAGCGAGCTTTTTAAAGCCCTTGATTCTTAGTTTTTATTAGTATAATTTTGTTTGTGATAACACAAATTTTATTGATTAAACTCAAATTTATACACCATGCAAAAATCATTTGTTTCCATTTGCAGAATTATATTATTTTTTGTTTTTTCTATGCTTTATCTTGTTGGGTGTGACCTGGACGATCTGAATTCTGGAAAACTGGGTAAACTTGAATTATCTCCGGGAGAAATGATCGTTAATGTCAACACGCTGATAACCCTCAGAATCCAGGCTGAGCCGGGTGTAACAATCAGCAGTGCAGAACTTAAGGTGATTAAAGTGGGCACCGATGGTAAAGAGACTGAAGTTGGAACGATAGCAGATAACGGAAATTTAGTTGATTTTGGGGATGATATCAAAGGCGATAATATTTTCAATGGAAGAATTACCCTTATCGAAAGTCAACCGGGGGATATTTTTCTTTTTGTGAAGGGTGAGATGTTTAATAGAAAGGGTGATCCTGTTGATGTTCGTTCGGAAAAATCAATTTTAAACGTTTATGAAGATATTAAACCGAGTGAAATCAAATCATTGTTCACCGTACAGAATGCCATTAAAAATCAACTTCAAACATTTTTGGGAAACAGTCAAAGCAATGCCCCACAGGCAATCGGGCAGCTAGTGGAATGGATAAAGGCAAGGCCAGAAGTTGAATCAGCAACTTTGTCCAATGGCAGTTCCATTGAAATAAAGTATAAATCAGGATTGATGGGTGGTGTTATCGTTTCGCTTGAAGATGCTAATGGGAAGGTGGATACCAGGGGTGGCCTGTCCGTTCAGAATCCCTTTGACCCTAAAGATAGAGGGAAAACGGCCAGAATTCCGGTCAACAGACAGACTCGGGGTGAAAATTATAACAGCACGTCCGAATTCGGGTACAGGGATGATTTTGATCCCAATCATATCGGAAATAGAAACGTTTTTATATATGCGCCTTATGAAGCTTCGTGGAAAAACAATGAAAGACCGCATATTATCAATATACTCGACACATTGAAATGCGGAGACTTCGATGTAACTTACTACACTAACCAGGATGCAAATGTTGCCCGGCTTTCTGAAATGATGTCTTATGGAGTGGTCGTTCTATCCACGCACGGATCGGGAGGAGGTAAAGCTTTACTTACAGGAGAAATCGCTGATACCTTATTGCCCGAATATCAAACCTATAAGGCATTGATGAAGGGTGCTGACCCCAAAATGGGAATTTCCAAAAATATCACGATCAGTAAACAGGGAACTGTTGTAGATAAAAAAGATGTTTACAAACTTTATGCTTCATATATTTCCTCACTCACCGGCACATTCCCGCAAAGTGTGATCCTGGCAAATTTCTGCGGAAGTGATCAGACACCTCCGCTTAAGGATGCTTTTATCGGAAAAGGTGCCAAAACATATTTTGGTTATACAGAAACAGTAAACGGGGGCTTTTGTGTATCGGTTTCAAAAGATGTATTTCTAACTTTGGCCAGCAAGAAAAAGACTACCGCAGATGTAAGTCTGATAAATACTTCTGACCCCCAAACACCCTATGCAACTTTCAAAATTGAAGGTTCCGGGACCATGAGATTCCCGGCAGAAATTGTAAACGGCAAATTTGAAAAGGGGATGCTTGGGTGGACTAAATCCGGAGATGGAAGGGTCATCAGTCAGCTTGGAAGCGAAGATACAGGCGAGGGCCTGTACATGGGCATTATATCTACAGGATTAGGATATACAACAGCTACAGGGAGTATTTTTCAGTCATTTACTGTTCCAAATGATGCAAACACACTGGAATTTGAATGGAATTTCTTATCTGAAGAATTTCTGGAGTTTATTGGAAGTGAATATCAGGATAAGTTTTCTGTTGTGTTGCAGAGTGACCGTTTTGGAGAAGAGATTCTGTTAAGCAGGACAGTTGATGGCATTGCCGCTTCATTTGGGGCTTCAGCACCAACTGATGATTTTCCTGAAGGTATTCCGGGGGACTTGATAGCAGTTTCACCTGATATCGTTTTTGATCAGGGCGGTGTCTATATGACCGGATGGCAATCAGCTTCATTCGATATCAAAAGTTACAGAGGCAATTGTGTGACACTTTTTTTCAGATGTACAGATGTGGGTGACAGTATTTATGATACAGCCATACTTATTGATGATGTGAAAATAGAGTAAAAAATTGAATGCGATCCGATAGAATTTTCTCTGTCTTTTTAAAAGTTTTTATTGTTTCTGCTCCATGTCGGGTTAATATTGCCAAATTGTCAAAATCGACATGAATAATACTGAGTATACTTCTGCATGTCAGTTTTTATGCATATCATTCAGGCCTTTTTTAGTATCAGGGAACGAATGTTGTACAAAAAAATAATATATGGTGAAATAGGATAGTTTTATACATATTTTAATCAACGTTTCCACCAGACAGCAAAAAAGCAGGTATTTCCAAAAAGATAAAAGAATACAAATGAAAAATATTTTGTTTTTAGTGGCACTTTCAGCATTTTTAGGCTGTTGTGATCAGTTCACCAGAAAAAACTCAAACACAGATACCCATAGTCCGGGCTTCGATAAAAATGATATAACAATCAGATATATTAACAAAAAGACGGGAGAATCAAAGGATTATGGAAAAATTGATACTGAAGGGTTAATTAACTTGATTTCTGACCTTTTGATTCAAAGCGAGCCTGTAAGAGTACATCTTGATGAAATTGAAATAGACAGTTTGTTTAACGAAAATAGCTATTGGGAGATCAGTTTTGCAAAACCCTTTATTTCAGAGAGTCAATCATTGGGTATTTCTAAATTTGTTTATTTCCTGGCAGGCATTTATGGTAATGAAGATTCTGCAAATGTCTCTTATTTTTTTATTGCAACAGATGATGGACAATTTATCCAATCTCCTTTTGTAGCAGAAAAAAATACAAAAAAGGAATTTGAAAAGTACCTGGCTGATAAGCCTTAATTATTTATTATTCAGGAATTTAAATTAATAGATGTTCCGTTGAACCCATTTGATTTAATCCTGATTGGGGAATTATTGGTTGGTTTCCGTTGTCGCTTGCTTCACATACACCGCTTCGTAAAATGGCAAAACCATGTTGAAACTTGTTTCATACTGTAATTGAAACCCGGCTTTGGACAGCATGACGTCTGTTGTCCGGTTCAGCTGGCATCCATCGGCAAATTTAGACCAGTACGGATTGGCTGCATCCATTATTTTACCAAAAAAATGCGTGTGCGGTCGGATGTGTTCCATGATCACGAGTTGACCACCCGGCTTTAACCACTTTTTAAAATGCTCTACTGCCTTTTCCGGATCCGGGATCGTACACAAAACCAGGGTGCAGATCACACCGTCCAATGTATTTTCCTCACACAGATCCTGCATTTCCGGAAAACCGCATCCGGTATGGTGCAGTTCAATACGGGTGGTCAGGTTCAGCTTCTTCCGCTTTTTCAATGCACGGTAAAGCATGGTTTCCGAAGGCTCAACGCCTGTCACCGATACCTGATCATTATAAAAACGAAAGTTGACTCCGGTACCAACACCAACCTCCAGCACCTTACCTGAGAGCCCTGAAATGAGTTTTCTGCGCCTTCTTCCTAACGCAATTTTCTCGGGAAAAAACATAAATCCGTCATAGAAAAGTCCGTAAAAAAAGCTTTTTAACATGTATTGGTTTTGATTTTATTCTGATTGTACAAATGTGATGAATTTATTTCGTAAGATGCTTTCGTCCAATAAAAAAATTTGCTTTTCTGTTGAAAATGGTGGGTTGAATACCCTGATTTTTCAGTTACCATTATAATCCCAAAATGATCCGGAACGAGAGACAAAAAGTTGATTGTTTTTTCTTATCCTGGATAATTTGTTAATTTTAGCTTTCATAAGTGTGTTTTATTTTATTTCGGCCATATGGAATCTTTGATGAAAATTTCTGCCGATGCGTTCGCATATCAGCAATATAGAAATTCATGCCCGGTAGGAGAAAAATTTCCTGAAAGTTTTTCATGTCTATTTCATACCGTGTCTGGAATGTCTGAAAGTTGGTTTTGTCCGGGTTTAATCAAAGATAATTTTAATAAAACTTCAGAAGTACTGCTGATAAAGTGAAATAATGCCTGATTTCAAAAACTTAAATATGAAGCATTTAAAACTCACCATTTTACTTTTTTTGCTGTGCACCAGCCTCACATTCAACACTTCGGCCCAATCTTTTGAAGACAACATTCAAACTGCCCTGCTGATCGTGGATATCCAGGAGTTTTATTTCCCGGGTGAAGGTCCCGGCCTGGTGAACGCCGAACAGGCAGGCCAACAGGCAGGCATTGTCCTGAATACCTTCCGCGATCAAAAGCTTAACGTTGTTCATGTCCGTCATCAGGCAAAAAAAGGATTTGACTTTCACCACACGGTTTTGCCGGTTGAGGGAGAAAAAGTCATTACCAAAACAGAGGTCAATAGCTTTTACAACACTGATCTGTTGCAGCATCTTAAAAATCAATACATTACACGTTTGATCATCATTGGCATGCAAACCCACATGTGCCTGGAAGCTGCCGTGCGTGCAGCTCATGATTACGGGTTTGAATGCGTGGTCATTGCAGATGCCTGTGCCACCCGGGATCTGAAATTCGGAGAACGGCTGGTCAAAGCGGAAGATGTCCATGCCTCCACCCTGGCAACACTGGCCATTGCAAACTATGCCAAAGTCATTGAACTGCAACAGTTTTTATCTGAAACTGAACGCTATCTTTTCAAATCTTTTTAAGTCAACTACAAAATGAACCCAAAACACTTTTTCCTGATCTTGACATTTTTACTGATCCTTGATATTGTGACCGCACAAACCCCGGGCCTCAATAAATCGATCCTGCTTTCGGCAGAAATTCAAAAGGATCCGGCTCAAATTACCATCTTTTGGCAGCCGGTTAACGGAGCCACATCATTTAAGATTTACAGAAAATTAAAAAATTCAAACCAATGGGGCTTTCCGGTTGCCAGTAATCTGCCCGGAAATACACTTTCCTGGACAGATAATACGGTGGAAACAGGTGTAGCCTATGAATACCGGATCAACTGCACCGGAACTGTTGCGGGTTCAGGATATATTTTGACCGGTATAGAACTTACTGAAGTCTATGACCGGGGTAAAGTTCTGTTGGTTTATGACACGATCTCAACGATGGGCCTGGAAACAGAGATCAACCGATGGGCAGATGATGTCGTTGGCGATGGATTCCAGGTCATCCCCATACCTGTAGATCAATCAGATGCCGTTAGCTCTGTAAAGGAAAAGATCCGAAACACATACCTGATGGATCCGGAAAACACCAGAACCCTTTTCCTGCTTGGACGCGTTCCGGTACCCTATTCAGGTGCGATCGTTCCGGACGGACATACACCCGATCATTACGGTGCATGGCCTGCGGATGGATATTATGCAGAGTTGACAAGCACCTGGACGGACAACACTGCAAACATTACCGGTGCTTCCACGGAAAGAAACCGCAACGTGCCCGGTGACGGAAAATTTGATCAGTCCACTTTCCCTTCCGATCTTGAACTGGCAGTGGGCCGTGTGGATATGCACAATTTGCCCGCTTTTGCTGATCATGAAACCGCGCTCCTGAAAAAATACCTGGATAAAAATCATGCTTTCAGGAATAAACTGTTCATTGCAGAGAACCGGGCATTGGTGGACGATGAATTTACCGGTTACCCGGAAGGATTTTCTGCTGCCGGATGGCGGAATTTCAGCGCTCTGTGTGGCGCTGACCAGGTTTTTGCACTGGATTACAGTACTACCTTAACAGCAGAATCCTACCTTTGGTCTTATGGTTGTGGTGCAGGAAATTTCCAGAATTGTTCCGGGGTGATCGGAACTCCGGGTTTTGCTCAGAACTCGGTTTTAGGTGTTTTTACCATGCTTTTTGGCAGTTATTTCGGAGATTGGGACAATCCGGAGAACAATCTGCTTAGAGCTGCCCTGGCAAGCGGAAATGTATTGACCAATTGCTGGGCAGGCAGACCCTACTGGTATTTCCATCACATGGGCATGGGAGAAACAGTGGGTTACTCTGCTTTGGCTTCCATGAATAATTCCGCTTTGTATGACTACAATTTCGGGCAAAAGGGCGTTCATATGGCTTTGATGGGAGACCCGACGCTCAGAGCGCATCCTGTTGGCCCGGTTGACGAATTTTGGGCGGGTGCTGAGGCCGGTTATGTCACCCTTGGATGGACAGCGCCCCAGGCGGATGTTGAAGGATTTCATATTTTCAGAAAAGCTGAAGATGAAGCGGTTTTCATGAAAATCAATACTGAATTGGTTGGAAAAGAAAACATTTATATTGATTCTTGTTTGACTAAGCCGGGCATATATACTTATATGGTGCGCACGGTAGTGCTGGAAAAAACCAATTCAGGAAGCTACTACAATATGGGAACAGGCGCTTACCGTACTGTCGATGTCACAAAGGTCAGGCCTTTACTGGCGGCTTTCTCTTTTGAACAGGATGATTACAGGGTCAGTTTCAGCAACCATTCCATGAATGCAACAAGTTTTTTCTGGGATTTCGGCGATGGCAACAGTTCTGAAGAAACAGATCCACAACACGAATACGCGCTGAGTGGCAGCTATCTTGTGACTTTAACCGCCATATCTGGCTGTGGGGAAGTTGGAATTCAATCCACCATAGTCATTCTGATTGGAAATACCGACCGTTCCGGAAATGACTGGTCCATATATCCAAACCCTGTCATCAATTCACTTGAACTGACTGATTTTACCGGATCAACACCCCGGAAATGCCGCATTTTTGATTTACACGGTAATCAAAAAATATGTGTCGATCTGACCGGTAAATACGCTTTGGATGTCTCCTTCTTACCGGCAGGAGTTTATGTTTTAAAACTTGAAGATCCGTACTACCCTTGCCGGAAATTTGTCAAGATGTAGGGGGAAATTGGGATGGTAAACAGCCTTCATTTTTAAAAAAATAGTTGACACTTTCTGTCTAAAACGCATGGGGTTTCAATACACTTCATTTTTTTCATTACT
Organism: uncultured Saprospiraceae bacterium; assembly: GCA_964594045.1. Taxonomy (GTDB): domain Bacteria; phylum Bacteroidota; class Bacteroidia; order Chitinophagales; family Saprospiraceae; genus UBA2365. Next base: position 118 of record CAZQKR010000067.1, on the reverse strand, counting down.
TTTTATATTTATATTTTGATACTTGTGGGTAAAAATCCATGCATGATAAAGAAATAAAATCATAATGACCAGAACAATTAAATTGGTATGATACCTTAATTTGTGTGCAATCGTGGAA
>CAZQKR010000066.1:0-17883 GCA_964594045.1 uncultured Saprospiraceae bacterium | reverse complement strand
CCACCCTTGACAGAACCTGATATCAGATTTTTAGAGTATCTGAAAACAAAAAAAAATGAAAAATAATTTTAGTAATATTTGGTTTTCAACATAGAAGTACACAAAGCAGACACAAAAGGCACAAAGTTTTTTATTTTTTTGACATGATTCTATGATTGCACCAATGAAATTAACTATATTTCCTTTGTGCGCTTTGTGCCTTCTTTGAGCCCTTTGTGGTGAGAAAAATCGAAGAGAAAAAATTGAATTATTGTATTTATTTTGGTTCCACAAAGCACACAAAGCAGACACAAAAGGCACAAAGTTTTTTATTTTTTTGACATGATTCTATGATTGCACCAATGAAATTAACTATATTTCCTTTGTGCGCTTTGTGCCTTCTTTGAGCCCTTTGTGGTGAGAAAAATCGAAGAGAAAAAATTGAATTATTGTATTTATTTTGGTTCCACAAAGCACACAAAGCAGACACAAAAGGCACAAAGTTTTTTATTTTTTTTGACATGATTCTATGATTGCACCAATGAAATTAACTCTATCTCCTTTGTGCGCTTTGTGCCTTCTTTGAGCCCTTTGTGGTGAGAAAAATCGAAGAGAAAAAATTGAATTATTGTATTTATTTTGGTTCCACAAAGCACACAAAGCAGACACAAAAGGCACAAAGTTTTTTATTTTTTTTGACATGATTCTATGATTGCACCAATGAAATTAACTCTATCTCCTTTGTGCGCTTTGTGCCTTCTTAGTGACCTTTGTGGAGAGAAAAATCGTAAGAAAAAAACTTAATTATATGGATTTTACAAGAGAAAATGAACTTTCCAAAATAATCATTGGCCTCGCCATCGAAGTGCATACCCATCTAGGCCCGGGATTACTCGAATCCGCCTACCAGGAATGCCTGTTCTACGAACTCAACAACGCCGGCCTGTACACCATCAAGGAAAAACCCATGCCCGTCATCTACAAAGACGTCAAACTCGACCATGGCTACCGCATAGACCTCCTCGTCGAAAATAAAGTCGTCCTCGAGATTAAAACAGTTGACGCATTCACCGACGTACACATCGCCCAGATGCTCACCTACCTCAAACTCGGCAACTACAAACTCGGCCTCCTCCTCAACTTCAACGTCGCCACCATGAAAGACGGCATCAAAAGAATCGTCAATTAAAAATAAAAACACATGGAAACAATCCAAAAAGTCATCATCCTCGGCTCCGGCGCCCTCAAAATAGGCGAAGCCGGTGAATTCGACTACTCCGGCTCCCAGGCCCTCAAAGCCCTCAAGGAAGAAGGCATCGAGACCGTCCTCGTCAACCCCAACATCGCCACTGTCCAGACCTCAGAAAACATAGCCGACAAAGTCTACTTCCTCCCCGTCAGCCCCAACTTCGTCGAACGCATCATCGAACGCGAACAACCCCAGGGCATCCTCCTCGCCTTCGGCGGCCAGACCGCCCTCAACTGCGGCATCGCCCTCCACGACAAAGGCATATTTGAAAAATACAACGTCCGCGTCCTGGGCACCCCCGTCCAGGCCATCAAAGACACCGAAGACAGGGACCTCTTCGTCAAAAAACTCAATGAAATAAGCGTCAAGACCGCCCGCTCTATGGCCGTCAACTCCTTCGAAGAAGCCAGGCACGCCGTCCAGACCATCGGTTACCCCGTCATCATCCGCGCCGCCTACGCCCTCGGAGGCCTCGGCTCCGGCTTCTGCACCAACGACGACGAACTCGAAGTCCTCTGCAAGAACGCCTTCGCCTTCTCACCCCAGGTACTCGTCGAAGAATCCCTCAAAGGCTGGAAAGAAGTCGAATACGAAGTTGTCCGCGACCGCTACGACAACTGCATCACCGTCTGCAACATGGAAAACTTTGACCCACTCGGCATCCACACCGGCGAATCCATCGTCGTTGCCCCCTCCCAGACCCTCACCAACACCGAATACCACAAACTCCGCGAACTCGCCATCCGCATCATCCGCCACATCGGCGTCATCGGTGAATGCAACGTCCAGTACGCCCTCGACCCCCATTCCGAAGACTACCGCGTGATCGAAGTCAACGCCCGCCTGTCACGCTCTTCCGCCCTAGCCTCCAAAGCCACCGGCTATCCGTTAGCCTTCATCGCCGCCAAACTCGGCCTCGGCAAAGGACTCCACGAACTGAAAAACGCCGTCACCAAAACCACCAGCGCCCTCTTCGAACCCTCCCTCGACTACATAGTCTGCAAGATACCACGCTGGGACCTCGGTAAATTCGAAGGCGTCGCCAAACAGATCGGCAGCAGCATGAAAAGCGTCGGAGAAGTCATGAGCATCGGCCGCAACTTCGAAGAAGCCATCCAGAAAGGCCTCCGCATGATCGGCCAGGGCATGCACGGCTTCGCTGGCAACCGCGACATCGACTTCGGCGACATCACACAGGAACTCAGCAGCCCCACCGACATGCGCATTTTCGCCATCTACCAGGCCTTCAGCCAGGGATATACCGTTGAACAGATCCACGAACTCACCAGGATCGACCGATGGTTTCTCGAAAAACTATACAACATTTTCCGACTCGAAAAACAACTCGAAACCTACCACGATCCGGAACAACTGCCTGACGAACTCCTCAAAGAAGCCAAGGTGCGCGGTTTTTCCGACTTTCAGATCGCCCGCAGCATCTTCAAAAACCCGTCCTACAGCCTCGAACCCGAACTGAAACAGGTACGCGACCTGCGTAAGCGAAAAAACATCCTGCCCTTCGTCAAACAGATCGATACCCTCGCCGCCGAATATCCCGCCCAGACCAACTACCTCTACCTCTCCTACTCCGGCAATGAACACGATGTCACCTTCACCGGCGATCAACCGTCCGTCATCGTCCTCGGTTCAGGCGCCTACCGCATCGGCAGCAGCGTGGAATTCGACTGGTGCAGCGTCAACGCCCTTCAGACCATCACGGAACAGGGCTACCGCAGCATCATGATCAACTACAACCCGGAGACCGTCAGCACCGATTATGACATTTGCGACCGCCTCTATTTCGATGAATTATCCCTCGAAAGGGTGCTCGACATCTACGAACTGGAACACCCCGAAGGCGTCATCGTTTCCACCGGCGGACAGATACCCAACAACCTGGCCATGCGGCTGCACCGCAATGACGTACACATCCTCGGCACCTCGCCCGTGAGCATAGACCGCGCCGAAGACAGGCACAAGTTCTCCAGCATGCTGGATCAGCTGGGCGTGGACCAGCCGCGCTGGAGCGAACTGACCAGCGTGGAAGACATCTACCGCTTCATCGACAAGGTAGGCTTCCCCGTATTGGTCAGGCCGTCCTATGTCCTGTCCGGAGCTGCGATGAACGTGGTATCCAACCGCGACGAGCTCGAATACTTCCTCCGGCTCGCTGCCAAAGTGTCCAAGCAGCGTCCCGTCGTCGTCTCTGAATTCATCACTGAAGCCAAGGAGATCGAGATCGATGCCGTGGCGGACAAAGGAGAGATCATCGCCTATGCCATCAGCGAGCACATCGAGTTCGCCGGCGTGCATTCCGGAGATGCGACCCTGGTTTTCCCGCCCCAGAAACTCTATTTTGAGACCGTGCGCAGGATCAAGAAGATCGCCCGTTCCATCGCGAAGGAACTGGATATTTCCGGGCCGTTCAACATGCAGTTCCTCGCGCGCGACAACGACATTAAGGTCATCGAATGCAATCTCCGGGCCTCCAGGAGTTTCCCCTTTGTGTCCAAGGTCCTGAAGACCAACCTGGTCGGGATCGCCACCAAAGTCATGCTCGGCGTTCCGGTGGAAAAGCCCTCCAAGTCCATTTTCGACCTCGATTGCATCGGGGTAAAGGCATCGCAGTTCAGTTTCAGCCGCCTGGCCAAGGCAGACCCGGTCCTGGGTGTGGATATGAGCAGCACGGGCGAAGTAGGCTGCATCGGCGACAGTTTCTACGAGGCCATCCTTAAGGCCATGTTGTCCGTGGGCTACCAGATCCCGAAGAAGAACATTTTGCTGAGCACCGGTCCGGTCCGTTCCAAGGTCGAGCTGGTCGAACCCTGCCGTCTGTTGGCGGCGAGGGGATACAACCTGTTTGCCACGCCCGGCACGGCGCAGTTCCTCCAGATGAACGGCATCGAAGCCCAGGCTTTGCATTGGCCCGACGAGGATGCCAAACCCAATGTCCTGGATTATCTCCGCAGCAAAACCATCGAACTGGTGGTCAACATCCCCAAGGACCTTTCCCGCACCGAACTGCACAACGATTACAACATCCGCCGTTCCGCCATCGACTACAACATCCCGTTGATCACCAATGCCCGGCTGGCCAGCGCTTTTATCACAGCGTTTTGTAAACTGAAAGAGGAGGATTTGTTGATCAAGAGCTGGAGGGAGTATTATGAGTAGAATTAGCTCTATGTTGAATTGTGTGGATTTTTATTTAATATGATCAACAAGGGTCTTTGATTCGATGATTTTTTGATTACCTTAAAGTATATTGATTTTTTTGAAAATTCCACGAAAAGCACGAAGCAGACACGAAAAGCACGAAGTTTTTATTTTTTGAACCACGAAAAATTTATTTGGATTATAACATAATGTATTCACTTTGTGCCCTTTGTGCCTTCTCCGTGCAACTTCGTGGCATAGCTGTATTTTGTTTTCCTCTGAAAATCTATGGATATTTGATCAATTTGTTTTACCCACATGAATCGACATAGAACCAAATTATTTTACCCACACGAATCAACATAGAGCCGTAGAATTGGATGAATGATATTCATTCATTTTTGGATTTTTTTATCCACAAATGCCACAAATGCTTTTCACAAATTTTCACAAATATTTCTGTGCGTTTCTGAAACGAGGGGCGTTTCTGCCTTGCTGAAGGTCAAAGAGAAATTCGCAGTCAGGAACGTTCATGACGCGGATCCGGGTAACGGTGTTATGGGTGAAAACCCCCACAACGTCATCAAACAAATTATTTATTTGATCAGCAGTGCAGATCGATCAAGCGCTTATTAAAAACTAAGTGGCGGACCGACAACCTTCATTTCGTGCTCCACCCAGATATTTTCCCTTTCTTCAGGAGTCAATGCATTGTTTTGAGGATCCGTAGTCGCTTCGAAAAAAGCTTCCATTTTCCCTGCCGGTTGGAAAAAATACAAGAGTTTACCGTTTTCCGTGAGCTGTGCCCAGGTATGTGGAACACCTTTCGGCAGGAAGATCATATCACCTTCTGTCAATGAAACTTGATCATCTCCGCATTGAAAAAGATAGTTTCCTTCAAGGATGTAAAATGTTTCATCCTGATGGAGATGCACATGCATTGGCGGACCTCCTTTTCCCTTTCCGGTATATTCAAAAATGGACAACTCCTTCCCGGTATCATTTCCCGATACTTTTACATCATTCGGGCTGGCGCCACCGATCAAAATTTTATCTCCTGATCTGCTTTCCTTTGATCGGACGATGAATCCATTGGATAGTTTTTCTACATAGCTATGCTTATCCGTCAGTTTTAACCCGGGTCCCACATTAAAAATGGCTGCATCTGTCCCGATCCTCGTTCTTTCCTCCCGGGTGCCGGAGCCTCCCAATTCCGTCATTTGCAGAAAAAATTCCTCCATTTTACCTGCAGGCTGTAAAAAATAAAACATTTCTCCTTCTTCTGATAACTGGATCCAGGTATGCGGAATAGTGCGTGGAAGGAAAATCAGGTCTCCTGTATCAAGGATCTGTTTCTCTTCTCCAAGCTGAAAAATATATTGCCCTTTGATCACATAAAATACTTCATCCTGGTACTGATGATAATGAAAAGAAGGCCCAACCTTTTGCAATCCCTTATAATAAAATGTGGATAATTTGCCAGCTGTGTCTTTGGATGATAATTTCAGGTCATTTGGATTGACACCAAGAAACGGGGTCGGTTTGCCGAAACGACTCTCTTTGGCTCTTACAATGATTGCCTTCACCTGATCTGAAATCAATTTAACTGCGGGAGATAAATAATATACAATCGGTGACAGTACAGCTATTTTGAGGAATTTCTTTCTATTCATTATTTTCGTTTTGTTTTGAATGAATAAGAAAAGAAACAACAAGATGATTGAATTGTTTTGTTTGACCAAATTTTCCCGGTTGATTTTAAAAATACAGGGTTTTAAACCAAGGGTGTATGGGTCAATTTGAACCGGATTGCCGGGTCTTTTATTACCGAAATATAGTGGCTAAGTTTACTCAGGAATGGGTGGTTCAGTTTGCTCCGGAATAGGTGGTTCAATTTGCTCCGGAATACTCAATGTCCGCCTCGTTAGCTCCTTCATCATGGCTTTCTGCAAACTAAAGGAGGAGGATTAGTTGGACAAGAGCTGGAAGGAGTATTATGAGTAGAAGGGGTTGGCATATAAGTTTCAGTTTTGACTGGAATTAGTAATTTAATATTCTTTGAAAAACCTAGTATAATAAAACATTTGAGTTATAAAATTAATCCCAATATTTAACTCCATCATAACCAATAAAACCGCAGACATTTTCTGAAATTACTTCGATTAGATCTCCATTTTCAAAAATTTCACCATTTTCTAATTCAATAATTAAGTTACCATTAAAATCATAGAGTGATTGCTTTGAATCTTCTACTGATATTATCCCAATATTTGTATAATATAATTTCCGTAAAAGTAATGAAAGTATTATTTCGCCATTAAAAGATATAATACCAATCCCATTTTGGTTTTCTAATTCAATGATCTTTTTTACCCAGTCTATTATTGCTATTCTTTGGTATAAACAATCTATAATATATTCACCTTTTAAATCAATTAATCCCCACCCTTGTATACCTTTAACTTTCGCAATCCCATTTTGAAAGTCACCAGCTTCTATAAACTTTGGCTCAATTAAAAATTCTCCTTTTGTATTTATATAACCCCAGAGGTGACCAACTCGTACAGCTGCAAAACCTTCAAAGAAAGATGAACACCAGTCAAATCTCGGCTTAATTTTAAATTGTGAATTTATATCAATATATCCGATGGGATCAAAATAATTCAAACTAGCAGGAATTAGGTCCTCAGAGAATGTACCTAAATAATAATAAACTGGAGCAATAATTTCGACACCTTGAAAATTTATCATTCCATCTTGATCATTTTTTGTAATATTGATAAGGCTTTCAGCAAAAGGATAGTTATTCCTTTTCAATTCATCTGATCCATAAGGACTTTCTTCAAACCACCAAAGCAAGGAATCACTTCTATATTGCATTGGGACTCTTATTGATCCATCAACGTTGTATATCATAAATTCATTTCCTTTAAATCCTAAATATCCTCCTATTTCCTCCACATAATAACAAAGATCTAACGATGAAAAAACAAAATTAAGAATACCCTTTTCATTGAAAATTCGCGCCTCATTTTTATATTGGGCTATAAATACTTTTATAGCATCATACCAATCAATTTTTTTATAATCAAATAATTCAATTATTATATCGCCATTGCAATTGATCACCCCTTTTTGGGAATCTTTAAATACAATAAGTCCAACTTCACTTGAGATAAAAATAATCCAATCATAAATTGGTGGAATCATCAAATCACCATATGTATTTATTAAGCCTAATTTTCTTTTTTCATTTACAATAAAAAAAATAACATATGGTTTCTCTTTTATTTTATCTAATCTACCTATTCTCCTTTTTGAAGAAACCAAAACTTCTCCCAGTGTATTAATCAAACAAGTCTCGCCATCAAACCCAACACTAGCAACTCCAACAAATGAAAAAACGCCTACCCATTCATACTTAAAATCAATGACTAATTCTCCATTAGCATTAATAAATCCCCACTTAGAATCAAGCATTACACCCGCAAGTCCATTTTTAAATGGTTCTGTCTTATCATATTTACGTCAATAACTATCTCTTTCTTTCGATTTGCAAACCCCCACAATTTACCCTTCCTGTAAGGAATCAAAAAGTTCTCTTTTGATTCTTTCAGCACATCGTCAATAACAGAAAAAAAAGAATTATAACGAACTACAGTTTTGTTACTGCTGATTATGGATTGATTTCTTGCCATTCTTTTTCCAAATTACTTAGTTCACTTTTTAAAGATTCTTCAAGTCTTTCAAAATATGATTCTAAATTTTGGTTCGAGATTATTCTAACATAATCCGAAGACAATTTTAAAATTCTAAGTTTGTTTTTCCAAGAAGCTAATTTTTTCATTAATGAATTATAGATTTCTTTTAAAACTTCAAATTCATCTTCCTTCCCAATTTCAATTAATTTGATCTTACCACTTTTTAAATCATTATATATTTTTTCCACTGCACTCAAATCGTCCTTTTCATAAGCAGATCTTAGATTATTAAATATGTCAGTTGCAAAAGATTTCATTTCATCAGTTATTTTATCTGGATGACATAAAAATGATGCTTTTCTGAATAATTCTTTTAACCTTTTTTTCTCCTCAATATTGAGATTATAATCAACTTTCAACTTTTGTTTGCTATACTCTCCTTTGAACTTAGAATATTCTTTTTTTATATTATTATAACTTTCATTAGCTTTTTCCCATCCTATGTCCTTATAAGTTAGACTTTCCGCTCTTTTTTTTGCAATTGCTTTTTTTAGATTTAAGATTTTCAATAATATATTTCCAACATACTTATATTGCAATGTTTGAAAGCTATTTATCTCTTTTTCAATTTCATTGTAAGTTTGTGTTACTTCAAAAATCTCTATCTCAAGTTTTTTGATTTTTATTTTCAATAATTTAGTATCTTCATTTTTGAAAATTACTACGCTTTCATTCTTTTTCATATTCTAATTTTAAAAGTTATGCTAAGTGAATAGAATGATCGATAATCATCATTTTTATGGTCAATTTTAACCGGAGTAGATGTTCTAATTTGAAGCGAAATACACAATTTGATCTTAAGCCTTTAGAACTACTTATTGTTCAATTTTCTAACTAATGCGTACTCTCATTAATCCTCTTAATTATCCAGCTCCGACTTTCCGAAATCAATATCCTGTTCCGTATCGGATTATCCTTTTCTTTCAGCCAGTAGTAAATTTTTTGTATGGCATCGCGCTTTTCTTCAAAGCTTTGCATTTTTGAAATATCTGGGAAGTTGATAAACTGCAATACATCAATATCATTTTCCTTCATATGCTCATCAAAGTATAGCTCGTAAACCATCATATTTAGAACTTCTTCAAATTTTTGGCTAATAATTTCATTGTTAGTGTATTTCAATATTTGGGGAGTGTCTGGGTTGTATAATAAAATTAAGTATTCAGCTAATATTTCATACGGCTGCTCTACTTTGGGTTTTGGAACAGGACAATTTTCAAAAAAAGTGTGCTTCATTCTGATGCCTACTGAACCTAGACCTCCTCCCCCATAAAAATTCTTAACAACATAAAAAAATAACCTTGAATTAAATACTGTTAATAAAAATTTTAGGTTTTTACCGGTTATAATTCTAGCAGTATCAATACAATAGTATTTATTACCAAAATCATATGAAAAGGCAGGGGTTTGAACCATTTCTTGGTATATTATTTTTTCTTTTTCAAATTCATCATAATATGTAGCTGCACATCTTTGTAAAGCATACCATTCATATCTAATACCCGTTTCTGCTTGATTTCTTTTTGATAATCCATCTTTATGCTTTAAAAAACGTTCAAATAGTAAAGGGTATTCAATCGAAAATTGTATTTCTGCTTTTTGAGACGCACCATTAATGCTTGGGTCATTTTGCATTGGGAAATGCCATGGAATAAAAATCAAAAATTTATTCTTCCAATCAGCATGATATTTATTTATATCTCTTCCTTTTAAGAGTTTCTTTATAAGAAATTCAATTTTTGGATTTGAATGAATAAGTGCATCAATTTCATTTTTATCTTCAATTTCAAAGGCTTCATTGTAACCTGTGGTTATACCTCTATAAACCGAAATATTCCAGTTTTTTAAAGGAATTCCATTGGTTTCAATATGTTTTTTGATATTATTATCATCTTCATTCAAAATGGCCCAAATTTCATCGTCTGAAATTTCAATTGGAATGAATTCACTGTCATTTAATGATAAAAGTGCTGCATTTTTATTGATACTTATTCCTAATAATTGACTTTTATTAAGTGAATTTTGTATTGTAATAATATTTGTATCGACTGATGCACTTTGAAAAATACCAGGTCCTAAATCCAAAATTTTCAATGGGTTTTTTTGATAAAAGAATTTCCTGAGAGGCTTCCCATATGCTGTCCGCATCCACTTATTGGAGGTTATATAAGTTAGTATTCCATTCTTTTTAAGAAGATTTATCCCTTTTTCATAAAAAAGACAATATATATCTCCAGTTCTTGTAAAAGTTTCCCATGAATTTTCTTGTAATTTGTCAGTCGCTTTACCCATACTTTGCAACTGAATGTAAGGTGGATTCCCAATAACTACATCAAAACCACCTTTCTCAAACACGTCCATAAAATACAAATGCCAGAGAAAATATGGCCTTTCTTCTGTAATTTGAAAATCCAATAGTCTTGTCCGGGATTCATTCAGTTTTGATAATAGTTTATTGCGTTTTTCGATTTCTTTGGCATGTTTACCCTTAGTATAATAGGCTTGTTTTTGAGCATATGGCAGATCACCAATTTTGTCTTCCAATCTCCGTTTTAATGTAGCAATTTCAATTAGTAAACGATTTTCATAGTACTCCAGAGATTTATCAATATGGTCTAAAACAATTCGATCAATACGTTTACGGATCCCTTCTTTTTGATCTCTGTCTTCAACCTTAAAATAGTCATTCATCAATTTTTTAATATCTGACTTATTTTCATTTGAAAACCCGTAATCTGTCTCTGGCTCTCCAAATAATTGCGTTTGGATCACTTTGACTTTAGGTTCTTCAAATATTGCAGCTTTGCTCAGATCAATCCCTTCAAAACTTTCAAGGAGGCTGTTTCCCTGCATGATTTTGTAATCAAGGTTGGGTAAAGGGTGTGGCGCTTCTTCATCCACTACCAAAGCCAGCCAAAAACGCAATTGGGCAATATCCACAGCGCCTTTTTCAAGATCGACCCCATAAATGGATTTCTGAATAATATCTTTTTTGACCTGAGCAGGGTTAAATTCCTTATTTGTTCCTAAATGGGGGTAAATGAACTTTTTTGCATCAAATATTTCCTGTAACATCCCGATCGGAAAAGCACCCGAACCAATGGCCGGGTCGCACACTTTGATCTCATCCAGTCTTTGATTAAGCAAAATGGCATTTTCTTTTTCAGCCAGGTAAGGTGAGACGAAATGAAAACGGATGAATTGTTCAATGTCAGGTCGATCATGAAAACTATTCAACAGGTACTGGATCAGACTCTCCTTGCACATATACTGCACGATTTCCTTAGGTGTATAAAATGCACCTTTTTCGCGGTTCTCTTCCAGGAGATTCTCAAAAATATGTCCCAACATCTCCGGGTCAATCCCGACTTCATGATCATCCGGGCTGTTTTCATCAATGGTAAAATTGTACTGCTCAAAAAAATCAAACAATTCGGCAAAGTATCTTTCCGGAAAATCTATGGTCAAAACTTCTTCAGGTTTATCTGTATCAAACAAACCACCATTCAGGTATGGAACCCTACTTCCGTTCAGCTTGCCCTGCAATCCTTCCATTTCAAAAATATCTTCCGGTCTTCGGGTATTCAGGGTGTTGAAAAACAATTTAGTTAAGCATTGGCTGTGAAAATGAGTTTTATCGCTGAAATCGTTAAACAATTGTTGCATGAACTGTTTTTCACCATTTTCCCATTTATCTGTGCTGGAATCGCAACCCATCCAACCCTTCTTCTGAAGAAAATGCAGAAAAACGATACGCCCAAGTAGTTTTTTGACAAAATCACGGATAGGTTTTTCCTGCAGTTCTGGTTTTTCTTTCGTCTGATCTAAAAGAATATTCCTGTAGCCATTTTCTTCGTTTGCAATGTATCTCCAGAACCGTTCATAATGTTCCTTGTAGGTTTTAAAAAATTCTTTATTGAGCGATTCCACTGAAAAAGCATCGATCAGATCTTTAATAATAATTCCTTTTTGATCGCGTTTGGAAGCCAGGACCAATAAGCGTTTTGCAGCGGTGGTACAGGCTTCATTTTCACCCAGCAGATAGGTGTATCGTTTAGGTTTGGTTTCACCTTTTTTGAATTCACCAGTTTCAAGATCAATTTCCGACCATTTGGCTATGAAAGAAAAGCGATAATCTGCCTGATTTTTAGAATAAAAGAACACAAAAGCGCCATGTGTGATACTTTGGTCTATATGCCTGATGGCAATTTCCCTTAAACCAAGCCTGTTTTTGTCGATCCTGATGCTGTCATCAACCTCAACCTCAAAAATGGCCACTTGTTTGTCATCGTCCAGCTTTACCAAGCCCGTTTGCCTACCGGAAATGACTTTGGAATTTTCAGAAAAAGGAATGGACGGACTGGTAAAATATTGTACTTTGTTAAAAAGCCTGAAAAATACAGTCTTCCAATTTTCCTCGAAATCAAATTCCTTACGAAGTATTTTTTTTAATTCATTTTCTTTCATAACGATCAATTGCTAAAGCTTTCAGTGATAATGATCTCCGGTTTAAGAACTTTTGGTTGATTAGCATTCAAATCATTGGAACTATTTTCTTCTTTATCTAAAGGATAGCTTTCCAATATTGCCATCATTTTCTCAAGTATAATAGCAGGTTTTAGGGGAGCTTTCTTAACAGCTTTTTTTAATTTGTTGATATCCCGCTGAAGGTTTTGAAATCGGCCTTTCCTGATGGCTTCTTTGGCCAAAATGATCAGCCTTGATTCCATATCGTTTACAAAAGGTAAATGGAGCAATGCATCAAGATATGCAATGGCATTTTTTTCATTCGGACCCTGAGTGGAATCAACTTTTTTATCCCTGGCTTTTTCACTTTCTGTTTTGTCAGTAAATATTTTTATGGCCTTTTGAACCTGTTCATGGTGCAATGAATGTAAAGGAATTCCTTTCTCTGTACGGAACGCTTCAAACTGTCGCACCGTTTCGAGAAATGTCAGTTCCTCAACTTCATTATTCTGGTTGATATAAATGAAGCCATCTCTTTTATTATCCCTTATAAAACAAATGGTTCCATTTTTAAGAACGGCATTTTTTCTGCCAACTCTTGCCCTCAGAGGCATATTCTTAATTTGTTTGAACAGACCTGGATCTTTTTCCTTGAGATCCCGGATCATCATCAGGTATGTGAGTTTCTCGTCCTTTTCCTCTTCCAATTGTTTGTCAAACAGTCCAAAAGTTTCAGTTTCTTCATCAGGAGAATAAATTTGGCTGTCCTCACCTAAAGCTGCATGAAATGCCTGTAGTTTCATGATGGCTCTTTTCTCCAGTTCTATATCATTATTGACTTTTGCTGTTGGATAAAAATTATAAACAAAAACTTCTTCAGCAGTTGATCCGATCCTGTTCACCCTTCCGATGCGTTGCATTAACCTGGTGGAATTCCAGGGCGTATCATAGTTTACGATAACATTTGAACGATGCAGGTTGATCCCCTCAGCCAGAACTTCTGTTGAAATTACGATATCAAAATCATCTTTTTGTTCAGATTTACTAATGTTCGCATCAAAATTTTGACGGATGACCGGCATTTTGTCCTTTCTAGATTCGCTATCTACAGCAAGTAGCCTATAATCCACTCTGGATTTTAGTTGCCTGAATAAATAGTCAGTGGTTTCCTTACTTTCTGAAAAAACAACAAGTTTGGATTGTGGATTTATTTTTTTACTTAATAATACGTTTTTAAGATATTCAACGAATACATCCAGTTTGGGGTCATCATTTATTCTTTGCCAATCATTATTGAGATCTTTAAGCAATTCATAGTCGTTTTTCAATCCCGGCAGAAAATTGTATTCAAAATCATCGGGTTCACAAATTTCAATAGTTGGGTCTTCAACTGATCTTTCAATGATCAAATTCAATAATTCTTCTTCCTTTCCATCGTTGATCATATCAGATACAGGAAGGTTAGGGGCAATATAGATCTTGCCATTTTCAAACATGGTCACCATGGCTTTGGTAGCCATCAAGAATCTTTCAAGAGATTGTTTGAATGCAAAAAAACTACTGTCAATACGTTTTACCAACAAGGTTTTCATGATCCGGGCTAATTGGCCGGAAATCATGTCAGCTTGTTTGTATTTGCTTTTCTTCGGTTGTTTTAAAAATTGAATAGCCCGGTACCGGTTATATGTCAAACCTTCAGTTTGATGGCTTAAAACAAAGATAGTTTTATCATACAAAGACTCCAGGTGAGGCTCTAATTGGTAAAATATTTTCTTCGGTTCTTTAACCTTAGGGAATTTAATGCCCTGGGTTTCCAGATCTTCAGAATACTGCTTTTGAATTAACAAATCCGTTCTGGTCCTCCGGACGATCAAAGGCTCAATTACTTTTATCCGAATTCTTTCATAAATTTTCTTAACGCCTTCCTGGACTGTTTTTATGTCGTTTTCGTTTTTAAGTTTTTTGTAAGCATCAATTTGATTCCTGAAAAAGTTTTGAAGATTTCCTATTTCAAGAGAAGAATCTTTACTATCCTGAAATAAATAAACCAGGTTGGCAATATCTTCAGGCTTGTTATTTAATGGAGTTGCTGAAACCAGGATGATCTTTTTTTGTACTGCCTGTCCATCAGATAAAATTCGTTTGGTTGGTGTTTTACATATCTTCTGCAATTCATTATACATTGCAGCCGTATCTGTTCTGAATTTATGTGCCTCGTCAACAATGATCAAATCATATTTTGCAGGATCAGTAACTTTATGTAAACTTCCATTAGTTACAATTTTCACATTGTCCAATCTGAATTTATCAACAGTTTCGGACCAGTTTTCTTTTATTGCAGGTGGTACAATGATCAAAGTTCTGGACCGGTGAGTAGGAAAACCATTCGTATAAAAATATTTCTTTGCAATAATTGCAGCTACGATTGTTTTTCCTAATCCCACTACATCAGCAAGGATAAAGCCATTGTGTTTCATCATTTTTGTAAAACCATCGTTGACTGCATCGATTTGATAAGATAGCCGTTTAAAACCTCTTGGAAGATCAGTTATAGAATTCGGATCAAAATCAATGCTTTTACCAAAGTACTCCACAAGAAATTTAAGGTAAACCTCATAAGGTGTGTAGGTATCATTCAAATAAGTCTCTTTACGAAGTTTTTCAATATATTCTTCAGCAACCGGAATCGATTCCCACCATAGTTTGTTGAAGGTTTCCACAGCGAAATCAATGTCTGTATTATCTCTCAATTCAACATTGAATTCAAAGTTTTTTGAAAGTCCGGCATCTGTTAGATTGCTGGAGCCTGTGATCACTGAACCATAGCCATGATCATGTTTATTCTCTTCCCTGAAAATATAGATTTTGGCGTGGATATTCTTTTTGGGATGTACTCTGATCTTCACCTTTCCGCTTACAATATCTATGATCAGTTGGAGCATTCCATCTTCTACTTGCTTGTCATATTCGGCATCCTGAATATTTCTTTTTACTTCATTGAAAAATTCATCCTGAGCTTTTTCTGCACTCCCGTCGAACAGCAATCCCTGGCGGCTGGCTTCATGAATCAACTGATCAACATTGATTCCGACCAGGATTCTTATTTCATCTGCTTTTTCAACAAATTTCCTGATCCTGAAATAGCCTGATGCCCGAAAGTAGCCAACCAAAGCATCTAAGAAGTGTATATCTTTATATTGAAAGATGCCCTCAATTTTATTGATGAGGGTATTTGTCTCTTCATTTGTAAAGAATTTTGTGCTCATAATTTCTTTAGTGACTTAATTTTCTTTAAGGTAAAAATCCTATTTTCACTCCTGTTTATCTATTATTTTAATATTGAATTCACTTATAGTTTCTTATCCCTAATCATACATTTGTTGTAAGCCAATTTGAATATTTGCCATAACTTATTATGCATAAGGTAATGGCATCATCAAATTAATAATACCTTTTCAAGGGTTCATCTTGATTAATTGAATGAACCTCGTCAAAAATACGATTTAATTTTTATTTCCTGATTAAGTGTATTTACCAAAAGTAAGCTATCTAATTCATCAGTTTGAATATTCTGATTCAAAAAAAACTTTTAGAAATGTGAAAGGGATTCAGGAAAGACTGCGCCCGATTTCATGTTGAACTACCTAAACAAATTTAATTGATTATGCTATTCGTAGAGATAAAGGAACTTTTTCGGATCTAGTGGTGAGACTAACAATATTCTTTCAAAATCATATTTGATTTTTGGGCGATCATTGAATTGTCTTAAATCCAAATCATCCATACCATTACCGATCGTATCAACAACAGCTAACCACCATTCAGGATATTTATGCTTAAATCCACTCACTTTGGTTTCTTTTTCTTTAATTATTAATTCGAGATTTTTATAAATAAGGTCTACAATAACCCCTCCTGAATCGCCATCATTGCTCAATCCATATTGATATTGTTTTTCGAGTTTATTTTCAGATGGAACAATTCTTACTTTGAAATTTTCACTTATTTCATATTCCCTTCGCTGATCAATATATGGCTTATGTTCGATCAAAAATCTTTTGACTTCACTTTTAATCTCTTTTTTCTCAGGTAAAGGTCTTTCATACGAATAGCAAACAAAAGCACTTCTGGTGAATTCAGAATCAGAATCCTCATCCATTATTTTTTGAAACAAAGCATAAATAGCAAATTCATCTTGCTCAAGTCCTTTAAATCCATTTCTAATGACTAGATTTTGATTTAATCTTCGCACTTCAATTGCGATTCTATCGTTGACAAGGATGTCAGGAGGAATATTCCCATCAGGTTCATATTCAATATTTGTAAACCCTTGAACGGTCAAGCAATCAATAACCAATTTTTCTTCTCTATTAGGTGGCATAAATGAATTTTTATTGTTGCACTTGATTTTAAATATTGGATTTGATGTTAGTAAAATCCGGTCCAAATTGACCAGGTATCAAAATACAATATTGAAAATAGTAGAAACAACCAAAAAAACAATCAAGCCAGTTCAAAAGTATTGGAAAAAGGCCATCTTCACCCGATAGATTCTACATCCAGAATTCCGCTATCCCCATAAGATCAAAAAAAGCTGATTTTCCACTCTTGAGAGCGCTACCAAAGGTTCCGTTCAACACTGCGTTCATCGCTTGGTTTGCAACCTCGACGAACGCTTAGGTGTTTTACTGCGTTATTTTTTATAAAATTCAACTTTTCCTTTCTTTAATTCGGTGTAAAAATCTTTATATTCTATTGTTCTAAAAACGTGTTTTCGTCCATTGTCATAAAATAGTGAGTATATATAAATCCACCATTCTTCTTCTTGCTTCTCGTTTTTAATATCATCAATGAATTCAAAGTATTTATCCGTATTTATTCCATTTTGTAATGAATAATAATAACAAAGTAAAGACGGTAAACAATCTCTGTCATTGATTAAATAGTCAGAGTAATTTTTAAAATTTTCAATTTTAAAATCAAATTTCATAGCTAAAAATAAACCCCATAAAGCAACATCAGACCTTGAATATTCTAGATGTTCTTTCAATATTGAATTAATTTCCCTTGCCAAAATTGTTTTCATTTTACTGTCTGGTGGATTATTTTTCAATATTTCGTAGAACACATCAATGAAATATGGATAAATAAAGCATATACGGGATAAATACATTAAGGTAAAAACATAAACATCATTATCTGAAAACTTCTTGTCAGGAGAGTATAAAATATTTTGTGTAAACACAAAATAGGGAAAAATCAAAGACGGCA
>CAZQKR010000065.1:0-18042 GCA_964594045.1 uncultured Saprospiraceae bacterium | reverse complement strand
GCAGCGCGGATCTATGTTTGGAAAAGCGAGAAATTAGTAGAAGGGATCATTTGAATATTTGATAATTGCCCAAGGTGCGACGAGGATTATCCCGCAGATCCCGCAGATTTTCGCAGATCTGTTTTCTGATCAGGAAGCTAATTTCTGCGCTGATCTGCGAGATCTGCGGGAACCAAAAAAATAATCATTGATTGAATAATCGATTGATGTGGAAATTTGAAAATTTGAAAATCAGATCATTTGAAAATCAGATCATTTGAAAATTCACTACACCCCTACCTCAACAAAGTGATCTCACTGCTCAATAGCTGCTTCTTTCCTTCTCCATCCAGATACTCCATCACAAAAACATAGACTCCCGGCATCAGGCTTTGACCTTTAACAGTGCCATCCCATTCCACCGTATTATTTTGTTGTACAGAGAATAATAAATTGCCCCAGCGATCAAATATTTCACAACTGATCAGTTGGTGATCCGATGGCAGTACAGCTTTCCATGTATCGTTCAGCTCATCTCCGTTGGGACTGAATACATTGGGTAATAACAGATTTGGCCGGATGATGCTCAACTTAAAACCAATGTCATATACACATCCGCTTTCATGTGTCAGCCGAACCGCGATATCCGTATTGCTTTGCGCTGATATATTGACCCGTGCACATGTGCTGCAATCTACCACCGAAGCAGGCAACCATTCCACCGTCCATTCACCTGCATCCAAACCCAGATCTATCGTGATCTGTTCGTTCACCCTCACTACCGTATCTCCGGGAAATACATACAAACTCATTTCCGGTATCACCGGCAGATCAAGCTTAAATTGCCGGTCACAACCCGGTATTGCATGCAGGTTTACCGTTGCCCCTGTGCTGTCCCGGTACATTGCCTCACTGCCACTTGTTCCATTGTCCCACATCACCAGCCAATCCTCCGAAGCATCCACCGACAACCGGATGATCCTGTTCGCACAGTCGATGTCCATCTGTGGCTCGGACGGTTCTCCGATCATCCTGATCCGGGTGGTCAGCGTAGAATCGCAACCATTGGCAGCCACAAATACCTGCGATACTTCATCATCCGCAGCATACCACCGACCATCGATCAATATGGAATCTCCCGGACACAACAAAACACTCAGCTGCTCAGCCGCATTTTCCAACAGATGAACCTGCGTATAAATGATGCTGTCACAACCCGTACTTGCGGTCAGTTCAGTGGTGATCATCCCTGCATCCGTCACCATCGTTCCAAATACCACACCTGTATCTCCCCGGCACAAATAATAATCCTCCTGGCGCTCACTGACCGGAAGCTCAGATATCTCCAGATGGATCAGACTGTCACATCCTGATGCATTTGGCAATTGGAGATGGTAGGTATCGGGTACAGAAAACCACCGATCATATAGGAACACGCTGTCTCCTGCACAGACAGTAGCGGATGCTTCTCTTTGGGGCAGGTCGATGATGGTGACATGGTAGGTTTGGATGCTGTCGCAACCGGATTGCGCAGTAAATGTCTGGCTGATGTCTCCGGCTTCCTGTATCCAGCTGTCAAAAATGAACACTGAATCACCCGCACACACTGAAATATCATCATGGTGCTCAAGTTGGTTCACAATGGTCAGATCGAGTTGGACGATGCTGTCACAACCCATACTGCTGATCGTCTGAAAGGTATAGACACCGCTTAGAGTATAGGTCTGAGCATTCCAGGTATAGCTGTCGCAGGCAGTGTGTTGCAGCGTAACCCATTCTGACGGATGTATGGTCAGCTGCAGGGTCAGGATACTGTCGCAACCGTGGATGGTTTGATCCGTATAGGTATATGTACCAGACTCCGTATAGGTATTTCCCTGCCAGGTGTAGCTGTCACAGGCAGATGCTGATTCTGTGGCAGTAAAGGAATGATTGATCTTAAGATGCAGGATAAACAGGCTGTCGCAGGCATGAGGATTTTCAACGACCTGAACATACATGCCGGACATGGTCTCATAAAAATTGCGCCATTGATATCCGTCGCACGCCGTAACAGAAGTTTCCACCACGAATGTACCGGACACAGTCAGTTGGAGCACGGTGATGAGGCTGTCGCAACCCGATTGGCCGGTCAGGGTATGATAGTAAGTTCCGGGCGAACTCAGGATGGTCCCGTAAAAAGTATACAAATCACCTTCGCAGATGTTCGCCTGCACCGTATCTATGGCAGGAAGATCCAGGCTAATGTAAAAGTTGTCTGTAAAATCGCATTCCCTGATACTGAAATCCTCATCCGTGAAGGGCTGACCGCCGGTTTTGTCCGTATTCACGACGATCACCACCTGACTCAGTCCTGAGGCAGTGAAAGAATGGCTCAGCTGTTGCAGCGTATCTCCCGGAGCGACGGTTTGCGTGGTCAGGTAGGTACCAAGCAGTTGTCCGCCGGATTCCGGATCTCCGTCATAGAAGGAGACAGGTATCTGATCCGGGGCTGTTTTGGATGCGTCGGATGCATTGTATAGGTCAAAGCTAACGGTATAAACCCCGCTAACCGGATCAAAACGGACACAGTGGATGGCGGTGGAGAGATTGGGCGCTTCGATGGGTAAATTTCCGTTTTCATCGAGTAGCGATTGTTGAACCCTAAAATTATTATATCGCCCATTTTCATAAGTAGCATTGTTCTTCATGTAGCGGGGTACGGTGAGGTCGTCGTTGATATTAAGTACATGATAGTTATATTGGTTCCAGATATTTCTCACCGGAGGCCAGCTCTGAGAGTTGTCAGGTGATCCAAAAACAGTAAAAAAATAATAATTCCAAATTTCCGAATCACAATATGTAAACAAATAAGTAATATTATTTTCATCGGTATATAAATTAATATCATTCAGGTGAAACCCATTGCAATCAACCGATCCTATTTCAACAGGATTAATATCATCGGGAATATTATAAATATAAATTTTATTTTGAGATTTGCAAACGAGTTCGTGTATTCCATCATAATTGAAATCAAAAACAACTTTTGAGCAATAAATATCACCACTTGAGGATATTGTCCAGTTTTCTTTAAAAGTATTCGATCCATCATAAGAATAACCGACTACATCACCACCACAGTTTACAATTATAATACTTGAATTGGAATTATTTAAATTTACAATATTCACATCATATATTACAGAAGTGTTGTTTGGATAGATTTTAGCCAGCAATACTGGTACACCGGTATCGAAGGAATATGCATAAATCAAACCATCATTATAATATCTCGAAGATATCACTACAATATCCAAAATACCATCATGATTGATGTCTGCCATCATAGTTTTACCATCTCTATATCTGTTGTTTACATTGATATTGTAAGGTATGATGCTATTACCTGCTAATCCGTCCGTATTGGTAACATTAATTTTATAAACAGTATAACCTGCTGCCAATTCAATATCTGTTGTATCGCTATCAAATTGCCCGGCAATTGAGATGGAAGTACCAAAATCCACAATACCTGTAATATTTCTGTTTAAATCTTCGATTCCAATCCCATTGTTGCCTCCATCTAATAATAATTTTCCCGTTTGGGCATTAAAAATTTTGTTAAGGATATACACTTCAGGTATTCCATCTTTGTTAAAATCAACCAATGAAGGGGTTCCTGATATATCATTTCCATTAATATCATCAAATCTATGGTCAGAGATCCATTTAATCGTGCCATCCAATTCATAGCAAATCAATCGGTCAAAGTATTCTGGTTTGTCATAAATCCCTGAGAAATAATCGGCACAAGCATAAATAATTTCTGATTCACCATCAAGATCAACATCTGCAATTACAAAAGGCATTGTCGAATTTACCCAATTAAATGATGGAGTTTGGAAACTTTTAGTAATTTTTCCTGATTTTAGATCTACAAATTCAATGTTTTTATCCCATCCATTTTTAAAAATCAAAGGAATACAATAACCATTAGAATTCCCCATTAGGATGCCTTCACTAGTAAGTATCAAACTATCTGTTGATTGCCACTTTTTTTCAATTAAAAAAGTTGAGGATTGTGAAGTTTTTATAAAATAACATAAAGTAGTGTCAAATGTAATGCAGTCATTGGATTGACTATAAATATCTTGAAATATAAAAAAAATAAGGAAAGTGACTATTATCTTTGGCATGGTAAATTTAGTTGAATGAATTAAGGAAAATGCGTGTTACCTATCAAGATAACACGCATCAAAAACACAAATTTACAATTTGATCATCTTGACAATGGCCGGTTTTCCTGTTTTGTCATCATGATATCTGATAAAATAGGTTCCTTTGGTAACATGCAGTATAATCCTTTCTTCCTGCCCTTTGAAGGATCCTTTTTGGATAAATCTTCCCGACATATCAAATATCTCATAGACTGTATGATCCAAAGCAGATCTGATAATAACTTCATCAGCGCTGAATGGGTTTGGGATCACGATCAATTCCCCTTTTGTCTCCTGACCGTCAACTAACTCATTTACAATATTTCTTTTTCCCAACTTTTCTTCAATTTCCTTTTGTGTCACACAATCAGGCTTTGGAATGTATAAATATTTATAGCAAGAAGATGTACAGATGTCGCAATCAGTACCTCGATTACAGATCTTGACATACATATAAACATCATCGGTAAAAGGTCCGAAGTCATAGGTACCGTCTGAATAAGATCCAATGAATGTAAAAGCGGTAGAAGTTGGAGTATAAGAATATCCCACACATGCCTGTTCATTCACAGGGTCAATATCGCTTAAGTCAAGATGTACTTTAAACCCAGTATATGTCTGAGATTTAGGGTTAAACACACATTCCACATCGTCAACAATTACATCTAAGTCACAGTTTTGACAGGGCATTGGCGGACAGATTGTAAAACTAGAAGAACATAGTTGATTGCTTTGATCCACTAAAGTATATACTAAACAGCCAGAGTTCATATTGCCACCTGTTATTTCATGAATTTCGTTATAATCATATGAACTTCCATTTAATAGAAAATCATTAGGCGGATTGGGATTTTCATGTGGAACTATAATTTCAAAAGTCCATAATGTTGGAATAAAAATCTCATTACACTCCACATTTCCTACCTTCAAATCCCGGAACTGATCACATCCCGAGCAGTAATCCGGAGCGTCTATGTAGGTTGTAAAATCACAATCAGGCAGATACACATGTAACCACCAGTCACCCTCTTGTATCAAAAATGGACCTAAGATCATATTGATCGTATCACCCGTACCATATCCCAGATCAAAAAGGTCTTCTTCATTTGGATATGGATCGACCAATTCTCTTCCGATACTCCATCCAAGCTCGTTCGGATCATAAACCGTCAGATATACATAATAATAATCATCTGAGATATTAGGTGTCTGATCTACATCATTATCTCCTCCCGTTCCATTACTTTGACAGCCACTGATTTTAATATCAATAATCACTCCACATGTATCCACAGGGCCGGGTCCACCTCCATCACAGATTATTAGCACATAATCACTTTGGCATATATTAAAGGAATTACTCATTTGAGGAGGTAAAGTCTCAGTACCATTTGAAAACAATGCTTCTAGGTACACCTCAAGACAATTTTCATTGCCAAAGTTTGTTCGCGGAAAATCAAAACTAAATATCAGGGATTCATAGTCAATTACCACGTTTTCAATTTGATATCCGGGAGCACTCAAAGAAATCAGTTCCCATGGATCTTCACTATAATTGCAATTATTTAGAAGATCAGGGAGCGTATATTTACCATATATTCTTGCAATTTCAGGAATTTGTTCATCATAACAGGATACATAATCAATAGTGTCAATAGCAATTGAACCTAATGCGCTCCCATAACAAGATTCACATATCCCGTCAATATATGCATAACCACTATGTCCTCCCCACCCACAATCTGCCACCACAATTTCAAGTGTTGCCATACTATCAATAAATTCTTCTGGAATATTTATTCTGTGACATGTCCAATCCAAAACATCAACATTTTGGAATTTTTTACCATCATAATACATACACAAACTATCTATGTATGAGTCTTCACAATTCAATGAATCTGCATCAAAACAAAGATCATTTGCAGGGGCTCTATCACATTTAATATTAAAAAATGGTTGGCTATTTAAGTGATCAGCGGGATTTTCTAAAACGACTGCATACCATAAAGTAAAATGTCTATTTTCAGAAGTCACAACAAATCTTTTGACTAATTTGTCTATAGCTCTGCCTGGAAAACATGGGCTATTTAAAATATGTCCGTATTGACTATTTACTCTCAATGCTTTAGTTCCGAATTTGACTTTATTTATACCTACCAATGGATCAACCCCTGATGTCACAATTTCAAATCTATTTTGAGTAGGAAGGGTAGTTTGAATATATTGTATTTTCTCTTCGTAAAAATCATATGGAGCACATGTATCACCTCCATAGATATAAAACTCAGTATTTATATAACCTTTATAGAATTGGAAGTCATTCTCAAATCCACCATTATCGCATATAAATGTATCTAATAAAGTTCTGTTACCTGAGAAAAAATATGTACTCAAATATTCTTCATAATTATTTACAATAAAATTCGTTTTCCCTTGCTCAAGCGTAATACTGAAAAGTTCTTCTTCACTAAGTGGTTTGCAGTGATGTTTCCCTGACTCGGCTTCTTTTACTTTTTCAAGGTTTTCTCTCAAATACTCATCCATGTAAACTTGCATTCTTTTTTCAAATCCGGCAACATCCTGGGCCTGTAAGGACACAGGGAACATTACATACATACATACATACATGCATACATACATTAGTGAGAAACGTTTTTGTGAAAAAATGAACTTGTTCATAATCAATATATTTAAGGGTTAAAATTCAATATTATTATCAGATTTTTTTAATCTGATCGGGTGGTATATTGAAGATGCCTGTCTGTTTAGTTTTGTTATATGTTTGAACTAAAAACTTACTAAAAAAAACCTGATTTGGATTGTTGGCAATAAATATACACATAAATTTCTATAATTCAAAGGACTAGGTGAATAAATATTCCATTTTTCATTATCACGACTCAAATACAATCCATGTAAAGAACAATTAGCTATGCCGCACTATGGAATTTTTTCCAACATGCATTGCCTTTCTATTTTCTGGCTCAGCAACTGCATGTTGCTGTATTCGGTTCAAATTGATCAGGCTGGTTTGGTTTATAGACTTTTTTTCAAAAAAATCTGTAATATCTGTGGGAACCTCCAATGCCATGCTGGCTCAGCAACAGACCTTTTGCCAATTATTTAAAATCTCCGGATACAACCTTTATAAAGATTATAATTTTATTTTATGCCAAAAACCCTGAATAATACTTCATACTATTTGTAATAACATCATTAAAATAATATGTTAGCTACTATTGACTTTTCAAATAATATTATTATATTTTTGTACTTTAAGTTCAGGTTACCTTAACCAATAAAATAAACATTAATGAAAAAGTTCATGATTTTGATGCTTATCGTTTTACCCTTGACGATCTTCGCTCAAAAATGGGGAAAAACGAACTTTTCAGTGAGCGTTTTAAACAACGCCACAATGTTACCGCCTGCTTCACTGACTGCCGTATTCAACCAGCCCATACATCCCGGGATCATGTTGACCACTGAATTTGGCTGGAAAGAAAAAACCAGGGGAAAATGGTTTCAAAATGCCAATTTCGGTTATGTTTACCACGAACTTGCCACCCAGTCATTTTTGCTCTTTACCCAGGGAGGCTACCGAGGATATCTTGGAAAGTTGACTCTGGAAGGTTCGCTACATGCAGGTTATATGCACAGTATCTCCCTGATCGACCGCATCGTCCTGGACGAAAATACCGGAACATACACAGAAACCAAAGGTTCTGGCAGACCTCAGTTCATCTTTGGTGCCGGAACTGCAATAGGATACAGGTTCAGACCATCCTCCTTTGTCCAACGCGTCTTTGTTGCCTACGACATCCGGATGCAAGCGCCTTTTGTAAAAAGCTATGTGACCATCCTGCCCAATGGAGCGCTCTCATTGGGTTGCCAATTCGCTATTTCCAAATGAAGATCATCATCAAAACCTTAAGCCATGAAAAAGTCAATTTTATTATTATATACCATTCTGCCTGTTATCATCCTCTTATCCTGCAACAAGGAAGAGATCAAAAGACCTGAACAACTCAGTTGCGCCCTTGAAAACAATGTTGAATACAAACAAAATTCAAAAAGCACTGAATTCCAGGCCCTGATCGATGAATACACCAAAAAAGGCTTGCCCGGTGTGATTTTACTTGTCAAAGACAAAAACGGTTTTTTTATTGGATCCTCCGGAATGGCAGATGTCAAAACCGGGATTGTGGCCCAGCCTTGTCATATTTCCAAAATTGCCAGTATTACCAAACTCATGTTCGCAACTTCCATCTATAAACTGCAGGAAAAAGGCATGATCTCTTTGAATGACCCGATATCAAAGTATATTTCCGCAGATATCCTGGATCAAATTGAGAATGGTGGCAAACCACTGACCGTTTTGAACCTGCTGAACCATACTTCAGGTATTCCTGAAGTGATCACCAATCAGAATTTTTACCTGAATGTGCTGAACAATCCTTCCAGGCACTGGACATCTGAAGAATTGCTGGAATTCATTTATGGTTCTCCGAAAATGTTTGAATTCAACCCGGCAGATACTGCCAGTTACTGCAATACCAATTACCTCTTGCTGAGCATGATCGTTGAAAAGGCTACAGGCAAAACGGTTACCCGGGTGCTTCATGAAGAAATATTCACGCCTCTCGGCATGGAAGATTCATATTATTTCTATCATGATGCTTTGCCTGAAGCCAGGATCATGCAGGGATATTTTGACCTGTACAACAATGGTTCCCTGTTGAACATGACCAACTGGAATACGGGTAGCGGAAACGGTTATGGTGGCGTATATTCAACTGTCTGGGACATGTATCTTTTTATCAATGCATTATTTGAAAAGAAATCCATAATTTCGCAGCAATCACTTGAACAGTTGCTGACCATTCATCATTCAGTCAACAATCGCTGCCAGGTTGGCGCCGGTTGCCAGAAAGATTTTATCGACATTGGCGATCCGTCTAAAGATTATGCTTACGGACACAGAGGAAGGGATTTGAGCTATTCTGCTGATCTGTTTTATTTCCCTGAACACGAAGCGATCATTTCCATGATCGTCAATTATGGCACGGATGGTGAAAGCGAATTGCGGCCTGCGTTCAAGGAAATGCGTGATAATATTGCGAAATTGATTGTTCAGCAATAGAATGAAATACCGGATCAAAACTTCGAATGAACTCATATACTAAAAATGAAATACCTGAAAAACCTTCAATAAAGAATCTATAATCAAAAACGAAGGAACAGGTTAAATGATCACTTAATTCACTAACACTAAAAAAAAATGACATGAAACGAATGCTGATTTTTTTGATGATTTTATTTACATGGGCGAATATTCATGCCCAGAATGTTGATATTGATCTGTTGAGAGACATCAATCTGAACAGGAATACGGACACGGATCATTTGGTAGAGGGCATAACGGACAGTGCCTTTCCTGTGAGTATCGGAGCGCCTGTGGTGATCTATTCCATCGGACTGATCAAGAAGGACAAGACGATCCAGAAGCAGGGAATTTATGTTGCGGGATCCGTTCTGGTATCCATCGGGATGTCAACTGCCTTGAAATACAGCATCAACAGGGAAAGGCCGTATCTTACCTATCCGGACCTGGACAACCTGAACACAGAGAGTACTTCATCATTCCCGTCCGGCCATACTTCTCCGGCATTTGCAACAGCGACTTCACTGAGCATCGCATTCCCGAAATGGTATGTGATCGCGCCTGCATATATCTGGGCCGGCGCCATCGGATATTCGCGCATGCATATCGGAGTGCATTACCCAAGCGATATTCTGGGTGGCGCTATCGTGGGCAGCGGTTCAGCGTACCTGTCCTATCTGCTGAATCACTGGATCAATAATAAAACAAAGAAGGAAATCTTTTATCACAGGTAAGCAATAGACAAATATTTGCTAAAAAGCAGGATTAAACCTTATAGGTTTCAGAAACCTATAAGGTTTAATCCGTTGCTAAACTTTGCATATCTCTGCCGGACTTATTGCCCTCTTTGTTCAAACTTTTGAATATTTCTTTTGATCAAAAATTCGACAAACAAAGGATAACGTGCCTGCATATAATAATTGAGCTTTCCTAATAACGTTAAAACTGAGATGAACCTGCGTTTTTCAATGTTTTGAATGACCGCTTTCACAACTGATCCAAAAGTCTGTACACCTGTACCAGTTCGGGGCCGGAGTGTTTTGATTGATCCATCCGCATTCAACACAGTTTTTTCATCATCGTTTTCAGTAAAAGCAACCATGACCAGTCCCACATGGATATGATTGCGACACTCTTCAAGCCTGATCGATTCAGCTAATGCCCGTAATGCCATTTTCGAGCTGCAATATACTGAAGTACCCGGCAGGCCGCGAATTCCGGCAATACTGGAAATGAAAACCAGGCTTCCATGAGTTGAACGTAGATATTTTATCGCACCAAGAGATGGATATACTGCGCCCAGCACATTAGTTTCATAAACCTGCCTTGCAACAGTAGGATCAAGATCAGCAAAATGACCTCGCATCGAAATTCCCGCATTATTGATCAGAATGTCAATCTTTCCGAATGAGGCTATAGCCTGATCAATGAGCAGTCTTCCCCCTTCGGGCGTTGAGACATCGCAACAAACACTCACAACTTGATCATCGAAACACCTTACCTCAGATTCAGTTTTCTTCAATCGCTCACTATTCCGGCCATTCAACACTATTGAGGCACCTGAACGGGCAAATTCTATGGCCAGACTTTTACCTATGCCCCGGCTCGAACCGGTAATGACGACCACTTTCCCAAGGAAATCTGTTTTACGCATGGCTTTTTCTGTTTTTGTAATGGAACTCCGGGTGAAATTTGAGCGCAGTAAAGCAATTGGTCAGCGCCATTGCCAAATGTGCGAAAAAAGCGATCCAAATCGTACCTGAAGCCAATGTGAGCAAACAAAGCAATATACCAAGGGGAATAGCTCCAAGGGTTTCTTCAAGTCCTTTTGGAATGTGCGTTGCTGAATACAATGCAATATTTATCGATATCGCCGGCCAGATACCCAACTGTTCTGCCAAAGGCATCAGGAGCACTCCCCTGAAGAGCAATTCGTAGCCCAACAGGTACAAAGACCATCCGATAATATTGATCATCACTGTTTTATTTGTCCATACTTTCGCGCGGATCTGAGGATAATTCACCAGGTTTTTTGGTTTACGGGCACTCAGGCTGGCAACAGGTATCAATATGGCAGAAATTGCGACAATCCAAATGAGTGAAAATAATGATGTGTCGGCTCTGAAAGTAAGTGCGTAAAATGACCAAGAGTACTGCGGCATCAAAATCAGACAGCTTACCAAAGGCGTAATTCCCATGATTAAAAATCCTGATATCTTCGTGAATAAAAAATGATAAACGGAAGCAGTGTCACTGTCGTTATGATGATAAAACCAGTCTTTAATCTTCCCACAATGAGCTGTAAACCAGTAAATAACAAAACACAAAAGTGTAATCAGAACAGGGATGACCAATGTTGGATGGCTTTTGGCAAAGAGAGTGTTGATTGGCAAATAAGTTATCATTTTTTAAGTTTTATATAACCGTTTTCCAAAAACCATTCATAGCATTCACGAATGGCAATCCCGATATCTGTCTGAGGCATTTTCAATTCTGCCACAGCTTCAACAGAAGAAACAAATTGCTTTTCACACGAAATTTGCGCCATGGGATAACTTATCAAAGGTTGTTTACCCAACCATTTTCCAAACAGGGTACCGAGGTATCCTATTGCTTTCACAAGAAAACCTGGTACCTCAATTTTTGGACCGGGTTGATGTACAATTTCTGAAGTTTTCCTGAAAAATTCCTTATAAGTCAAATTTTCATTTCCCGCAACATAAAACTTGCCGATGGTTCCGGTTTCAAGTGCATTTGCAATGGCGGTCGCCACATCCATTACATGTACATAATTCCTGCCTCCGGATGAATAAAATTTCATCTTACCCTGAGCTACAGCCAGTATCATCTGACCTGAGCCGGGCAAGGAATCGTATGCACCGATCATAAATGTGGGCAGGATTGAAATTGCCGGAAGACTTTGGCTTTTCACTGCTTCATTTACCAGGTTCAGGGCTTCATACTTTGAATCTATATAATCAAGTCCGAATCTGGCACCCGGAAAAGAAAAATTTCCTTTGGTCAAAGGGTTAGCATTAACCGAACTGCAGGATCCGATATAGATCATCCGCTTCAGCTTGTGCCTGATCGCAGCATCCACTATATTCCGGGTTCCTTCAATATTGACTCTGCGAACCATCGCAGAACGTGCCGGCCAAATGTTTGTCATTGCGGCAGCATGTATGATGGCATCGCTGCCTTTGAATGCTTTGGTCAGGGTATCTGGTTCAAGGATATTGCCATAGTATTTTTCAATGTTCAGCCCGTCAAGCGTCGTGGAGACCGAGGAAGCCAAAATTAAAACTCGCACTGTATATCCTCTTTTCAACAACAGTCGGACAAGATTACTGCCGAGCAACCCATCCGCGCCTGTCAATAGAACCCGCATAAAATATTTTTTTACAAATAGAAAAACTCGAAACGCCTCCCACATCAATCAATAAAATTAATTCATTTTTATGGATACTCAATGCGAAGACTTAATTTTTTCTATCAATTATTTTCCATCTTAGTCCAGGTAATTTTTATTTTTTTTTGAATGCAATATTTTTAACATTGCATCTTACTAAATAATTGATTGTCAATATTTTGAAAGGATATTCCTCCATTTGCAACCATTGCTTTCCTGTTTCATGAATTCCCTTGTAAAGCTGTCATCGGTCATAGTTGTGATCAACAATTCCAATGTGTTTTAATCAAACAAAGTAAAAAAATCCGGAATCAGTGATCCTGCTTTGATCGTTTTATATTTATTCAACAATTTAGTTTACGCACTGTCAGGATTACCTTTGGTAATACTGGCAGACCAGGTCGGGCTCAAAAAAATATTCATCTGTGGACTAATGATCTTTTCCCTGGTGCATTTTGGAATGGCATTCAAGAACATTATCTATACATTTTTTATAATGTTCCTTCTTTATGGCATCAAAACTGCAGCTTCCGAGGTTTATCCAAAGTTTATTAATTATATTGCAGACACGAAAGATACGGCAACAGCCAAAGGCTATTATACAGCGTTTCAGAATACTAGCACCCTGACGGCAAGTACATTTTCAGGGGTGATCTGGCAACACTACGGAGTAAAGTTTGCCTTTTAGTCACAGCATCGTTCACTTTGCTGGTCATTTAGTATTTTATTTTTATTATCCCAAAACCTGTGATTCTGAAATTTTAAAAATTGAATGATCATTAGGTCTGAACAAAAGTTTTCTTTGTCCTGTTAAATAACATATTTCGATTAAGCAAAAAATTCGATACAATGACAATAGAAACAGGCACTAAAGAAAATCCATGGCAATTAAAAACACCACCTCTGTCTTCTGATTTTACCATGCATAAAGAGGTAAAGGACAACAAGGAAATATTGGTTTGCACCGTGGGAAAGACCGTTTTACATTACGACTACCGGTGCATAGATGATCTGCATGAAATGCTTAAAAACCACGGAGACTGGATGGACTTGGGAAGCGCTGATGAGCAAAAGCCGGTAAAAGAAGGAACCGTGGAAGCCTGGGGACGTTCAGCTAATAACCCGGTGGGCGGATGGTACGGGCTCAAAAAAGGTTTCAGAGGCCGTTTTGGCATGTATGTCCCGCCTTTAATGGAAATGCTCGGGCTGGCTGAAGTTACGCACCTGCCCAAAGGCAATAAAATGAGGGCAAAGTAAATTTTAAAGTCTCTTGCATTATTTTAACCAAACCTTAAAAACACCAAATGAAAACAATATTGATCACCGGAGCCAACTCTGGTATAGGAAAATCCACAGCCATGCAACTTGCCGGTATGGGTCACCAGATAATTTTTATTGCCAGGAACCCTCAAAAAGCACAGGAAGTAAAAAACGAGATCATTTCTACTACATCAAATCAACAGGTTGATTTTATTATCGGGGATCTGCTCTCTCTGGCTGAGGTTCGGAAAAGTGCTGAATTATTCCGCGAAAAGTACGCAAAGCTCGATATTTTGATCAATAATGCCGGTGTATGCCTGCCTGAAAGGAGAATTTCATCGGATGGATTTGAACACATGTTCCAGATAAACCACCTTTCACATTTTCTGCTGACACATTTGCTTTTGGATCTTTTGAAAAAGAGCGAGGAACCCAGGATCATCAATGTCAGTTCAGCCGGTCATAAAATGGGCAAATTTGATCCCGAAAATCTGCAAAGCGAAAAGAAATTCGGTTCCTTGTCTACGTATTGTGATACTAAACTGCACAACATACTGTTCACCAATGAGCTGGCCGAAAGGCTCACCGGAACCGGCATCACCGTCAATACGCTGCATCCGGGAGTAGTGAATACCAATTTTGCAGGCGAGATCAAAGGCGTTTTTGGTGTATTGAACCGAATTGCAAAGCCGTTGCTCATTTCTCCCGAAAAGGGAGCGGCCACCTCCGTTTACCTGGCCACTTCAGAAGAAGTTAAAGGGATCACAGGAAAATACTTTGCGAAGTGCAAGGTCGAAGAGCCAAAAAATGCCGATATAAGTGCGGAGAATCAAAAACTGCTTTGGGATCTGAGCATGGAGTATGTGCATTTTGTAGAAAGTAAAAAGTAGAAAGTTTATAAAGTTGGGATTTGTTCAAAAACTGAAATTTTTATTTAATTAAAGTATTGAATACATTCTCTAAATAAGGAAAACAGGGGCAAAGCCGGAAAGGAACAAAGCCCTATTTATGGAAAGAAAGAGTTGAAAATTGGAAAATTGACCAGGGTGTGATGATGATTTTCCCGCAGATTTTCTCTGATATTTCGCAGATTTTCGCTGATCTTTTTCTGTCAATCATATATTAATTTCTGCGCTGATCTGCGAGATCTGCGGGAACCAAAAAAATATTCATTCATTGAATAATCGTTTGATTTGAAAATTTGAGGATTTGAAAATTTGAAAATTCGTAGCAACTCCCACATTGGACAAGCAACGATCCTCTTACTCCACGTTTAAAAAATACAGTTGGCAACGCGGATGACGCTGATGCTTCGCAGCGCGGATCTTTGTTTAGAAATCCGAAAGATTTTAACTGATTAGGCATCATTTCGCAATGCGCACTTCATCAGGGATGAACCATGAAAGGAGCGATCATTGCCAGGTGAAAAGGGCCGAAATGAAAAAATGAAAATCATTTAGACCATTGCTCAATTATGCTTGCTTAGCATCAAATTTTGCTTAGTTTCTCTTTCTAATTTGCAAAAAATGTTGTATCTTACAGGAAAATCGGATACATGGAATTTGAGGTGAAACATAATGATTCAAGACTAAGCAGGGAAAAAATTTTGACAGATTACCACTTCCCAGATCCAAAATCCGTCAAAATAAAAACACCGATCATAACGGACAAGTCCTTGCTCACATCAGTCTCAGATCAGTTTCCGGATGAAATGCCTGATCCTGAGATCACATGCGCTTATTTTCCGGACAGGATAAACTATGTCAGTTTTTACGGAATGGAAGAAGGCGGAGAGCTACCAGATGATTTAACTCCTACAGAAATATTACTGACCAAATTGCTCTGGGGAGAGGCGGACAGATTCATGACCATCTTGCTGGTAGCTGCGATTGAAGACATGTCCATTGAAGATGTTACCAATAGCCTTGCTAAAATGAAGCTGTTTTGATTTCCCTTGATATTTTGAAATGACGTTCATCAACGCATTATTTTAACTAATGCCGTTGTAAGGGTTTATTAACGATGACAATCATTTACAATTCCTTTGATTACTTAAAATCTAGCCTCATTTGCATATAAAGTAAAAATTTCTGCAAAGTCAGAAAACATTTTTACCTGAACAAATAGCTCAGCCCAAATTGCGAGTTAAAACTAATGGACTTATCTCTAAAAGGATTTACACCATCCGTATCAAGGGTGTAGGAAGGTTTTAGCGGGAAACCAACTTCAATGCCTAAATTTAAATTTACGTTTTCGATTAAACTCACCCGATAATGCCCTGTCAATTTTAAATCCGTAATGCCTTTGTATTTTTTTATATATTGAAGGTAATTATTGTAGGGAACGATGTTATTTTCATGGTTGACGGTATACCCTTTAAATATTGAATGAACCCGAAACAGAACTCCTGCTCCAAAAGAATATCCAAACTTTGTTGCTGTATAATGATAATTGAAAAAAAGTGGAATTGAAATATGTGAAATTTCATTCAAAACATCCAGGTTCCTGTATTTGATGTTAGTAATTGTTCGCTCACCCGAAAAATAAATCGGTTCAGAAGAATTTACAAAAAATGCCGAATCACTTTGAAAGCTGTTAATATTCATTATCGAATCCCTGTCTACAAAATTGATCATCTGATTTTGATAATCCATACCTGTAGAAATGGTGAAATTCCTGAAAACAGATTTACCAAATAACAGAGAAGCTGAATAGTTAACAATAATTTTTTCGTTTCGCAATTTTCTGCTTTGCCAGAAAGAATTTTTATCATGATCAGTTATCGTCAAGCCGAAGCCCAAAGCAGTATTTGCAGAGATCCAATTAAACGGATGATTCAAAACAGATTTTTCCGGTGGAATACTTTGATTGCTATTAAAATCAACCAAATTCACATCCTGGATCCGGAATAATTTAACCAAAAAACCAGGCAATTTTTGAATATTTTCATCTTTCCTTACATCTGCGAGATCACCAGCATGACTCCCTAATGAATAAGTGCCATAAGTGACTTCGCTACCCGGAACTTTTAATTCTCCTGGATATTGATCTATCTCAGTAGATTGTACTTGTTCAAGTTTTTCATTGGTTTTGAAGAAAAACTCTGTTGACTGCTTACTTAAGCTAACTGAATCATTTTTTATTTCTGGGTAGAATTCGTCGCCGAAATCCATTTTCGTTCGTTTTTTTTCAATGCTTTTCGAAATCTCTGGCTTCATATTGTTGATTTTACCGAAATGATTCCATAATACACCAAATCCGAGAACCAGAGAGCACGCAAACAACAAAATATAAACTGGTTTAGAACG
This sequence comes from uncultured Saprospiraceae bacterium, assembly GCA_964594045.1. Classification (GTDB taxonomy): domain Bacteria; phylum Bacteroidota; class Bacteroidia; order Chitinophagales; family Saprospiraceae; genus UBA2365. Next base: position 720 of record CAZQKR010000065.1, on the reverse strand, counting down.
GTCTTTATTACTATTAAGGCTTTTTTCGATTATTGACCATAATTCCTCTTTATTCCACTCAGGAATATCATTTTCCCAAAGTTTATTATAATTTATTCTCTTCATAAAGCCATTGAATTATCAATTTTTTTCCAAACATCCAAAAATGCTTTTTTCGCTCGTGATACATTAGCTCTAGTACTCGACTCTTTGATGTTAAGAATTTCTGCTATTTCTCTATAGGTGAATTCATCAAAAAAATACATATTAAAAATCACTCTGTGCGCTGGATTCATTTGCCCGACAACTCTTTTGATCTCATCGATCGTGTATTTTTCCAGATTCATATCCGAATGTTCCACATATAAATTATCATTAAAATCATCAGACATAATTTTACTTCGTTTTCTCAACAATTGAAGTGCTTCATTTACAATGATTTTGGTACTCCAGGTATAAAAAGACCCTTTATTATCATCGTACTTATCCAATGATCTGAAAATCATCAGGTATGTGTTCTGAACGATATCCAAAGCATCATCATTATTAAAGCTATACCGCCAACCAATATTTCTGAACCTGTCAATGGTGAGCAGGTATAGTTCTTTTTGAGACCTGCGATCACCATTTTTACAGTGTTCGATCAATTGCTTTGAGATGAAGTTTTCCAAAATCAGAAGTTTTATTATTTAGTCGATCCTTATGAATTAAAATTTTGATACAATATTTGGAAGAATTTTC
>CAZQKR010000064.1:0-18334 GCA_964594045.1 uncultured Saprospiraceae bacterium | reverse complement strand
ATTATCTATGTAGTTTTGTGACTGCTAATCTAAAGGGCCCTCTGTGTAATAATTCCCCTTCAAACAAATTCAGTATCTATACCGCTTAATCCCATCTTTAAGCTTGGTGACATTAAAATTGATCAGCAATCCGATTGATTTCTCAGAAAACTTCATGTAGGTCAGTATCTGAGCCTCATGAACAGGAGCAAACCCTTCAATTGATTTTAGCTCCAGTACCACTGTTCTCTGAACCAGAATATCAATCCGGTATCCACACTCCAGTTTGATGTCTTTATAAACTATCGGTACAGGCAACTGCCTTTCAATGGTGAATCCGGCACTTATCAACTCATAAGACAAGCACTCTTCATAAGCTGATTCCAGTAATCCCGGACCCAATCGCTTATGCACTTCAATGGCACACCCGATGATTGTTTCGGTCAATTGATTGATTTCCATAAATCATTTTGTTTTTAAAGTCCTGATCTAAAAGCTATGAATAATTGTTATCACACAGCGTTAAAATTCATGAAAAAGCCCATACCTGAGCGATATGGGCTTAAAAAGTAATGATGATCCAATATATCAGAATCGTAAACCCCTGATCAGGTTATATTCTTTTGAATTCATACCATACTGACCCCGGACATACGCTTTGATGCGCTGGCTACGATTTCTGAACTCGATATACCGCGTTTCTCTCATTTCCCTGGCAGCATCCAGATCCTGGTATTTTTTGTTCACATCCCCGTTGAGCGCAACCAGTCTTTCGGCCGTTTGTTTCAGGCTTTCCAATGATACACGGGTGTTTGAGGTGGCATAGTCCTGGTAGTTTTGAATGGTAGCCAGGATCTCATGAAAGAAATAGGTAACAGATCCGAAAGATTTTTCTGATCTGCCTGCAGATTCCACACTGATCTCATTGTTGATATCCACTATTTCCTTACGCACTTTTACATTTCTCATATCCCTGATGATCTTCCCAACCGCTGAAGCCTGTGGGGATGTCTTTCCATAAAGGGAGTCAACTGCTGCCCTGATCTGAACCAGCAGTTTCTGGACAGAATCTTCCTTTTCAAAGAAAGCAAAGTAGCGGGCATTGATCGCTGCTTTGTGCAAGTCGTTCAGACTGGCAACCTTTGACATGATGTCCACCAGTTCTGTGATGACGGCACGCACGTTTTCAATGTTCTCTTCCGGTCGCGGAGGATTGTAATTTTCAAATCCTGAAATGTAGGCTAAAAATTCCTGAGCCCTTCCTACCCTGGCTCTGAAGGAGTTTTCTGATTTACTTGCCATAAATTAAAAATTTTTGGTTGTTAAAAAAATAAATTTAGTTCACCGGTAAGGATGTGAATTAAGGGACACAGGCTAAAACGGATGAATTAACAGGTGAACCGATCCATGCATCATACCATAAATCGAAGGTAAAACAAGAAATCGAAATGAAACCATCTGTTGAGGGAACGGTAGCTTTCGGAGTGTGAACGGTAGGTTCTGTTGAGTTAACGGTAAAAATGGCCACTTAAAAGTATGCTTTAAATCGAAAGAAATTTGTTTTTTACATCAAGCTCATACTGCTGATCTGTTTCAAAAATGCTTGCCATACACATCCGCTTTCTGATATTTTTGTTCAACCATGGTACAAATTGTTTCTGATATCGTGAAACACGCACCGGAAATCGTGCATCCTGCTTCGGATATTGTGATTAAAGCACCGGTTATCATACATCTTGCTCAGGATATCATGCATTACGATCCGGATATCATGCATTACGCGCCGGATATCGTGCATCTTGTTTCGGATATCTTGATTAAAGCGCCGGGTATCATGCATCGTGCTTCAGATATCGTTGAGCAGGCTGCGGATATTGTGTATCATGCACCGATTATCTTCCATAAGGCATTCGAAAGCGAAAAACCCTGTGTTATACACCCTTCCCTGTAACCAGAAAACACTTTTATCAATAAGCTAAATGATCTTTGAGACCGGTTGATCCGATTGAACATATAAATGAGATTAATTACATCCTAGCCTCCACCCCACTGACGCCAGGGTCAGCACAGGCCTAAAGGGGGAGCCGACAACACTTTTGTAATTGTGACATCAGAAAGACAAAGTGAGTCGGGTACAGCGCGTGTGGGGTTCCCCCTTGAGGGGGTCAGGGGGTAGCATGGGGGTCAGGGGGCAGCAAAGGAATGAATTAATTTACCCCCAACCCCACTGACGCCAGGGTCAGCACAGACCTAAAGGGGGGGAGGGGGGAACGACAACAGAAATGTGAATTTACCCCCCAGCCCCACTGACGCCAGGGTCAGCACAGGCCTAAAGGGGGAGACGACAGCACTTTTGTAATTGCGACATCAGAAAGACAAAGTGAGTCGGGTGGTGCGGGTGTGGAGTTCCCCCTTGAGGCTTGTGATGACCGTAAGCGTCATTAGGGTCAGGGGGCAGCAAGGGAAAATTCATAAATCCCCAAAACCCAAAAATGACATCTATTTCATTCTTCCACTTTCTTAAAACATACTTATTCTAAATTATTATTTTTCTTCCCAGACCTCTTCCCGCGTCGCCATTTTCTCAAAAAAATAGTATACATTGCTGCATTAATCAACTGTATTACAACAAATAACCAAAAAATCCTGCAGAGATGACCGGTTTGAGTTCAATGGATCCAGAGGAATTTTGTGACGGAACGCAGGAAATCAAAGGGAAAACGCTACATGATACAGGCATACTATTGTATAAAATACTCAAAATATACAGGACCATTATTTTGTAAATCATTAAATTCATGATATGGGCAAACTAAAAACCACACTTTTATTCCTTATCTCTTCTATCTCCTTTTTCTATTCATCTGTCACCGCTCAACCAGAAATGATCCTCGTCGAAGGAGGCAGATTTGTCATGGGATGTACGCCAGAGCAGGGAGGCGATTGTGATTCTGATGAATATCCTGTCCATGCAGTCCAGGTAAGCACTTTTTATATCGGCAAATACGAAGTGACCCAGGGTCAGTGGCAGTCGGTGATGGGCGATAATCCGAGTTATTTCCCCGGCTGTGGCACCAATTGTCCGGTGGAATACATTGACTGGTACAGCATGATCGTATTCTGCAATGTGCTGACGCTGCAGCAGATGGGTAGCTCACACAGGGTATATTATAAAGATGCAGCTATGACGCAGCCCTGGAGTATCAGCGATTATAGTGGGAATGGAGATACGCCGGCAGGCACCGTGTACTGGAATAACGCCAAAACCGGTTATCGCTTACCCACCGAAGCAGAATGGGAATTTGCAGCAAGGGGTGGCAAGCAGAGCCAAGGATACAAGTATGCAGGGAGCAATGAGATCGGCAACGTCGCGTGGTATTATTCCAACTCCGGAAATACTACGCACCAGGTTGGTACCAAGGCGCCCAATGAATTGTTTATTTATGATATGAGCGGAAATGTATGGGAATGGACATGGGATTGGTATTTAAGTACTTATTACAGCACTCAGCGGGTATGTGATCCGCAGGGGCCCGGTTCGGGTTCTTACCGTGTGCTACGGGGCGGCAGCTGCCTCAGCTACGCGATCCGCTGCCGGGTGTCGCGTCGCGGCAACTTCTACCCGACCGTTCGCTACGACAACTACGGCTTCCGTCTGGCCCGCAGTTTATAAGCGGACAATCCTTATCTGAGCAGGTACTTTGAAAAGCAAAGGCATTTTCAAAGGGGAAATAAAGAAAGATAAGATTCAAAATTGTATAAATAAAAATCACGTGAGTTTTAGGTATTCATCATTTAAGCTATAAAAAACAATAATATTTATTTACGAAATAAACCGCAATACAATAATTATTGAATCCAACGAAAATATGATATGATTAAAGGTTCTACATTTTGTTATTTTATTTTGATGTTGATGATTTCAACTAAGTTTCTAACCGCCCAACCTGAAATGATCCTCGTTGAAGGAGGCCGGTTCGTCATGGGCTGTACGCCTGAGCAGGGAGGAGAGTGTGATTCTGATGAATATCCTGCCCATGCCGTTCAGGTGAGCAGTTTTTATATCGGCAAATATGAAGTGACCCAGGGACAGTGGCAAGTTGTGATGGGCGATAATCCGAGTTATCACACCGGCTGTGGCACGTATTGTCCGGTGGAAAATATTGACTGGTACAGTATGATCGTATTCTGCAATGTGCTGACGCTCCAACAGATGGGAAGCTCACACAGGGTATATTATAAAGATGCAGCTATGACACAACCCTGGAGTATCAGTGATTATTCGGGAGGTGGAGTAACTCCCGCAGCCAGCGTTTACTGGAATAGTGACAAAAATGGCTATCGGTTACCTACAGAGGCGGAGTGGGAGTTTGCAGCGAGAGGAGGAAATCTTAGCCAAAGTTACAAATATTCCGGTAATAATGATATCAGTGAAGTAGCTTGGTTTTCAGGAAACTCTGGTGGCATAACACATACGGTTGGCACAAAGGGGCCTAATGAATTAAGCATTTATGATATGAGTGGAAATGTATGGGAAATTGTTTGGGATTGGTATATCAATAATTTTAATAATAACTCCCACATTTGTAATCCTTCAGGACCTGTAACAGGAACATATCGCATAGAAAAAGGTGGCTGCTGTGTTCATGGTGCTTCATACTGTCGGGTATCTGGCCGAGAAGATTATGATCCCTCTGTATATTACTTTTATGGCTTACGATTGGCCCGCAGTTTATAAGCGGACTATCCTTATCTAAGCAGAGGCTTTGAAAAGCAATGGCGTTTTCAAACGAGAAAATAAAAGAGATAGTGAGAAAAGGGAGGCAGATCTACACTCCAGCCCTCCCTGCGTAAAGCAGGAATATGGTGCTTAAATGGGTAGCTTAAAAGGCACAACTACCCCCCAGCCCTCCCTGCGTTAAGCTGGGACATACTGCCTAATGAGGTAGCAAAGGAAAAAATTGCAATGTTACCCCCCAGCCCTCCCTGCGTTAAGCTGGGACATACTGCCTTAAGGGGTAGACCCACCCACGCATAGACATGTGAAAATAGTATGTAGTGTTGGGAGGGATAAGTGTGATGGGAGGTGTGAGTAGGAGTTCCCCCTTGAGGGGGTTAGGGGGTAGCAAGAGGTCAGAGGACAGCAAATAAAAATAGTTCCCTGACAAAAATCAATTTCAACAATTAAAACAAAAGAAATATACATTATAAAAAAATTAAGATAAAAAAATCATATAACCATGGTCATAATGAAAAAAACTATACTTACTGCAATCTGCTTGTTTATTTCGACATCATTCCTGTTATCGCAGAGTCAGTCAGTGGTGGTTGCCAATGCGAGCGGTGCGACCATAACGGACTGGGGTACCCGGACTTTTACCCAGCAGGTCAATTTAGGCTTTAATCCTGCACATTTAGCTGTATTGGTGAATCTGAACCATACATGGGTGGCAGACCTGCAGCTAAAGGTCACTAATCCCCAAGGAAACAGTGCCATTGTATTCAAAGAATTGGGAACGAATCCTTGTTTCGGGTGTGATGGAAATAATATGAACATCACTTTCAGGGATGGGGCAGCCGTAACCTATGCTGCGTTGAATGCAACGTGTAGTAACAACCCGGCATACAGCGGACAAGCCAGGTCTTTGCAGAGTATGAATTCATTATTGACAGGCTCTGTCAACGGTAACTGGACCATTGAAATCAAAGATTACTGGCCTGCAGAAACAGGTGTTATAAACAATATTGCTCTGTTATTCACCGGAGGAACTATCATCCCCGAGTATGCGATCAACCAGCAAAGCAATCAGTATTTATACGCAGACCCTGTACAGTTGGGAACTGGGACCTTTACAAACAACAAGTCTGACCTAAGAATTCCCGTTATTGAAGGTAATATTGAGTTTTCACGTTACTACAATTCGCTCAATAACGAAGTATCAGGTCCATTGGGGTATGGCTGGTCGCATTCTTACCGATACAGTCTTGTCAACAGGCAGGACACAGCATGGGATGTACATTATGCGGATGGACATATGGCTACTTTTATTCCGTTAGACGAGTTTGGTAATTCTTTTCCTCTATACTCTGGTACGCTGGATAGTCTGCAAAAAAACAGCGACCTAAGTTACTCTTTATATACCCGCGAGAAGATACGATATCAGTTTGATCCCAGCGGAAAACTGGATAGCATCATCGACCTCAATGGCAATGCCACTGTACTATATTATAACGGGGCGATACTTGATAGCATAGCCGGACCCGGAGGCAGGTTGATTGAATTAGGATATACTGACGACAAAATCACTTCTGTGAAGGATCCTCTGAACCGATATATCTATTATGAATATGATGAAAATGACAACCTGATCAAAGTAATCAATGCAAATAGTGATACATCCTGTTTTGTTTATGATGATGCGCATCTGTTGCTTACTGCATTCAACAATCTGGGAGACACTGTTGTGCATAATTCTTACGATCCACTTACAAGTAAGGTCATTTCGCAAAAGGACGGACACCAACAGCTAACCATTTTTGAATACGACACGCCCGAAGTTGGGGCAACATCTGTTACCAATCCTGACAATTCAGAGATCATCGTATTACATGATGCTTATTACAGAAAAACCAATGAAACTAATGAACTTGGTCATGATCGATCGTATGAATATGATATACATAGCAATGAAATAAAAACTACCAACGAACTCGGTGAACAGATAAAACGCCTTTATGACAGCAGAGCCAATATGCTCTCTGACACATTACCCGGAAACAGGATCACTGATGTGGTCTACAATCAATTCAACTCTCCCTTACAGATCATAGATGCGAATGGTAACCAAAAAAACTTATTTTACAATACTCTCACCAACAACCTGGATTCCATCATGCTGGCAGACAGCACCAAAGTGCGATATACATATGATAGCCTGGGCCAGATGACCCAAATGACAGATGGAAAAGGAAATATAACGAACTATACTTATTCGGATTTTGGAGACCTGTTGTCGATACAAACGGCAGCCGGTACCAGGCATTTTACTTATGATGCAGCAGGTCGCAAGTTGTCAGAAACGGATGAGAACGGCCATACCACCACCTACACCTATGACCTCAATAATAATGTACTCGTGGTAATTGATCCGCTGGGCAAAACGGTGGAAAGCACCTACGATGCCAATAACCAGCTACTCAGCATCAAAGACAAAAACGGATCCATCACCTTCTACAGCTATGACAAAAAGGGAAGAAAAGTGAGCTCCACCGACCCCCTGGGCGGGATCACCAGCTACGCATTCGATGTCCGGGATAACCTGATCACGGTCACCGATCCGAACAATCATGTCGTGAGCTATACCTACGATGCAGCCAACAGGAAAACCAGCATGACCAACGCACTCGGGACGACCCAATATACCTATGATCCGGCAGGCAACCTGATCCGGGTGACAGACCCGGACAACAGGTTCACGGATTATACTTACACGCCCACCAACAAAAAGGCAAGCATGACCGATGGCATGGGTAACCTAACCAGCTACACCTACGACAACAATGATAACCTGATCTCCATGACCGATGCACTGAACAGAACCACCGTATATGGGTACGATGGCCTGAACAGAATGGTGACCGTCACAGATCCTTTAGGAAATGAGACATCAGTCAGTTATGATGCCGCAGGAAACCGACTAACTGTGACAGATCCCAATGGTCATCCGATCAGTTATTCATACGATTCCGCCAATCGTCTGATCAGTTCCGCGGATGCTGCGGGTAATGTGATCAGTTATACCCTTGACAACAACGGAAATATCACCACCCTAACCAAACCAACCGGTACGATCACCAAAACCTATGATGCATTGAACCGGATCATCACCGTGGTCAATTCTACCGGTGATAACTACACCTTTACCTACGATGATAATGGCAATGTCCTCACCATGACCAATCTGTCCGGCACTTCGGAAATGGAATATGACAGTCTCAACCGGCTGACAGGGTATACCGATCCAAATGGTAAGTCCGTTGGGTTCGAATACGATGATGCAGGCAATAAAACTTCGATGGTTTATCCCGGTAATAAAACGGTCAACTATACTTATGATGGCGCCAATGACCTGGTTACAGTTACGGACTGGCTCGGGAAAGTATATACCTACAGTTATGATGCTTCCGGACGGATCAGGGAATTGCTCTATCCCAATGAGATCAGGTGCAGCTATACCTATGACCAGGCAGGGAGGCTGATTTCGAGGATCTACTATGATGCAGACAGCACGGTGATGTCCGGCAGTTATTTTGATTTGAACCCTGTAGGGAACAGGATTTCGGAGCAAAAGTTCGGACAGCAATCAGGCGTAGCGGAGGATCTTTCAAGGGTATATGCCTATACAGCAGATGATATCATGCTTTCGGATTCTATATGGACCTACACGCATGATCTTTCCGGCAACAGGATCGCGGAAACTGACGGGACTGTTAATGCAGGTTATACATTTACAGTGGACAACCTCCTCACCGGCAGGACCAATACCAATGCCGATGTATTCAGTTATACCTACAATCCTTTGGGAAACAGGCTTTCTGTTACTGAAGGAACAGAAGTGAAGCGGTTTGTGGTGGATATCAGTACCAATCTTTCAAAAGTGTTGCAGATCACGGATGAAAATGGGGAAGTCATTGCAGATTACATCTATGGGTTGGGCTTGCTTGGGCAGATCGACTCCCTGGACAATCCTTTGTATTATCATTTTGACGGTCAGCACAATACCATCATGCTTACCGATGAAAATGCGGAGATACAGGATTGGTACACTTATGATCCTTTTGGCACTGTGGTCACGCACACCGGAACGACTGAGCAGCCCTTTACTTTTCTTGGTGAATATGGGGTGGAAGCAGAAGCACCGGGCTTGTATTATGTACGGGCGAGGTATTATGATGCACTGAATGGACGGTTTTTGAGCAAGGATGCTTTTGAATATGATTTGAATTATCCGCAGACGATAAATAGGTATGTGTATGGTTTAAATAGTCCTATATCAAATTATGACGCTTCTGGTTTATTTAGCGAGGGAATGATGACTGCGGCGCTTGCTCAATACGCACGGGGAACTACTGAGTACATCTCCTCTTTTCTTGCAGGTAAATTTGCATATGTTTCATCTCGTGCTGGATTCACAGAAGCAGCTATTATAGCTGGAACAGCTTCATTATATCTTGCTAACAATGCTATGAAAGATTTTACTGCTGGTAATTACAATTTTATAAATTCATTTACGCCTGGCAATACAATTGCTAATGCAAAAATGGCACATGACTCTGATATTGCAGGTATTCCATATGTTGATGAATTATTAAATCTGCAGCCTGCAAAAGATGCTGTAAGAGCTTGGATATATGGTAATGCAGTTGGTGGATTAGGTAATCTATTATTTTCTGGAAATTTATCAAACATCGCTACTGCAACAAACCACTTAGGAAATTTAAATAATTTTGCATCGTCAGCTATACTTAGCTCTTTATTCAACATGATTCCCGATTTATATAAAATTTACAAAGGCATTGAACCTTCAATATTTAACGATAAGCCGAAAACTAATTGTAATTATTAACCAAATTCATGAATTAAGGATTAGTCATTGTGATTATTTACAACTAATTTTTAAGAGATTTTAAAATCTGAACTATGAAAAAAACTTTTATCACAATAAATTTAATAATATTGAATTTTATAAGCTATTGTCAGACCATTAGTTACAATTATGATAGCCTGGATAGATTGACTCAAGTGATCTATCCAGACAGCAGCATAATTATATATAGTTATGATGCTTCAGGAAATAGGACACACTTGTCAGGAACAAAATCCAATATCATTAAGGCATGTCCGCAGACCAATGTGACTTTCCAGGCAGGCACAAATGATCCGGGCAATACCTATCAGTGGCAGGTGAATGTGCTGAATGGTTTTGTGGATGTTGTCGATGATGGCGTGTATTCCGGTTCAGAGAGCGCCACTCTTTTGCTGACAATGCCACCGACCAGCTGGTACGGGTATAAATACCGGTGCGTCATAACGGATATAGAAGGGGATTCATACAGCCCGGTTTATACTTTGAAGTTCGAAGCGCGATGGCTGGGTTCGACCGACACTGAATGGGAGACTGCATCCAACTGGAATTGCGCTTTGCTGCCCGATGAATACACTGATGTGATGATCAGCGCGACTGCAAAGCATTTCCCTGAGGTGAATTCGACGGCAGTTTGCAGGAGTGTTTCCATGCAGCAGTTGACGTCGCTTTTGATAAAACCACCTAATACTCTGGAGATAAAGGGGGAATGATCCGTAAAGAAACAGTTTGTAGATTCTAATAAAAATGAGTTGTATTGTTAGAAATTAATAGGATAATTCCTCAGAATCAAATGTTTTGGATCTGCATGATTTTTTTTGTTTACTGCATAATCATTAAACCATCAAATCTTTAACTCAGATTTAGAAAAATGATTCTTTAATTAAAACTTTTATTAATGAATAGTTGGCCTGAAATTTCTATTAATAGCTGGAAGGAGTTTACTGACGTGATAGAGCATCTTAAACTTCAGGATGATTGGTTTCCAAATTATTTATTCAGAGGTCAATCAAAAGTGGAATGGACTCTTAAGCCAAGTATTTTAAGGATACTTGATGAATTTGGAATAACCAGAGAGTTAGGTTTGAAATATGAAAAAACCATTTTTAGAGAATTTAAAATAAAAGTTCATCATTATCCAAAGATTAAACCTGAAGATTTCAAAACTGGAAATGTTGTTTTGTTAAATTCTATTATGCAACATTATGGTGCACCTACCCGACTTTTGGATTGGACTGCATCCCCATTTATAGCTTTGTATTTTGCAGTATGTTCGAATTTTGATGACCATGCAGGAGTTTTCATTTTTAATCAAAGTACTTTGGGTACATTAATGAACAACCCTTCATATACAGAGGACTCTGATCTTTTGTATAAGAATGAACAGGATAGTGATCACATTTCTGCTATTATGACTAACTATGAAACAATGAGGTATAGTTTTCAACAGGGAAGTTTTACTGTAGGCGCGGACATCTCGAAAGACCATTATTTGTTAATATATAATGCATTGAAAACTAAAATTAATAAAAACAACTCTCCTTTATGCAAGCTCATCATTAGTAATAATCTAAAATTTGAATTCTTGTCAAGATTGCGTAAATTGAATATCAGGCCTGATATTCTTTTCCCTGATTTAGAAGGTTTTTCTGCATCTTTATTCGATTTACTAAAACTCAGAGCATGGCAGTCATCAAAAAGTAAGTTAAGTTGACATCCAATCAGTTTGGTTTTTTGTTACACTTTTTGGATAGTCTAAGTTGTATTCCGTTTAAAATTTAAAAATTCTCAGCGTCAAATTCCCACCCATGATAAACTACGAATATCTATCCAATCAATACAAACCCAATCAAATCCGAACCCTGCTTATCGGGGAAGCGCCTCCCCCCAATCAAAAATCCTATTTCTATAAAATTCCGGAGAAATGCTCCGCTTCACTCGCTATAGAACAGGATACCAGTTTGCCGGCAACCATCTTTCATCATTATTTTGGCGTCAGACCTTCGACTCCAAAGGAATACGAAAAGTTGCTGACCTGCTTACGACACCATGGAATTTTCCTAATGGATATGATCAATGAACCGCTATTGATCAGGGACAGGAGTGCCGAAGGAGGAATTCACCTTGAAAACCTGGAAAAACTTTTTTCCGAAGAAAACCTGGGTTCATTGAAAAAGAGGATCTCGGAGGTAGCAGATCCTCAGACCAGGATCATCTTCCTCGTTCCCAGAACGTATAAAAAAATGTATCGGGAAAAACTGGCTAATCATTTAGATATAAAGCTCACGAAAGAGAACTATGTTCAGTGGAAGGATTTCAGATTGATGGAAGGTGAAAGAATTTCTTGTTTGTAATTGTGTCTCGGAGATTTTGTAAACAGGAGAAAGGTATTTTCATTAGCTTCTGATCATAAGGTTTCCGATGAATGTGCGGGGAAAGGAATGAACGAATTTTTGAATAAAAATTAAAAATACTTGTAATGATTTAGGTTGTTAGCTGATAAGTCTGTTTGTCTGTTAGATTTGAGCGCATACATTGTACAAAAGACACTGATTTTGCCTCGAAAATGAATTTTTGACTCAGGTATTGATCATTGGCTAAAAGACTGAAGACTAAAAGACTTTCAACCCAAATAATTACAAATACTTAATTCAAATACCAAATATTGGTATATTTGCAATAAAAAGATGAAATGGCAAAGAACACATCGGTAACATTGGGTGATTATTTCGAACAAATTATTGAAAACAGTATTAATTCGGGCAGATATGCTTCTGCCAGCGAAGTGATCAGGGAAGGCCTCAGGCTGGTGGATGAAAGAGAGCAGAAAATCAAATTACTCAGGGAAGCAATTGAAGCAGGCGAAAAAAGCGGTTATATAAAAGACTTTGATCCGGTAAGTTATCTCGAAGAACTGAATCAACGCTACAAGTAATGGTATTCAGTTACGAAATCAGTAAACTCGCCCTGAAGGATCTGGACAGCATTTGGCTATATACATCCGATCAATGGTCTAAGCAGCAGGCGAACAAATATTTCAGGGAAATATTTCAGTCTATTGATCATATTTGTAAAAACGCTGAAATGGGTAAGCCGATTGATGAAGTTAAAAAAGGTCACAGAAGATTAAATGTAAAATCCCATATGATCATCTATAAAATTACTGAAAAGAAAAATTTTATCGACCGTATTTTACATCAGCAAATGGATATTGACCAGCATCTTCATGAATAAATATTTACATAAATATAATTTGTGTAAAGAAATTCTTACTCATTGCTCAATAAAACCTGATCGATGGCAGTTGCCAGTATATGGCAGTTGTTATTTGCCAGCTTATTTTCAGTAAACAAATATTTCAAACCACTTCTGACCTTCAGAACTTAAGAGATTTCTCACTTCACTCGAACCTGTCCTGATCGTAGCGTCAGGAATGACAGACAGTTAGTTGTTTGGGTTAAGGGTTAGGTGGCGGCAATGCCGCCGCCTACTCCCTTCTCTCCTAAATCCCCTGAAAGCCTCGTCATTCCCGATGCTCATCCTATTCGATCGGGACAGGTTCGAGCGGAGCGAGAAATCAAGAATTTTTGTCGGACACTGGTGAATGAAAATAAATGATCAATTAATTTCACATTGTGAAACTAATTAGCTATTCTTGTAGTTATGAAGGTACATGTGATCAAGTTAAAGACTATTCAGGATTATACAGATGACCATAAGCACTCATTCGTACATTTTGGTGTTTGGGTCAGAATGATATCACATGCAGATTGGGAAAAACCACAGGATATGGTAAGCACATTCGGAAGCGCAGATATTTTGGGTAACAAGAGTGAACGAGTTGTATTTAATATAGGAGGAAATAAATTTAGAATGATCTGTTCTTATTACTTTGGTCAGAGAAACGTACATCTTTACATTAACTGGATAGGCACACACGCTGAATACGATAAAATATGCAGTGAAAACCTGCAGTATAAAATTGACAACTATTAATTAATTGTAATGGAATATAACATAATCAAATCATCATCACAATACGAAGCTTACTGTAACAAACTTCATGAACTGGTAAAAGATCCATCGACCAGGGAAAGCGATGAAGTTGAATTGCTCACTTTATTGGTTGAAAAGTGGGAAACTGAAAACATCAGATTTTCCGAACTGAACCCGGTTGAAACGATCAAAGCATTGATGAAAGAACATCAATTAAATGCAAAGGATCTGAGTGAAATTCTGAACTTGTCCAAAGGAACCGTTTCAAAAATGCTCAATTACAGCAAAGGTCTTTCTAAAGAAACCATAAGGAATCTGGCTACCTACTTTAAACTCAATCAGCAAGTATTCAATCAGCCTTATCCATTGCAAAACGAAATAAACCGGAAATTCAGGGATGCATCATTGATGAACACAAAAAAAACGATCGCAGATGTGAAAGAACCGGTATAACCAATCAAAGAAATCATCTTAGGTATGTTGCCAGAATTGGAATGACCCGTATTTTATGGCCATCCGGAATCATTGTTAAAATTTTTAATGAAGTTGATTAAAAACCTTTAAAGATTTTACTGTTGAATTGCAAAAGCTTATTCTGTATTTTTTGACACTTTCACAAAAATTCCCTATATTTCGGCTTGAGAAAAAATACGTTCAACAGTTACTTCGGATTTCAGTATATTGTAGTTGAATATTTGCAGCTTAAAAGACCTCACCGACAACTGTTAAAGCCGGAAAGCGAAGAAGCAAACATGAATTTTGCTCAACATGAAGATTAAAAGAACACCAAAATTTACCGGGTCATGAAAAGATATCTTTCACTTCTGATTTTGGTCATCACCTGCCCTATCGCTCTTTTGGCGGATCCCGTCACTTTGCAGACAGCCCAAAAAGTGGCACAGTCCTTTCTGTCAAATGAGGCTGTTTCAAACACTGAGTTGACATTCGGCCGGCATGCAAGCATTCTGGAGTTGATCTATGCTGCTGAACCCATATTTGCTCAAAGCGATCCTGAACAAACAGAAAGTGCCATGGAGCTGATTACTCCTTTTTATGTGTTCAACATTGACCAGGAAGGGTTTGTCATCATAGCAGGTGACGACCGGCTCCTACCTGTTTTAGCTTATTCTGACCAGGGATCTTTTGACCCGGAAGATTTGCCGCCTGCCCTACAGAAATGGCTCGATGATTACAGGGATGAGATCCGGTATGTGATCGAAAATATCCCCTTGCCTTCTCCCGACATATCAGAAAAATGGCAGGCCTTATTGACAGGAATTCCATTGGAAAGCGAGAGTGCCGAAACGTCCGTTTCCCCGTTGATCCAGACCAAATGGAACCAGGCACCTTATTATAATGATCTGTGCCCCTATGACTACTCATTGAGCAAAAGATCAGTCACCGGTTGTGTGGCAACCGCCATGGCCCAGGTCATGAAGTACTGGAATCACCCGGCTAAAGGTTCCGGATTCCATTCCTACGCGCATTCAAACTATGGCACGCTCTCGGCAAATTTCGGAAGTACCGCCTACAACTGGTCCAATATGCCCAACCAATTGACTGCGTCCAGTACCACTGCACAGAAAAATGCCATAGCCACCCTGATGTACCACTGCGGAGTAAGCGTCAATATGAATTATTCCCCGAATGGCAGTTCGGCACGCGTGCTTTCCTCCGGAAGCACAGATACGACCTCGACGGAATATGCGCTCAAAACATATTTCGGCTATAAAAATACCATACAGGGTATCTTTAAGAGCAACTTTTCTGCCTCTGGCTGGATCAGTAAACTGAAAACTGAACTGGATGCAGGCAGACCGATCATTTACCTGGGATGCGGTGAAGGTTGCCATGCCTTTGTTTGCGACGGGTATAACTCCAGTGATTACTTCCATTTCAACTGGGGTTGGGGTGGTTCATATGACGGATATTTTGCCATGAATGCACTCAATCCAAACAGCGGAGGGATCGGAGGAGGTTCATACAGTTACAATGACCGGCAACAGGTATTGATCGGTGTTGAACCAGTTCCTACAAGCACTTCTTCCGACAAATTTGATCTTAATCTCTATTCAGAAATAAATATCGAAGAATCCATCTGGTTCAGAAGCGATTTCGAACTGACCGTAAATGTTGCCAATCTGGGTACCGGGAGCTTTTCGGGTCAACTCGGTGCGGCAGTGTTCAACAGCGATAATGATTTTGTTGATTTTATAGCTGTGAATGATGTCAGCCTGCAAAATGGCTATTATAAGACCATTACTTTCAGCAATCCGGGATTTGCAGCATTTGTTCCGGGAGATTATCACGTAGCAATTTTTTATAAAACATCTACCCAGGATTGGAGTATTGTCGGAAATGGCAATTACGACAATTGGAAACAGTTTGAAATATATTACTGGGCAGACATAGAAACCTATTCAGATTTCACCATCACTACCAATGGAGGAAAACTTATACAAGGATTGTCCACAACAGTGAATGTGGACGTAACCAATGACGGGAGCAATACTTTTTATGGAAAATATCGTGTTAATCTTGCAAACCTAGATGGCTCCTGGGCACAAAATATCCAGGTGCTGACCGAAAGCAACGGGTTAAAACCAACCTATCATTACAATAACGGGAATAACTATACAGGGATCATTACTGTAGCTCCGGGTACGTACCTTCTGGAAATTGCTTATCAGACCCAGGGAACATCCAACTGGTACTATGCGGGCAGCTATTATTATTCCAATCCCATATATGTAATTGTGGAGGCTCCTGCCATCCAGGCAGACGGATACGAAAACAACAATTCACAGGAACAGGCATATCAACTGCCAATCAGCTTTTCGGGTAACAGCGCTACGAAAAACACCAATGGCTCAAATCTGAACCTCCAAACCGATATTGATTACTACAAGATCGTAATGCCTGCAGGATACAAATATACGATCAAACCGAGGTTGCATGACGCTTATAACAGTGGAAACGGACAAACATATACTGTTGATGCATTGTTAACTTATTCAACCAACGGAACAACTTATTCCGAATCCTATGATGATGTCATGACGGGTAATGTAGTGTTAAACAATGGCGGCACGGTCTATTTTAAAGTGATGCCCTATTTTGAAGGCAACATCGGAACCTATTTGCTGGATTTGAGCATCACGCGCAGTGTCGTCAGCGCAACGGAAGTTGTTGCCGGCCAATCCGGGATCAGGGTATATCCCAATCCTGCAAGTGATTTTATAATGATCGATCTAAGGGAAATTCCCGGTTCAATGAATGAAATCTTTTTAACAGATCTTCAGGGCAGGCGATTAAAAACGGTAAACTTTGAAATGGCTGATCGTGTGATCAAATGGTCAATTGAAGATATTCCTGAGGGTATTTATTTTGTCCGGGTGTTGACTAATGAAGGTATGTTAACCAAAAAAATTATAGTCCAAAGATGAAAAGTATATTGATCCTTATTTTGATCGTTTTTGCCATGCCGGCATGTAAACCGATGCAAAAAAACGGGGATAAAAATGTTCCTTCGGTTCCGGCCAAAACCACAGAGTTTTTTGCCGCATTGCCTCATGTGATCATATATAAGACCAAAAAGGATTATAGTCACCGGGTGCCGGTCATTTTGTCGGAAGACAAAATGCAGATCTTATCCTATCCACACCCGACTGACCTGGTTTTAGGAGAAAAACTGGCTTTGCCCATGCCTTTGCATAAGGGTTATCTTTTGGACAACCGCGGCATCGGGAAGCATGTTGCGTTTTTGAAATACACCTATGAAGCCTACTCGAAGCTTAAAGATGCACCCACGATCACGGAATTAAATAATAACATCATGGACAGTGACCCGCTCACGGAACTATGGGATTGTGGAAAGAAGTCGGATTTCGGGGATCTGGAAAGGGAATTGAATGATTATATCGATAAAGATCTGCTTTCGGAAAAATTTAAGCGGATCAGGTAGTCCAAATCAGGTTGGGATCAGGAAAGTCAACACCTTGGGAAAATTTTAAACACTATAATTTATGGAAAACTTTGAACAAAACACTACAGAAGAACAGCTTAAAACGATCGAATTCACAAGCGAGATCAAACATTATCTTTTGAACACTGCTAAATGGGGTAAGTTACTGGCCATCATGGGTTATGTGATGATGGTATTGCTGATCGTATTCGGCATTTTTATGATGTTCGCCAATGTCTCCATGTATGAGGATTATGGGTTCGGGCCGGAGTTTGGTCTGGTCGGGATCATCTATTTCGTTATAGCCTTGATTTATTTTATTCCTGTAACATATCTGTACAGGTTTTCAAACCGGATCAAACCCGGGCTGTTCCTCAAGGATCAGGCTCTGATCACTTCCGCATTTGCGAATCTCAAATCATTATTCAAATTCACTGGTATTATGACCATCGTAATACTGGTGATCTATGCATTGGGAATCCTGATTGCAGTGGCAATGTTTAGGATGACGCTGTAATTGATATAAATATGGGCAATGAGTCCTGATTTTCCTTCGTGGCTATCCGTGACTACTCCGTGGCTCTCTGTATAATTTTTCTTTGTTTCACAGAGTTACACTGAGGAGGCACAGAGTACCACAGAGGCTTTTACTGCGCTGTCTTACACTTTTCAACAATGTAAAATTTCTCCGTGGCACTCTGTGACTACTCCGTGTATTCTATGATTAAACCAAACAAAAATGCCAAAAATT
>CAZQKR010000063.1:14576-18517 GCA_964594045.1 uncultured Saprospiraceae bacterium | reverse complement strand
TTGAATGACCCCTAATTGTTCTTTTAAATCGTTTTTTACCGAATTTCCCTATTTAAATCTCTGTCGAAGGTGACCCTGATTATTTTATGATTGTCCGGAAAATACAACATGCCATCGAGAGAAACATGGTAAAAATTCATTTTGAAATGAAGGGGATCAATTGCCTTTTTGACAGGATTTTCCTTAATTATCAGAAAAAAAACGACAAAACAAGGAGAATTTTTATACGGAATAAGGTAATTATATATTTTTGACGCTTCAAAAAATACAAATTATGAGTTTATTAAAAGACAAAGTTGCGATCATCACAGGTGCATCCAGGGGAATTGGCCGGGCGATGGCCTTAAGATTTGCCCGGGAAGGGGCCTTTGTAGCCTTCACGGATATCAGGAGGGATGAAAACATGATCAGCCTGGAAAACGAGCTTCAGGCAATGGGTGTTCAGGCCAAAGGATATGAGTCAGATGCCAGTTCATTCCAAAATTGTGAAGCGACGGTAAATGAGATCCTTGCTGACTTCGGAAAAGTGGATGCGTTGATCAACAATGCAGGTATCACCAGGGATAACCTGTTGCTGAGAATGACCGAGCAGGATTGGGACCTTGTGATGAATATCAATCTGAAGTCTGTTTTTAATATGACCAAACAGGTTGTTCGTCCGATGATGAAAGCCCGTTCCGGCTCGATCGTGAACATCAGTTCAGTGGTTGGGGTTTTTGGAAATGCAGGACAAGGCAATTATTCTGCATCCAAAGCTGGGATCATCGGATTTACCAAATCCATGGCCAAGGAATTCGGTTCAAGGAACATACGCTGTAATGCCATTGCACCCGGTTTTATTGCCACTGCAATGACGGATCAACTGAGTGAGGAAACCAAAGCGGCTTTCCTGGCCAATATTCCGATGAACCGTTTGGGCTCAGGAGAGGATGTTGCCAATGCAGCTGTATTTCTGAGTTCGGATTTGAGTTCTTATGTTTCCGGGCAGGTATTGAGCGTTTGTGGTGCATTGAACACCTGATCCGGGGCATTCCATCATAAAATATTAAAGCCTGCAGGGTATTTTGCCTTGCAGGCTTTTTTTGTTGAATCAAGGATCGGAGTATATTGACCGGATTAAAATCATAAAATAAGATTTTACATTAACCATCTCAGATGATCTTTTTAGCTTAAAGTCACCAAAAATGGCTTTTGCACCTGTTGATCAGCATTTCTTGTCCCTGGACCAGGCAGATTGGGATTTCACCGGTAAAAAGATCCGGATTCATTTCGAAAAGTCTTTTATATCTTCCAGCCGTTTTTAATGGTAATTCACTATAAAAATTGCTGTTTAACGTAATACTCAGTTCATATTACAGCATTCCCTGAATCCATGGAATGACATGGAAACTTTTGACCAGGACAGCGATCACGATGAGGATCAGAAAACGATACACCCATAGATCTGCTCTGGGGTAGGCCGAGGCGATGTAAGCCGCCAGGTATCCGCCAAGTCCCTGCCCGATCGCAAAAATAAGACCTACCTTCCAGTCGATCAGACCTGAAAACTGAAACACAAGCAGGACAATTGCAGTATACAGGGCAACGATAAATACTTTGATGGCATTTGCATGGATAATATTATACCTGCCGATCAGGACCATGACTATTAGCATGAACAATCCCATGCCCATCTGGATAAATCCACCCAGAACACCTACCAAAAAAGCCAGTGGCAGATGATACCAGGGAGGACGATGTTCTTCGGCTGTTGATTTCCTGAGCCACTTTTTCGGGTTGACCAGGATAACGATCAGCATGGCGATCAGCATATACCTGAAGGCCTCCATAAATTGCTCATTGCTGATCTGTACAGCCAGGTAAACTCCCAGAATTGCACCAAGTGAAGTGACCAGGATCAGCGGCCAGGAATTTCTGAAATTCAATTTCCCTTTCTGGTAATAAGCCAGTGTGCTCATTGCGGATTGCGCCAGAACGCTGATCCTGTTGGTTCCGTTGGCCAGATTGCCCGGCATACCCATCAGTTCTATCATAATGCTCAGTGTGATCACTGAACCAAAGCCGGCCAGCGCGTTCATCACCCCAGCGAAGAATCCACCCAAAATGGCAATTGTCAAATAAAAACTATCCATGATCAATGTATTTCCTGACATAATTCGATCAGGATACCATTGGCTGACTTTGGATGGATGAAACAGACAAGTTTGTTGTCTGCACCCCTTTTAGGTTCATCCTGAAGGAGTGTGAAACCTTCTGCCCGAAGTCTTACCATCTCGCTGTAAATGTCTTCCACTTCAAACGCAATATGATGAATGCCTTCCTTGTTTTTGCTCAAATACCTGGCAATCGGACTGTTATCATCTGTTGCTTCCAGCAATTCAATTTTATTTGGCCCAGCCAGATAAAAACAGGTGGTTACCTTTTCAGACTCTACTGTTTCATATTTATAGGGTTTTTGTCCGAAAAGTGCAGTAAAGATCTTTTCTGATACCTCCAGATTTTTAACGGCTATTCCGATATGCTCTATTTGCTTCATGGTCATCCAGGTTAAGCTGCAAATATAATGATTTTGATGATTCAGTTGGTCAGGATATTTCTCCCTTGATATATCTGGATGATGACAACTAACTGAAATTGAACATCGAATGATCACAAAAAAATGGATCCGGATAGGGTGAAAAAATTTGCTAACTTCCGTTCTTCACCAAAATGATCTTTCCTGCAAGACTGACCGCTATTTCCATTGGCGTTTCACTGTGAATGGGTAAGCCGATCGGAGCATCTACCTTACTCAGTTGGTCTTCAGAGAATCCTTTTGATTTAAGTTGTTCGAAAATGGTCGACACCTTGTTTTCACTGCCCATCATGCCAAGATACCGGATATTTTTATTTAAAAGTTGTTCAAGCACCCGCGCATCACTCGCGTGTCCAAAGGTCATGATCACCACATAAACTTGAGGGCCTTCGGGAATTTGTTCCGCAACATCCTTATAATCAATGATCCTGATTTGATCGGCATACATATTTTGTTGAATGGTGCTCAATCCCAAGTTCCGGTCATCTAAAACCGTAACTTGAAAACCGAGCATTTTAAACAGCTGACTGACGGCAACACTGACATGACCACCGCCTATGATGAAAAGTTGGTTTTCAACACCCAACTGCTCTAAAAGTTTCCATTGTTTTAAATCCTTTGAAACGAAGGGTTGTGAGGGAGGTTCTTCAGTACTTTCCGTTGCAGAAAAACCGTTCTCAGAATATTCAATTTGTATTTTTGATGACTCGTTGATCCCAGATAAAACGGGCAGGTTTGACTGATTGACCGGATAAAATGCCACATATTGACTGCCCGAACAAATCATTCCTGAACTGTCTTCAGTACCGGTTTGCTCATGATCCTGTTTGAGGAGAAATGCCGGTTGTTCTACTAAAGAAAACTGCTTCCTTGCCAGTTCAACCAGCTTATATTCCATCACACCACCACCGATCGAACCTGCAAGTTTACCATCTTCGCTGACAGCCATTTTAAAACCCGCACGACCCGGGCTGCTGCCTGTACTTTGAATGACCACTAACAGTAGGATCCGGTTGCCGGACTCAAGTTTTGAACGGATAAAGGACCAAATATTCATGATTTATTATTTGTTGCTAAAATTACTTAATTGATTTCTATTCCGGTAAAATAAATAAAGGAGTAAAACTTTACAGACTGATCACTAAAGATTATTTATTAATTGATTGCTTTCTCTACTGGATCCATTGCATTTATTCAATAATAAATAGAGTTTCACCAAATAGAAACACAGGAACATAGGTTCACATAAGATTTGAAAAAACCTATGTGCCTATGTGGTAAAAAGGATGATGAACCACATAGAAACATAGGAACATAGGTTCACATTAGATTTGGAAAAACCTATGTGCCTATGTGGTAAAAAGGA
>CAZQKR010000063.1:0-14476 GCA_964594045.1 uncultured Saprospiraceae bacterium | reverse complement strand
TAAAAAGGAATGATGCACCACATAGAGACATAGAAACATAGGTTCACATTAGATTCGGAAAAACCTATGTACCTATGTGGTAAAAAGGATGATGCACCACATAGAGACATAGAAACATAGGTTCACATTAGATTTGGAAAAACCTATGTGCCTATGTGGTAAAAAGGAATGATGCACCACATAGAGACATAGAAACATAGGTTCACATTAGATTTGGAAAAACCTATGTGCCTATGTGGTAAAAAGGATGATGAACCTCATAGAGACATAGGAACATATGTTCACATTAGATTTGAAAAAACTATGTGCCTACGTGGTAAAAAGGATGATGAACCACATAGAAACATAGGAA
Source organism: uncultured Saprospiraceae bacterium (assembly GCA_964594045.1). Taxonomy (GTDB): domain Bacteria; phylum Bacteroidota; class Bacteroidia; order Chitinophagales; family Saprospiraceae; genus UBA2365. The sequence goes on along the minus strand of CAZQKR010000063.1, from coordinate 14,124 downwards.
CATAGGTTCACGTTAGATTTGGAAAAAACTATGTGCCTACGTGGTAAAAAGGAATGATGCACCACATAGAAACACAGGAACATAGGTTCACATTAGATTTGAAAAAACCTATGTGCCTATGTGGTAAAAAGGAATGATGCACCACATAGAAACACAGGAACATAGGTTCACATTAGATTTGAAAAAACCTATGTGCCTATGTGGTAAAAAGGATGATGCACCACATAGAAACATAGAAACATAGGGGTCACATAAGTTGGAGAAAAACCTATGTGCCTATGTGGTAAAAAGGATGATGCACCACATAGAAACACAGGAACATAGATTCACATAGGATCGAGAAAAACCTATGTGCCTATGTGGTAAAAGGAATGATGAACCACATAGAAACATAGGAACTTAGGGGTCACATAGTAAGAAAAAACCAATGTGCATAGGTGTCGAATAGAATTCTTAACGGAATGTTTGAAAGGATAAAAAATCACATCTCAACTTGTTCCGTAAGCAATATAATTAATAGTTGAACACGTTGATAAACAACTGAATAAGCTTATTACAAATGATGTTTTATCGAATATCAGACCCAATAAAATTTTCAAGATCTTTTCTTGTGTTGATATTCACCAGGATATTTTCATCTTCGGTTTCCACACTTTGTGTCGGATAGGATGACAGAAAATCCCTCAGTGAAATTGTCAGATCCTTCAGCTGCAAAAGATCCAGCGCAATTTTTTCGGATATCAATACCGGATGTCCTCCTTTTCCATTGTAAACAGGTTTGATCAGGTCCGCTTTTTGCCTGTTTTCATAGAGTAAGTTCAACAAATTCGGACTCGCAAAAGGATTATCGATATTCTGGATAAAGAAAAACCCCTTTCCTTCAGTGGTATTTATCCCTTTTTGCAGGGAAAATAACCGACCTTTTTCGGGTTGTTCATTGATGACTATCCGGTAATCCAATTTGCTTCCCGTATCATTTGTCAATAACCGTGAATCTTCGGCGTTGACGACCAAAATGATCTGCTCACAGCCAACATCAAGATATTGCCGGACGATATGATCCAAAAAACTTACCCCGTCAGGCATCAGCAGCTTTAACTTTGGCTGACCCATCCGGCTGCTTTTCCCGGCAGCCAATATGATTACGGTGCAATCATTCATTTTTTATTCACTTACCACTCAAAAGTACTGATAAATACACAACTCAGTTCTTTTTAGTATATTTGTTAACATACAAATTGCCGGTTATGACAGATAAATTCTCTATCACGCCTTTACCCCGACTGTTGCGGATGATCCTGGAGCAATATGATCATGCCCGTTGTATTTTTGGAATTCCGGAAGAATTGTTCCTCCGGCCAATTGATCATGCAGATCTGGCAAGGAATCATTTGAACCAATTACTTGAAAGCCCGGTTGGGGTTGCAGCCGGCCCGCATACCCAACTCGCTCAGAATATCGTGGCTGCCTGGCTGACAGGCGCCCGGTTTATCGAACTCAAAACCATTCAGACACTGGATGAACTGGAAGTTTCCAAACCTTGTATCGATATACCCGATGAGGGATACAACTGCGAATGGTCTCAGGAACTGAAAGTCCGTGAATCTTTTGATCAGTACCTGAATGCATGGATCATCATCCACGTGCTGAGGCATAAATTCGGCTGGGCTAAAGGTGAATTTCCCGGAGTGATATTCAATATGAGCGTTGGATACAATTTAGAAGGTATCCTCAAAGAAAATGTGCAGTGGTATCTGGAAAATATGAAGGATGCCACAGGTATTTTAGCTTCCAAAACGGAACAGATCAGGCACATTTATCCGGATATTGACGAAATCCGGATCAATCCCTGTATTTCAGACAACATCACCCTGTCTACCATGCACGGATGTCCGCCTGATGAGATTGAAAAAATTGCGGCCTATCTTATACGGGAGAGAAAGCTTCATACAGTCGTAAAACTCAATCCGACACTTATTGGCCGGGAAATGATGAACGATATTATGCAAAAATCTGGTTTTGAGACCATTGTTCCGGATATCGCATTTGAACACGATTTGAAATATGATGATGGTATCGCGATGATCGCCAGGCTCAAAGCATTGGCAGAGAAAGAAGAACTTTATTTCGGGGTAAAATTGACGAATACACTGGAAAGCGTCAACCACAGGGATGTTTTTTCGGAAAATGAAAAAATGATGTATATGAGTGGAAGGTCATTGCATCCGGTTTCTGTTAATCTGGCCAACAAGCTGCAGACAGCATTTGATGGAAAGTTAAATATTTCTTTTTCCGGTGGAGCAGACGCTTTCAATGTGCCGGATGTATTGAAAAGTGGCCTTTTCCCGGTCACTGTTTGTACGGACCTTTTAAAACCGGGCGGTTACGGCAGGATGAACCAGTATTTTACCGGGCTTACAAAAGGAATCTGTAATGGTAACCATTTTGAATACCTCCGACAGTACGCAAAACAAACCCTCGAAGATCAAAAGTACAGGAAAAGTACCCTTCGTGAACTCAGTATAAAATCTTCCAGAGCTTTGGGTGCATTTGATTGTATATCAGCTCCCTGTGTGGAAACTTGTGCAACAAATCAGGGAATTCCTGATTATCTTTACCATACTTCGAAAGGGGCTTTTGGACATGCGATGCAGGTGATCCGGGAAACCAATCCTTTTCCTCACACCACGGGGATGATATGTGATCACCTCTGTCAGACCAAATGTACCCGGATCAATTATGACAGTCCTGTTTTGATCCGGGAAATCAAGCGTTTCAATGCTGAAAACGCCCCGGATACGGATAAAACCACGGATTTTACCGGCAAAACCGCCAAAAAAGCGGCAGTCATCGGTGCAGGCCCATCCGGGTTATCCTGTGCTTATTACCTGGCAATGAATGGGATCAAGGTAGATGTATATGAATCCAAACCGGTTGCGGGAGGTATGGTTTCAGGCGCCATTCCGGCTTTTCGGTTAACGGACCAGGCTTTTGATCTGGACATCCAAAAAATTATTGAAGCCGGGGTTGAAATACACTATGAACAACCGGTTGAAAAGGTGTTTTTTGAGCAATTGCAGAAAGAAAATGATTTTATCTATATCGGTTCCGGCGCTCAGAAATCAAGTCCATTGAATATTCCCGGAATAGAAGCTGAAGGTGTTCTGGATCCGCTTGAATTTCTGTTCAGGGTAAAGCAGGGAAAGGAAACCGGGATCGGTCAACAGGTGATCATCATAGGCGGGGGAAATACCGCTATGGATGCAGCCCGGACAGCCGTTCGACTGGTGGGTGAAGGAGGTAAAGTGACCATTGTTTACCGGAGGACGATCCGGCAGATGCCTGCAGACATGGGAGAGATCAGGGCAGTTTTGGATGAAGGTGTTGAGGTGACCGAACTTGCAGCTCCGCTTGAGGTGGTCGTGAAGGATGGAAAAGCCTGTGCATTGCGCTGTATCCGGATGGAAACCGGAGAAAAGGATGCTTCGGGAAGACTTTCAGTGAAGGAGATACCGGGATCTGAGTTTGATGTTCCGGCAGATACCATCATTCCGGCGATCGGTCAGATGCTGAACATCGATTTTCTGGATCTGGAAATGCTGAAAACTTACAAAGGCAGTTATGCTACCCGGATTCCAGGCGTATATATCGGAGGTGATGCCATGCGGGGAGCCGCAACGGCTATCAAAGCGATCGGTGATGGCAGGAAGGCCGCTGAAGAGATCCTGCAAAATGCCGGGATAATACAACAGAAAGATGATTCTGCCTGCAGGCAAGCGCATGATCATCGGGAATTGATCATCAAAAGAACTCAAAGGGTTTGCGGACCTGAACCGGTTGAAATCCCTTTTGAGGACAGAAAGCATTTCAACCTGGTGAGCAAAACCATGGAGGAAAAGGAAGCAGTAGAGGAGGCCGCACGATGCCTTTGGTGTGATGAATTGTGCAGTATCTGTACCACGGTATGTCCGAATCTGGCCTTGCAAACGTATTTTGCAGAACCGGCTTCCTACCCGGTTGGAAAGATCATTTCTGACGGGGAAAACCATCGGTTGGAAAATCCAGGGTCTTTTGACATCAGACAAAAATACCAGATTTTGCATATTGCAGACTGGTGCAATGCCTGTGGGAACTGTGTGACATTTTGTCCTACTTCCGGGGCGCCTTTTAGGGAAAAACCACATGTTTATCTCGATAAAACAGCTTTTGAAACCGAAAAAGATGGATTTTTTGCTGAACGTAAGCTTGATGGAATGTGCATCAATGCATATCATGAAGGGCAATGTTATCAGTTGGCCAAAACCGCGGAATGGCTGGTTTTCAGTTCGGATCAGTTTAGAATCAAGATGGATGCTTCTAATATGGAGATCAGGGATATTGAGAGCAAATCAGGGCAGCCATTTGAAGCGGATCTGGAGCTTGGAATGAGGATGAAGTTGATTTTGGAGGGTGTGGAAAGGATGGGGTTAAGATATTGACAAGAATTTGGTTCAAGTCCACCAATAAAAATCCATTTGTTTTTATCACAAACTGTAGCAATTTCAGATAATCTATCCTCTGTTTGTACTCAAAATCTTACTGGTTTATTTTTTTTACCTGATTTAGCCATAGTTTCTGTTTTTTTGATTGCATTCAAAGTTTGCAAGTAGGTTCAGTGCCTTAAATGCACTTCGTTATCCGAATAGCAGGAAACTTTCTGCGGCATTGAACCTACTTGTTATTAGCAACCGTAGTTATGCAATTTTGAATTCTCCATCTAATAATTCTACATTGAAGTTAACTTTAGCTTTCAAGGCTCTAAAAACCTTTAAAATTGTCTCAATGGTCACGTTTTTGGCATTATTCTCAATTCTTGAAATTTGTGATTTTTGGACACCAATCATTTCTCCTAATTCTGATTGCGTTAAATTACGTTCTTTTCTGGCTTGTTTTATTACCTCTCCCAATAAGTCGATTCGCAATTCATATTCGTATTTATCCCGTTTTTCGGTGCCAACTTTTCCAATGAAGTTATCTTTTGCTTCATCTAATGTGTAAATTTTTAATTTTTTATTTTCCATCTTTTTCATCTTTTAATTTTTGTTCAAAATACAATCGCATAATCTCTTTCGCTTTCTCAATCTCAGCTATAGAAATTTTATCCGTCTTTTTTATAATCCCATGAGTGGCAACCACTAATGTTTCTTGATTGTCGCTTTTGTCCCAAAATGCCAACAATCGGTAGTATGTTTTATTGTATTTTGTCCTAAATTCCCAAATTATTTCTTCCAACTTTTTAAATAATTCCGGGTCATTTACAAATTTGGCTTTATCGATATTGTAAAGAATCTTTTCTTTTGATTTTTCTTCAATAGAATTAAGCAAATCCCATACCTCACCTAACAATAAAACATTAAATTTTGATTTCATTTATTCTCAATTATCGAAGCAAAGATAATCGAATGTTCTAATAAATGGAAACTTATTCTGGGTAGAATTTTTCTCTACTTTGGTTGCCAACTTTTTTTTGTCACAACAAAAATATATCACCGTTCAGGTTTTTAAATCATTTCCAGGCTCCTTTTTTGTCTTATTACCAGTAAGTTACAGCAAACTATATTAAGTCCGATCACCTTTCTCAAAACGAGAGTTTGTTAATTGATAAAAGCTCGCTGTCGTATTAAGGATATTGCATGGCTCAGGCATTTATTCATGCATGCGAAAGTTTTTTATTATCAGAAAATGCATGGCTAATGGATTCAGACGTTCCATTGTGGTAAAAATGAATCATATTCAACTTAACCATTGGACAAAATTATCTTTATTGATCAATTCAAAATGGGCGTCAGGATACGCTTTTTTCCACTGAGGAGGCGTTTTAACGCGCGTTTCTTTCCATTTGAATTCGTATCCGAATAGTGAACCTGCTCTTTCTTCTACCCAATCGATTTCCTGCTGTTCATACGTTCTCCAAAAGTAATTATTGGAAGAAATCCTTTTATAATTCAGAAACTTTAACCGCTCACTGATCATATAGTTTTCCCATAACTGACCAATATCATTTCTGGATTCAACCGGATTAAAATTGGCTATGATCGCATTTCGGATCCCGTTATCCAGGAAATACCATCTTGAGCTTTTTGTTATCTCTTTTTTTAAGTTTTTACTAAAACCCGGCACCTTATGCAGTATAAAAACTTTACTGAGTATATCAAGGTACTTTTCTACCGTATTTTTACTGAGGGCTGATTGTCTTCCCAATTCCTCCAAAGAAACTTCAGAGCCAATTTGAAAGGCGATCAAACGTAAGAGATTGAATATTTTATGGGAGTTTTTAATGTTTTCAAACACCAAAATATCTTTCAGCAAATATGAACTAACCATTTCATTCAAATAGTCAGCTTTTTCCTGCCTGTCCGGTAAATGCAGCAATTCAGGGTAGCTGCCATAAACAAGTCTTTCCCTGAGTTTATCTATTTGATAAAAACCCTGACCTGTCTGGTTGAATTCCCTTTCCGATAATGAATAAAGAATAAAAGTATGTTTTCTCCCGGTTAATGGTTCGCCGGTATCCTGTACAATATCCAAAGATGAAGAACCGGAGATCACTATACGCAATCCTGCAATAGAATCTATCATCAGTTTGAGTTTCAAGCCGATTTCAGGTATTTTTTGAGCCTCATCAATAAATAGAAATCTGAACGAGCCTAACAATTGTGAATAGTTTTCAACTGTCCTTATCGCCAATCGGTCATGCACATGAATATCTTCGCCGTTTAGTTTCAAAACAGGTTCATCAATTGTTTTTAATAATTCATTCACCAACACCGTTTTACCAACTCTTCGGGCTCCTAAAATGATCGTCACTTTATTGGGCAACAGCTTCTTTTTTATGTTTTCTGATAATTCTCTGACCAGATAATTCATAATACCGTCAATTTAATGACGCATTTTAATATAATTCAGTCAAACTAACGCGGTATTTTAGTTATAATATGCAATTAGTATCATTTTTACTTCCTTTTGGTATTATTGGTCGTAATGGTATCTGCAACTATAAATGATGATTTCATTGTGTTTAACCTGATAAACAAGTCGGTGATCTCTGTCAATCCGCCTGGACCACAGACCGGATAAGTCAAATTTTAACGGTTCCGGTTTTCCAATCCCCTGAAAAGGAGTTCTTTGAATTTCCCGGATCATTTGGTTGATCCTTTTCAAAGTTTTTTTGTCTTCCTGTTGCCAGGAAACGTAATCTTCCCACGAAATTTTTGAGAAAATGATTTTCATTATTGCTCAATCAGATCCTGTTGAATAGTATTCCCGGAATTAATTTGCTGAATGGATTCGTACAAATGGTCTGCATTTGCTTTAGAACTCAATAAATGCATGGTTTCCATGATGGAATTGTATTCTTCCAGAGAAATTAAAACAGTTCCTTTACCAGATTTTCTTTTGATCACCAGGATTTCCTGATTATTCTCTACCTCATCGAGATACTTTTTTAACGCTGTCCTGAATTCTGTAAAATTGGCAACAATCATAAATTTGAAAGAAAAAGTTATTAATTAAGTACAAATATAAGTACTTTTAAGAACAAGTATTGCATTTATGAAGTTCAATCACAATCTCAACAAATTCAAAAATACAATTGTGCAGCATTCTGATTAGTGCAGAGATCCATTGGAACGCGGATATAACGGATCAGACGGATCTCCGCTGATTTTTTAAAGACAAGGGTTTTGGTTTAAAAGCTCATTTTTATGTTTTGGTTTTGTGATGTTATTGGCAATAGCCAGACTATCATCAAAGCCGTTGTACTATCACGTTTTAATTCCAGGTTTCTATTAATTCCAGTTCTTTCTTTAAGTTTTCCTTTTCTTCTTCGATGTCAAAATCGTTTTGCAGGCCAAGCCAAAATTTGGTAGATGTGCCAAAAAACTTTGAAAGTCTCAAAGCTGTATCCGCTGTTATCTTTCTTCGTCCTTTAAGGATTTGGCTTGTTCTTGTTTGAGGAACACCAATCGCTTGAGATAGTTTATATGCAGTTATGCCCATTGGTTTCAGGAATTCTTCCTGCAAAATTTCGCCCGGATGTATGTTCTTCAATTTACTCATGATAATCAGTTATTTGAACCTTATGTGCAATATTATTAACCCACTCAAAAGTGATTCTCCATTGATCATTTATTCTGATACTATAAAAGTCTGATAAATCTCCTTTAAGTTTTTTTAAACGGTTAGCCGGCGGAATTCTAAGATCATTAATACTTTCAGCGTTATTGATCATTCTGAGCTTTCTACGAGCCACATGTTGGATTTCGGTGGGCAAAAATTTTGACATTTCGCCTTCCCAAATCTTTTTTGTTTCTTTATCTGCAAAACTTTTTATCAAACTTAATTTTATTAACGTACAAAGTTAGTAATTTGTTACGATACTACTCCGGTTTGAGCATGATATTTTATTATAAATACATAGAATTACCTCATTTCTGCACTTCTTCCCGCAAATAATCACCTTTGGCAACTTCCAATGCGGTGTCAAAGCCCAATTGAACGATGGCCTTGAACAATGCCGGATTTAAGGTTTCGGGTGTGTCGGTTGGAAGATGCAGGTGTGTATAGCTGTCTCGGGTCACAAAATAAAGGGTTGGCACGCCGGCTTCATAAAACGGGGTAGCATCGGCTCCGCCACCTTTCCAGGTTCCGCTGACCATCAAACCAGCGCTGTCTGCCTTTTTTACGATCTCAAAAAGAACCGGGTTGCTGTGACCACTGCCGATCTGTATGCTGTCACCGTGGGCGATGCAGTCAAAATTGAACATGGCAACCATATTCTTGGGTAAAACAGGGGGATTTTGCATAAAGTAACTAGCACCCTTCAGACCGGACTCTTCTGCATCGAACAGCACGAACATCACAGACCTGGGCAATTTACCCTTCATCTTTCCGAACAACCGGGCCAGTTCGATGACCGCTGCAGATCCTGAAGCATTGTCATTGGCTCCGGGATAGTAAATGTCACCCTGCCGGCCAACATGGTCCATGTGAGCGCCGATCACCAGGAATTCGTTTTTCAGAACCGGATCATTTCCGGGTAAAATACCCACAACATTGACGGTGGGCTGTTGTGGATGATAGATGGCATTGACATTCAGCCATGCAGTATGACCCGTTTGAAAAGAAACCGGTTTTTTAAGTGAATCAAGTTTGGTTTTGAGTTGTTCTGCGGAACCCAGCAATTTTTGAGCGACCGGATAACTGATCTCCGCCATGGGAAAATCCGCTAGGTGAGCTTCTTCACCGTCCATTACACTTCCGATGGGCATCCTTTCTTCTGCAGATTGCGGAGCAAAAAGGATGCCTGCTGCGCCTTTTGCCCGGGCTGTTGCAGCTTTAAAACGGATCGAACCACCGTCGGGAGCTGAATCACCGATCTTCCAGGAAGGGTTGCGCTTATATACCAGGACGATTTTTCCCTTCACATCAAGTCCGTCATATTCATCAAATTCCAGTTCAGGGTTGGAAATGCCGTATCCGGCAAAAACAACTTCCGATTTCACCTCGCCTATACCGCTAAAACCACGGAAACTATAGTCTGTTCCTTGGTCCAGGTCCTCAAACATGCCGCTCCGGTCTGCAATTTTGAGAAAGCTGCCCGGAAGAATTTGGTTGTATTCCAGTGTGAAATTCTGGTAATATCCGGACGCAAAACCGGGTTCCAGACCTGCAGTTCTGAATTGATCGGCACCGAATTGTGCTGCTTTCATCAGTTCGGGACTGCCGTTCACGCGCCCTGACAGTTCCGGAGAAGCAAAATATTTAACGGTTTCCATTAAATTATCAGTAGAAACTTCTGTCGGGATCATTTTGGGATGACAGGAGTTTAATAATATGATTAATATGCCTCCAAATAGGAGCCATTGGGGTTTATGAAGGTGTTTTGCGTATCCGCGTTTATTCATAATTAATATTTTAGCTTTTTAGTCTTTTAGTCTGAAGCTTTTTAGCTTTTTACGTATTTGGATATTACCGAATTGCCCGAATTAAAGCACCCAGTACTTTTTATGTTTCTATTATTTTTAACTCAAGTTCTTTTATTTCTGATTTGTCAATAAACTCCAGTCTACATGATAATGAATATTGAAAATGCAATTCTTTTAAAGAAGCATATGCAATCTCAAGAAATCGCAAAAATTCAGTCTGACTTGCCCGCGCACAACCTTCAACTATATTTGAAGGTATAGAAACAGCAGACCTTCTCATTTGTGAAGTTAATCCATACATTTCACTTTTTGGAAAACCTTTAGTTATTTTATAAATTAATAAGACAACTTCATCCGCAAGTTTAAATGCTTTTAGTTTACTGTGATCTCTCATAGCCAACAGACGAATAGTCTAAACCCCTATTTTAACACAAAAACCAGCGCTTCTGTTTTTCCCTTTTGTTTAATAAATTTTGCTGGTATGCGTACAGAATTTTTACCTTTTTCGGATTGTATTTTTAGTTTTCCGGAATATCCGAGCAAGCTGATCTCTCTATGCTGTACAGAGAAATTTGAAGGGATTTCCAACACTGCAGGAATTTCTTCCCCTTCTTCGATCAGGTAAAAGAGATATTTCGATTTTTCGTCCGCTGAAGAAGTGTAGCAGTACCGCCCTTCCTGGTATGGAGCCAGCGGTTTTGATCCATAAATGGCTTCTCCGTTGACAGTAGTCCAACGCCCGATTTCCTCTAGTCTTTGGTAAACTTCAGGAACCAGGTCGCCTGTTTTGTCCGGGCCGATACCCAAAAGGAAATTTCCTCCTTTGGCAACGATTTTGATCAGGGTGTGGATCGCCCAATAAGAGGATTTATACTTTTCATTCGGTCCGGTAGAATACCAGTTGTCTCCCAATGTAATACAGCTTTCCCAGGGGTAATCCGGTTTTTGATGCGGAACGTGATGTTCCGGTGTCCGGTAATTTTCAAATTCCCCATGTACGGTCCGGTCAACCACCAGCATTCCCGGATGATGTTTTCTTGCCATTCCGGCGATCCGGGGTATGTCCACATCCTGCGTCCATTGATTTTTTCCGAGCCAGGGTCTTGTTTCATCGGTCAGGGTGCCTGCGGGTCTGACCCAACCGCCATCCAGCCACAGCAGGTCAATTTTCCCGTATCCGGTCATGAGTTCTTCGATCTGATTGAAGGTGAAATCCTGGAAATTTTTCCATTTTTCAGGGTATTTTTCGGGGTTGTAGTTGACATTTCTGTCAAAAACAGGAAAATAAGGCCACCAATAATCCGGATGATGCCAGTCGGGTTTGGAAAAGTATGCACCGATACCCAAACCCTGCTGCCTGAAAGCTCCAAAGACTTCACTGACAACATTGCTTCGTTGATTTCGGAAAAAAATACTGTTTTTATCCGTGATCTTATAATCTGTATATTTTGAGTCAAACATGCAGAAACCATCGTGATGCTTGGTGGTAAAAACGACGTATTGCATCCCGGCATTGTCGCAGGCTTTTGCCCATTTCTTCGGGTTAAAACCCGTAGGATTGAAGGATTTCCGGATGTTTTGGTATGCTTCCACATATTTGTCATAGTCTTCTGCAAAAGGACCTCTTCTCACACACCAGGGTTCATCTTCGGGACATAAACTCCAGCTTTCCACCACGCCCCATTCGCTGTAAGGCCCCCAATGGATGATCACACCGAATTTCCAATCCTGCCATTCCCGGAGTTTAGCTTTGACCAGGTCATCCTTTGGCCACTCATAAGGAGGTTCTTTGGGTTCCACCACCGGTTCTACATACCTGACCCGTTTATTGAAAATCAGGCTGTCCCCGGCGAAAACTTTCATGTAAAAACGCCCATAAGGAAACCTGCGAAGGTCAAAATCAAAATTGCCTTCTTTCAGCTTGGGAAAATGATGATCTTCCACCGTTTCTCCGCCCGGGTCTGTGACCAGTTTCACGCGGACATCCTTAGCTGTGTTGGCTAAATACCGCAGTTGTGTCTTTTCCGAAGTTCTGGCCGGATACACACTGATGGCATATTTTTCAGGGTCAACCGGCACTGGATTTTCGCCGACATAAAAGTGATATTCCCAACCATTACCACAATCAGATTCAAAGGATCTGATCAGTTGGTTCTGCATGTCCAGAAGCCGTGCTTCACCTCGTCCGCCTTTGCTGTTGTACCAGAACTCAAGACCATCACCACCGGTATCGAGAAAATGCAGGCTGTAGGCACCGTTTGCCAGTGTAAAGGTATCTCTGTATTCAGTTTGTGCTTTGAGATCCTGAGCTTTACGTTCTTTGACCGTTTGACCATGGACGTCCAGTAACTGCCAACTGTTGTGTTCGGGTTCGCTATTGGTCAACAAGGAAAATATGAGTTTGTTCCCATGAACAGGAGCGGATGAAAATTCGCTTTTTATCCAATTATCCTTCGGGTATTCATCAGATTTATTATTGACAGAAGCGAGGAATACAGTGAATATATTGGTTCCCGGTGCTGCATCTATTTCACCCGGCAGGCTGATGGTTGTTTCCTCAGAAAAGCCCAGGGATCCGCTCCAGATATAGTGTTTTTCAGGAAATCCTGTGGTTCCGTAACGAATGGACAGGTGTTGGATGGTCTCCTTGCCCCGGTTTTTTATCAATATCTGAGGTCTGGCAGCTGAAGGGTTTTTCCTTGAATGAATCGTTTTACCGGAGGGAACGATCACGTCCAGTATGGCCACATCCGTTTCTTTGGCCGGTTTTTCATATTGCACCAGGTAAGCGCTGATGACCTGGTGGCTGTTGTTGGACACAGTGGACTGATAATCCTCCATGGTAAAATGTACGGTGTGGTTTTGACCGGATTTGACCGGAAGGATGAAGGTTTCCGGTTGCATGAGATGTCCCGGACACCAGTTGGCACGGTCAAATATCCAGGTTCCTGCCTGTGGATAAACCGGGTTATCGCCGCATTTCATCCACATTTGCTTTTTGTTGAACAATTGACCATCCAGCCAGATCTCCCGGTATTTATCACAGAATTCGGCACAATTGTCCGGACTGTCCATGCCATGACCGGTCTGGATGACCCTGAGTACCGCATGATCGGTGTTTTCGGCGATCTGAAAACTGACAGGCTGCAGGCTGTCTCTGATCGGTTTATCTTTTTCTCCGTATGGGAAGGCTGCGTGGTAGATCTCTGTGATGGAAACAGGTTGGGCAACCGGAATTCCGGTGATGATCTCAAATTCAATGCTCACGATCCAACCCCGGTCGTTGTTGGGTTCGTATCCTGAATGATTGAACACCACTTCAACACTATCCCGCAGCACCTGGGCGAAATCCGTCACATCTGTCTGCCAGGTGAATTGCCAGTCTGCGTTATAAAATCCGCCATAAGGGGTGATGATCCTGCCGAGTTCCCAGTTTTTGTTTTGTCCGTTCACACCACCGGTACGTTTCAACAGAATATGGTCGGAATAATCCCAGTCTGCACAGCGCATTCCGTCTGTATTCGGGCATGAAAAGTGTACATACATGTTTATTTGACGGACGGGCGTGGTATTATCAGGGAAAACACCCCAACCCGGATATGGATTGACCCCTTTGGACGGATCGGTCACTACCAGTTTTTGGTGGTGGGTAAAGACGGTGATGGTGTCCTGAGCGGGTAAAGCTGTACTTAACGAAACAAATAATATGATTGCAAAGTTAAGTATGAAAGTAATGGTCGGCTTTTGCATGTTTATCTGAATGATTGAGTTTTTAAAAAATCTAAGCTCAATAAATAAATCATGCCAAAATTACCAATAATTCATGAGCTGTTTACCCCATTCGGGATAAATAGATCATGATCAGGACCAAATATAACAATAAAGCAAAAATCCTACTCAGTGAAAGTATATTTGCCAATCAGGCCGAATGGATGTACTATTGGAGTAAACAGAACTTGAATGGTTCCTTTATGCCCCCGTTGCTGGTGAAAACATCAGCAACAAAATAGTTTAAGTCTGGAATTTGCAGCAGTTGGTTTGTTGGTGAAAACACCAAAAAAAGCTAGAAAGAGGTCGTTTCTGGAACGACCTCTGTCCTTTCCATTATTTCTTCAAATAGGTGATCAATTCACAATACGTCTCAAAGTCATCTGCATTC
>CAZQKR010000062.1:0-18536 GCA_964594045.1 uncultured Saprospiraceae bacterium | reverse complement strand
AATTTTTGGCATTTTTGTTTGGTTTAATCATAGAATACACGGAGTAGTCACAGAGGGCCACTGAGACATTTTTCATAGGGTAGAAGTATTTGAAAGCGCAAAATAAGCCTCTGTGGTACTCTGTGTCTCCTCTGTGTAACTCTGTGCAACCTGTATTTATTACACGGAGGGCCACGGAGTAGTAACAGAGGGCCTCTGAGAAATTTCAGCCTTGAAAATCAATATTTTAATCAATAAATAAAAACTCTGTGGTTCTCTGTGCCTTCTCTGTGTAACTCTGTGAAATAAAAAAAATCCCGGTGCTTTCAATCCCCTTTTTTCATACATAAAATTCCTTTGTCTTCATCTCCAAAATAAACCTAATTTTGCCGGGCAATGATGAGGAAATTTTAAATACAATGGATGTCGATCCAACAAAAATGTGACTTAATGTCGTGATGTTCAGCATACAAACTATAAAATACCTCTTCCTGGCATGGCTTATACTCAGCAGTCATGCCTCCAACATTTTTGGACAAAATACTACTTCTCGGTCAACTTCCTTTTTCACTCCGGCCGACACCTTCAATCAACACAGGGCAACCCTGGCACTTGGACTGGGCAGCCTGTCCTATCTGTCTTCCACCTATGCACTCTACCAAACCTGGTATAAAGGCTACCCGATGACCCCATTCCACCTGCAGGATGACCGGGGAACATGGAACAAAATGGACAAGGCAGGCCACGCATACACCGCCTGGATGCAGGGAAGCCTGGCATTTGATGTGGCCCAATGGACCGGAGCATCCAAAAAACACGCCATCATCACCGGTATCACCACGGGTTTGCTCTTTCAGTCCACCATAGAAGTACTGGATGGTTTTTCCAGGGATTGGGGATTTTCCATGTCTGATTTTGCTGCTGATGTCGCCGGAACAAGCCTGTTCGCAGTGCAACAGTATTTCTGGGATGAACAAAAGATCAAACTTAAATTCAGCGCCTTTCCTCAACAATACACGGATGAACCTGTCCTGTCTGATGATGGAACGACCACCATGCTGCTATCTGAAAGGGCAACTATGCTCTATGGCAGCAACCTGGCAGTCCGAACCCTCAAAGACTATAATGCCCAAAAGTACTGGTTGTCCGTAGGCCTTCAGGATCTGACCGGATTTGAAAAAATCCCTTCATGGTTCAACCTTGCCATCGGCTATAGCGCGGAAAACCTTTTTGGCGGATACCGAAACAACTGGACAATTGACGGAATAAGCTACACACTCGATCCTCAAAAATACCCCCGCTACCACCAGATCTTCATCGCTCCGGATGTGGACTGGTCCAGAGTGCGCACCCGGATCCCATGGCTGAAACCCGTATTCAAGCTCCTCAATCTGACCAAAACCCCGGCGCCGGCCATCGAGATCTATAACCGCGATGGGTGGAAGGTGGCTTTTAGGGTGTTGGTTTTTTAGGGTCAGGGAGAGGAGTTTCAATGTTTTATTGTTCGAATTGTTTGAATTGTTTGAATTGTTCGAAATGTTTGGATTGTTGAGTTGCCGCCGTTGCTGGTGTTTTCATTTGCAACATCAATTGCTGAATTGTTGAATCTCGAATCCCGGATCTTGCATTTCCAAGTTTTAATTTGTTGGTGAAAACACCAACAAAGGCTATAAAGTCTTAATTTATTTGTCTGAAATGTTCGGCAATATCTGGTTGCTCAGATTAGATCATCAGATCATTAGATCATCAGATCATTAAATCTTCAAATCCTTTCCTTCCATTTTTTCCACGATTTCGCCTCAATATTTTTACCTTTGCTGCTTCGTTTAATTTTGAGGGTGTAATTTGGGCAAATGTTTATGCTGAAGGCTTATGAATGAACAAATTTCATTCGCCTGCAAAAGCCCTCGAACAAACAAATATTGATTTTTAGATAAAGTGATCATGACAAAGTACAGGGAATTTAAAGGTCTGGATTTCAATCAAATCGATGCCGAAGTTCTGGATTTCTGGGAAAAGGCGGATGTGTTTCACCGCAGCGTCAACGAAAGATCCGAAGACAACCCATTTATTTTTTATGAAGGTCCGCCTTCAGCTAATGGTTTGCCGGGTATTCACCACGTCCTGGGAAGAGCCATCAAGGACCTGGTGTGCCGCTATCAGACCATGAAGGGCAAACGCGTCGAAAGAAAAGGCGGTTGGGATACCCATGGCCTGCCGGTCGAACTGAAAGTGGAGGCCGAACTTGGTATCACCAAAGATGATATCGGTGAAAAGATCAGCGTTGAGGAATACAACGCGCATTGCCGTACCACCGTCATGCAATACAAGGACAAATGGGACGAAATCACACGGATCATGGGATTCTGGGTGGACCTGGACAAACCTTATATGACCTTTGACAACAGTTACATCGAGACGGTATGGTATCTGCTGAAAGAGCTGTACAACAAAAAATTGCTCTATAAAGGATATACGATACAGCCTTATTCTCCCTGCGCCGGAACAGGGCTCAGTTCACACGAACTTAACCTGCCCGGTTGCTACCGCGATGTGACGGATACCAGCCTGGTGGCACAGTTCAAGGTCATCCAAAACGAAAGTTCTGCCTTTCTGTTTGAAGACATCGACGAAGGCGAAGTATATTTTCTCGCATGGACCACCACACCGTGGACCTTGCCATCCAATACCGCTTTGGCCGTAGGCAAAAACATCAATTATGTCCGTATCAAGACCTATAATCCATATACTTTCCGCAGGGTCAACCTGATCCTTGCTGAAGCGCTGTTGCCTTCATGGTTTAAAGAGGAGCAGTCCCAGGCAGATTTCAACACATACCAGGAGAACGATAAAGTCATTCCCTATGCCATCATCGGAAATTATTTGGGGAAACAGCTTGAAGGGATCCGTTACGAGCAATTGATGCCTTATGCCCAGCCGGAAGACGGAGATGCTTTCCGGGTGATCACAGGCGATTTCGTTTCAACTACCGACGGGACGGGTATTGTGCATATCGCACCTTCCTTCGGTGCGGATGATATGTTCGTGGGTAAGCAAAACGGGATCGGTTCGCTCACCCTGGTGGATAAACAGGGAAAATTTACCGATAATTCAGGTGAGCTTGCCGGTAAATACGTCAAAAACTATAAAGATGATCCCAACTGGGAAGATATAGACGTCATGATCGCTGTAAAACTCAAATATGAGAACAAGGCCTTCAACGTTAAAAAATATGTGCACAGTTATCCGCATTGCTGGAGAACAGACAAACCCATCCTGTATTATCCGCTGGACAGCTGGTTCATCAGAACCACCGGAATGAAGGACAGGATGATCGAACTCAACAATACGATCAACTGGTATCCGGAACACACAGGTTCAGGCCGCTTTGGCAAATGGCTCGAAAACCTGCAGGACTGGAACCTTTCAAGATCGAGATTCTGGGGTATTCCGCTGCCGATCTGGAGAACGGAAGATGCCACTGAAGAACGGATCATCGGTTCCGTTCAGGAACTTTCAGATGCGATAGAAGAGGCCATCAAAGCAGGATTTATGGATTCCAACCCATATAGGACCAATAAAGACCTTGAAGGTATTGACCTGCATAAACCATTCATTGACAGGGTCGTTCTGGTCAGTTCGTCCGGAAAGAAAATGTTCCGCGAACCGGATCTGATCGATGTATGGTTCGACAGCGGAGCCATGCCGGCAGCGCAGCATCATTATCCGTTCAACAACCAGGAAAAATTCAATCTGCATTTCCCGGCAGACTTTATTTCCGAAGGAGTGGATCAGACGCGCGGTTGGTTTTTTACCCTGCATGCGATCGCAACGATGGTTTTTGACAACGTTGCCTTCAAAAACGTGATCTCCACCGGTCTCGTCTTGGACAAAACAGGTGAAAAAATGTCCAAGCGCAAGGGAAATGTCGTCGACCCGTTCGAGACCATCGGCAATTATGGTGCGGATCCTACGCGATGGTATATGATCGCCAATGCACCGCCCTGGGACAACCTTAAATTTGACCTGAAAGGCGTGGAAGAAACTACACGTAAGTTTTTTATGACCTTGTACAATACCTATTCCTTCTTTGCCCTGTATGCCAACCTGGATCAGTTCAGGTACGATAGAGATCCGGTGCCGGTTGACCAAAGGCCGGAGATCGACCGTTGGATCATTTCTCTGCTCAATACGCTGGTGAAGGAAACGGACGAGGATCTGCAAAACTATGATCTCACATCTGCCTTGCGCAAGATCCAGACCTTTGTGTACGATCATCTGAGCAACTGGTATGTGAGGCTCAACCGCAGGAGATTCTGGAAAGGAGATCTTTCAGCAGATAAGTTGTCTGCCTATCAGACCTTGTATGAATCGCTGATCACGCTATCCAAGTTGATGGCTCCGGGAGCGCCTTTCATGAGTGAATGGATGTACCGCAATCTCAACGAAGTGAGCAAACGCGAGAAGTCAGATTCCGTTCACCTGGTCGATTATCCCAAAGCCGATAAAAGCCTGATCGATAAAGCGCTGGAAGAACGAATGGAATATGCTCAACGGATCTCTTCCCTGGTATTGTCGCTCAGGAAAAAACAAATGATCCGTGTCAGGCAACCGCTCAATAAGATCATTTTACCAATCCTGGACAAAACCTTTGAAGATCAGGTGGAAAAGGTGAAGGATCTGATCCTTCAGGAGGTGAATATCAAGGAGATAGAATACATTTCCGACACCTCTGGTATCATACATAAATCCGTCAAACCCAATTTCCAGACTTTGGGCAAAAGGTTGGGAAAATACATGAAGGATGCCAGCAAGCTCATCGCTGAAATGTCCCAGGAGGACATCTCAAAAATCGAAGCAGAAAATGCTTTTGTTCTGGAGATCGACGGCCAGAAATTTGAACTGACAGCTGAAGATGTGGTCATTACGGCTGAAGATATTCCGGGATGGACGGTGGCCACTGACAGGGATCTGACCGTTGCCCTGGATATACAGTTGACTGAAAGCCTGATTGCAGAAGGTACTGCCCGTGAACTGGTCAACAGGATACAGAACCTGAGGAAGTCTGCCGATCTGAATGTCACTGACCGGATCCATGTATTGTTGACTGAAACAAAGGAGGTTACCGATGCACTTCATCAGTTTGAAGAATATATCAAATCCGAAACCCTGGCGGAATCCATAGAGATCTCATCAGATTTTGGCGGTGAAAGAACGGAATTGCAGGAAGGTGTGTGGACGGAGATATTGGTGAGGAAAGCGTAAAGTTGAGGAACTGGTAGAGAACAGGAGAATTGGTTTGAGGCGTTGGAGATGTTGGAGATGTTGGAGAAGTTCGGGCTGTTCGGGCTGTTCGGGCTGTCGGAGACCATGACCTCTAGCGTAATGGTTTGATAAGGTATAGACAGGGAATATAAGTGTGGGAATTCGAGATTCAAAATTAAAATTCCAAATACAAGATTCAACAATTCATGTTACAGGTGAAAAAACCAGCAACGGTGGAACAATCGAAAAGATTTCTCCCTTCGGTCGAAATGACTATGGCGTTTTTGGGGAGTAAGAGGGAGGAGAACGGCGGCACGCCGCCGTTCTCCTCCCTCTTATCTCCAGCCAATTAGTCATTCTGAGCGGAGCGAAGAATCTTTTGATATTAAGTTCAAATCATGACGATGAATGTCATGATCTTCGACAATTCGAACAAAGAAACAAAGGAACAATGAAACATAGGAGCAAAGAAACCTCTCAAGCTTAGATCCTCTTTACCTGAATAATATTCACGGGACAGCTTTTGGAAGCTTTGAGGTTGGCTTCCCATTCGTTATCGTGGACGCGTACTGTATGAAATCCGCGTTTGTTCTGCCCTCCAAGCAGCGTGCTTTTACCGTCCTTGTGTGACATGACCCAGCGGAAAGGGGCTTCTTCCACGCAATAATTGCAGCCAATACATTTTTCTCTCTGGTGCGTGATCACGATCATCAGGCAGGAACGATTTTGTACAGTTTATCTGATTTTCTGATCTTGCGGTCAAGGGGAAAAGTGCATTCATCGCCCTTTACGGCTGTTTCCGCCTGAATATCATCGACCATCAAAGCAGTGATCTCGGACTCGATCACGCCGGTTTCAGGCCCGGTGATCAGTATCTTGTCGCCGATTTCGAGGCTGTGGCTGTCAATTTTGAAGTGTGCTATGCCGGCTTTGGGAAAATAATGGATACCCTGTCCGAGATAGATCTTTTTCTCCGTTGCACTGGATCCCTGTTTATTGGTCCATTCACCGAGTTCCTTACCCAGGTAATAACCACCCCAGAAACCCCTGTTGTATACTTTTTCAAGTTCATTGACCCAACCGGCCACTTTTTCCTGTGAAAAACTGCCATCTATAACCGAATCGATACCTTCACGGTATGCTTTCACTACTTTATACACATATTCCGGCGCCCTGGCCCGTCCTTCGATCTTCAATACCGTAATGCCAGTGTCGATCAGTTGATCGAGAAAAGAGATGGTAGACAGATCCTTGGGAGACATAATGAATTCATTGTCTATTTCGAGTTCATGACCATCCTCTATATCGATGACTTTGTATTTTCTTCTGCAATTTTGCAGGCAGGCACCGCGGTTGGCTGAAGAGTTTTGTGTATGCAGGCTTAGGTAACATTTGCCGGAAACGGCCATGCATAAAGCGCCGTGCGCGAAAACTTCAATCCTGATCAATTCACCTGAAGGGCCTTTGATCTGTTCCTGAACGATCCCGTCGCAGATCGCTTTCATCTGTCCCAGGCTCAATTCTCTGGACAGCACCATTACATCCGCAAAAAATGAATAGAACTTGACCGTTTCGATATTGGTCACATTGAGTTGGGTGGAAATATGCACAGGCAGCCCGACAGTTCTGGCGTAATGGATCACTGCCTGATCAGAGGCGATAATGGCATCGATGCCGGAAGCCTTTGCCGCGTCAATGATCTTTTTGACCAGTTTCAGGTCATGATCATACACGATCGTATTGAGCGTCATATACGCCTTCATATTGTTTTCATGGCAGATGGAAGCAACTTTATCCAGGTCATTCATGGTGAAGTTATATGAAGAAGTGGCCCTCATATTCAATTGTTCAATGCCAAAATAAACCGAGTTGGCACCGCTCTGAACAGCAGCCATGAGCGACTCAAAAGAGCCTGCCGGAGCCATTAATTCTATATGTTTTTGCGCACTCATTTTTTGAAAATAAATTTCTAAACACAAAATAAACAAAATAGTTCGGGTGTTCCCGTTCAGAGTTTTTGATTTTTGAACAAGTCACCAATATTTTATGAATGAAAATATTTTTTGCAAAAATTTTTTTTCGTTCGAATTGGTTTGATAGGGACTTGATGCCTTTATATACATTTTTAACGGGTATTGAGCCAAATCAATGATTACCATAATTGAATTATAATTGAAAATCAAAGAGTTTACTAATCCTGACGTTTTTTTATTGTATCAAAAAATGTGAATTTTTGCCCTGAAACGGATTATTTGCCTATTTTCGTCATTCAAATGGACGAATTTTAAACCTTAACAAAAAGGATGAGACAAATCATCAATTCCAGCATTTCACTTTACCTTAAGCACAGGTTTAAGGTCATCCGCCAGTTTATGGATAATCCTTACGAAACACAGGAGCGGATTTTCAGGGATCTGATCGCCCGCGGAAGCCTGACGGAATGGGGCAAAAGCTTCAATTATTCAGGTATTCAAAACTTCAGTGATTTCCAGAAGAATGTTCCTATCAGTCATTACGACGATCTCAAATCATACATTCACCGGATGATGCTCGGCGAAAAAGACATTCTATGGCCGGGGAAAATTACCTGGTTTTCGAAGTCTTCCGGGACAACCAGTGACAAAAGCAAATTCATCCCGGTCAGCGCAGAGAATCTGAAAAACAGTCATTATAAAAGCAGCTGGGATGTACTGACCTTGTTGTATAATGTCAAACCGGATGCCAATATTTTCGGTGGCAAAAACCTGGCCATGGGCGGAACGGTTGGCCGGTTCGATGAATATCCCGAAACCATGGTTGGAGATATTTCCGGGATCATGATCAAAAATGCTCCTGAGATCGGGAGATTGGCCATGTCCCCGGATGCCGAAACCGCATTGATCGCAGACTGGAATGTCAAGTTGGAACAAATGGCCACGATCACCGGAAAGGAAAACATCATGTCTGTGAGCGGTGTGCCAACATGGGCGATCGTGCTTTTTAGGAAAATGATGGACATGTACGGGAAATCCAATATGCTGGAGATCTGGCCGAATGCGGAAGTTTACCTTCATGGCGGTGTGGCTTTTGATCCGTACAGGGCGCAATTCCGTGACTTTTTCCCGTCCGATAACTTCACTTATCTGGAAATTTACAATGCTTCTGAAGGATATTTTGGTATTCAGAACGATCTGTCTGTTCAGGATATGTTGCTGCTGCTGGATAATGAGATCTTTTATGAATTCATTCCATTTGATCAGATCCATGATGAATCTCCTGATGTCTTGACACTCAGGGACGTTGAACTGAACAAAAACTATGTGCTGGTCATCAGTACCAATTCCGGCTTGTGGCGCTATGTGGTAGGGGATACGATCAGCTTTACCGATCTCGAACCATTCAAGATCCGCATTACAGGCCGGATAAAGCATTTCATCAATGTTTTCGGAGAAGAGGTAATGGTTTCAAATACAGATAAGGCCGTTGCGCTGACCTGCGAAAAACATCATGCAAAAATTGAAGATTATACCGTTGCTCCTGTGTTTTTTAAGAACCAGGATCAGGGAGGTCATCAATGGTTGGTGGAATTCAGCAAGAAACCACATGATCTTGTTGCTTTTGCCCGGGATCTGGATTTGAACCTCCAACAGATCAATTCGGATTATGAAGCCAAACGATTCAACAACCTGGCCTTAAAAGAACTCGAATTGGTTTCTTTGCCCCAAGGTACATTTTACAATTGGATGCAGAGCCGCGGAAAACTCGGCGGGCAAAACAAAGTTCCGAGGCTTTCCAATTCAAGACAGTATGTAGATGAAATACTCAAATTTCACAACGATGAGCATGGAAAATGAGATCATAGCGGTTCAGCAACTCATCGATGAGTATGTTGAAACTCCTGAAGCAAATGAAGCTTTGGCTGAGGAACAATTTATTGAAATGATCGCTTTGCGGGTTGAAGAACTGATGGAAAGCAATATGGAATTGTTTTTCAACCATTTGTACAGAATGGATGTCAGTGAACAAAAGATCTTCAAGGCGCTGCATCCGGCAACAGAGCTTCATGAATCCGTTTATATAACCCTGGCCAGGATCATATATGACCGGCAGAAACAACGGCTGGAAACCAAAAGAAAATACCGCCAAAAAGATGTTGATTTTTGGGCCGAGGAAGATTGAAAATTGAAACCAGGTCAGTTCTAGCGTGAAAGGAATTGCAGTGCTCTGATCACAATAATATATTTGCGATTTTCGAATTGAGGATCTGGATTAATTTCCAGGGCATGCCCTGCTTGTTAAACAGAATGTTGCCTGATCCATCTCATCATTGCCAGAATTTATCATATACTTTTTGCTCCTTATTCAGGCTGAATTCCAATTTTTCATAAAATGGATGGCTTTCAGTTCTCAAAGTGTTGCTCCTTGCCCTCAGTTGTTTGCAGTTTTTGAGTTTGGCCCAGTTTTGTACATGCTCTACCAGTTTTTTACCAATTCCATTTTTGCGATGATCCTGATCAACGATCAATGCAGTGATCTCCACAAAAATTTCTGATTCTATACGCAACGAATAAACTCCGTGTATCCAACCGATGATCTGATCATGGTCAACCGCCACCAAAAGACAGTGGTCGGGGTTCTTCAACACCTCTTTAAGACGTTTTAAAACAGCAACGTGGGGTGTTTTATAACCCAGTTGTTCAGAAAGCGCAGAAATTGCGACATAATCTTTTTGGCCGGCATTCCGAATATAAGATTTCATACTACAAATTAAAGACAATAATGAAAATTTGTCCCTGCAGGATGTAATCCAAAAAGATTATTTTATGTGGTTTTCAATTGGTTTTTGTTTTTTTAAAATACTATTTCAAATGTAAGGGGATTTCAATAATATATTATTTTATCCGTATTAATTTTTTAAAAAATTTCTATTGTTTGGGTTCGGGTCTGATCTCTGCGTAAAGAATTTTATTTTCATGAAAAAATATTACCCTTTTTTCCAGAAGAAAAAGCCGGTCAGAGAACATATTGTTCCTTTCAGGATACTACAAAAAACTGTTTCGTGTTGATAAGATTAAGCAGAAATTCAAGCTTGAAGAAGAATGAGTAAACCAATTATATTTAACATGACTATTATGATCCTTTTCCTTCACAATTTGCACAAATCATCAGGGTGTCAGGGCGGAACTGATACGCAAATCCGTAGTCGAATGAAAACGGGTTCCGGATCTCGTCCGGAATGACTGGTCGCGTCCGGAATGATGGCTTGAGAATGTAAATTCGGGGTCAAGATCAGAATGACTGCACACAAATTCACACAGGTCAGTTATCCCGCTTCCAAACAAACAAGATAAATGAACACATGCTGATGAAACTTGATTTTTTGGCCTTTGTACATTGAAAGGACCAGATTCAAAATAGCCATGCATGAACATGTTGAGCTACAGCAAGGCATCCAGGATCAAATTTTCAAATGGCAATTTTTACCTGCATACTGTTTAATAGTGAAGTATTTTCAGATTATTGTCATTGTCAATCAATAAACTTTTACCGGATTCCATATCCGTAAAAATTGACCCATAACAGAAGAAATGTTGATCTGCGCTCAAAATCCGACTGTTCATCTATGCATTGTTGTCGTATATCCAAAATAGTTTGCTATTTTCAACCGCCAATTTATTTTAGTTCGGTGAAAATTGAAAGTGGTAACAGAAAGAAGCAGCCTTTGCGTGTCAGACTTACAAGGTTTTTTGGCAGCAAGGTCTTTTTACACAGCACCTTCTGGGTATTGCTTTACCTGTTCAACATTTTCATGGATGATATGAGATTTGGATTATGGTTTTCCCTGATTGAAAACTTTTTTGATATCATTTTCTACATATTCATCGTTTATCTCAATTTACAGTTGCTGATCCCAAGATACCTGCATGAGCAATCCTTTCTACTGTACAGTGTTGCCCTGATCATAACCGCTGTTTTGATCGCCCCGGTCAATGCACTTGTCATTTACCTGGTCAACTTTCAGCATCCTCAGGATCAGATCTTTATCAGCAGTAACCTGCAGATCTATTTTCTGTCGAGCTTTTTTATCGCTGGCGCTTCCACCATTTTCAAGATCACCGGAGATTGGTTGAAACAACAACGCGAACAGATGAAACTGAAACAGGACAGCCTGGTATCAGAGTTGAAATTTCTTCGCTCCCAGATCAATCCGCATTTTCTGTTCAACACCCTGAACAACATTTATTCTCTGGCGCTGATCAAATCAGATAAAACACCTGAGATCATCCTGAAGCTATCCGAGATACTCCGGTATATGCTTTACGAATGCAACGCACCCAAAGTTCCGCTGGAAAAAGAGATCAGCTACATCAAAAATTACCTTGATCTGGAAAAACTCAGGCTTGGAGATGATGCGCGTATAGAATTCACGGTTGAAGGTCCTTTTGAACAGGTGGAAATCTCACCTTTTTTATTCAGTCCATTTCTGGAAAATGCAGTGAAACACGGTGTTAACAGCGTTATAGAAAAGGCATGGATCGAAGTAAATCTGAAAATTGAGCAGGAAAAATTGTTCTTTATCGTCAAAAATAACAAAACTGACGAAGAACTCAGAAAACTTCCCGGAGGCATTGGACTGGTCAATGTTGAAAGAAGATTGAAACTGCTTTATCCTGATAATTATGATCTCCGCATAGAAAATAACCTGAGTTGCTATAAAATTGAATTACAACTAAACCATAATACGAATTGATATGATCCGAACAGTTATCGTTGATGATGAACCCCTTGCACTTGAAGTTCTCAAAACCTATATCGCCCAGATGAGCAATCTCGAATTGACTGCCAGTTGCAAAAATGCACTGGAAGCCAATGAAGCCTTAAAGCAAAATGAAGTTGACCTGCTTTGTCTGGATGTGCAAATGCCACAGATCACAGGGATTGATTTCCTGAAAACACTGAAAAATCCGCCCCTCGTACTGCTTACCACCGCACACCCAGAGTATGCACTCGAAGGTTATGAACTGGATGTGGTGGATTATCTGATGAAGCCGATATCCTTCGAAAGGTTTATGAAAGCGATCAACAAAGTGGAAGAAAGACTCTCCAAAACCGAGGGCCATGTAACGGAAGACCATGTATTTGTCAAAGCTGACAAAAAATTCATCAAAGTATACTTCAAGGACATCTTATACATCGAAGGTTTGAAGGATTATGTCATTATCCGTAATGAAGAAGGTCGCGTGATCACTTTGCAGACCATGAAAAGCCTGGAAAACAAACTACCTCAGGACAGGTTCATAAGGATCCACCGCTCTTTTATCGTCAATGTGGACAAGATCCAGTCAGTAATGGGCAATATGTTGGAAATCAATGAGAAAGGCGCTCCAAAATTTATTCCCATTGGCAAGAACTACCGGGATCAACTGATGGAAATGGTAGAGAAAAAGAAGATCTGATCATCCGTTTGATTAACCCCGGCAAACATGAATTCAGGTAATATTTTACTCAGTCATTTCGGGCTGGAGCGTGTTGCTTTACGCCCTGTTTCAGGCGGAGACATCAATGATGCCTTTGAACTCAGATCAGGAGACAAACATTATTTCATCAAATGCAATGATGCTTCGCAAAGCTTTCAGATGTTTGAGTCAGAGGCTAAAGCTCTTCGCCTGATGTCTGAAAAGGCAGGTGTCAACACGCCTAAAGTCATCGAATGTTTTGAAGAAAAAGGTTATGCCTTTCTGGTTTTGGAATGGATCAGCATATCCGGGAATGCAAATTCTTCGTATAAAGTATTTTGGGAACATCTTGCCGGATTGCACCGGACTGAAAACCATTATTTTGGTTTGGACCACAATAATTTTATCGGCACTTTGCCTCAGGTTAACAATCCTATGGACAACTGGCTCGATTTTTATTATCAGAACAGAATTGACTTTCAATTAAAACTTGCAGTTAACAATGGCCTGATGGATAGCTCTTTCCACAAAAAAACCGGCCTTATGTTCAAGCATTTGGAAGCGGGTATGCCTGTGGAAAAACCTGTCCTGATACATGGAGATCTTTGGTCGGGAAACCTGATTTATGATCAGTCAGGTCAACCTTATTTCATCGATCCTGCCATCTGCTACGGGAACAGGGAATTGGATCTGGCCATGATGCAGCTTTTCGGAGGTTTCGGCGGGTTCAGGGAATTTGATGTGTATCAGGATCTTCTGCCACTTGACCAGAACTGGAAGGACAGAGTCTCATTTTATCAGTTGTATTATATTTTGGTTCATGTCAACCTTTTCGGGTCGAGCTATGTGTCAAGAGCGGAAAGCATCATCAATTATTACGGTTCCAGGAAATCGTAATCTGCGTTCAGAATTTTCATATCTTCAAGAAAACCCGGATAGGACTTGCTGATACATTCCATTCCCTCAATGACCACCTGTCCCTTTGCACACAGAGCGGCTACAAACAAAGCCATGGCGATCCTGTGGTCATTGTATGTATTCACAAAGCCACCATGGATTTTCCCTCCTTCAATCAGCATAGTATCTCCTTCTTTGCCGATATGTATCCGGAGTTTGCCAAACTCCTGCCTTAAAGCCTCATAACGGTTGCTTTCCTTGAAAGCCAACCTTGATACACCATGAATTTTAGTCGTGCCGTAACAGTTGGCTGCCAAAGCAACCAAGGGCGGAAAGAGATCGGGTGTGTCCTGGGCATCATACTCAAAAGCCTTCAGACCACTTTTTGTAATGGTGACGCTGTTGTCTTTTTCCTGGATGGATGCGCCACACTGATCCAATATCCCAAGTATATTCCTGTCTCCCTGCACCGAAGTTATATTGAGCTGATCAACAGTACATTGACCTGCAATGGCGCCAGCAACCAATGCAAAAGATGCACTGCTCCAGTCACCTTCTATACAGAAATGGTCCAAATTTATGTTTTGCCTTCCGTGAATGGCAAAGTGCTTTAAATCATTCTGCCGGATCTCAATACCAAACTTTTCCAGGATGTCCAGCGTCATGGCGATGTAAGGCCTGCTTTTTAGTCCCGTCAACCGGATCTCAGCATCTTTTTTACCGAATGGCAATGCCATCAATAATCCGGTCAATGCCTGAGAACTATCCTTTGCGTCTGTGTTAATGACCGGGTCAGCAACCGGACCCTTTATGGTAATTGGAAGAAAACCATTATTCGATCGAACGGAAACACCCAGTTGCCGCAGGATATTTTCAGACATGGTCACAGGTCTGGAAAGCAGGCTGCCCTGACCTGTAAGTGTGATTTCCCGATCATACAATCCTGCTATGATGGCAAACATCCTGGCTGATAAACCCGACTCTCCGGCATGCCAGTCAGCTTCGAAATTCTTTGCTTCAGGGGTAAGAATGAGGCTATTCTCTTCAAAGTATGTTTTATAACCCATTTTTTGGACAATACTGAGTGCTGCCATGGAATCTGCACTTCGACATGGGTTGCAAATGGTCATTGGTCGCCCGGACAGACCTGTCAAAGCAAGTGCTCTCTGCATATAACTTTTGGAAGGATTAGCCTTTAAGCTGCCTTCAATTTCGGAAGGATTGACGATAATCTTCATAGATGAGTTCTGAAATTTGACGGGCATCTCCTCCGTGCGTATTGACAACAAGCCATGCTGTGGAAAGATAATGGGGTAAACGTTCATGCAGCAAATTGTATGCTTTTTGAACAGGATCGGATCCGGTGAGCAGAGGCCGGTTGTCTGTTTTCCCAATCCTTTTTATGCTTCTGCCGGCTTTTACATATAGAAAAACAGTGTGAAAATGACGGGTAAGTAAATTCCTGCCGGTCTCATCCAAAACCATTCCGCCTCCGCAGGAAATGACGATTTTGTCCCGTAGTACAAGTTTCTGAAGCAGGTTTTGCTCAATTTCCCTGAAATATTTTTCCCCTTTTTGCCGGAAGATCTCCTCAATTCGCATGCCCGTTTCCGATTCAAGTTGCTGATCAGTATCCACCCAGTCATACCCCAGTTTTTCTGCAAGCATTTTGCCAACAGTCGTTTTGCCGGCCCCCATTGGACCGGTAAGCGCCACAGATGGGAAGCGCGCTTTCCCGGGATTGGTTGAGGCTATCTGAATGGCTTCAGCGAATTTTTCCCTGTCAACCCACCTGCCTGTGAAGTTCTTAAATCCATGGATAGCCTGATGGATCAGCCATTTTTCACCACTGATGTATTGAGCACCTTCTGAAATGCATTTTTCCTTAAGGGGAGGATTGTTATACGGTGCATCGAGAATATGCTGTTCGGGTAAAAAACTGAAAAGATCAAAGAGTGGAATTTTTACCGGAATGGTATTGATGATCAGGCTGAAATCAGCAATTCTTTGTGGAATTTGATTGAAAATCACAGTTTTTACCCCGGTTTTACCTGCCAGTTCCCTTGTTTTTTCAATGTTTCTGCCGGAAAGGAAAATTTCACACCGGAATGTTTCCAATGCCTTGATAGCTGCAGGCGCTGCACCGCCACTCCCGAGAATAAGCACCTTTTTGATTTCGTTATCAGGGACTTCTCCGTTTTCTGTTTGATCGACAATTACTTCTTCAAATAAATGTGCAACGGCATCCCTGACTCCTTTTACATCTGTGTTTTGGGCCGTAAAAAAACCATTTTTATCTCTGTTCAGCGTGTTGGCAGCACCCAGACTCTGTACGATCTGATCCTTTGATCGGGCGAGTTGCAGAATGTCTTTTTTGAATGGTGCAGTGATATTAAGACCGGCCAGCGGAATATCTTCAGCCAATAAGGCAATATCTTCCACATCCTTTGCCAGTATCCGGGTATATAACGCATCTATCTTTAGAGATTTGAGGACATGGTTCATTATGACCGGGCTTTTGCTGTGTGATATCGGATTGCCTGCTACTGCGTAAACCTTCATGTAATTTTAATTGAATTTTTATTGACCGATAAATTTTTCGATACTTGACAATTCCTGAAATCTGATATTTCCTGATTTAGCACTCCAAACCGGGCATTCAGGAAAAATATTGCATTATCTTTTTCCCTCTTTTGAAAAATGGCCTTCCGACAGCTTTTTTTCCCATTTCCAGGCAGATAAAGTCATATCATCGAGTGTATATCTTGTTTTCCAGCCCAGCGTCTCGTTGGCCAGGGTCGTACTTGCATAGATCTGTTCCACATCTCCGGGCCGTCTTTCCACGATACGGTAAGGCAGTTTCACCCCTGTCGTCTTTTCAAAAGACCGGATCACTTCCAGCACGGAAAATCCTTTGCCGGTACCCAGGTTGAATACATTGTAATTATTGCTGAACTTGTTCTCAATTAAGGCCTTCATCGCAACCACATGGGCTTCAGCAAGGTCGACCACATGGATATAATCCCTGATTGCAGTACCGTCTGGAGTGTTGTAATCATCTCCGAAAACTTTAAGTTCGGCATGCTTCCCTATGGCAGTCTGCGTGATGAATGGCATTAAATTGTTTGGTGTGCCTATGGGCAATTCACCTATCCAACCGCTGGGATGCGCTCCGATCGGGTTGAAATAACGCAATGAAAGCCCTTTAAAATGCGGATTGACTATTAAAAAATCGCGCAGGATCTCTTCATTGATCTGCTTGGTATTCCCGTAGGGAGAAGTTGCGGGAAGAACAGGTGAATCTTCCGTTGCCGGTAAAACTTCAGGTTGCCCATACACCGTAGCAGAAGATGAGAAGATCAGGTTGAAGACATTTGTGCTCAACATTGCTTCAAGCAGGCTGATGAGTCCGGCAATGTTGTTGTGATAATATTTCAACGGTTGTTCAACGGATTCACCCACTGCTTTGAATGCAGCAAAATGAATCACTGAAACGATATCCGGATGGTCAAGGAATATTTTTTCAAGGGCTTTCCTGTTACAGATGTCTTCTTGATAGAATTCGGCTTCTTTGCCCGTGATCTTTTTAATTCGTTTGAGAACAGAAATATCCGAATTGGATAAATTGTCCACGATGACCACACCAAACCCCTTTTCCTGGAGGGACACCACCGTATGTGACCCGATAAATCCGGTTCCTCCGGTTATCAATACTTTCATGAATAATATTTAAATTAGAAGACCGGATGTGATCCGGGCTTGTTTTGCTGACAAAATTAAACTTAACCTATCGGATTAAAAGCAATGAACAGAGAAAATGTAAATTTACTGGAACTAATTGTGATAAAATAAATTTTGAATAGAGGTTAATTTAAATTTAATGAATTGAATATGAATATATTATAAAATTATCTCAGAAATGAGCTGATAGGCATGACTGATAAATATGAGTGTTTTTTTTGTATGAATTTATAAAGAAAACGGGTCTGCGTTAAGATTTTTTTCACTGATTTGTTTGATTTTTGAAATTAAGCATTACTTTTGCATTCGCTTAACGACAGGGGTATAAATGATTTATCTGAGTTGTTAATGCATGGTACCCTAGCTCAGTTGGTAGAGCAACGGACTGAAAATCCGTGTGTCCCCAGTTCGATTCTGGGGGGTACCACTCAAGCCGGATTTTTTTTCCGGCTTTTTTTTTGCCTTCCAAAAAAATGATTACCTTTCACTATTGAAATAAATTAGATTTACCGTAATTTTTTCTTCAGTATTCAAAATTAATGAATTAGGGAGAAAAAAATCGGATTTGATTTTGCGTACACCAAATTTTTTGCATTATGTCCATGTCCAAAAAAAAATTAGCGCAGGCAAAACGTAGAGAAAAGGAAAAAAGACAATTTTTCATTATTGCCATTATAGCAACTGCAATACTGATGTTATTGGGTTACCTTTTTTACAGGTCACAGAGTAACTGATCAGGTGATAGTTCAGGTTTTTTAGTCGTGTTAGTTTAACCATTGGTTACATGGCTTGATTTTGCCTGGAATTCAGGTAAAAACCATTGATATAACTTTAGCACACATTTTGATTATCAATGGTTATTATCTGTTCAGGATTATTCTAGGGAGCACGAATTGACAGAAAGGAAGAAGCTCACCAGGAAAGCAATTTCTCAGATTGCACACCAGAATAAAATAGAATGGTATTGACTTAATTTATTGGTTTACAAATATTTGTTTGAATATACTGAGATTATTTTTTCAACAATATACTGGCGAACCAATCAATTTACCCTCATCCCTTCGACTAAATCTCAGCTGCAAACCTTCAATACAAGATTTAGTGGTTCCTGCATTCGTATTAATTCACAACGGATATTTAAAAATTGAGTCTGCTCCGAAAAATCCAATTTGTTGATTTTCAATCGTTTTTTGCCCCAACCTACTGACGTCGTAGATG
>CAZQKR010000061.1:0-19409 GCA_964594045.1 uncultured Saprospiraceae bacterium | reverse complement strand
TATTTAACTGATTTATAATATTTTATATGAATATTAAGGAGCGACTATTTATTAATGAATAGTTACAATCATTCTTTTATTAAAAGATGCACTTTCTCATTTGTTTTTGATGCATTAACAAAATAATTATCAATTTTGATATTTATTCTCCCAATTTTTCATTGATTTTTAATGCCAGTTATATAATCCTTAAGTGTTTTCAGGTCACCCGTTTTAAGCAATATTTCATTTTTGTCATTCAAAAGTAGATAGGTAGGCCAGGAACTGATGTTCCATCTATTTTCGTTTTCAAAAGTTTTTAAATCAAAATATATTTGTTCCCATGGAATTTCCAACTTTAGGATCGCGTTTAACCCGGCATTCATTGAGTTATCGGTACAAACGCCTAAAAACTTAATATGTGGTGAGTTTTGTTTATAAAATTCATTGAGAACGGGTAAATTCCTCATGCATGGATTACACCATGAACCCCAAAAATGAACAATGGTATAGTTTTTATTTCCTTTCAAGTTGTCGAGACTAATCATTTGTTCTTTATCTGATAAGGAAGGGCCAAATAATTCAATATAGGGTTTGTCATTATAATGGTTGGTCCATTTAATTTTTTTACTTACAACATCTAAAGAATCAATGGAGTAAAAATTGCCTGAATTATTTATTTGAAATTTATCTTTTAAATTAATTGTCTTCAAACCCATTTCATCATTTCTCACCAGAAATCTACAGGAACTGTTTTCCCATGGAAATCTGTCCTGGATAAATAATTCCATTTCAGTATCATTTATTCTTCCCCGGTAAAGTAACTTCGATTTATAACCAATTTTAAATGAATTCTGAATAATCAGAGAGTCGATTGATTCATTATATTTAGCCATTATTTGAATTGCCATTATTGCTTGCCTGTTATGAATTTCACCTCCAATTAAATGTTCATATTCTATATCATAATAAAAAGTGTCAGATGGAAAAACCATTTTATCAATTTTTGGCCAGTCAGTTTTGAATATTGGTAACATCAACTCATGAACCTGCTCCTCCCCAAAATCCAAATCCATGTCCGAATCTAAAATAAAAACTTCCTTACCATTCCTGACACCTCTCAATCCGAAAATTCTCCATTTATGATCGTTTTTGGAATAATTGCCCGGATGATACTGAAATTTGGAAAACGAGAGACTATCAATCTTTTTGTTGATCAATCTTTCGTGTCTCAATAATTCAATACTAAAAACTCCATAGCTAAAGCTTACCTGTTGAATATCATCAGGAATACCCCGAAATGCAAAATCATGATATTCATCCAAAGCAATAGAACTTTGAGTAAAGGTTATTTCCTTCGTACTGAAGTATGAGTCTTCCTTCAGATAAATCCATTTTGAATCTTTTTGAGAAAGGACAGGTTGAATCACAAAAAAAAATAATGACAGGTGCATACAAAAATTGAAAAGAGCTGAATTTGTTTTCATTTGATTGAGATTTAGAATATCATGTATTAAGGTGCAGTTCATAAAATATTTCAATATTAACCATAATTATATTCATAAATTTATAATATCTAATAGTCACCAAATAATGCAAAAACCAAACATTAACAGCAATTGAATCCCGGGTTACAAACTCAAAGTTATAACGATTTAAAATATAATTTGTATTTGATTTAATGTGAGATTTTGGGAATTAAAAGTAATATTTATTATTAAAGATAAATCCTAGATACTTCCCAAAAACTATCCCATTTCCCCCTATTTCCCCTATTTTTGTTAAATGGAAAAATCACTCTACAATCCACACGATAAGTTCTTTAAGGCGATGATGGCTGAAAAGGATATTGCCATTGATTTTCTGAATCAGTTTTTGCCGGAGGAAGTCTCTGCGCTGATTGATTATGACAGTCTGGAACTGCAAAGCAATAGTTTTCTCGACGAGGAACTGCAGGAGGTTTTTGCAGATACGGTATTCAGATGCAGGATGAAGGAAAGCCAAAAGGCAGATTTGTACCTTTCTGTACTGATCGAACATAAGAGTTATCCGGATAAATATGCAGCAATACAGATTTTGAACTATCTGACAAAAGCCTATCTGGCACAGTTAAAATCGGGAGAAAGTACACTATATCCGGTAATTCCTTTGCTGTTTTATCAAGGTGAACAGGAATGGCAATACCGTCCACTTTTACAGTTGATCGAAGGGCTTTCAGAGGAGTTGAATAAATTTATTCCTGATTTTACCACCATATTTGTTGATCTGGTCAGGAAATCAGAGACGGAATTGGAAGACATAGAGAATATATTTTTGCTGTCAGCTTTGTATATCCAAAAATTCCGGATGGATAAAGCGTTGTTTGAAAAACTGGAAAAGATCATGTCGAAATTTGATTCTGTCAGGCATCGAAAAAGGAACTTTTCCAATTCGATAATTGTTTACCTGTTTGACATTACAAGTATTACGAAAGAAGAGTTGATCATACTAATAGCAAGATTTCCTGAACAAATAAAAACTGAAATCATGACTACTTTTGAAATAGCAGAACAACGGGGTATCGAAAAAGGCATTGAAAAAGGGATGCAAAAAGGGATCGAACAAAATAAAGTTGAAATCATACTCAAAGGCTACCAAAAAGGCGCTTCAATCGAATTTCTGGCAGACATCACCGGTCTTTCGGCAGAAAGGGTTAAAGAGATCATTGCGCAGAACGTGGGATCATGAGTTTCTGAATGATTGAATTATTGGAAAACCATTTACTCACTCAAAAACTCACTTCTTCACCAAATCCTCCATTCCATAATACTGTATAGCAGCCTGTTTCAAAGGATTTGTGCTCCATTCTGACCACTCGCCGGTGTAGGGATCGTAGCCGCATTTGAGCGGTTTGGAATACTCGTTGTGCGGATCTTCTAAGTACGCCCGGCAGTCGGTGCAGATATAGCGAAACTCACAGTCACGGCACACCTCGATATCGTCTTTTTTGTGATTCCAGTATTTTTGTTATAAAAATACCTATCAAATCTCTCGATTGAAGTGGTTCGGTTTGATCCGGAATGGATGGTTCAATTTGGCTGGAATATTCAGCTTGTAAATTGGTCACTTGACTACCCCTACAAGAACTTCACCTTCTAACTGTAATTCATTTAATACATCCCTATAACTTGCTTGGTTAAATCCATGAAGGAATACTCCGTTTTGACAACTATTATAAATATAATTTTGTGAGTCAGAGTCCTTAGTAACACACAATTTTATATTGTTTTCATTTTCAAAATTGAATCTATCCAACAAATATGACAACCTATCAACTTTTGACTTTTTTAAATATACCAAACCAATTGAACTTTTTATTAATTCATCCTTATCCTGATCAAATACAACAAATATTCGACCGGAATAACCCTCTGGAATGATAAAAGTATCATTTAAATTTTTGGCAAAAACTTTGCCAGCATTATTCTGATTGAAAATATAATACGACCCCTTCGATGCTATAAAAACCTCATCTATTTCACCATCAACTTCTTTATAAAGTGTAAAAAGGAGAAATATACTATCAAGGGGTTTTATGGATGCACTCATTTTATCGTTTGAAAAGCTGAAGACGTCATTAAATACATCATTTGAGTCATTTTTTGATAGTTGATAGACTGAAAATGTATCACCTTCAGAAATGAAATTAAAATCAAGATCACCTGTTTTTTGTATTTCGAAAAAAGAATTGGGACTAATATGCCATTCTCCTTCTAAATATTCAATTGAATCATCTGTACATTGAAATAAAAAAATACAGCTAATTCCACACATTATTTTCAATATCATATTCACAATCAGAAACTCTTTCATAAGTATGATTAGTTTTAATTAATTCGCTCATGTCATTACAAACGTACCTATATTGGCAAAGATTACATTTTTCAACATTGTCTTTACTTACATTCCAGATATTTGCGTTCATTTGTCCCTTTTTAAATTTAGAATCTATTAAATTGCAATGCACTTTGGTGTGGGATGGATAGCTTTTTATTTCAGCTTTTGATGATTTTGAGACTTTCCAAGTTATAATGTAAGTTCTTGCTTCAGCAATTGATTATTTTAGCTCAATGCTAAA
This sequence comes from uncultured Saprospiraceae bacterium, assembly GCA_964594045.1. Classification (GTDB taxonomy): domain Bacteria; phylum Bacteroidota; class Bacteroidia; order Chitinophagales; family Saprospiraceae; genus UBA2365. The sequence goes on along the minus strand of CAZQKR010000061.1, from coordinate 15,313 downwards.
AAGTGGTGTTTTTTTAAAACATTTCCTTTTTTCCCGATTTTCCTTATTTTTGTCCTATGGAAAAATCACTCTACAAACCACACGATAAGTTCTTTAAGGCTATGATGGCTGAAAAGGATATTGCCATTGATTTTCTGAAGCAGTTTTTGCCGCCAGAAGTCTCTGCGCTGATTGATTATGACAGTCTGGTAATGCAGAAGGACAGCTTTTTGGACGATAAGCTCAGGGAGATCTTTGCCGATTCTGTCATTCAATGCCGCATGAAAGATGACAGCGAAAGTGTGTTTTATCTGTCAGTACTGATTGAACATAAAAGTTATCCCGATAAAAATGTTGCGGTTCAATTGTTGCAATATCTGGTAAACGCCTACCAATTCCAGTTGAAAAATGAGAAAGCTTTATATCCCATCATTCCGTTACTTTTTTATCATGGAAAACAAACCTGGGAGTATAGACCTTTATCCGGGTTGTTTCCTGATTTAAAACCGCGGTTAAGGAGGTATATCCCTGATTTTGATACGGTTTTTGTCGATCTGGTCAGGATTTCGGATTCAGAAATATTGGAAATAGAAAATATTTTCCTGCATTCAGCTTTGATCATGCAGCGGTATACAGACTTTCCGGAAGAGCTGCCGGATCAGCTAAAAAGGATATTACAACGATTTGCGGTTGAAAAGTTATGCAGAAAGAACTTTGAACAAGCTATTTTTGTTTATTTTTTTGAAATCAGCAATTTGAAAAGAGAAGAATTAATGAACTTAGTAAAATCAATTCCAAAACATAAAAAGTCTGAACTTATGACCACATATGAAATGATAGAACAAATTGGTGTTGAGAAGGGGATCGAGAAAGGGATGCAAAAGGGGATCGAGAAAGGAATTGAACAAAATAAAGTTGAGATCATACTTAAAGGCTACCAAAAAGGCGCTTCAATCGAATTTCTGGCAGAGATCACAGGTTTTACCGTAGAAAGGGTTGATGAGATCATTATGCAGAACCAGGAGTCATGAGTTTTTGAAATGCTGAAAAACCATACGAGAACTTAACCCTTCAGGCATTCAAAAACCCTGCCATGATTTTCCCTGTTTAGACGGACTATAATAGAGGTAAATATTTGAAAAACCAATATACAAATTTACCTTTGGTACGTTATGAATGAAGGATTTCAGACCTGGAGATCTTCGTTTACGAATTATCATGCTTCGACAAATTATTATACTGCTGATTTTAGTTTTAAATCTGGATATTTCACTTCAGGCACAGGAGATTTGCAACAATGCAGTTGACGACGATCAGGATGGCATGATTGATTTGAATGATCCTGATTGTATCTGTAACCAATTATTGCCCTCCTCCCTGATACCCAATCCGTCTTTTGAAGAAAGAACCTGTTGCCCGACGAAAAATGCCCGGCTGGATTGCGCTGTGGCGTGGATCCAGGCATCAGCACCGACAACGGATTATGTTCATACCTGTGGCGGATATCTGGGTAATTCCAACATAGGTGCCGTTCCGCCACTTCCTTTTCCGGACGGACAAGGCGGTGTGGGTTTCCGGGATGGCCAGGCACAAATCGGTCCCAACTATAAGGAGTATGTCGGAGCTTGCCTGACAGACCCGATGGTCCCCGGAACAAAATACAGATTGGATTTTTTTGTGGGATTCCGGAATAATATAGTTGGCAGCACCTCGCTGAATATGGCGATATTCGGATCAACCCGTTGTGCGGACCTGCCTTTTGGCGGAACGAGCAACACCGTTGGGTGCCCTGCCAACACGATCAATTATAAAGTGATTGACGAACAAAGGGTTAGCGGATCCAATGAGTGGGTCAATGTGGTCTTTGAATTTGTGGCCACAGAACCCTGGTCGGTGATCATATTAGGACCGGGCTGTACAGCCAATCCATTCTATACCTATGATCCGTATTTTTACCTGGACCGGCTTGTTCTGGCAGAAAGCTCGGTTTTCGGAGTGCCTTTTGACCGGATAGAAGGCAGGATCTGCGAGGAAGGAGTCACACTTACTATTGAAAAAAGAGATGGTGTGACTTATCAATGGTATAAAGACGGAATTGCCCTGGTCGGAGAAACAAATCCCGGTATTTTCATTCCCCCCAACAACAATGCAGAAGGAATGTATCTGTGTATTCTGACCAATGAGGCGGGTTGCCTGTATTCCCTGAGCTACCAACTCCGCCTGCCACCATATTATGAATCGGTTTCGGCATCAATATGTGAAGGAGAAAACTATGCTTTCGGCCAGCAAATTTTAACCGAGAGCGGATTCTATGAAAGGCTGATCGAAGCCAAAGATGGCTGTGATTCCATAATACAACTGGATCTGAAAGTAGTCCCCAAAACTTACGCTGATCTGTTTGATACATTTTGCAAAGGTGATACCTGGGCGTATCATCAGTTCAAAACGGATGTTGCAGGAGAATTTTTGGTAACGTTGGTCAACGCCAATGGTTGTGATAGCCTGGTCACTGTTAACCTGGAAGAAATTCCACCGGGTACCGGTATATTGCTGCAGGATACCATCGAACTGAACCTGGGAGAAAATGTGGATCTCATCCCGATCTCTCTTGATCCGGCATACTCAGGTTTGAAATGGAGCGGGCCAAATGGTGCCTGGCTGGCTGACGACCCGGCGGTATATGATCATATACCCACACGAACAGGTTATTATTATTTGTCAGGTGTAGATGAATACGGCTGTCCGGTATCCGATTCCATACTGGTAATGGTGCGTACGAATCGTTACCGACTCACATTGCCCAATGTATTTTCCCCCAACGGGGATCACCTGAACGACCGGTTTGAACCGGTTTTCCCGGGATCGGTCGATCTGATCAAAAGTATGGTCATTTTTGACCGGTGGGGTAATCAGGTATTTGAGGCAAATCATATTTTGAAAGGCGATGCAAACCGGGGATGGGACGGAACTTTCCGTGGCCAGGATGCTGTACCGGGAGTTTATACCTACATGGTGGAAGTATTGTTCATCGACGGCCATGAAAACAGTTACTCAGGTGATGTGACTTTGCTGAGATAGAAATAAATTTTACCCGATTAAACAGAAAACTCAAATTTGAGTCTACTCCAAAAACTCCAATTTGTTGATTTTCAATCGTTTTTTGCCCCAACCTACTGACGTCGTAGATGCTGATAAGCTCGCTTCGTCAGTGCTAAAGGTCAGCACAGGACTAAAGGGAAACGATTGAAAATCAACAAATTAAAAGTCCCCTTTTAGGCTTGTACTGACTGAAAACGTCAGTGCATGTACTGACTGAAAACGTCAGCAGGGAATTAGGGGGCAAAGATTTTTCGGAGCAGACTCAAATTTGACAATTATTGTTGGTCAGATCATTCATCAGGAAATCAAACCGGATCTTTGGTTGATCCGACCACCCTTTCTGCAATTATGATTTAATTTTTTCCATTGATGAGATTTGCCTGAAAGCATGAATATCAGTGAAAATATCACTTGATTGTGATGGCAGTATTTCATAGTTTTGCAAATGGGTATGTTAAAGATATTATACAGAATTTTGAATCAGTTCATAAGTTAACTTTCAAGGTAAAGTCCTGAAAAACAATTAAAACCATCTATATGCAAACACATTTGAAAATCAAGCTTATTAAACAGGTCATCATAGGATTTGGCATAATCCTCCTTTCAGCGGGTTGTGCAAAAGATGACAACAATGATCCTTCAAATCTAATTTGGGATGAAGACTGGCTTGTAGGAACCTGGGAAGGGACGACTCCTGTAAGCGTTCAGCCGTTTGGAGGGAAAAAGATCAAAATCGTTTTTACCAAAGGACATCATTACCAAACGGATTCTGTTCAGGGAAATGTCATCAAAACCTATTTTTATGACGGTACTTTCACATGGGATTCCGGCGCCTGGAGCGAATCTTTTAAAGCCACTAACTATCCTGATCCCGGAATGAATACCATTGACTGGCAAAGCACCCATATGACGCTGGCAAAAACGACCATGAATATCATGTCCATACGCATTGGTGATGAAGAGCAAACAGATCCCTGGCATTCTTTTGACCTGGACTGGGGTCCTTTTGTCAGCAGTTCAACCAAACCACCAACGACCATTGAATTATATGGTGATATTGAAATAGAAACAGGTGGAGAACTGGAAAGGGCAGACTATCCCCCTTCTTCAAATACCATGATCAAGCTGACCAAAAAGTAAAAGCGTTTCAAAAGAAAAGAGGTCTTCAGAAGAGAGACCTCTTTTCTTTATGATTATTCGGGTTATACCCGGAAACCAATCCGGAATTCCCGGGTGTCTAGTTTTTCATAAAAAGCGCACTGCTGAAAGTCCCGTCCGTCAATACCTGAATTGTATAAAAGCCTGGATGCAAATCACTTATATCCACTTTAAATTGCGCGCTCTCCGGCAAAATATCTTCGATACAGAGACGGCCATACATATCCAGCACACGGATATTTGCCGGTTTGAGTTGATCTGATTTTAAGTTGATCTGGTTGTCAGCAGGATTTGGATAGATATGCAGACTGACAATTTTTTCAACGCCATTCAATCCCGTAGTTTTTGTGGTCACACTGATCACATTGGAAAAATCGGATTCCCCGTCCACATTCACAGATTTCAACTTATATTCATAATTAGTTTCAGGGCTTAATCCTATCACATCCATACTGTTTTCTGAAACCTCAACACCTTCATAACCAGACAGATAGGTTAAAAAATTATCATTTGAAACAAAAAGCAGAGCATATTGTGCATCTTCTGCTTTTTCCCAATTGGCTTTGAATCCTTCCATGGACACATCGGTTGCCATGGTTGCTACAGGTGGTTGGAGAGCTGTAAAGAGCTTGAAAGTATGGGTCTGATTCTGTGTGATGTCAATTTTCCCGTTATGGGATAAAAACTTTGTTGCAGAGATCAGATAGTCGATATCGGTGCCTGCGGCATGTGAAACGATTGCAATGCCTGAAGGGTTGGTTTTGGCCATGGATGTGCCCAACTGTACATCTGCGCCCTCAATGGGTACATCAAAGATATTGGTCACTATGAAGGTAAGGCTGAAGCAATTGTCCAGAACGACATTTTCCGTCTGATCAGCAAGCAGGTTGATCGTACCGAGGGCATCACAGAAGCCTTCTCCTGATATTTTATATTTGTATTCACCTGCGATCAGACCCGGGAAACTGTAAGTTCCTGCGGGATACACGAAATCGTTTAGAGTAACGATCGCATTTTGAACCGGGTTGCCGCTTTTGTCTTTGACATCAAAGTTCAGGCTGAAGGTTGGTACAAAAGGTTTCCGGAGAATCATTCCATCTTCTCCGAGTATATATCCGGTACCATCAAGGCCAAAGAAAATGTCGTACAAGTGTCTGGTTGTCTGGCTGTTGACAAATTCCCAGTTCTCAGCGCCATCGGATGTCTTTCCGATCGTTCCGTCCAGGCCAACGACATACATGTTTTGGAGATCGACCATAGCGGCGTCTCTCAAAGACATTCCTTCCAGCCTTTTTCTGCTCCAGTTAGTACCACCATCAGAAGTGTTGTACGCATAATAATCCTGATAGGCTGCCAAACCGTTTTGGTCATCCAAAAAGTCAAATCCCCAGAAAATTTTATTTTGCGGGTTAATATTATTCCATGTTATGCCCCCATCTTCGCTTTTAAGCACACTCCACCAACCGGAGGCATAGATCAGGTTGTCATTAATAGGCTTAATACTCAGGGTGATCATATTATCAAGCACTTTTTGCCAGGTATTTCCACCATCAATGGTCTTATAAATTTCATTAAAAGCGATGAACCCTGTGTTGTCATTCAGAAACCGGATCTCTCCCTGATTGGCCTGAATCATTTCAAAACCAGTGTTTGAAGAAGTCCAGGTCGTTCCACCGTCAAGTGATTTTATAACAGTTTTATTTTCACCGAAAGCAAAAAGTTTACCCGAAGGAGTTGAAGAAATGCCCCAGAGTTTTTCGGTTGTGCCGGAATTGAGCCGGGTCCAGGAGCTGGCATTATCCGTACTTTTGACGATGGTTCCGTTGTCCCCGCAGGCGAAAATAGTATTATTGGCCGCAAAACACATGTCGTGCAGCATACCCTTGAACAGACCTTCTGAAGCAGTGGTCCAGGCAGTGCCATTTGAACTTTTAATGATATTACCACCGGCACCACAAATGAAAAATTCACCATTGGATTTTGCAATCATATTGTTCATAGTAAGTTTTGAAGGGAGGTTGACCTGGGTCCAGGTATTGCCCCCGTTGGTCGTTCTGGCAATTTTTCCCGGAGCTGTTTCAGAGTCTGACCAGGCGAATCCATTTTGATTATCCTTGAAGTAAAGATGATTACAAAGACTAATCCCCGTAGTTGTCGTGCCAACCCAATTGTTGCCGCCATCAGTGGTTTTGAAAATATAAGCATGATTATTGGAAGATAAATACCCTGTGTTTGCATCCGTAAACATGATTTCGTTGTAGGTACCATCCATAGACTTTGTCCATATTTGTCCACCGTCTGATGTTTTAAAAGCGCCACCGTTTGCAGCGATAAAACCGGTCATATTGTCTATGAAATGCAAGCCATACATATCATAAGCGCCATCAATTTCTATCAGAGTCCAGTTTTGGCCGAAGTCAGTTGTTTTATAGAATCTTTCATATCCTATGATACCGCCAAAACCGGATGCGTTGAAGAAAATATTATTAAAACCCTCAGAATTTGAATACAGTAAAGTCCACGTATTACCACCATCTGAGGTTTTCAGCAGGCGCCCGTCATCGTATTGTTTCAGATTGCCGACAATGTAACCGGTCATTTCATCAATGAAAACGATCTTTTTGAAACTGAAATTGAAACCCGTATTGAAAGCGGTCCAACTCAGGCCCCCATCTGAAGTTTTCAGGAAAGAACCCCCTGTACCCACTGCAAAGCCTTTCAGATCTGAAGTAAATACAATGGATTTCAGATTGCTGTTGTAGGCAGCATTGCCGGCCTCACTCCAGCCGTCATCGATCTGGGCAAAAAGTGAAGTCAGGGAAACGACCATAATCGCAAGCAACAGTAAAGATCTTTTCATTTTGAACGTTTTTAATGGTGAAAAAGATTGTTCCAATCCGGATCGGCCTTAAAAGGTCTTAAATCATTACAAAAATACTGAAGAAACAGGTGAAAATCCAGTTTTGTGGCCGAACGGTCAAAAAAGTATGCCGGAAGGGGTAAAATCAGTGTCAGCAGGCGTCGACGCCTGCTCCTCCCTCCTAAAATAAAGCCGCATCAGGGCCTGTCCTGATCGAAGCTTGCGAGCATCAGGGCCTGTGCTGATCGAGTGTATTGAGCATCAGTGCCTGTCCCATCTGACAAAAGGTAACGTTGGGAATAAGACATGTCATTTTGGAGCCAGGAAAACGCATCAGTGCCTGTCCTGATCGAGTGAAAGGCGCATCAGGGATGACGATTGCGGTGAAGGTGAAAAGATCCCTCCCTTTGGTCGGGATGACTACCCGCCGTGGGAATAAATAGGGGGGTGCAGGCGGCGACGCCGCCTGCACCCCTCACTCAACAAATAAGCCGATCGTCATTCCGACCAGCGGGAGGAATCCTTTCTTCTATAGCAGGGATGACAGACTGCGGTGTGTTGGGGTGTAAAGGTTTATCTTTGAGGTCGGAATGAAGGCATGCTGGGATTTTGGTGAAAAGATCCCTCCCATTGGTCGGGCCTGTCCTGACCTGTCCCGACTAAAGCATCTACGTCGGGATCGATTGAAAGGAGCATCAGGAATGACGGAATGCTGGGTATTGGTGAAAAGATCCCTCCTTTCAGTCGGGCTTGTCCTGATCGCCTGTAAGGAGCATCAGGAATGACGATTGCGGTGAAGGTGAAAAGATCCCTCTCTTTGGTCGGGATGACTACCCGCCGTGGGAATAAATAGGGGGAAGCAGGCGGCGACGCCGCCTGCTCCCCTCACCCTCCAAAAAGGATGCTCGTCATTCCTGATGCTCGCAAGCTTCGATCAGGACAAGTCCGACCAGCGGGAGGAATCCTTTCTTCTATAGCAGGGATGACAGACTGCTGTATGTTCGGTGAAAAGATTCCTCCTTTCAGTCGGAATGACAGTCCGCCTTGGGAATAAATATGGGGGTGCAGGCGGCGCCGCCGCCTGCACCCCAACCCCCTCTCTCGCCAAAAGAGCCGCTTGTCATTCCTGATGCTCGCAAGCTTCGATCAGGACAAGTCCGACCACAGGGAGGGATCCTTTCTCGGTTGAATGATTAGTATATGAAAAGAGGAAACTTTACACAGTAACGGGCTTGTCTGCCCAAATCAAAAACTATGTTGATCCAAAATATCCCTTTTTGTCCTCTATAAAAATATTAGGTTGATAATGTTTATTTCATGAAATTCCCTATATTTGACCAATCTATATTTCTTTTTTATAAACCCCGGATAAGCCGATTTTGTAATTCACTCAGGATTCCTGTTTTCAAATGTTGAAGAAGGTGTTTTGGGGAGTAGAGAGTTTATAAAGTTTGTAAAGTTTGTAAAGTTCATAAAGTTGACTTTCTACTTTATAAACTTTTTACTGAAAAAGCCGTCCACCCGGATCCAAAAAAAATAGCAAGATTTCCAGGTGGAACAGCGATCAAAAAAGTGCAAAATCTTTTTTACTCATAAAATACGTTGAAATGAAAACGAAAATCTTACTATTTTTTCTTTTGTTCGGGCTTACCCGACTCCATGCGCAGACTTATTATAAGATCATTTTCTCGGGTGAACCGGACTCCATCCTGGTCGAAAACCTGACCAAAGGAACGGGTCTCACTTTGCAGGGAACCGATACGCTGTCACTCAAACTGAGTGGTGTGGGTGTGCAGGAAACGGACAGGTCAAAACGAACTCTGATCATTTATCCCAACCCTATGGATCACAGTTGCCGGTTCGATTTAGAAAATACCACGCAGGGTCGAGTGGAAATCCAGTTGTTCAATGCAAACGGTAAAAGGGTACATGAATACAATGCCAGGCTTTCTGCCGGCATGCATCAGTTTGAACTCTCTGGTGTGCCCGCGGGGGTGTATCACCTTCAGATCAAAACGGAAAGCTACCGTTTGTCCGGCAGTTTTGTCTCCACATACGAATCCTCACCGGATGTCAGGCTGATCCATAAAAAGGAATCGCCGTTCAGGCTGACCAAAGGAAATGCGGACGGTAATCAAAAATCAGCTCAGGATGATGTCCCTTTGAGCTTGAGAAGCATTGTGGTGATGGACTTTTCAACGGGTGACCAGCTCAAATTCACCGGCTACAAGACCAATTCGGATGATGATGTTGAGTTTGCCTCTCCGACGGGTGACCAGACCATTGGTTTTACATTCTGTGTGAGACCGTTTCAACCCTCAGCGATCTCGGGAAATGACAATCCCTGTGCAGGAACTACACAAAACTATGCTGTGACCCATTCAGATGGTGTAACATACACGTGGTCAGTTCCGTCAGAATGGACGATCGTATCAGGACAGGGAAGCAGCAGTATTACGGTAACTGCCGGAGCAACAGCCGGGAATATCACCGTTACACCTTCCAACACCTGTGGAAACGGAACTGCACAGACTTTTACCGTCACAACGCAGTCTGTTCCGGTTCAGCCATCTGCCATCAGCGGAATTGCCGACCCGTGTCACGGAACGACGGGTTTGATCTATGCGGTGAACGGTGAACCGGGATTGAACTACATATGGACTGTTCCAACAGGCTGGACGATCACCTCCGGTGAAGGCACGAACAGTATCACGGTAACTGCCGGAACTTCAAATGGAAATATCTCCGTCATTCCATCCAATGTATGTGGAATCGGGGCAGCACAGACGTTGGCAGTTACTGCACAAAGTGATCCGATACAGCCTTCCACGATCATGGGAAAAGAAAATCCATGTCAGAATAGTTCCGAAATCTATTCAGTCACCCATGTTCCGGGAATGACTTATACCTGGACCGTTCCAACAGACTGGACGATCTCCAGCGGTCAGGGTACCAATACCATCACCGTGACTGTAGGTGTCACAACAGGAAATATCCTGGTAACTCCGTCCAACAACTGTGGTACCGGCATATTACAATCATTGGCAGTGACTACCCAAACAGGCGGGGCAGGCCAACCGTCACCGATCACCGGTGAAGAAAATCCCTGTGAAGGAACACCGGGCCTGGTTTATTCAGTGGTCCATGTGGACGGGGTTAACTACACCTGGGAAGTACCGGCCGGATGGGAGATCGTTTCCGGACAGGGAACTAATAGTATCATAGTCACAGCAGGCGGGGCATCTGGAAATGTCATGGTGACGCCATCCAATGATTGCGGTAATGGTGTTGCACGTTCGCTTTCGGTTGTGGCACAGACTGTACCTGAGCAGCCTTCGGAAATAGAGGGCACAGGGAATCCTTGTGTATACACAGAAATGGTGGGATATTCAGTTATGGCTGTGCCGGGTGTCACGTATTTCTGGACCGTTCCGGCAGGATGGATTATCTCATTCGGACAAAACACCAATGAAATATACATTGTGACCAATGATGTACCCGGAACCATCAGCGTTACGCCCTCCAATGACTGTGGCAACGGCCCGGCCCGCACCCTTGCAGTGACTATGCAGTATCCGCCCGAACAGCCTTCTGCCATCAATGGTAACGCCGCCGTCTGTGAGGGTGAAACAGGCCTGACCTATGCAGTCACTCCGGTACCTGGAGTAAGCTATAACTGGATCATTCCAAATGACTGGACGATCACCCATGGGCAGGGTACAAATAGTATCATTGTTACTGCCGGAGCAAATTCGGGTCAAATCCAGGTGTTCCCGGAAAACGAATGTGGATGGGGTACGCCAAATACGCTCCCGGTAAGCTCGCTTCAGATCCCGGCTCAACCTTCTGCCATCAACGGCAACAACAACCCATGCGAAGGTTTTACAGGGAATTATTCAGTTGCCAATGTTCCGGGAGTAACCTACAACTGGACTGTCCCTGCAGGTTGGAACATCATTAACGGACAGGGAACCAATATCATTACAGTGAACACTGGAAGCAGCGCCGGCAATATCACCGTCATTCCGTCCAATGACTGTGGCAACGGCACTGCCCGTACGCTTGCCGTCACCACGCAAACGGAACCCGATCAGCCATCCGGGATCACGGGCAATGAAAACCCATGCCAGGGAGAAACGGGATTGAGCTATTGGGTCATCAATGATCCCGATGTCACCTATTTCTGGACAGTCCCCACTGGTTGGACGATCACCTCCGGTCAAAACACCAGCAGCATCACGGCAACAGCAGGCACAGCATCTGGAACCATCACGGTGATCCCATCCAATGACTGTGGCAACGGTACAGCCAGAACATTAATGGTCAATACCCAACTGGTTCCGGAACAAGCTTCCGTGATCAGTGGCAATACAACCCCTTGCGAAAACGAAAGCGGTTTGAACTATTCCGTCACCAATGTATCCGGTGTGACCTACACCTGGGCAGTGCCTTCCGGCTGGAACATCACCAATGGTCAGGGTACAAACAGCATCATCGTCACGGCAGGAACCACATCCGGAAATATCACTGTCACTCCTTCCAATGACTGTGGCAATGGTCCGGTACGGACACTGGCGGTAACTGCCCAACTGATCCCTGCCCAGCCTTCGACGATCAGTGGAAACAACAACCCTTGCCAGGGCGCAACCGGACAGGCTTACTCTGTCACGAATGTTCCCGGTGTCAGCTATTTCTGGTCAGTACCTTCCGGCTGGAACATTACCAACGGACAGGGAACGAACAGCATCCTTGTTACGGCAGGTACCACCACAGGAACTATCACGGTGACCCCGTCCAACGACTGCGGAAACGGAACATCCCGAACGATGGCCGTGACCACACAAGTCCCGCCAGCCCAGCCATCTGCTATCAGCGGCAATACCAACCCATGCCAGGGAGCATCAGAAAGCTACTCCGTGACCAACGTATCCGGTGTGACTTACACCTGGTCAGTTCCCTCAGGCTGGTCAATAACCAACGGACAGGGTACAAACAGCATCACTGTAACGGCAGGGTCAAACGCTGGCAATATCAGTGTTACGCCCTCCAACGACTGTGGTAATGGCACAGCTCAAAGCCTTGCTGTTACAACGGAGACAGTACCTGCTCAACCTTCCAATATTATCGGCAATGCTAATCCATGCGAGTACACACCAGAAAGCTATTCTGTCACCCATGTATCTGGCGTGACCTACATCTGGTCAGTTCCTTCCGGATGGTCAATAACCAATGGCCAGGGAACGAACTTGATTACTGTGATGGTTGGGTCAACAGCAGGTAATTTGAGTGTTATACCCTCAAATGACTGTGGAAATGGTTCAGCTCAACTATTGTCAATAAATACTCAATTTGTTCCTACATTCTGGGGGATAAGTGGAAATTTTGATGTATGTCAAAATGAAACCGGGTTGATTTATTCTGTTGATAATATTCCAGGTGTAAATTATTTGTGGACAGTCCCTTCAGGCTGGATAATTACTAACGGACAAGGAACAAACAGCATAACAGCTAACGCTGGAAATCCTGGTTGGGGTGTAGTCCAAGTCTATACAACAAATGATTGTGGAGTTGGAAACACACCAGGTATAGCAGTTGAAACTCATGCCATTCCTCAACAGCCCTCAGAGATAATTGGGAGTATTGATCCCTGCCAAGGTGCATCAGGTCTGATCTATTCAGTGATTAACGTTTTTGAAGTGACCTACACATGGGAATTACCTTCAGACTGGATAGTCACAGCAGGTCAGGGCTCATGCAGCATCACTGTTACAGCAGGATCTTTGAGTGGGAATATCATTGTTACACCTTCAAATTCTTGTGGCAATGGTATACAGCGGACTTTAACAGTTATCACTCAAACTGTCCCTGCCCAACCATCTGCAATTACAGGAAACAGTAGTCCATGTCAAGGTGAAACTGGAATAATTTATTCAGTAGACCATACTTCAGGAGTTACATATTTTTGGACAGTACCCTCAGACTGGACAATTACAAGTGGGCAGGGAACGAACAGTATTATAGTTACTGCAGGAATTACTTCAGGCAACATCAGTGTAACCCCTTCCAACGATTGTGACAATGGAACAACAAGTACTCTGGCTGTTACAGCTCAAGGGGTTCCTCCAACACCAGATGAAGGAACGCATGTACCTTCACAAACCCAGATCGTATGGAACTGGAATGCATCAGTAGGAGCAACAGGCTATAAATATAATACGGTAAACAACTACGCTACAGCGATCGACAACGGTACATCTAATACATACACACAGACAGGACTGACATGCAACACTGCCTATACTCTGTATGTATGGGCTTATAATGAATGTGGTAATTCAACCGTTGTTCAACTAACTCAACCTACAAATTCTTGTTTATCAGATGACTGTGGTGTAGTTTCATTTGTGTACAATGGTAATTCTGTCAACTATGGGACCAGAATTTCTGCCAATAACAAATGCTGGCTCGACCGCAATCTGGGCGCCACACAGGTGGCCACCAGCAGTACCGATGCATCTGCCTATGGTGATCTGTTCCAGTGGGGAAGACTGGATGACGGGCATCAGGAGAGGACTTCTCCCACTACTACTACTCTGAGCAACAGCGATGTGCCGGGACATAATATGTTTATAAAAGTTAGTTCGAGTCCTTATGACTGGCGGTCTCCACAGAACAACAATCTTTGGCAGGGAGAAGGCGGCACTAACAACCCGTGTCCTGACGGATACCGGTTGCCCACAAAGGCAGAATGGGATACTGAACGTGCCAGCTGGAGTACCAACAACGCCGCAGGCGCTTTTGCATCGCCGCTTAAGCTGCCCGTGGCGGGCTACCGCTACTACTTCGATGGCTCGGTCGACGACGAGGGTTTGTGGGGCTTCTACTGGAGCAGTACCGTTAATGGAGTCAACGCATGGATCCAGAGCTTGGTCAGCTATGATGCTAGTATGTACAGCTACAGAAGGGCGTACGGGTTATCTGTCCGTTGCATTAAGGATTAAAAAGACACTTTGATGAGCGAAGCGATTTGACAATTTGACACTTTATCCTGCCATCCCGATAGGGTGGCAGGATATTAGATACCGCCTTTGGCGGTCGAATTTTTTTTTCTTTCGGGAATGCCGGGGAGGAGGTGGAGGAGAAAGGGAATCCTTTTGAACATGGTGAAAAGGTTCCTCCCTGTGGTCGGACCTGTCCTGATCGAAGCATGCGAGCATGAGGGCTTGTCCGGACGACTAAAAGGAGCATCAGGGATGAAGTTTGTGGTAAAGGTGAAAAGGTTCCTCCCTCCGGTCGGAATGACGCGTCGTGATGGGGGTAAAAGGGGAATCAGGCGGCGCAGCCGCCTGTCCCCCTTCCCACACTCATTACACAAAAGCGCCAATTGTCATTCCGACCAACGGGAGGAATCCTTTCTTCTAAAGCAGGTATGACAGAATGCGGTATGTTGGGGTGAAAAGGTTCTTCCCTACGGTCGGGCCTGTGCTGATCGACTGAAAAGGAGCATCAGGGATGACGATTGCGGTAAAGGCGAAAAGATTCCTCCCTACGGTCGTGCCTGTCCTAATCGACTAAGGAGAGCATCAGGGATGAAGTTTGTGGTAAAGGTGAAAAGGTTCCTCCCTCCGGTCGGGATGACGCGTCAAGCCGGGGGCAAAAGGGAAGCAAGCGGCGTCGCCGCCTGCTTCCCTCTCTCTTTTTCTTTTTAAACGGCGATTGTCATTCCGACTGAAAGGAGGAATCCTTTCATCAAAGGCGTGAATTAAAGAACATGTTATGGATTGGTGATAAGATTCCTCCCGTTGGTCGGGCCTGTCCTAATCGACTAAGGAGAGCATCAGGGATGACGATTGCGGTAAAGGTGAAAAGATTCCTCCCTGCGGTCGTGCATGTCCTGATCGACCTAAAGGAGCATCAGGGATGACGATTGCGGTAAAGGTGAAAAGATTCCTCCCTGCGGTCGGAATGACGCGTCGTGCCGGGGGTAAGAGGGAAGCAGGCAGCGACGCCGCCTGCTTCCCTCTCTCTCCCCAAAAAGGATGCCGGTCATTCCGACTGAAAGGAGGAATCTTTTCTTCAATAACGTAAATTACAGAACATGTTATGGATTGGTGAAAAGATCCATTCCGCTGGTTGGGTCTGTCCTAATCGACTAAGGAGAGCATCAGGGATGACGATTGCGGTAAAGGTGAAAAGATTCCTCCCTGCGGTCGGAAT
>CAZQKR010000060.1:0-20425 GCA_964594045.1 uncultured Saprospiraceae bacterium | reverse complement strand
ATTTAAAGTGTACTTTTGGATTTTGGATTGTGTACTTTTGGATTTTGGAGATTTAGTTGATAAGCAGAACTAAATTAATTTTGTCTTGTTGATTGTAGTTGTTTTTGGCTACAAAATAAAATGCATTGATCATGAGTGTACTTGACCAGGTAAGAATAGTTTTTTACAGATGTCATGAAAAAGGATTGGAGATCTTTTTGATCAAAAACGACCTGGAGAATGATCCGGATGTGTGGAAATTGCCTGAAAGCGAGTTGAAGGCTACATGGAATGTTGCATTGATCCAGGCAGGATATTCCTGTATTGAGCTGAACCAGTACCGGGACGCTTCAGGAAGCGTCGTTCATACGTATGCGATTGAAGGCGACCTGAAGGATGTTCCCTCCATCAGGGGACTGATCAAACATGATATGAAGCTGTTGAAAGCAAAAGTCAGGGAAACTTTTCCTGAACTGGAAAAGGGGAGTTTCTTTGCGATCAAGGAAGCTTTCAGAAAAGTTATGCCCAATGAATATGCGGCACTAAAGGAATTGAAAGAGATCCTTTGGGATAAAAATGTGGTTTCAAATATCTGATCTTCCTTCAGAAAAACCAATTTTACAGGATCATCCTTTATCGATCCCGGTTCAGGTGTGAGTGATACAGTCTAACCATTAATTATAAATTCATAACCGATGAAAAACACACTTGACAGGACACAGTTTCAGTTTGACCGGCAAACAGCTTTCTACAGCGGAAAAGTCAGGGATGTTTACTGGGCTGCTGACAGGATCATCCTGGTTGCTACGGACAGGATATCTGCTTTTGACCATATACTTCCCCAAACCATTCCTTTCAAAGGTCAGGTGCTGAACCAGCTTTCTGCTTTTTTCCTCAAACAGACCGGGCATATTGCACCCAACTGGTTTGAGGCGTCACCGGATCCCAATGTTGCCATCGGGAAGTCTTGTGAACCCATACGGCTGGAAATGGTGGTAAGGGCTTATCTGACCGGTCATGCCTGGAGAGTTTATCAATCCGGTGAAAGAGTGATCTGCGGAGTCCGGATGCCGGACGGTTTGAATGAAAATGATCCGTTCCCTCAACCGATCATCACACCTGCAGCGAAAGCAGAGGAAGGTCACGATGAAGACATTTCCCGTGAAGAGATCCTGGCAAAAGGCATATTGCCAGAGTCAGAATACCAATTACTGGAAAAATACAGTCTGGATCTCTTTGCCTTTGGTACCCAAAAAGCCAGGGAAAGGGGCTTGATCCTGGTGGACACCAAATACGAATTTGGTAAGTCCGGTGATCAGATCATGCTGATCGATGAAGTGCATACACCCGACAGTTCACGATATTTCTACCTGGAAGGATACCAGGAAAGGCAAAATAGGGGAGAAAAACAAAAGCAATTGTCCAAGGAGTTTGTACGGGAATGGCTCATTGAACAGGGTTTTCAGGGTAAAGACGGTCAAAAAGTTCCCGATCTGCCACCGGAATTGGTTCAGCAGATCACAGACAGATATATTCATCTCTACGAACTCATCACGGGAGAAACTTTTGACAGGGTTTATTGTGAAAATATCCTCGACAGGGTGGAGGGCAATGTGCAAAAATACCTGGATACGGTGAGCGTTTTATGAATCGTGTCGTGTCAACAATTTGGGTTTCACCCAAAGCTATTGATATTCAATCTTTTCAGGGTTTACCCTCGCTTCAAATTGGCACTGAGTATTTTTGTTATATACAGGATTCAATTGTGGTACGTCCGGTTAATACCGATGTTTAAATAATTAAATATCTCATTTCTAAAGTGGCTATTATCCTGACTCATAATGAATCATGACGTCAGTTTAACGCAATTCCATCCCTTGTTCACTATCGCTGGTAATGAAACATTCCAAGACTTTGCAATTGCCTGCCTGCTTGCCTGAAAAAGAAAATGCCAATAAAGTTGTCAGCAGTTTTTCAATCTTGACCCGTCATTCCGGGCGTGACCCGGAATCCCATCACCATTCGACAACGGGATTGCGGATCAGGCTCTGATGCTTGCCTTGCCCGATCAGGACAGGTACGCAATGACGACCTGGTGATAGGAGTGAATTACGATTTCATTCCTTCTCATGCTTTACTTTTTACCCACACGGATCAACCAAAAGAACTATTAAATCCCGAAATGGTTGGATATTACCGCTTTGCTATACGTCAATCAATAGGGATATACGAAAGAAAAACCACGAAGTGGTTGAATATCCATAACGCGGCATGCAGGCCGTGAAAAGAATCTTGCTTAATACAACCCGGAAGGGGTTGAATCAAAAAGTATCCATGTTTTTTTGGAAAAAAAAAGCCCGCACCAAAGCGGTACGGGCTCATGATAATCAAATTCTCACCTTAAAATTTCATTCCCCTGATCATCAGGTACTCGCGGGATTTGAGGCCGTATTGTCCTTTAACATAAATTTTAATGCGCTGTACCCTGGCGGCAAGGTCTTCGTAAAGGGCTCTTCTGATGTCCTGAGCGTTGCCCAACTCCAGATCTTTAACAGCTACCTGTTCATTCAGGCCGGTAAGTTTCTGATAAAATGCCTTCAGCGTGTCAACTTTTACATTTGCGTTGGACGGTGCATAATCCGGGTAGTTAGCCAGGGAAACGATGATCTCATTCAGCACCTGGGGTATAGCGTTAAAGTTTCTTTCTTTTCTTGCAGCCGGAGTTTCAGTCTGTGCCTCTGCATCCTGTTTTTTGGATTTTTTAGATTTTGCGCTTCTGATCAGGGCGATTGAGCGGTTGATCATGGTTGCTTCTGAAGATTTTTTGCCGAATTGACTTTCGACGGCTGATTTGATCTGGATGACGAGGTTCAGGAAAGATCCGTTCTTCCCGTAAAATGCCTCATTTCTGTCGTCCTTTAGGGACTTCATGCTGTCTGCGGCATTGGCCACTTTTTCGTTGGCTGCGAACAACTTGTCGATCAAAGCGGTCATACCCGGGATCTGCTCTTCGGGTCTGAACGGATGATAAGCCTGAAATCCTGAAATGTGTGTGAGCAATTCTTTTGCCCTTCCGAATTTAGCTCTGTATGAGCCTTCTCTGTTAATTGACATATAAAGTGATTTAGTTTTGAAGTTGTTTAAAAATGTATCTTAATGCTTGCAAACAAATCATTGAAAGCACTGACGAAGCAAGCTTGTCAGCATTTTCAACCAGATGCTTCAGCTTTTTTTAATTCCGTACATTCCGGTACGCAATCCAAAAAAGAGCTTCGCCCTGACTTTCAAGCATTTATTTTCAGCTATCAACATAATTCTTAAACAACTTCAGTGAATAAATACTGGTTCAAACCGATTTTTCCGATGTATTATAAATTGGAAAGGGTGTAAACCAGTTATAACAATACGAAAATAACAAAACTTGGCTAAATCCAATAAAAAGCACCGTATTTTTTTTGTTCAATTTTACAATTATTTGATATCCGGGCGGAATACCCTGTAATTATATGGCATTTCCAGGGTGTTACCTCCCTGATTGCACGTGATCCGGCGTTTTACAGGACAGCGACCAGGGGTAGCTTTAAAGGATTTTGCACAAGGCTTTTTTACATTTTGCCATTTCCGGGTACAAGTTGATCAGGATAAACCCATTCCGGGCTGATCCAAACGCAGCTGTATGGATGCATACATTCCTTTTCCATTCGATGAGGATGCTTTTGCGGGTTGACAGGATCTTTTTATCAAATAATCGGTTCAATCTGATCCGGAACAAGATCAACTTGGCTCGGAACAACATTAAGTTGCATTGGAACAACATCAAGTTGGTTCGGAACAACATCAACACGGTTCGGAACAACATCAAGTTGGTTCGGAACAACATCAACACGGTTCGGAACAACATCATCTTGCTTCGGAACAACATTAAGTTGGATCGGAACAACATTAACTCGGTTCGGAACAACATTAAGTTGGATCGGAACAACATTAAGTTGGTTTAGAACAACATCAAGTTGGTTCGGAACAACATCAACATGGATCGGAACAAGTTCAATGTGGCATGGAACAACATAAACATGGCCCTGAATAAGTTCAAGGTGCACCAAACCAACTGTAAGCGTTCTGATATCAGCGTTTGGAGGTTGTCAGTTATTTGATTTAATAATGGAGACCCATTGGACAAGTGAATTTAAAACCATTCCTGCGAAAATCTCGTATTAAATATCAATTGTTTATTCCTTTCAAACCAAGGGCAGCTGCAACTGCATGTTCACAAAAAAGAAGGTGTTGATCGCTGTTTATACCCTTCAAACCAAGGGCAGTTACAACAGTGGTTATTTAACTTCAATATGAATTAATGTTGTTTATACCCTTCAAACCAAGGGCAGTTACAACACACAATCATTTTGCAGTTCATCTCAGGTGTTGTTTATACCCTTCAAACTAAGGGCAGTTACAACTATGAACATAGCAATTTTCACAGGAAGAATGTTGTTTATACCCTTCAAACTAAGGGCAGTTACAACGATAAAAATATTACTCAACAAACCTACACAGTTGTTTATACCCTTCAAACTAAGGGCAGTTACAACTATTTTTTTAGTGCAAATAGCTGCACAAATGTTGTTTATACCCTTCAAACTAAGGGCAGTTACAACTTTTACCCTGGAAATCCACGTACCAGTGACGTTGTTTATACCCTTCAAACTAAGGGCAGTTACAACCTGATTCATTGTAATCCCTTGAATGATAAGGGTTAGATCTAAAATATGTTCAAAAAAAATGAGCTATTTCACTCATTTCAAATGCTAATTTCTGCTTTTTTTCATTCCTGTTCCCAATCTTTCAAAGAACTTTCTGCAAAAGTACTAAAGAAAGGCGATGACTTCTCCGGTCTGCCTAAGTAAGTACCCTTCTTTTCTGAGTTTCCTCCATCTGATAAATGTCTTTTACACTCCGCAAATTCCGGAGCAGCTAAGACAAAACTTTTATACAAGAAAAAAGAGAATAAGGTCTTTTACACTCCGCAAATTCCGGAGCAGCTAAGACTGTTATTGTAACTCTTACTAACAGTAACATGTCTTTTACACTCCGCAAATCCCGGAGCAGCTAAGACCAAACCTCATTCACCAGATGAATACGTTGAAATGTCTTTTACACTCCGCAAATCCCGGAGCAGCTAAGACGTTTCGACACAATGACAAATGTATCAGCTCCAAAGTCTTTTACACTCCGCAAATCCCGGAGCAGCTAAGACTTTATCCAAGTTCTCCAAGACTTTTCAGAAGTCTTTTACACTCCGCAAATCCCGGAGCAGCTAAGACCGCGGTAAAAGAGGAGTTATTCACAAGCCAAAGTCCTTTACACTCCGCAAATCCAGGAGCAGCTAAGACTTTTATACAAAATGCATATACTCAAAAAAAGTCCTTTACACTCCGCAAATCCCGGAGCAGCTAAGACTAGTGGTCAATATGATGTCCAAGCGACAGATGTCTTTTACACTCCGCAAATCCCGGAGCAGCTAAGACGTTTATATTTTTCTTTGTCTTATGCATTTGTCCTTTACACTCCGCAAATCCCGGAGCAGCTAAGACCAGAAAATGGTATGATGGTTCAAAAGTTCTTCAGTCTTTTACACTCCGCAAATCCCGGAGCAGATAAGACCTCTGAAATATGAGTATACAACAGTTGAGAGGTCTTTTATACTCCGCAAATCCCGGAGCAGCTAAGACTAAAACGGTCTCTGTCACCGCGCCGGGGTGGTCTTTTACACTCCGCAAATCCCGGAGCAGCTAAGACGATTTTTGCTGCTGTAGGTAATAATGTTTTTGTCTTTTACACTCCGCAAATCCCGGAGCAGCTAAGACAAGGAGAGAAGACAACGCTAACTGCTATTTGTCTTTTACACTCCGCAAATCCCGGAGCAGCTAAGACATTATCTACGAACAAATGGGTTTCGGCTATGTCTTTTACACTCCGCAAATCCCGGAGCAGCTAAGACCGCATTTTGAAGTAATCCTTTGATTAACTGTTTCGTGCGATCTCAGCAATGTATCTTTTTGCATGTTTAAAATGTTAAAATGGTGTTAAAACTTTGACAAAACCTGATCCACTTCTTCACTGAATATTTCATAGATCTGTTTTGGAATATTAAAGGTAAGAATTTCTTTATAACCCTTCTCCGTTTTCCTTGATTCGAATTCGTCAATATTCTCTTGAGTAATTTTAGGAATCTCGTTATAATAAGCTACCTGAGTATGTGATACACTATTTCTTCCCATTGAAAGTTTGTATTCATTAAAACTAAAGTTTTTGATCTTTAAAACTTCAATATAAAACTTAAAACTCACTTCAGGGAATGAATCATTTTTTTGAAGTTTGATCTTAGCCAGATCGTCAAAAAATAATTCTGACATTCTTTTTTCCAATTCAAAAACCTTATCAAACATTTTATCTCTGTATATAGTGTATTGAAACAACTGATACTCCAATAAATCAAAAGGTATTGTATTAGATTCAAAATATTTGGACAGGTGTGGAATTCTTTTATCCTTCAAAAACCTGCGGAATCTTCCGAAATCAGCATTTGTCCATTGATACCATTGTTGAGCGTTAAATGTCAGTTTTTCTTTATCGCTTTTACCTTTCAGGAATTCCTCCTTTGCTTCTTTTGATTTTAAATCATTCCAGATTTTCCTTTCTTCTTCAGGTAATGCGCCCCACTCTTTGATTTGTCTGATTTGAGATTCACTGTCTTTTGCGATTACCGTGAAAAATTCCTCGCCATTGTCACCCTGTTTTTTTAATTTGTGTTTGAATTCTGCCTGAGAGTTAAGTGCGCTTAGCTCAGAACCCGGGTAAATATCCTTCAAATTGATAGCAATATCGGATTTCACTGATCCCGAATCAAGAATTAATTGTTCGCTCATCAGTTTTAATATTCTATCCTTTGCCTGGGTGAACCGTATTTGTTTCTCATTATCAACAGCTCTTTTACTATAATTCTTCTGTATATCCTTACTTGAAAGTAGAAGGATATTTATGGATTCAGTCTGATCTTTTTCGACTGAGTAGTATTCTCTATTAAATTTATAATAAGGTTGACAATCTTTTCCAACATACAATTCCAATAACTTGTTAAAAGTCATTTTAACAGTGTTTTCTCTGATTTTATATTTAAGCTTCTTGTTTATCAGATTATCAAATAAATTAAATGGAATATTAACTGGCATATTGTTCTTATGAGCAAACCATATAACAGTGTCGAATTCGAAAGTTTTTTTAATTAAGTTTACGTATTTTAAAGGTAAAGCTTTTTTAAATTCGTATTCTGACTGACTCGCTAAAAAATCTTTGAATGTTGCATCGAAATATTCAATTTTTTTGTTGAAATAATTGATATAAAAATCTAATACTCCAGTGCTTTTTTCTATCAACTCTCTTGTCAGGAATACATGCCCTTTAGCTGTATCAAAGAGTTTCAATTCATTCATTAGAAGATGGACAATCTCATTTTTATTTAAACTGAAATAAGCTATCAAATTCTGTAATCTGTTTGCATAAGGATTTGTAATTTTCTTTTTAATATTTTCATCAATGACCATTCGGGTAATGTCCCTTGCGAGCTCAGTTGCCATTTCGCCTACCTTTAGTGTTGTGTTGGTTTTTGATGCATTATCTGCTTTTTTTACAAGATATCTGGTATGGCTTATTTCGCTTTTTATCCTATTTTTAATGAGTTTCTTTTCATCAGTTTTAATTTTCAAAAGTTTATCGCGAATTTTCCCCGGTAAATATTTGAATTCAAGATTTAAATCCGGGAAATTATTGTAAACCTCGGTCATAAGAATTTCTTTTCGTGATGCCAGCATGTGTTCATATTTATACTGGCTAAAGACTTCAATTTCTCTTGGTGATAAATTATTATATTTCTTTGAAAGTTCTTCCCTTGACAGCTTCATCAAGCCTTCAAATGATATTTCACATTTTTTAGATAAATCTTCAATTTCAGATTTAGTCACATAACAAACTTTTTTTTCTTTATTTAATAAAGTACGGTTTTTAACCATTCGTCTGGTGAATGTTTCAGGTGTATATTGTATTTTATTTTGTAAATTTTCAATATTTTCATAATTGAGTATAAAGCCATTAGTAGACTTTACAAACTCAATAATTTTCTTTTCGCCATTTCTATCTAATGGTGGCACTAAAAAAGTCATCACAAACTTTGGTAAACTATGAATACTTAAAAATCCTGCCGGCTTTTTGGAGTAACTATCATCCTTTCGTCCTTTGATAGGCAAACGTGGAAGCAGAACTTTTGGATCTGTATCATTAAAAATATAAAAAGGGATATTGTTTTGACTAATATTATAATGTGGCTTGTATTGATCCCAAAGGATGTCCTGATGACAATCAGAAGGAAGGGTTTTTTTCAGCTCGCTTAGAATATCTTCCTCTTTGTTTTCAAAATCGGAGAGTTTGCCAAATGCATATATCGGTTTAAGTATCCTGCGTTCAATACCGAGATCATCTTTAAAATAACTTTTTAATACTACTTTACCTAAATATACCTGAAATCTGATCTGGCTCAACAAATTCATTTCATCCAGGTAACGGAGGGCAAAATACGGGAATCTGTCGTCATGTCTTTTTAAAACGACCAGTTCTTTAATAGCTCGCTCCAAATGTTCATCTGACAATTCACCATAGTTCACATTTTCCAAAATATTATCTATTGCTGATTGCTCTAATTTTGGATCAAATTTAGCTTTATCCTCTTTCCCAAGAACCTGATATAATTCTTTTGGGCACCTGTTGAGTTCAGACAGGATCTCCATCAAGAGCGCTTGTTTAGGAAAATCATTGTCCAGTCTGACATCGGGTATTTTTAAAGCGTAGGTTGTGAAAGTTTGAATGGTGGCTTTGAAAGGAGGTAAAGTTTCATTTTTAAAACCTCGAAATCTCTTCAAAAATTTTATGGCATGTGATCTTTCAAGAAATAAGTTTACAAAGAAAAACAATCCCTGATCTGTTAAATTACCGGCACTTTCATCACCTTCAAACAACCGGTATTTTATCCTGATATCCTTATAATAGGCTTTAACTTTTGTCTCATATTCTTCTTTAGATTCTTGTTTGAGCACATTATGTCTGATGAATGAAAATTCGGGTGCATAATAAAACAATGTTTTTAGATCCTTTGTCAATTCAGGGTCAATTGAACGTTTTTTAGGTAAAGCCTTCCCGTCTTTGCTAATAGATAGATAATGAGTGTATGAATCTCTGAATTTGTTGAGTTCCCTGAAAATTTTATTAATAAAAACATGAGCTCCTTCAAAATCGATCAACATATCCTTCTTTTCAGGATTTTGGATTTCTCCGGTATCATTCAGGACCTGATTGGTAAATATTCTTAAAAAAGGCAGATGGTGTCTTTTAATCAAATAGTTAAAGACCCGAAATCTTTCATCCTGATATTTTTCTTTTTCGGGATCAAAAATATTGAGTAAAATATTGCCCTCATTAACATGCTGCTTATCACTCCAAATATCTTCATCGTTGTTAAACGTTTTAAATCCCAAATGCTTGAATACTTCTGTTACATGATTTATAATCAAAAGCATATTATGCCTACCCATATTTAAATGAGAGCCAAAATATAGGATGTCTTCTGTTGTTCGGGTGTTATCAAGAGTACTATTTTTTTCCATAGGTAATTTTTTTATTTATTGTTATTTCCTTTTTGAAATTTCCTTGCGACATAATAACTCCATAATACCCTGTCAATCATTTTACCTCTCATAAATGTTGCTATGTTGGTAATCAAATATGTGAGGAGCAATAAAGCTCCAATTAAAGTAAGCATATAATACCATTCGGGCAGGAAATCTATATGCCACCAAATAGAAATCAACCAGATACATCCGAAAACAATCAAGTGTAATAGAGAAATGGTGAATAGATTCCTGAACAGGAAGTATAAACTCTGAAAACGCATGCTTTGAGTTAGCTTTCCATTCACTTCAAGGTAGTAATATGCGAAATCAAACGTCAAAGGATAATATTCATTTTGAACCGGGGTAGAATTATTATCTGCCTTTGACTCTATTTTTGCTGCAACACCAGGATCATCCATGTCTTTCACAATTAGTTTATTAATGGCTGGTATAATTGAAAAAAGGTCGCTTCCGCTTTTACTTATTATATGGCATTTTTCTGGTTGATAAACATACTTTTTGTACCATTTGTACTTCATTAATTTAAATGTCAGGGTATGAATCATCAAACCGATAATTAATGAAAGAATGATGACTAATACACCATTGAAAAAGTCGTTTTCACTAAATACAGGGCTTTGAATTTCAAAGCAATGTGCATAATACTCTGTTATCTTTACTACAATAAATCCCGGGATCAGGAAGGACAGTAATTCATAAAAAGAAAATTTTTCCATAAATTAGTTTTTTGAAATGAATGAAATCAGGAGGAAATCGGAACCAGGTCTTTGGAAGTTGGTTTCGCAATGGAAAACACTGACAAGTTATGTGAAAGTTCCATTATATGAAAATAATTTTAATAATTTTATTTTGAATGTGAGGGAGTTGGATTCCTGTGGTTTAAAAAGATGGATATAAACAAAATTTCTTATTGTATATGGAGTTCATGATACCATCGCGGGGGTCGATCCGAAGTCAAAGCAAACTCAAAAATGGCCTAATCTTGATCGGGAGTTTTTTTTCTGTTTACAAACATCTATACATGCACATCCAAATACTGAATACCGGGAAAGCGTTGAATAAAGCCTTTGTTATAAGATCCGGTTCAAAATGACCAATCTAACCATGATTGAAGCCAAAATCACTAAAAACCAAATCAACCTCAACCTCCTTCGTATTAGTTATCTACCTTGCCAGATCTCCCCCACCACAAAAACCGCCCATATTCCACCCACATCCGCCATTTTTTCCTATATTAGAGCTTGAATTGAAATCAGGCATAAATCCATCATGAAAAACGGGAAGGGGAAGAGGAATGAGATCAGGGATTTATAAGTATCTTTGAGTTAAAGAATTAAGAACCGAAAATAGCACATGGCGAAAAAAGAAATAAAAGAAAAACCCATAGAGGTGACCCTTTGGGATGCAGCGAATAAACTTAGAGGCAGCGTGGAACCTGCGGAATATAAACACGTCGTATTGGGGCTGATCTTCCTCAAATTTGCCAGTGATAAGTTTGAAGAACAACGAGCCAGACTTATCGCAGAGGGTAAAGAAAAGTACATCGAAATGGCTGATTTTTACAACATGAACAATGTGTTCTTCCTGGATGAAACCAGCCGTTGGAATCACCTGATAAAAAAATCCAAGCAAAATGATATCGCCCTGTTGATCGACACCGCCCTGCATACGATCGAAAAAAACAACAAGGCGTTGAAAGGCGCTTTGCCAGACAACTACTTTTCACGTTTGGGTCTGGATGCAACCAAACTGGCTTCATTGCTCGACACCATCAATGACATCGACACTACCCGCGATCCTAAACACGATGTGGTGGGCAAGGTCTATGAATATTTCCTTTCCAAATTTGCCCTGGCAGAAGGAAAAGGGAAAGGTGAATTTTACACACCCAAAAGTATCGTAAACCTCATTGCAGAGATGATTGAACCCTACAAAGGTATCATCTATGACCCTGCTTGTGGTTCAGGTGGTATGTTCGTGCAATCTGTAAAGTTCATAGAAGCACATCATGGCAACAAAAAAGAGGTTTCCATATACGGTCAGGAATACACGAATACCACCTACAAACTGGCTAAAATGAATCTCGCCATTCGGGGCATCAGCGCCAATCTTGGAGAAAAAGCTGCCAACACTTTCCTGGACGATCAACACAAAGACCTGAAAGCTGACTTTATCATGGCCAATCCGCCTTTTAACCAAAAAGACTGGAGAGCAGAAAATGAACTCCTGGACGACCCGCGATGGTTGGGTTATGCTGTGCCGCCCAAAAGCAATGCCAATTACGGCTGGATTCTGAACATGGTGAGCAAACTGAGCGACAATGGGATAGCTGGTTTTTTGCTGGCAAACGGAGCATTGAGCGGAGGTGGTGAAGAGTATAATATCCGAAGACAATTGATTCAAAATGATCTGGTCGAGGCTATCCTGGTATTACCCCGCAATTTATTTTATACTACCGACATCAGCGTTACACTTTGGATTTTAAATAAAAACAAGAAAGCAAAAACAAAAAAAATCGGTGACACAATACGCAATTACCGTAACAGAGAAAAAGAAATCCTGTTTATGGATTTAAGGCAAATGGGTATTCCTTATGAAAAAAAATATACACAGTTTTCAGAAGACGATATCAAAGAAATAACCAAAACATACCATCAATGGCAAACGGCCGGGTTGGATGAAGCTCCTGCTTCATCCTATCATGATATCCCCGAGTTCTGTTATTCCGCATCCTTTGATGAAGTCGCCAAAAAAGATTTTTCTCTGGTACCAAGCAAATACATCGAGTTCGTCAACAAGGACGAACAAATTGATTTTGATGAGAAAATGAAAGCTTTGCAAAGTGAATTTGCCGAATTGCTGAAAGCGGAAGCACGGTCAAAAGCTGAGTTGCTGAAGGTATTTGAGGAATTGGGGTATGGGATTGATGTCTGAATACGATTATAATGTCTGAACACGATTTATTGGATTTGGAGATTAACGGGATTGATGTCTGAACACGATTTTGAAGATTAATGGATGAACAGGATTGGGGAATGAACTGGATATAAAAGATTGAGAGATGAACAGGATTGATGAAGAAGATATAAATGGGTTGACGCATAAAATAATCGGTTGTGCCATGCAGGTACATCGTGTATTGGGCAATGGATTTCAGGAAGTCATTTATCAACGATCGCTTGCCATTGAAATGAGTTATGCGGGTTTGGAGTTTGAACGGGAAAGAGAAATGGAGATATTTTACAGAGATGAGGCCGTTGGATCGCGAAGGGTAGATTTTTTTGTCGAAGGTAAAGTTATGGTTGAAATCAAAGCCCTCGAAAAGCTGGAAGATGTGCACAAAGCACAAGCTATTAACTATTGCGAAGCATACAATATAGCTGATGGCTTGTTGATCAACTTTGGGGGTAAAAGCCTTGATTTTAAAAGGGTTTACAATAAAAAACTTGTCCAACCAAAACACAATTTTAAGGATTAAAGATCATAAAATGATAAAATCATTGAATACAACAACAATGAAAACGGCAACATGAAAAATCATGTAAATCAAATAATCCTGTAATCGTGTTCAGACAATATACTATGAAAGCAAATTATAAACGCCTTGGTAAATACATTCAGCCAGTAGTCGGGCGAAATAGTGAATTGGGTGATTTGCCTTTGGTGGGTTTGAGCATTCAGAAAAAGTTTATCCCTTCCATAGCCAACACCATTGGAACGGATATGTCAACATACAGAATCATTGAAAGAAGTCAATTTGCTTATGGCCCAGTAACTTCCAGAAATGGCGATAAAATTACGATTGCTCTGTTTAATGATTTTGATAAAGCATTGATTTCACAGGCTTACATTCCTTTTGAAGTAAATGACCCAAACGAGCTTGACCCTGAATATTTAATGATGTGGTTTCGCAGACCGGAATTTGACCGATACGCAAGATTCAAAAGTCATGGAAGTGCCAGAGAGATTTTTGATTGGGAAGAAATGTGCAACACGCTATTGCCTGTTCCCAATATTGACAAACAACGCCAAATCGTAAAAGAATACAACACCATCCAAAACCGCATAGACCTCAACCAACAACTGATACAAAAACTGGAAGAAACAGCTCAGGCTGTTTATAGGGAGTGGTTTGTTGAAGGAATTGATGTGGAATATTTACCTAAGGGATGGAGAATTGGAAGTTTTGAAGAAATCATAGAAATCAGTAGTGGAAAAGCTGTTTCTGATAAAAATGATTTTAAAAATGAGCACTTTAAATACCCAATATTAGGAGCTGGAGGAATTATGGGATATTCATATAATTTTTTGTTTAATGAAAAGCTACTTTCTATTGGAAGAGTTGGAACTCACGGAATTGTTCAGCGAATAAACTTTCCTTGTTGGTTATCTGATAACACATTAATCATAAAATCCTTAAGATACGAATATGTATATCAAATTCTATTAAATATCAATTATGATGAATTAAATAGAGGGGGTGTTCAAGGACTGATTACTCAAACTGATATTAAAAATCTTCAAATACTTATTCCTGAAAATTCATTTTTAGAAAAATTTGAAAGAACAGCATTTAAAGTTTTTGGACTTCAAAATAATTTAGATAATCAAAACCAAAAGCTATCAGAACTACAAGAATTACTTCTTTCGAAATTGGCAACAGTAAATAGTGATTAATGGTTAAGAAATGGTTTGATGGTTCCATTATTAATAGTTAATGACCAATTGTTATTGATTAATGAAACGACAGAAACGTCAAGTTTTCTGCTCATAAAACCTGACAATCTTAAAATGTCCAGTTATTTTACTAATAAACTGGACAAATCAATTATCTTTGCACTACAATATAAATGATGAAAATAGCTGAATACATAGCATTTACCATAGACAGACTGCCCAAGGGCTATGTATTCACCTATGCAGACTTTTCTACAAAGGTGAATCAAAAAGAAGCGGTCATAAAAGCCCTGAATCGTATGGTGGCTTCGGGCAGAATTGCCAAATTGTCGAAAGGGAAATACTATAAACCCGAGAATACCCCATTTGGCAACTTACAACCTAATCAGGCACAGGTAGTTAAAGACTTGCTGGAAGAAAACGGAAAAATAACCGGCTATCTTACGGGTTATAGTATTTACAACCAATTGGGCTTAACCACACAAGTAAGCAATACCATACAAATTGGGAAGAATCAGATTCGACCCAATTTTAAACGGGAACGCTATACGATTGCTTTTGTAAAGCAAAAAAACACCATCACCAAAGAAAATATCCCATTGTTGCAATTGTTGGATTCCATACGCTACATCAAAAAAATACCTGATGCCAGTATAGAAGCATCTTGCAAGCGGCTTTTGGCTATCATCAAAAACTTTACGGAAAAAGAGATCTATACCCTGGTTCGTTTGGCATTAAAATATCCACCTTCTACCAGGGCTATATTAGGTGCTTTGTTAGATGCTTTGCAAAAAACCAAAGCAACGGAACCACTTTTCAAATCCCTGAATCCAATTACTAAATATAAACTGGCAGGTGCAGCGAAAGAATTATCCACCACCGAAAAATGGAATATAATATGAAGCTGCACGAAAACAAAACCCTATTCAGACAAGCTGTTCAGTTTACAGCTGACCAAATGAAAATACCTGCCATTTATGTAGAAAAAGACTATTGGGTTACGTATGCTTTGTTTACGATCTTCAGGAATGAAATTGGCAAAGACAGTATATTTAAAGGTGGAACGGCATTATCGAAGTGTTATCAAATGATAGAACGGTTTTCGGAAGATATAGACCTTGTAGTACTAAGGCGTGCAGGAGAATCAAATAACCAGCTCACCAATAAAATAAAGAGGATAACCAAGGTTGTGACTGATGTACTGCCCGAAGTGGAAATACCGGAACTGACACAAAAAAAGGGCATGAACCGTAAAACGGCACACAGGTATACAATGGAATTTCAGGGGAATTATGGCCAGGTGAGAGATGTGATTGTTGTGGAAGCTACATGGTTAGGCTATTTTGAACCTCATACAACAAAAACGATTAGTTCATTTGTTGGCAGTATGATGCTTAATAATGGACAACAAGCTATTGCAGAAGCAAATGGATTACTGCCATTTGAACTGTTGGTTTTGGAGCCAACAAGAACTATCTGCGAAAAAATAATGAGTCTGGTAAGGTTTTCATACGGCGAAAATCCAATTGATGATTTGAAGAAAAAAGTAAGACATACGTATGACCTTCACCAACTACTTCAACAAAAGGAATTTTCCGATTATTTCGATTCAACTGCTTTTGAAGAAATGTTATTGAAAGTAGCAAATGATGATGTTGACAGCTATAGGAATTATAATGAATGGTTATTTCATCACCCTTACGAAGCCTTAATATTTAAGGACTTAGAGAATGTTTGGGAAGTATTAAAAGTTGTTTACAATGGGGATTTCAAAAATTTAGTCTATGGTAGTACTTTTCCAAAAGAGGCAGATGTTTTGGAAACATTGAAAAGAATAAAACAAAGATTAGCTACAATTAAATGGACTATTGAAATAGCAAATAAAGAATGAAATTCACCGAAGAGAAATTAGAGAAGGCGTTTACCGAATTGTTGGGGCAGGAAGGTTATCCCCACCACTTGGGTATTACCGTTGCCCGGAAACCCGACGAAGTATTGATAGAAGAAGATTTACAAAACTTTCTGCTAACCCAATACGCGAGTCAAGGCATTACGGTAAACGAAGTCAAATCCATAATTCTTCAGCTCAAATCCCTTCCTTCATCTGATCTCTATGAAAGCAATAAAACCTTTATGAGGATGCTTTCTGACGGATTTATCCTCAAACGTGAAGACCGGAGCCAAAAAGACATATATATCCAATTGATCAATTATTCCGGGTTGAGTCAGCACCGGCAACCTCAAAAAGACCAACTCATTACCATTGCAGCTGATGATGGGGAAGCATACAATGTGAACGATCCCAATACTTACCGATTCGTCACTCAGTTGGAAATCGTTGGGGAAGAAAGGCGCATTCCTGACGGTATAGTATATATCAATGGTTTGCCTCTGGTGGTTTTTGAGTTTAAAAGTGCGGTTCGGGAAGAAGCTACCATTTATGATGCATACAAACAGTTGACATCGAGATATCGGAGAGACATTCCGGAACTGTTCAGGTACAATGCATTTTGCGTCATCAGTGATGGTGTGAACAACAAAGCGGGGTCGTTCTTTGCCCCTTATGATTTTTACTATGCCTGGCGACGTATGGGGGAAAGGAAGCTCCCGCTTCCTCTTCTAAGTTCCGCCAAGCAGGAGCGTGGCGATACCCATGCCCGGGAAGAAGCGCAGGGAATTGACTCGATGTTTACTTTGATCCGCGGCATGCTGAACAAACAAACATTGCGTGATATCATTCGCAACTTTATTTACATTCCTGACAAGAGCAAAAAAGAAGTCAAGATCGTCTGCCGCTATCCTCAATATTACGCAGCAAGAGCATTATTTGATCATATCAAAAATGCACAAAAACCTGAAGGAGACGGAAAAGGTGGGACATATTTTGGCGCCACCGGTAGTGGTAAGAGTTTTACCATGCTGTATCTTACCCGCCTGTTGATGAAAAGCGAATACTTTGAAAGTCCGACCATTGTATTGATCACCGATCGGACAGATCTGGACGATCAGCTTTCAGCACAATTCATCGATGCCAAAGGATTTATTGGTGATGATGCTGTGGAAAGCGTTGAAAGCCGAGCTGACCTGAGAAACAAATTGCAGGGCAGGCAAAGCGGTGGTGTTTTTCTGACTACCATTCACAAGTTTACGGAAGACACCGAATTGCTCACTGATCGATATAATGTGATCTGTATTTCGGACGAAGCACACCGCAGCCAGGTTAATCTCGACCAAAAAATAAAAGTGACGGAAGATGGTGTCAAAAAGACATTCGGTTTTGCCAAATACCTTCATGACTCATTACCCAATGCGACTTATGTGGGATTTACCGGAACACCCATTGATGCCACACTGGATGTTTTCGGGAAAGTGGTGGATGCCTATACGATGACTGAATCCGTGAAAGACGAGATCACTGTAAGAATCGTATATGAAGGAAGGGCGGCAAAAGTAGCTTTGAAAAGCGGTGAACTCGAAAAGATTGAAAGATATTATGAAGAAGCTGCCGAATCAGGCGCTAATGAATGGCAAATAGACAAAAGCAAGCAAGAGTCAGCGAACCTGTACGCCATTCTTGGTGACCCGCACCGTTTACAGATTGTTGCTGAAGATTTTGTAAAGCATTATGAAGCCAGACTTGCAGAGGGTGCCACCGTAAAAGGAAAAGCCATGTTTGTCAGCAGCAGCCGGGAAATCGCCTACGAACTCTACAAAAATATCATTACCCTCCTGGGAAAACGAAGCTCCCGCTTCGTAAATCCCAAAGAACGATGCGCCACCTTCGATCATCCCGACACAACCAATTACGCTGCCAACTTCACCAAAAATTTTGGTTTCCCTGAAGAATGGTATAGAAGAAACTTGCCACACAGGAATAGAGAAGGACTCATCCAATCCATTACTTTTCGATTGGCAGATAGTCTTCCCCAAAGTGTTTTGAGCGAAATTGAATCTGAGATAAAACTTCTAAGTGAAGATCAAAGGGATGAAGCAAAAAGAAAAAAATATGAATATTGGCTGGACCAGGGACTAGGCTGCTGTGCTTTGGCCAATCGCGAAATGGCTCAGGTAATGCAGGAAGCGTTATTGCATCACGATGGTGATAAGTATGATTTGTTGGCCTGGTCGATTATGCCAAATCATGTTCATGTTTTGATCAGGGCCAAAAGTGATTTAGTGAGAATTGTTCAATCCTGGAAATCTTTTACCGGTAAATGGGCTTTGAAAAACAATGATAAGTATGATCTTGGAATTGACAATGAAGCAAAACAATTTTGGATGCCTGAATATTGGGATAGATTTATCAGAGATGAAGGGCATTTTAATAATGCGGTAAGGTATATTTTGAATAATCCGGATAAAGCTAATTTATCAAAAGATAGTATGGCTTATTTGTTTAGAGGAACGATGCTGGAGCATCGTTCAACCCAGGATTCACCCCGGCAACTTTATCCGACACAGGTGAAACTGGTGGCAACCAGAGGCCAGGACGATCCTCAGGAACTTTATGATTTATTAGGTACAAAAGAATATCGCAAAGAACTGGACCGTCAGTTCAAAGACCCGAAATCAAATTTCAAAGTGGCCATAGTCGTGGATATGTGGCTGACCGGATTTGATTTGCCATTCCTGGATAGTATGTATATTGATAAACCGGTACAGCAACATAATTTAATTCAAACCATTTCAAGGGTTAACCGCACGTATGAAGGCAAAAACAAAGGTTTGGTTGTGGATTACATTGGCATCAAAAAGCAAATGAATCTCGCGCTTGCCAAATACAACAAAGGTGATGAAGACAATTTTGAAGACATTGCAAAGTCATTGATCATTGTCAAAGATCACCTTGATTTACTGGCAAGACTGATGCATAAGTTTGACAGCTCACTGTATTTCAATGGGAACACGATTGAACAATTGAATACCCTCAATTTGGCTTCCGAGTTTGTCCAAAAAACTAAAGAAATTGAAACACGTTTCATGGGTTTGGTTCAAAGGCTAAAAGCAGCTTATGATATTTGTGCAGGAAGTGAAAAATTGACTCAGTCAGAAAGAGATCACACGCATTTTTATCTCGCTGTCCGTTCCATTGTATTCAAGCTGATCAGGGGAAATGCACCGGATACTGCCCAAATGAATGCCAGAGTAAGGGAAATGATCAAAGATGCCCTGCAAAGTGACGGTGTGGAAGAGATCTTCAAATTGGGTGAAGAAAAAGAAAACGGGCAGGACCTATTTGATGAGGATTATCTGGCTAAAATTGATAAGATCAAACTACCGAATACAAAAATCAAATTGCTTCAACAGCTTTTGAAAAAAGTGATTGGGGAGATCAGAAAAATAAATAAAGTTAAGGGAGTTGACTTTTCAAAGAAAATGCAAGCCATTGTTGAACGCTATAACAACCGTGAAGTAAACGACATTTTGAGAAGCGAGGTTTATGAAGAAATGGCAGAAGCCCTGACAAACCTGATATGGGATGTTCAGAAGGAATTTAAAGCTGGTGATGAACTGGGCATTGACTTTGAAGAAAAAGCTTTTTATGATATTCTGAAAGAGTTGTGCATAAAATACGACTTCACATACCCGGAAGACAAATTGATTGAATTATCAAAGGCAGTTAAGGTGATAGTTGACAATCAGGCCAGATATCCGGACTGGAATAAAAGGGATGATATTAAGTCTGCGTTGAAGGTTGACCTGATCCTGATATTGGATGAATTTGGGTATCCTCCGGTTGAGCGCGACGAGGTTTACGTGGAGATATTTGATCAGGCGGAGAATTTTAAGAGGAACAGGGTGGGATAGGATTAAGTATTCAGAAGTCATCTGGATCATGGAAATATATGATCGTTATTTTTCCACAATCAATTCCTGATCTTTAATCGAAATGTTTGGATAAAATAGATAAAACATCATGCATAAGATTTCGTTATGCAAGGAGCCAACTTCGATCATTTTCAGGGTCAAATATTTCGTCGCTCCTTAATATTCATATAAAATATTATAAATCAGTTAAATAGTGTTAAAAA
>CAZQKR010000059.1:0-20992 GCA_964594045.1 uncultured Saprospiraceae bacterium | reverse complement strand
CTGTATTTCAGTATACAATTATATGCATAGTGTACTTTTCGTTTTTGCCCCCTCACAACGAAAGGAAGTGAACTTTTTTGTTGTTTTTTGAAAAATTTTTGATAGCAAATGAATTATCTGAAACTAAAGGAAGAAATCATTAAATAGGTTCTATGCTGATTTGTCTGGATTTTTTGATTTGATCAATAATGGTCTTTGATTCCCTGATTTTTGACACACTTAGCGGAAAATTGATATTTTATAAAACTCCACGAAAAATTCACTTTTTATATTATAATACATTGACTTTGTGCACTTTGTGCCTTCTTCGTGCAACTTTGTGGAATAGCTGTATTTTGTATTCCTCTCAAAATCCATGGAGATTTGATCAAATTGAATTACCCGGACGAATCAACTTAGAGCCAAATAAATTATGATCAATTGCTATACGCAAATCGCTAAAAAGCTTGAGACTATACACCTCTAAAGCTATTTAAAATCACTTGAAATCGTCAAAAAACTTGGATGACTGCCTGTTGACCACCTTTCTCAATCTTCTGATGGCCCTTTCCTTGATCTGTCTGACCCTTTCGCGTGTCAGACCGAACATCTCCCCGATCTCTTCAAGGTGCAATGGCTGCTTACCATCAAGACCAAAATACGCTTTCAATACTTCGGTTTCCCGAGGTGATAGAAATGTCAGGCCGGTGCAAATGTCCTTAAGCAAAGATTCAGCCATCACTTTATCATCCGGTTGCTCTTCATTCTCCCTGACAAACAGATCCAGGTAAGAAGTATCTCCGTCATCGCTGGAAACAGGCGCATCAAACTCGACATAATTTGCACTGGTGGTCAGGGCATCCAGAATTACATTACCTTCAATATCAAGCAAGTCCGAGAGTTCTTCAATAGTCGGCTCCCTTTCGAATTCCTGAATGAATGCCTGCTGGGCTTTGGTGACCTTATTGTAAATCGTCACCTTATTGACCGGTAAGCGAACGATCCTGCTGTATTCAACAATTGCCTGTAAAATGGATTGTCTGATCCACCAGACGGCATAGGAAATGAATTTAAAGCCTTTGGTCTCATCGTACCTTTTGGCAGCTTTGAGCAGGCCGACATTGCCTTCATTGATCAGGTCACTTAGAGACAAACCCTGGTTCTGGTATTGTTTGGCAACAGATACCACAAACCTGAGATTCGCACTGGTCAGCCGTTCCAATGCATGTGTATCTCCCTCCTTGATCCTTCTGGCCAGTGCAATCTCTTCATCAGGACCCAACAGATCGATCCTGCCGATATCGTTTAAATACTTATCCAGGGATATACTTTCCCTTTTGGTAATTTTATTCGATATCTTTAATTGTCTCATTAAAGGCAATGTTAGTTTTAAGTTTCAACAAAGTTCCAACTGAAAAAATTCACACTCAGGCTAATAAATCCAGCCCCTGCTTTTCATTTGCCGTAAATTTAATGAGATTCTGCTTCATTTTGGTGAATTTCATTAAATTTTATTTGGCTGAGCCGAATTAAATACAAATCCGCAAGGGTTATTGCCACTGCAGCCTCCAGGACCGGTGGCACCCTGAGCCCTATACAGACATCATGCCTGCCTTTTATTTCAAGGGATTCCAGTTTCCCGGTTTCAAAACTGTATGTTTCCTGTGACTTCGAAATACTGGAAGCCGGTTTCACAGCTACTCGGAACACGAGTTCATTACCATTGGTGATGCCTCCGTTGATGCCTCCTGAGTGATTGGTTTTTGTTTTTCCTGTCTCATCCAGTATGGCATCATTCATTTCACTGCCTTTCATGCGGGCGGCTTGAAATCCGGCACCGAATTCAATACCTTTTATTGCGGGGATACTGAATACATTGTGGGACAGCAGGGATTCTACCGATTCAAAAAAAGGTTCGCCCAAACCAGCAGGTACACCGGTTGCCCTGCACTCTACAAGAGACCCGATTGAATCACCGGATCTTTGAGCATCAGCAATAGCCTGTTCAATATTTTTATTGCCTCCGGCTTCGATGACCTCAGCATGAATATTCACTTGATGGATTATTTTTTTTGCCAAAACACCGGCTGCAACGAGACCAAGCGTCAACCTTCCGGAAAAATGACCTCCACCTCGCAGATCATTGAAACCAAAATATTTGATCGATGAGGTTAAATCAGCATGTCCCGGCCTGGGAATATTTTTAACAGAATCGTAATCTTCAGATCTTTTATCCAGATTATTGAATAAGATCATAATGGGTGCACCTGTGGTCTTACCTTCAATCACTCCGCTGAAGATAACAGCCCGGTCTTCTTCCTGACGTGGTGTCGTTCCGGGCATACCGGGTTTCCTTCTCGCAAGGTCTGCATCCATATCCTGCTCAGTGAATGAAATTCCGGGTGGACAGCCATCGATGAGTATGCCTGCACCGAAACCATGTGATTCCCCAAAAATGCTAACTCTTAGAATTCTGCCAAAACTGTTCATGTTAATTCCTGTTTTTATTTCAATCAACCCAACCAACTGTTCACTCCGCTACGTCAATGTGTGTAAAATTAATACTATTATGTTAATCAGATATTTTTTCTCGGCAATTACTGTGTTGACTATAATCACAGGACTGAATTCTTGTCAAAAGGAAGATCTGAACAATATAAAAGACCGAATTATTGGAACCTGGGTTTATGATGCATACCTGATTGACTCGGATTGTGAAGTCTACTCGGCAAAAAAGGAGTTGGATCAGGACCGGCATGGTATGATTTTCAAGCCTAAAGGCAAACTGATCATCCGGAATATAGACGGATGGTGCGCGACGCCACCGGTTACTTTTGAAAATTATGATGGCACCTGGGAACTCCTAAATGATTCAACTGTTCATATCAGTCATGATTGGTGGGGAAATGGTTCCGGACAGCCTCAAATGGAAAGCACGTTTCAAATTGTCAGGCTTGATGAAGAACAATTGTGGATCAAATACATCTTTTGACCAAAAAAATCAGGGTTAATGAAAAAACTGGCACCGGGTTGATTTGTATGGATCTTTATTTAATTGGGGTAACAAGTGTCTTTGATTCAGTGATTTTCAACAAACTTCGTGGAACCATGTTTTTTGGAAAATTCCACGAAAAACACGAAGCAGTCACGAAATACAGGTAGTTTCTATTTTTTTTACTACAAAAAATTCACCTGGATCATTTTATAATGTATTGAATTTGTGCTCTTTGTGCCTTCTTCGTGCAAATCGTGGAATAGCTGTATTTTGAAATCCTCCTAAAATCCAGGGAGATTTGATCAAAATGATTTGCCCATGGATTGACAGAGAGACAAAGGATTCAGGTAAAGCTTCAACTAAAACAATCCAAACAACTCAGCATCAATCTTTTCGATCACTTCAGCAAGATCAGTGGGTTGTTTGATAAAATCTTTGTTCGCTATATTGATGATGAGCAGCTTACCCAGATCGTAGGACTGGATCCAGTTGTTGTACTTTTCATTAAGGTGCTTGAGGTATTCAAGGTTGATGGAGCCTTCATAATCCCTGCCCCGTGCCTGAATGTGTTCAACCAGCGTGGCGATGTCTGATTTGAGATAGATGAGCAGGTCCGGAGGTGAAATATAGGAAGACATGATCTCGAAAAGAGATTGATAGTTACTGAAATCTCTTTTACTCATGAATCCCATTTCAAACAGGTTGGGTGCGAAAATTTTGGCATCCTCATAAATCGTTCTGTCCTGTACCACAGTTTTTTCACCCCGCTGAATTGCGGCAACCTGCTGAAACCGGCTGTTCAGAAAATAGATCTGCAGATTGAATGACCATCTGCTCATATTCCCGTAAAAATCACTGAGGTACGGATTTTCGGAAGTATCCTCAAACATGGCTTCCCATTTGTAGTGTTTGGCCAACAGATTGGAAAGTGTGGTTTTGCCCGCACCGATATTACCCGCAATTGCAATATGTTTTGGTTTCTCCTTGATGTTATGTCAATTTTGAGCGGCTTTCAAAATAAGCCAGGTTAACAGTGAAAATAACTTAAATAAATGAATGGCATTACATCAGAAGCCTGTCCACTCTTTAATTTATTTGATGCCGCTAAGATAATTTTTTGAAATCAAAAAATGAGATAATATTTGTAAAAAACATATATTTATTTTTTACAATCTTTGGGTATACAAAGCTGAAACCAGTGAAAAAATATTGAAGGGAGAATGAAGATCCTGGTTTTACGGTCACTCCGGCATTGAGAACATCATATCATAATACCTGCGGATCTGCCTGTCAAATTCAGGAATACTGATATTCCTCGCTGTACGGATATACTCTTTGCCGTCGAAAAAAACCAGGATGGCCGGAACCGTGAAAATGCTGTTCTGGGCAGCAATTTCCGGATATAGAACGGTATCAGCAAATCCAATCCTGATCAATGGAAAATGATGGTCACAAAACTCAATTATCTTTGGCTTCAGAACTTTACAGACATTGCATTCCTCATGTGAAAAATATATGAGACAAGCTTCATTTTCATGAACGAAGGATGAAAATTGATCCAGACTGGTAAGCAGCTCCATCATATTGGGTTTTCTGTATTATCCATTATTTCATGATCTTCAAACCCGATGAAACACCGTTGTCTTCCGGACAATCCTTGCATTTGGGTTTTCCTTTCCTGTAGCGCCGGCAACACGGATCTTTAGAGCCTGAT
Source organism: uncultured Saprospiraceae bacterium (assembly GCA_964594045.1). GTDB lineage: Bacteria > Bacteroidota > Bacteroidia > Chitinophagales > Saprospiraceae > UBA2365. The sequence continues at coordinate 16,304 of CAZQKR010000059.1, read as the reverse complement.
TTATGTTGACTTTTTTCTCCAGACACAACCGTCACCTGTTTAAAACCCGTCAGAAATACAAATTTATCCTTTTCCATGATGAAATTTTACCTTGTTGTAACACCATTCTTTACAAAATGTTTTTCTATTTAGCTGTAAAAAAAAACGTATTTGGTCAGATCAATAGGCTTTTAGTCTTAAGTCTGTTAGTTAATGATTTATACCAAGGATTAAAACCGTTGATGCCAAAATAAATCAAGTGTCTTTCGCCCGAGGTACTCGTTCAATCATAGGAGACCAACAGGCAAACAGACTAATCAGCTAACCAACTGAATAACTACAAAAAAACAACAAAACTTACGTTTTTCGGAGTAAATTGACCCTTTGATGAAAAAAGCGCGATCAATCTCCTGTTTACCGGTCTGTTTTTTCTACAAAGCTACGGTATTGAACTACGAATGGCATAACAAAATTCTGAAAAATTGCGTCTAATAAACATATAATATTAAACAAAACGAAACTGGATCGATGAATACAAAATATTTTTTGCTGACATTAATTTTGTTAACGGTTTTCAGGATTGAAGCTCAGCAAAATGATCTGAAAACATATCGCGCTGTCAGGATCAATGCAAGTTCTCCTGTAATTGACGGGAGTCTGGATGATGAAGCATGGAAAACGGGCGAATGGGGAACGGACTTTGTTCAATATGAGCCATTTAACGGAAGAAAACCGACCTATCCTACCTATTTTAAAATCCTGTTCGACGACAATAATCTTTTTGTGGCTATGAAGGCCATTGATCCGAATCCGGACAGCATCATCACCCGGTTAACACGTCGGGACAATGATGAGGGTGATGTGATGATCATCGCATTTGACAGCTATTATGACAAGCGGACAGCATTTTGTTTTGGCGTCAGTGCCGGTGGTGTCAAAACAGATTTTATCATTACTAATGACGGTGACAACAATAATCCCAACTGGGATCCCAACTGGTGGGTCAAGGTAGATAAAAATGATGAAGGTTGGATCGCTGAAATGAGAATTCCGCTGAGCCAGCTGCGATTCAAAAAGGGAGGAGCCGGCGTATGGGGATTGCAATTGCTGAGGAAAATATACAGAACTCAGGAAACCCATTTCTGGTATCATGTTGCCAAGGATGCGCCTGGATTTGTCAGGCACTCTGGTTTGTTGTATGGCCTTGACAGCCTGGAGCCCAGAAAGATCCTGGATGTGACACCTTACACCGTTGCTTCAGTTTCAACCTATCCGGAAGAAGAAAATAATCCTTTTGCAACTGGGAAAGACTATAATGCAAAAGCCGGAGTGGATGCTAAAATCGGTCTTTCCAACAATTTCACCATGGATCTGTCCATACTGCCGGACTTCGGCCAGGTGGAAGCTGACCCTTCTGAAGTGAATCTGACCGCTTACGAAACATTCTTTCAGGAAAAGAGACCGTTTTTTATAGAAGGTAATAATATCTCCAGTTTCAACCTGGGATTGGGAGATGGAGGATTAGGCAATGACAATTTATTCTATTCCAGACGTATCGGAAGAAAACCCAGAGGGAATTTTTCGAGCCCGGACAATGGATTTGTGGATTACCCGGATTTTACACGGATCCTGGGATCAGCCAAAATTACGGGGAAAACAGAAAAAGGGCTGTCGCTGGCATTGATAGAAACGGTAACGGCTGAAGAAAAAGCCCAACTGGACATTTCCGGATCCAGGAGCTTTGAAATTGTTGAGCCGCAAACCAATTTTTTCGTTGGCCGCATACAAAAAGAAATCAACGATGGCAATTCGATCATCGGTGGTATAGTGACCGGGGTCAACAGGAGGCTGAACGATAATCTGAGTGCACAGATGGTCAGAGGTGCCTATACCGGAGGATTTGATTATACTCAGTATTTCAGGCAAAAATCCTGGCAACTGAACATTCTGGCTGCGATCAGCCATTTGGAAGGTGAGTCAGCAGCCATAACCAGGATCCAGCACGCATCCGCACGATATTTTCAGAGACCTGATGCAAGTCATGTACAAATCGACACGAACAGAACATCCTTCACCGGACACGGAGGAAAGATCCAGCTGGGTCGTTACAACAGCGGACATTGGAGTTTTCTGGGCGCCTTGCTCTGGAAATCACCGGAATTTGAGATCAACGATATCGGGTATATGCGTGAAGCCGACAATATTACCTCAGTGCTGTGGGCCGGTTACAGACAGTGGGAACCAAAACATTTTTATAAAAACTATCAGATCAATCTCAACTTTTACCAGGGCTGGAACTTTGAGCGTTTACTCAAATTTTCAGGGATGAGCTTTGATATCTATTCACAGTTTAAAAACTCATGGGAAGCAAACACAGGATTTGAGATTTTGCCTTACATCAACTCCACAGACCACTTGCGTGGCGGACCCGCTATGATCCTCCCGGCGAATGCTTCCTATTGGTTCAGGGTATTCACTGACGGGACAAAAAAACTGGTTGCCGGTATGAATAATATCGTCAGTTACGGTTTTGCAGACAACCTGTTCAGTTATGGATTTACCCCTACCATTAAATACACTCCGCTCAATAACCTGAATATTACCATCAGCCCTTCCTACCAGACCAGTTATAATGACATGCAATATGTTACACGGCAGCTAATGGGACAGGAATCCAGGTACATTATGGCAAGACTTGATCAGGAAGTGATCAATTTTTCATTCAGGATCAACTACACCATTTTCCCTGACCTGACCGTTCAATACTGGGGACAACCATTCATTGCATCTGGTCAGTATTCTGAATTCAAATACATCACTGACCCGGCAGCAGGAAGCTATGAAGATAGATTTCATATATTTTCATCGGATCAGATCCGGAAAGAAAATAATGCCTGGGTGATTGACGAAAATCGGGATGGAAGTACAGATTATCTGTGGGGTTCACCGAATTTCCATGTTCGCGAGTTTTTGTCCAATCTTGTGATCAGGTGGGAATTCAGTCCGGGATCAGCAGTATATCTGGTCTGGAGTGAAGGCCGGTCCGGATTTCTGCAGGACAGGGGCATTCAGTTCTTTGAGGATCTGAATGAATTGTTCAGCCATCGTGGAAAAGATACTTTTCTGCTGAAATTCAGCTACAGAATAGGTATGAAATAGAATTTAATATTCACATGATGGTAAACTTTTCTTGTCAGCCATACAAATGATTGATTTCCAATATTCAGTAAAATTCTAAAATTATACTGTGTAACCCTGATAATCATTGACAAATCGGTTCAGATGGTTTAGTTTTGTATAGTACTCGATTGACCAAAAAATCATAAATCATTTGCCATGAAAAAAATTTTATCTGCCATTCTGATCGTTTTTTGCTACTACAGCGCTTATAATCAGCAATTTTTCGCAGAACAACAAATGATATCGACAACCGGGATTTCAAGGGCAGGCAACCTGTATCCAGCAGACCTGGATGGAGATGGAGATCTTGATATGCTTACTACCAATCATGGTGATGAAAGCATTGCCTGGCTCAAAAATACCGATGGATCTGGCAATTTCTCATCAGTGATGTTTTTGGATGATGATGTTCCTCAGCCGGTTGGGGCAATTGCTGCAGATCTGGACGGTGACGGAGATCCTGACATCATTTATGCCTCATGGGAAAAAGATGAGATCATGTGGAAACAAAACCTGGACAACACAGATGATTTTGGTGCCGCTCAATTAATAGATGATTATGCATCCGGAGTCTGGAAATTATATGCAGGTGATCTGGATGGTGACGGAGATAATGATCTGATCATACCTTTAAGGGAAGGTAAAGCAATTGTTTGGTATGAAAATCTGGATGGTAAAGGTAGCTTTTCCGGAAAAAAATACATTGACTCCGATATGGAGAATGTCAGGGAAGCCTTTCCGGCAGATATCGATGGTGACGGATTTATAGATATCGTCTCACTGGACTGGTTAACAGGAAGTGCCATGTGGTACCGTAATCTGGAAGGTAAAGGCAACTTTTCTGAAAGAATTATGATCACTGACCAATTGGTTTACCCGGATAAATTGATTTGTGCTGATTTGGATGGTGATGGGTTTAAGGATATTGTTGTGATCAGCTTTGATGATCTGGTATGGCTAAAGAACAAAGGGAATCAGGGGATGTTTCATCCGCCGGCCCCTTTGGTCAACGAGGTCATCTACGACTTTTTTATTGCTGATCTCAATATGGATGCGCATCCTGATCTGTTGGTTTCCCATTCCTATTTTGGAAGATTAGGCTGGTACCAAAATAATGGAACGGGTAATTTCAGCGCACTGAAACAGATACCTTTGAATAAAGATGGATATAACGTGGTTTCAGCAGCGGATGTTGATGGGGATGGAGATTCAGATATATTCGGCTCGAGCGCTTTTAACAGTACATTGATCCTGATAAAAAACCTGGGTGGTGCGGGAACTTTTGACTCGGAAAGCATTCTGTCAAAATCTGATGTGAACGGGCCTAGTGATATTTTCATCACTCATTCCGGTGAAAATGAACAGAATAACATTTTTGTAGCAGCCAAAAACGAAGGAGAAGTATACATCTATGAAAGTAATCAACGGAATTCTGGTTATGACCCTGTGAGAAAAATCGCAGAGATCAGCACGCCTGTCTCCATTTACATGAAGGATATGAATGGTGACAATAAAGATGATCTCCTGGCATGTTCAGAAGAAACGGGGCAATTGAACTGGTATCAGCAGACCGGTCAAAACAATTTTGGGGCTGCCATGAACATCGGCAATATTGGTTCCGGAGCCAGCTGCATTTACAGTATGGACATTGAAAACGATGGCGACTTTGATATTTTCGCTTCGAACCAGTGGACCAACAAAGTTTATTGGTTCGAGAATAACGGATCGGGCATTTTCGGAGCGGCAAAAATGGTCGGTGAAGGATTGGATGGCGCCACAGATATCCATTCAGGAGATATGGACGGTGACGGAGACGAAGATTTGCTGGTTGCCTCCAAATTTTCCAGAGTTTCTTATTTCATTAACAATGGCAACAAAACCTTCACACCTGAAATCATTATAGAAACTGGTATGAACGGTGTTGAAAAAATCTGGGCTTTGGATATGGACAATGATGGCGATCTGGATATTCTGACCCACGGATATGATAAGATCATCTGGTACGAAAATTTAAGTAATTCCGGTATAAGATCAGCAAGGCATGTGGTCAATGATCAGTTTTATCTATTCAATATTGAATACCTGTTTCCATTTGATGCAGATCTCGACGGATACATGGATGTTTTCACAGCATGGGGAGGATCTAAGAAAATCAACTGGTTCAGGCAGGATCCGGACAACAAGCAATTCAGTGCGCATGAAATTGGTTCTTACCGGGTCAACGGACCTGTTTTGCTGAATGGAACAGATGTGGACGGTGATGGCAAAACAGATCTGGTCAGCGCCTCATTTATGGACAACAAGATCGCGTGGTATAAAAATGAAGCTGTTCCAGATTTCAATCCACAACCGGACGATGCACAAATTTGTCAAAGCGGAAATACAAGTTTCACTGCTATGATCGAGGATGCGAGTACCTACAAATGGCAGATGTCACCGGATCTCGGACGCAGTTTTGTGGATATTGAGGAGGGTGAACATTTTACCGGAGTAAACACTTCAACATTACAGGTTTATGTGCCGGATCCTTCATTTGATGAGGCACAATTCAGATGTGTCGCACTTTTCAAAGGAATGGAATTCAACTCGATACCAGCCATGCTGACTGTTGACAGACTCATTCTGGCAGAGGCCGGTGATGATCAGATCACCTGTAATGATTTCACCTACCTGAACGGCAGCTGGCCGGCGGAAGGTTCCGGTCAATGGACGATCGTTCAGGGCAATGGCACTTTTACTGACCCGAATGCTTCATTCACCAGGATAGAACAGTTGTCCACCGGTGAAAATATTTTCGAATGGACTATAGTGAACGGGATCTGCTCCAGTACAGATCAGGTATTCATCAATGTTAAAGATAGTGCGATCATTGTAGACCAGAGCATTTCCGTCGAAGCCATAGTGGGTACCAATGCCAATCTGATGATCCAGGCAAGCGGAGATGATCTGGCCTATCTGTGGTACAAGGAAGGAACAGCTTTAGCAGATGATGGCAGGATTGAAGGATCACAGTCAAATCAGCTGACTATTAAAAATGTTTCGATTTCCGACCAGGGATCATATCAATGCAGGGTCAATGGTTTTTGTAATGCGGCATACAGCGAATACATACCCTTGAATGTGATCACAGCTACCGATGACATGGAGAAATATTCCCTGAAGGCATACCCAAATCCGGTTGTCAACCAATTGTACATCAAATCTGATCATCCGTTCAGCAAAGTTTTTATATATGGATCAACAGGTGAAAAGTTGTACAATTCAACATCAAAAACCAACATCAACCAGCTGGACTTTTCAGGTTTTTCTTCCGGCGTATACCTGGTCAGTATTTTGGTTGAGGATCATTGGCATTATTTGCGCATAATAAAAATTTAGAAGCCAAATAGCTGCAAATTTCACCCATTTGGTCATTCATTTATCATCAGCTTAATAAGCTGATTTGACAGAGATATTTCTTTTGCGTTTATTGTGCTTAATATTTTACATTTACAGCAGGAATAGTCATTTTGGTCAATATCATTCAGCAGAATCTTATGTCATCACTATTCCGTTGATTGTATATGTTATTTAAAATCAACCATCAAGAGGTGATCAATTTCAAGTTTTAAAAAATGGAAAGTTCCAGAAAAAGCAAATTGCTTAACAGAAAAAAAACAGATCCGGGTAAATATGTATATACCGGGCAATCAGATCAATCCGGCACCGAAATACAGCTGTTTAGATACAATAAATCGGACATTACAGAAATTATGTCTCTGAATTCGGAATTGATAGAGGACTTCCTGGACAAGCAAAGCGTTTATTGGCTGAATGTCTGCGGACTGCAGGATCCTGACTTGATTGCATCCATTTGCCTGAAGTTCGGTGTCCACAGTCTGGTCATACAGGATATTCTGGATATCAACCAACGTCCTAAATTTCTGGAATACGGTTCATTCAACTACCTGGCAATCAAATCAATTGTTCCATCACGACACCAGATCATGTCTGAACATTTGAGTTTTGTTCTGGGTGAAAATTTCCTGATATCCTTTCAGGAACGAAAAGGAGATTACTTTGACCACCTACGTTTCCGGCTAAGGGAAAACAAAGGTATCATCCGCGAAAGAAGTGCAGATTACCTGCTTTATGGCTTGCTGGAATCCATTCTGGACAATTATTTCAAAACACTGGACCAGATTGATAATGAAGTTGAAAAACTGAATCTGCTCGATCAAAACAAAGAACCTTCTCCGAGTGTGCTGAAAACCATAGAAAAGCACAAGAAAATGGTCCATTACATCAATAAATCCATATTACCTCTGAAGGAATTCAGCCAGATCGTTGAACGAAAAGATGTTGATTTCATCATGCAACAACACGTAAAGTATTTTCTGGAGATCAAGGATTTATGTCTGACTTTGGAGGATAGTTGTGAGATCATACAATCCTCTCTTGACAGCAGCACCAACCTGTTCTTCTCCATCCAGGGTTACCGGATGAACGTGATCATGAAAACGTTGACGATCGTTGCAACGATTTTCATACCACTCACATTTATTACCGGGATTTATGGGATGAACTTTGAAAATATGCCTGAACTTAAATGGAAATCCGGGTATTTTTTCCTGATGGGCTTCCTGTTGATCAGTTTCTTGTCGATGATCCTGTATTTCAGAAGGAAAAAGTGGTTCTGAGATCAACATTGAATCTCAGAATTACCCCTGCAAGTTTCATGATTGTCCGGTGTTATCTGGTCTTAGGAGATGGCCTGTTAAAATCATCCTTCAGACGTACAATATCGTCTTCATCCGAAGGATTTTGAGGATCTTCGTGTAACCAGAGTTCGGCTACAATACCCCACTCTTCCAGTCCGATCAGTCGGTGCCTCTCACCTGTTTGAAGGGTAACAAGATCTCCTTCAGCATAAAATTTGGCAGGCTTTTCCTCATCAGTTGCGCTGGTCGCTATCCCAACCGGTCCGCTGACGACCCGCCACAGTTCAGCCCGTCTGTAATGATACTGCCATGAAAGTTTTTTACCTGGCGCCACCATCAGGATCTTAGGACTGACCTTTAACCCTTTGGCCAGTTGATCCACGTCAAAACCCGGAAAATAATAGTCAATGAAGTGGGCAGTCTGAGCTTCACAGATCAATAAGAATCCACCCCATGGACGTTCAAAATCCCTTTGTTCAAAATCGAATCCCTGTTGCCTGAGTTTTTCTTCAGTTTCTAAAAAGATATCTTGCATGATCTGATGTTACTTTCCTATACCTTCTGATTAATATTCCTAAATAAGTTCAAGCTGGGCATTGATTCCCTGAACAAATATAACAAAAGAATCGTTCAAAAATGGTATCCCGCCATGGTAAAAGCCCGTCAAAACCTTTTTCCTTTAAGAATTGGAAAAAATAATATCCTTACATAAATTATCCTTCAAAAACTTTTTTCTACCAGACCCAATAAATATAAGCCTTGCGAGATGACCTGTATTGGGTATGGTTTTTGTCATAAAAATCGAATTCGTGTTTTTGGCAGGATTTAAAAGAAATATGATGTAAGAATTAAAGCCAAACAGAATATTTTCCCCGTAGGATGTATATACAACGGAGCAGGCAAAGATCAACGATTTTTGATTTTAAAACTAAAAAACAAGATCTCAAATCGTTCATGGGTGTTCCTTGTTCTAAAAACATTTTTCCCTTTGGTTCTGGTTGGTACAGGTTAGGTATAAAAAAAGAATTGCCCGAAAGAACAACTCTTTTTGTGGAGCTAGGGGGATTCGAACCCCCGACCCCTTGACTGCCAGTCAAGTACTCTAGCCAACTGAGCTATAGCCCCGTTCAACACAAAAGCGATGCAAATATACAAGCATTTGTGATAAATCAAAAAAAAATCAAATCATCAATTGATATGAGACTAAACCGGATCCACATCTATACTGATCTTCACCGGAGAAAACGTTTTATTTTCATATAACAGATCGCGCTGCTCCAGGATAAACTGCTTTACTGCACCGCCAATACGCGGATTTTTATCCAGCTTGACCAATATCCGCTGATGATATAATCCCCTCATCCGCTCAATTCCCGGTGGTGCGGGCCCCAGGACCGACCTGCCCAGTTTTGCCTTCAGCTTTCTGCCATACTCCATGGCAGCCTGTCTGCATAATTTTGGATCCTTATGCTTCAGCATGATATCCACCAGCCTGGAAAAAGGGGGATAATTGAACTTCTCTCTTTCCTGTAATTCGCGTTCGACAAAATGCTCATAATCATGGTTGATGATGTCCTTGATCAGAGGATGATCCACAAGACTGGTCTGAATGATTACCCTGCCCTGTTCTTTGCGCCTTCCGGCCCTGCCGGAAACCTGTATCATCAATTGAAAAGCCCTTTCGCTGGCCCTGAAATCGGGAAACTGGATCAATCTGTCCGCATCAATTATACCTACCAGGCCGATATGGTCAAAATCCAGACCCTTGGTGATCATCTGGGTACCGATCAGTATATCAGTCTTTTTCCTTTCAAAATCATATATAATGGATTCCATCTCATTCTGCGTACCGGCCGTGTCCAGGTCCATCCTGCCGATATTCACTTCCGGAAGCAAAATCCTGAGTTCTTCTTCCACTTTTTCAGTACCCAATCCCAGATCGATCAGTGATTTGCTTCCGCAAACCGGACATTCCTGCGGCAACGGACTCCGTGCATGGCAATAATGACATCTGATCTCCTCAAAAACCTTATGGTATGTCATACTCACATCACAATGCTGACAAACGCTGTGCCAGCCACAGGAATTGCATCTGATGGTGGGGGCAAAACCACGCCTGTTCTGAAATAAAAGCACCTGATCACCTCTCGAAATTACCTGTTGGATCTGACTGATCAGCCTGGTACTGTAACTTGGGTGGTTGGGCATCAGCATGGACCTGTCATGCATGTTGATCACCTCAATTTCCGGCAGTTCCACATGACCAAAACGGCTGCTCAGCTCAACATACCGGTATAACCCTTTCCGGGCATTAAAATAAGTCTCCAGGGCTGGGGTTGCACTTCCATATATGATCCTGGCATTCCATTTCAAGGCCATGAATGCAGCAACATCCCTGGCATGATACCTCGGGTTGGGACTGTATTGCTTGAAAGACGGATCATGTTCTTCATCCACTATGATGAGTTTCAAGCGGATGAATGGTAAAAACAGAGCGCTCCTTGCCCCGATCAATACCGGGTGACCACCCAGACATTTGTTCCATATCTCTACCCGTTTGAATACATTCAGTTTACTGTGGAAAACCAGTACATCATCTCCAAAATTTTTCTGCAATCGCTGCACAATATGCGAAGTCAGCGCGATCTCAGGCAACAGATACAATACCTGTCCGCCCTCTGCCACCGTCTTGCTGATCAATTCCTGGTAAATCCGGGTCTTTCCGCTGCCCGTTACTCCATGCAATAATGTATGCGCCTGATCCTCAAATCCTTGAGTGATCTTTTGTACAGTTTTTTCCTGAACTGCTGAAAGAGGTGGCAGTGGCTCCATGACCCCATCAAATGGTTTCAGCCGGCTGATCTCCACATAGTATTTTTCGATGATCCCTTTTTTTTCCATCGCACTCAACACAGATGCATCCGCTCCTGTTTCCCTGCAGACAAAACCAGCTGCGAGATCTTTTTCATCCCGGTGTTCATAAAGAAACTGTACCACATTTTTTTGATGGAATGACCTGGCTGTTTTTTCCATCCCAAGCAATAAGCCCTCATCTTTGACCGCATAGGCCCGGGTCAACTTGACACATTGCTCCGTTTTGGGCTTGAATGACTCCATCAGTTCTTCCCTGGATTTGATCAACTGCTTGTCAAACAGCTTTTTAAGTACAGGATATACAGATTTCTTATCCAGAATGTCCTGTATGGTTCTGACCGGGATCTCCTGCTGGAGCTGTAAGGCCTCCATGATCATAAATTCATCATCACTTAAAATCAGATGTTCAATTCCTCCGTGATCCGTCGCCGAAATGAAGGTTTCACTGCTCATTTTCAGCCCTGTGGGCAGTGCCACTGCCATCACTTCACCCTCTGTACACATATAATATTTTGCGATCCAGCGCCACAACTCATATTGATCCGGAGTAATAACAGGATGCTGATCAATTACGGAATTTATGGACTTCATGGTAAATCCTGGCTGATAATTTACTCCCAGGCATTCAATGACGATACCCGCATAAATTTTATTCCGTAGCGGAACCTCCACCCTGATCCCAAAACGGATAAAAGCCTTCAGATCTTCAGGAACTTTGAAGGTATAGTTTTCTTTCAGTGCCAGTGGCAATAAAACCCTGACATACCTGATCAGTTCATTCTCTATGTGATATGTTCCATCTTTTGACATAATCATAACAGGTTTTTCAATATGCCTCAACATCCGTTTCGCTGCGCCTGTCCCCCACTCCATGCAACTTTCCATCAGGTAATACCTGGATTGCATTGATCAGACCTATCCGCTCATACTCACCGAAATCATGTCCCATCAACTGAAGTGAAGATTTGATTTGTGTATCCAATCCTCCTTTCTCCAGAAATATTTTATCCGGCAGAAACTGGTGGTGAAACCTGGGCAGATCAACCGCATCATCAAGCGTCATATTAAAATCTACCATATTTATAATTACCTGTAAAACTGTGGTAATGATCGTTGAACCACCCGGTGATCCAAGGACTAAAAAAACTTGACCGTCTTTCTCCACTATCGTTGGTGTCATACTGCTCAACATGCGTTTGCCCGGTTCAACAGCATTCGCTTTACTGCCGATCAGACCAAACTGATTCGGGTATCCCGGTTTTATACTAAAATCGTCCATTTCGTTATTCAGAAAAAAACCACATCCTTCAACCAGGACTTTGGACCCATAGTTGGAATTCAGTGTGGTGGTCACCGAAACGGCCATCCTGTTTTTATCCACAACAGAAGTGTGTGTGGTTTCAAAATGCTCTCTTTCGGGCAATGCAAAAGGACTTATCGAATTAGCCGGAGTTGCCCTGTAAGGATCAAAATCTGCCATCCGCCCGGCTAAATAACTGCTATTCAGCAGCATATCAACCGGTACATCGTAAAATTCCGGATCACCCAAAAATTTTGCCCGGTCAGCATATACTCTTTTCTCCGCTTCAACGAGCAGATGTATGCTCTCTTTAGTATGAAAACCCAATCCAGCCAGATCAAAAGGTTCAATCAATTCCAGAAGCTGGATCAATGCAATCCCTCCACTCGAAGATGGCGGCATGGAAACCACTTTGTGAGAACGGTAATCTGTACGCACAGGTTCACGCCAAATGGACTGATACATCCTCAAATCCTCTCCGGTGATGATACCACCTGAGCTCTGAACCGTTTTTACCAGTTTTTCAGCAGTTTTCCCCTGGTAAAATCCGGATTTCCCTTTTTTCCTGATACGGTCAAGGGTAGATGCCAACTCCTTTTGTTGCAAAAGGTCACCGGCTTTCCAGGGTGTATCCTTCACAAAAGGGTTGTTGAAATGATTGAATTTTTGAAAATCAGGCTGGTACTGGTTGAGCCGGTCCGCTTCTTCCTGTGTAATGGCAAAACCCTTTCGGGCAAGGCTGACCGAAGGTGTTATGATCCTGCTAAAATCCCGGATCTGACCATATTGCTCCCATGCTGTGATCAGACCGTCAACTGAACCAGGCACACCTGCTGACAAAACCCCATAAACACTGGCAGAATCCCTGACATGACCATCAGCCAGCAAAAACATGTCTTTTTCTGCCTTCGCAGGTGCCTTTTCCCGGTAATCCAATGATACATACTGCCCATCAGGCAACCTGATCACCATAAATCCGCCTCCTCCGATGTTGCCTGCCCTGGGATAGACGACGGCCAGTGCGAACTGACTGGCAACGGCAGCATCAACAGCATTTCCTCCCTGCTGCATGATCTCTACTCCGACACGGGAAGCAAGAGCATGGGCACTGACCACCATTCCCTGGTCAGCGGTGAGGGTCCTGTCTAAGGGTTCTGCCTGATAAAAAGCAGGATTGCAGGAAATAAGCAGCAATGAAAAGAAAGCTAAAAAAAATATACTAAGACGGAAATCTCCCATATCATATATTTGTATCAAACCTTGACCAACCCTACAAAATTAATCCGGTTTCACCAACTGCCAAAACTATTTTTTAAAAGGTGATGAATCAGGTTGAGCAACTCTAAGATTTTAGCCTGATAGCTAATAATGAATACCCGGTAAGAGATTCCCGGGCATCCGGCAATTTTTTTATCTTAAATGCATTGGAGATGTTCAATTCCAACAGATTATATACTCCAGCCATGCAAATAAATAATGGCTTGATACTCATCATAGCGAAAAACAAACAATAATTTCAGCCAAAACAGCGTTCATGCATTATATTCACAAATACCTTCCGTTAAAATCCATCAACTTTTACATAGCGAACCTGATTTGTCTTCCTGTCAGACAACTGACTTTATATTAAAAAACATTTTAATTTGTAGAATTTTAAATTTAAATACACTACACATTATTAAATAATTATATATTTGACTTTGAATTAGAAATGAATTAAAAGTGTAGAAAACATCAGGTGGTAACTCATCAGAAGGCTTTGATGTAAAATAAAGGAGTTTCTGAGGTCACTACATGGTGCAGACGATAAGAATTTGATATTGATTGATCTGTCATACCTTCAAAATGTATAATTTTATGCCGAGCAACAAATACTTTTCAGCATTCATCACTGCTCTGATGTTATTGACCTTTTATATTGAAGGGCAATCTCAAACGCGCAGATTCGTCAATGAATTTCTCAATATCGGTGTCGGGGCAAAAGCTCACGGAATGATGGGAGCCACCACAGCCACAGTTGATGATATTTCAGCCGGTTACTGGAACCCTGCTGGTTTGGTCAGGATACAGGCACCGTTTCAGATCACTGCAATGCATGCAGAATGGTTCGCCGGTATTGCACAATACGATTATGTTGCATTCGGAAAAAAATTTGGCGCTAATGGCAGGTCATTCGCAGGATTATCCTTTATACGGATGGGCGTGGATCAGATCCCTAACACGTTCAACCTGATCGGTCCTGACGGAAGGGTCAACTATGACCTGATCTCTGAATTTTCTGCAACGGATTATGCATTTTTACTGTCATATTCCTACAAATTGTACTCCAATCTCTTTGTTGGAGGCAATGTGAAGGTCGTCAACCGGAATATCGGAAAATTCGGGAACGCCTGGGGATTCGGATTTGATCTTGGCACCCAGATGGACTTTGGTAAATGGAAATTCGGTGTGATGCTTCGTGACATCCCATCCACATTTACTACCTGGAGTTTCAACTACACCGAAGAGGAGAAGGAAATCCTGTTTGCCACCGGAAATGATATCCCAAAAGCCACTACAGAAGTTGCACTGCCTCAGGTGATTGTCGGCCTTGGTTATGCCGGGGGAGCAAAACCCGGGGATAAAGGCATCTCATATCTGTTGGAAGGTAACCTGAATATCAGCACAAATTCAAGTCTTTATGCTGTTATACAGACTGAAACGGTGGATGTAGGTCCTTCACTGGGAATGGAACTTGGATATAACCATCTTGTATTCCTGAGGGCCGGGATCGGAAACCTTCAGTTCATTGACAAAAACCTCGTAGGTACGAAAAGCCTCAACCTTCAACCCAATTTAGGTCTGGGTCTCAAATTGGGCAGACTGTCTGTAGATTATGCGCTTACCAACGTTGGCAAGCTCGGAATTACAGAGTATTCACATATTTTTTCTCTTAAACTCGATTTGAAAGAGAAAGGACAAAGGTAATTTCTGCGGACTTTTTGACAGCGGATCTGACATTTATGGTTCTTAAGTTTAAATACGTATCCAGGCTTATATCGTTTTATAGACAATCCTTTCATAATCTGAACATCCGTTCAGGTATAATCACTTATAAACCTTCAGTATTAAGCAACTCAAAACCGGAATTCCCAAACCCCGAAAATTCCTCATTACAGAAAGCAATATTTTG
Organism: uncultured Saprospiraceae bacterium; assembly: GCA_964594045.1. Lineage (GTDB taxonomy): Bacteria > Bacteroidota > Bacteroidia > Chitinophagales > Saprospiraceae > UBA2365. The sequence goes on along the minus strand of CAZQKR010000059.1, from coordinate 1,099 downwards.
ACCCCTGCCCTATCAGGCATTATACCTCCAAAAGCTGATTACTGCATGTAATAAATTGGCCCTTCTATACCCAGGGGCAATTTAGCCCATATCCAGAGCAGCAACATCGGTATCCTGACTACGGCAAATGCGATCGAGAAAGGCAGCATCATTGAGATCAAGGTACCTATCCCTACATCCTTGACATATTTCTGACAAAAAACGATCACCAGTGGAAAATACGGCAACAGCGGTGTCAGGATATTGGAATATGAATCACCAATGCGGTATGCTGCCTGAGTTGTTTCCGGAGAAAAACCCATCAACATCATCATTGGTACAAAGATCGGAGCTAAAAGTGCCCATTTTGCGGAAGCAGAACCCATCAGCAGGTTGACCAGTGAAACAACAATAACGAAAGCCACCAGCAACGGACCTCCGGTAAAGCCGATCTCCTTTAATATACCCGAGCCTTTGACCGCCAAAACACTACCCAGATTTGACCAGTTGAAATAAGCGACAAACTGGGCCGCAACAAAAGAGATCACAATATACAATCCCATGGTAGCCATGCTTTTGGCCATCATATCTGTAACATCCTTGTCCTTTTTGATGATCTTCGCCACGATCCCGTAAACCAGGCCGGCAATTAAAAAGATCAGAAACATGATCGGCACTATGGAGGAGTAAAATGGCTGAAAACCTCTGGAACCAGTTGCCGAATCAATTTCGCCACGCAGCAGGCCATTGGCCGGTATGATCATCAGCAATACCAGGCAAATCATAACTAAAACCGCAAAACCTGCCCATTTCAAGGACTTTTTCTCTAAGTGGGTAATCGGCTTTTGTTCTTCAATATTTACCTCACCTTCAGATTTATACGCTCCGAGCCTTGGCACGAGTACTTTTTCAGTTACCCATGTTCCCAATAACCCGACAATAGGAACGGAAGCTGCGAGAAAATACCAGTTGGATAACGGATTGACCGTGTAAGCAGGATCAATGATCTGCGCTGCCGGTTCTGTAAATGCAGCTATCATGGGATCAAGTCCTGTGGGCAGGATATTAACCTGAGTTCGATTAATAAATAACTGAAAATAAATCAAATATATATTAAAAT
>CAZQKR010000058.1:0-22003 GCA_964594045.1 uncultured Saprospiraceae bacterium | reverse complement strand
CTCCTTCCGTTCCGTGAAGAAAATGCCGGCTTCGTTGCTCTTGGTTTTATCTTTCGATTTTAGTTTACACAATATATTTTATACTACCCTTAAAGTAGAAAGTTAATAAAGTTCGAAAGTTAGCAAGTTGGTGAGGTAATTATGCTCACTGAACTATTGTACCGGTTATTCTAATTGTGACATTTCAAACAAAATAGAGCAACAGATCAAAAAAAATGTTCGTCGTCAAAAAGCAAATTGTTGTTCTATTATTTCAGGATACTGCTGCCATATTTTTCCGTCTATCTCTTTTCCATTTAATTTCTTATTCCGCTTAATTCTGTCTGCACCCCAGGTACCCCATTGCTTAAAGAAAAAAGCAATATCTTCATTTTTGCATTGCTGCATGATATTGATAACCCATTCCTTTTCCATTGGTCTGGCTCTGTTTCCACTTTCACCGCCAACAATTACCCAATCGATATTGGTAAGGTTAATTTCTCCAAGGTCTTCAAGTAATGGCTCAACAGAAAGGAACAACACACTGGCACGCAGTTTTCTAAGTTTATCAATTCTTGGCAATCCTTCATTTTTATTTTCGACAGTTACACCGAGCCAAATATTCGAAGGTATTTTTCTGGTGGACAGATATTCAAACATTCTGTCTGCCCTTTTTGTCAAAATCTGATAAGTATGGTAAGGAGTTGATTCGATGACGGCAAAAATTTTGTCCAGATATTCCTTCGTCATTTCTTCATGAAAAATATCACTCATGGAATTTACGAAATATACAGTTGGCTTTCTTCGCTTTAAGGGTTCATTTAAACGACTATGCACCAGGTTGAATTTAAAACCGTTCTCATAACCCGCTGTGCCCATTGCCTGCAACCTCATTGCCATGGTTTCAGCATAACAGTTTTTACAACCTGAACTGATCTTTGTGCATCCCGCTGAAGGATTCCAGGTTTGTTCCGTCCATTCAATTTTATGTGCCATAGTCAGTCCTTTTTATGTTGTAAGTTTTTGCTTTATGAATTGCTGAAGATTGGTTATTCACATATCCAAATCTTTCAATCTTTTTCTCTTTTTCAAGTTGCTTTATCACCTCAGTAAATAAATCCGGTTTACAACCTTTTTGTAAACAATATTTTAAACCGGATATATTATCAGATATTTCCCCAGATAAAACAAGTTTCTTGATCTCTTCTGAAACTAATTCCTTTTTGACATTATTTTCAGAATTATAGAAAATGGTTCCTCTTTCATAATTATTGTCGATATTATAATTGGCTTCACCAGAAAAAACATCATGTCTCCAACAAACTTTCAGAAACTTTTCCATACCAAATGTATGATTTGTACCAAAAATTAGACCATAATAGTTACCTTTTTTCTCTTCCTTTCTGATTGAAAAATGATGCAAATAATACTCTTTCCCGAAAGGAATTAAATCCCTGAAATAGGTTGCTACTGCTCTGTGAATTTCATTAGGTCGGATTTTATCGAATTCAATCCTGGAAGTGTCAATGTATTTTTTAGTATTTTGATGTTCTCTGAATCTGCTGATAAATGAGGATGAAATAAAAAAAATAAAATCTGTTTTCGGATAAGAAATCAATTGAAGAAAAACTCTCTCATCTATCTGACTAAATCCATATTGGTCAAGCAAAACAAATTTTCCTAAATCAGGATCCTTAAAAATATTTGAAATGCCTTGGTTCGAAAATATATTCTGGAATTCATAATTCTCTACTTTGTATTGGTAAATACAACCTTCGCATTCATTCTCCGATTCACATTTTTGAATATAGTGTAGCAGGTTTTCTGTTAGAATTTTACTCTTATTTATTAGATTTTCATTGAATAAAAAATGTATGGGCTTTTTTGCATTCATACAATACTTTCGATCCACACCTTTTGCCTTATTCAATAATACCAATGGGCTTCCCGGGTTATTTTCAACGTCTCTTCCACTGCCTGCAAAAAAATCAAAAACATAAATCGCGGTCGTGTATATGTCATTGTTAAAAACAGGCAACCACTCTTCGAAACACTCTGCAAAGATGTCTAATTTCAATTTGGTTGAATCTTCAAAAACCTTTTTATTTATGTCTTTAGCCATAAACCGGATTTCATATTAAAATACTCTGAATTAAATGTATAACTGTTATCTCTTATGCCAAAATTACAAAACCTTTCTAGTTGAACCAAATTTAGTAATCCAATTATCAATTCATATCCGGAATTCATATTTTAGGGATTTCGATAAAAATTTTCACTTCGTTGATTCAAAACAATCGCCTAAACCAAGAAAAAAAAGCTTTAAAAAACGGTCTGATTTATTTGATTGATAAATGTTTTCTGCTAAAATAATCATTCAGACTTTCAGCAAAATCCATAAACTAAATATCATATCTTCAAAAACCCCAACTCATACACCATAGGCCGCAGTTTTTCTGTCAGGGACCGGTATGCTTCCTCAAATATTTTAAAGCTAACGGGCGGATAATCTCCGCTTGCATTGCGGGCTTGTATGGCTTTACGGATCTGATACCAGCCCACATCAGGCCGGTTCAGTTTTAATTCTTCTCTCACAGAACGGGTATCGGTATAGTCAAAAAAAGCACGCCATAGAGTTCTTCCGGCATCCAACACACTTACCGCTTCGGGTGACAATTCCAAACCACATAAATAGTTGACCATAAAATCACTTTCAAATCGTTCCGGTGCATTCACTTCTTCTTCAGTAAAAGGTATGAAATGATTCACGATGCTCCATTTTTTATTATTCCATTCAAGATCATCAGCACTGGCAGTCAGGTTGCTACCATTAAAAAGCATCCAAACTAAGCAATCGCTTTTAAACTCCTCAGTTAAAGGTTCTGTGGGTTGCAAGAATTGATCCCGGTCATTCAGCCATGTAGCTTTAACCATTCTCCTCATAGAAAAAACTACTGCAATTTGTGATAAATTATTTGGATTAATGTAATAACCTCTTCCACTTCCATAACCAGAAGAAAATATTACAGTTTGAATTCCAGCATGTTGTACGTCATTTCCACCACTTAACATATAACCTAATGCACCATCTGACCAATAAATACCTCTTAAATCTTTAGTTGCAGTTGCAGGTACTATAGCATTTTTCAATGGAATTACTTCGTGCCTATTTGTTTTAGGTCTTTCTATCCAATTGGTGAGTAGTTTATCATTTGGCATATTATAAAAAGTCTTCTCCCCAATCGGAATTGCTGATTTATTTAAAACCTCTACCGTAATTTCTCGAATAGGAGATTTATAAATACTTTTCATGTCAATCTTCCAGACTAAAAATGAAATTGGGAACCTACCTTTTATTCCATCAAATGATTTACTATCTACCACGAACCCTCCAAGAAATATGGCATTCCAGTTCGCTCTAAAAACTTCTAAAGTCGGTGCAATTACATATTTCAAAGTACTGAACATCGCAATGGTCGCATTTGGAATCTCTTTTGAAATCCTTACAACAAACTGAGTATATAATTCATTGGTTGCTTTTCCAAATTCATTCATTCCTGTTGCTCCAAATTTTGTTTTTGCGACTCCGGTTTTATTCTCTCCTCCACTAATGGTATCTGCATTTGTGGCTTCAGCATAAGGAGGATTTATCAGAACCAATATCTTTTTACCCTCTCTGATAGCTTTTTGCAAAGGCAGAGGTATTTTATTGGTAAGTGAATAATCTATTTCTCCGTTATCGGTTATATCATCATTCAAATAATCATATTGAAATCTGGTAGCTGCAACACAAGTTTTGGTTGCTTTCATCACATCTATATCCGCACTGTCAAGTGTACTCATGAAAATATTACGGTGGTTACTGTGTTTTACCTCGAGGTTGCCCACACCGCAGCACATATCCCAAACGATGTATTCCTTTTGCCAGTTGTTTCCCAGGATTTCTGTAAGTTTATCATAAGCTTTGTCCACAACAGCAAGGGGTGTATAGAATGCTCCCTTGAAACTACGTTCATCCAATGGGATCAAACTATCGCGACGTTCCAATAAATAATTTCTGAATTCCGCTTTTGGCGGTTTATGATATATACTCCAGAATTGGCGATAGCCTTCTTTATTGCTGAGTTCATATACTTTGCCTCCCAGGAGAAAAACAGGTGCATTATTTTTATGCATCAATGCTGCTGTCAGATTATCGTGTGTGGCAGTAGTGCCGTCGTGCATGATGTCCGCAAAAAAGAGCAATGCATAATCATCTTCTGATACGCCTGCGATTTCATAACCGATCATTTTTACCCATTTGTCAAATACCTGTTTAAGGTTGTCAGGCGTAATTTGAGTACGGATGATATCTCCTCTTGCAATTGCATTTTTGATAGTGGAAATAAACTCTTCTTCGTGAGTTTCTATCCTGAAACTGACGAAATGAGTACCTATGTGTGTTGAAATTGCGTCCAAAGCTTCCTGGGTATAATTACTGGCAGATCTACCCCATTTGATGGTTTTTTTCTCCAGGAATGGAATAACATCCGAGCTTTTCATGATGGCCGCCTTTTGCGTATCAACGACAGATAAGAAGGGAGGCACATATTCACCTTTGTTAATAGCCTGCTGGACATAATGCAATAATTGTGTAAACATGGCATAGGTCGAATGCTTGCCGGTATCTTTGGCTTCAAACCATATTTCCCTGGTTTGAATGTCAATGATGTTTTTGCTGTAACTCTTCAATCCCAGCGCTTTGATATAAGCATCTTTTACATCTTCTTCGCTGCGGGCTTGTTGTAATTTTTGAAAAAGTGTCATAAACTAATTTTTCTTCAACCAAAGAATTAATAAATTCTCAATGAATTAATTCCTGAGTTTTGGTGCTATGCAATAATCCGTTTGCCAAAATAGCAAATTTCAATTGAAGTTTGTTAATTTTTCAGTCGTAAACGCTGATTTTCACATACTGCAAAACTATGAATCAATCTTCAGCTCTTTGAAAAATCAATGCATTAGCTCCAAATAACATTTTATCGTAATTGACTTCAACATTTGTTTTCTGATATCATGTGACTTTCCTAAAATATGAAAGGGCTGTTTGGTTACTTACTGGAAAGTAAGTCTAATGGATGAAATTCAATTTTCCGATATAACATGATATATTTCCTTGGCGTGAGCCCAGATAATAAATGTCCGGCAATAGAAAAATAAGGGTAAAACCTTGCTACCTACTTAACTGGTTGTACTTACCATCATCAGAAGCTTAATAGCTACCCGCCTGGAGCCGATACTTTTCAATCCACTGGATGCATATCAAATATGATCACTCAAAATATTCCTTGTATTCCAAATATGATTGTTCCAGTTGCTGCACATAATCGTTGGCCTCAGCCTGGTCCGCTGCCTTTTCCAGTTGGTCGACCAATTCCATGTGCGGGATCAGCCATTTGTGCAATTCATCATGGCCTTTGCCGCTCATGTTGCAACTGTTCAGAAGCTGACTGTTCTTTTCTTTGAGTTGCCCGGCAAGTGACTTATAATCCGTTTGCTTGTTCTGGAGATAATCTCTGACCAATGCAACACCATTCAGCAGGTGGGGTCTCATTTCCCGGCTGACCACCCATTTTTGACCATTGTTCAGTTCAAGGACAGCTGTACTGTCTGAATGCTGATGGTCGTCTGATCCGACGGTCTGGTCCATTTCCGTGACCTGCTTTTCAGGCTGATTGCCGGCACAGCTGAACAAAAAAATAACGGATGATACGATCAGGAGAATTTGAATTATTTTCATATTTCTAAAATTATTTTTTTCAAACTAACTTTTAATAAAACAACTTCTTTGACTTGATTATTATTCAAGTTAAGACTTAAAATTCATAAATGAGGAACGTGTGATACTACTCGTTAGTGAAGCAACTTCAAATCTGGATTCACAACAACAGCAAATACTACTTTTCAAATTTTGTTTTGCCTCCATATATCTTTGCAAAGAAAAATGGAATTATATCATTATTTTCTAAAAACATTAGCATCCACTCACGGCCATGAGTATTGCTTATTTTATGTGATATCAATCTTTTATACACCTTACAGACATGCCATGAGCCCTGGCATAGTTGTTCATGGAAGCATCTGAATCAGAAAAACTCAGGAACCTGGCAAGTGTTCCTCCCGTTGTACTGCTCCACAGGTTTCCATGCAAGCCCTCATTGAAGACCGAGCCAAAGTCATTGTAGCGGATGCCCGCCAATGGCAATTTCAAAGGAGATGCAAAAGCCCCGTCAGCATTGTTGGTACTCCAGCTTGCACGTTCAGTATCCCACTCCGTATAGGTTGGCAGTCGAAATCCCTCCGGACAAGGATTGTTGTTGCCATTGACACCCTGCCAAAGGTTGTTGTTCTGAGGAGATCGCCAGTCGTACGGAAAGTCCTGTGCCAGGATGAAATCTCCATGACCGGGAACATCCGTAATGCTCAGCGCAGAAGTCGTAGGAGAGGTTCTCACCTGGTGTCCGTCATCCAGTCTTCCCCATTGGAAAAGGTCACCATAGGAAGCTGCATCCGAACTGCCGGTTGCCACCTGTGATGCGCCGAGATTACGATCGAGCCAGCATTTGTTGTTCGCTCCGGTGACTGTCCCGTAAGTAACCTGGCTGCCGTTGTACATGAAAGTAACCGTTGATCCGCAGTCTGAAGTGCAGGAAGATGTTGTTTGTGAAAGTTCCAGTGCTGTCGAGATACCACAGTCATTATATGCCCACACGAAAAGGGAATAGGCTGTATTGCAGGTCAGCCCTGTTTGCAAATAGCTGGCAGAGCTGCCGTTATCAGTCGCTGTTTCATAGTCGTTGACAGTATTGTATTTATAACCTGTCGCTGCTGGGACATTATTCCAGTTCCATTCGATTTGTGTTTGTGAAGGTACCTGTGTCACTGCAGTTGGCTGGGCCGGTGAAGATTGGGTTGTTACAGGCAGTATCCTGTCAGGACCATTGCCACAATCATTATAAAGTGTAACATAAATAAATCCTGTAGCTGACCCTGCTGTAACGGTAATGCTGTTGGTATTTTGCCCTGAAGTGATCGTCCAGTCCGCCGGCACTGACCAGTTATAGCTTACTCCGTCAACGTAAGTCACCTCATATATCAAACCTATTGCACCCTGGCAAGGATCCGTGTTGCCAATGATTTCTGATGGCTGATCAGGAAAATTCTGAGTCTCTACTGCCAAATTAGCCGGTGCACCTTCACCACATTCATTGGACGGGAATACACTGATCAATCCGGATCCGGTTCCTGATGTAACGCTGATACTGTGGGTATTTTGTCCGGATGTGATCGTCCAATCAACAGGAATTGACCAGTTGTATACAATTCCCGGTTCGTTATTTACAGAATAGGTAATTCCAGTTGCACCTGCACAAGGATTAAAGCTTCCAATGACAGCAGTTGGCTGTGCGGGCAACCCCTGAATATTCACGGCAAGCAATTGTTCAGTACCGTTCCCACAAAAATTTGCAGGAGTCACAACAATGTTTCCGGACAGTGTGCCTGCAGTCACCGTAATGCTGTTGCTGTTTTGCCCTGATGTGATCGTCCAGTCAGCCGGAACAGTCCAGAAATAATTGACTCCCGGGACATTGACTACAGTGTAATTCAGTTCTGTTTCGCCCGAACAGGGGTTGATATTACCCGATACAGGAGATGGTTGATCCGGTGTAAATTGAAGGCTTACGGGCAATGTACGTGATGTTCCATTGCCACATTCATTGAATGGAGTGACAGTGATGTCACCATGTGAGGTACCAATCCCAATGGTGACCATGTTTGTATTTTGTCCTGCCTGTATGGACCATCCGTCCGAAACGGACCAGAAGTAGCTCACGCCAGGAACTTCCGTGACCAGGTAAATTTCTTCACCCGATGCGCAGGGATTGTCATTGCCTACAATCAGGGAAGGTTGATCCGGAGCCAATTGTGGAGTAACCGGCAATGAAACAGCAGTGCCAGCGCCACAATCATTGGATGGCGTCACCACGATTTCGCCCGACATTGAACCTGTTGTCACAGTAATGTTGTTGGAGTTCTGTCCGGAAAGTATCGTCCAGTCTGAAGGAACGGTCCAGGTATAGGTCACTCCTGAAACATTGTTGACTGAGTAGCCTGATTCGATTCCGGAGCATGGATTTAAGGCACCACTTATCTCAGAGAGTTCCGGTACTGTCTGAATCACCACAGAAAGCACCTGATCAGAACCATTGCCACATTCATTGGATGGGATCACAGAGATATTGCCCGGGTCCGGTCCTACGATGACCGAGATGCTGCTGTTTCCCTGCCCTGAAAGGATCGTCCAGTCTGAAGGAACGGTCCATGTGTAAGTCACCCCAGTAACTTCAGATACTGTATAATTTTCTGTGGCACCAACACAAGGATTGATATTACCTGAAATATTGCCTGGGTCACCAGGTCTGACACAAAAAGTAAAGTTTATGCTCTGATCACCTGTCGGAGAGGCATATTCAATATCTTCATCAGAGCCTGTCATATAACCGGTAAATTTCAACTGATCTCCAACTGAAAAATCCATCTCAACTATAGTTCTCGGGTTTAAGAGAAAATCAGCATCTGATAACTTTTGAATGGACGGATCATTGTCCATAAAATACTTCAAGGGTATTTCCCTGAGATGTTTTAGAGTGATGATGGAGCCGGCAACATTTGTGGAAACAAAACTGCCCGTAAAACGATGCTTTTCAGTCTGAACACGTATGAGATAAATACCAGCACTGACTCCTGTTAGTTCAAATTGATGCAACCCGGCTGAAAGTTTACTACTGAATTCGTGCACCAATTTTCCACTGGAATGGTAGAGTTCTATTTTGACCATACCATTTATGGTATTTTCAACATCAAAACGACAGCTTTGATCCATTGGATTTGGGTAAATGGTCAATGCATGTTTAGTTTGTTCAGTTTCCTGCACACCAGTCCCTTCCAGTTTGAGCTGCAAGGTATCTGCCCCTTGTAAAATGAGGCTGGTGCCTTTGGTCAGGTTTTCAACCAGAATGGTTTCGGGATCTCCTGCAAAATATACATTGTAATGGTTTTGCCCGTTAAGCCAGCTAAGTCCAAATAAGAATACAATAAATAAAAGTTTAATTTTCATCTGAATACTTTTTAATAAAGTCACTCATGCGACTGGTTATAAATGGTCAATTGAAATCTTCCAATAGAAAATAATCTTCATTCTAGGCGCTTTTACGTCTATTTTCTTTTTTTCAAGTCAATCAATTAACAACATTGAAAATTAATTAATGTTCTATAATTAATGATCAACTCAAAATGAAGGATCCAAAATATAATTTCGATTAGATGCCTGAATATGTTGAAGTACTACAAGATTTGTTTCAATGAAATGAAACATTTTTAGCCTGAATTCGACACCTTAGGATTGATGGATCCAAATTAGAATTTTCCGATTTTCAAAATCATTTGGACTTTTGACGCTATCTGATCAATACTGTATTGAAGAAAACCATTAATTTCAAGCAGTACTTTCACCTGCATAGTATACAATCAGTGGATCATTTGAAAATCAGATCATTTCACCAATATAGTATTTGAAAATTAGACTATTAGATCATTTCAATATTATAGCATCAGATCATTTGAACATCAGATCATTTGAACATTTGAATATTAGATCATTATAGCATTTGAAAATTAGATCATTTGAACATTTGAACATCAAATCATTTGAACATTGAAAAAAGTGCACAAAAAAACCTTCCCGGTTGCACCGGAAAGGTTCTGAAAGCTTGAGGTCGGTAGCGGATTCGAACCGCTGTACGAGGTTTTGCAGACCTCTGCCTAGCCACTCGGCCAACCGACCATAAAAAGGACTGCAAACATACAGGTATTTTTGGGATTACCCAAAAAAATGATCAAAGAGTTGTGAAATATTGAACCTGATGTCTGAAACGAAAACTGAGATTAATGTGTAAATTGAGGTTAACCATTCGGAAGTTCACTTAAAAATGGCAGTCCATCAGCCAGTTGATCCATAATTTTGCGAGACGATCATGCGCCGTCAACAAAATTGATTACTTTAGCCTGACTAATCGTGCAAGATGACCTCTTTTGTTCTGAAAAAGGCTTTATTGATCACTCCATCGCTTTTAGCGCTGTCTATCATCGTGTTCTTCCTGAGCAAGGCAGCTCCCGGTGATCAGGTTCAAATGTATATGGCCATCAGGGGAAGCCAAACGGAGCGACTTTCCTACGATCAGCAGCAAAAAGTCTTTGCCGGTGTGTACCGGGAACTGGGACTGGACAAAGCTGTTTTCTACTTCAGCATCACACCGGCCTGTTTTCCGGACACCGCACACAAGATCTTTCCCGCAGAGAAAAAAAAGATCATGAAAGCATGGTTGAGACAGAACCACGATTGGTCATGGATACAGAATGCCTTCAGGACACAGGAAGATCTGCTTTCAGAGGCTGAATCTTCAGGAGGATATCAATTATCGCCCGTCATTTCCCAACTCAAAACCATTCATGCAACTGCTGACCTCAATAAAGCCGGACAACTCGCTGTCATTCTTAAAAAAACAACAGAAAATGACAGCATTCCGGAGAGTATCAGGGCTAAATTGACCGAATACACGGACCTCTTCCTTCAAAATCCTGAAAACTCCCCAACATTGATGGCATTTTTACCCGTCCTGCATTGGCATGGCCCGGACAACCAATATCACCATTGGATCAGCAATCTATTTCGGGGAGATTTCGGAATTTCCCTGACGGATGGTCAGCCTGCCGGCAAAAAGATCAGCGATGCATTTTTCTGGACCCTGAGTTATGTTGTTATCGCCTATCTGCTGAGTTTATTGCTTGCCATTTCACTTGGCCTGTATACTGCATATTACCAGAACAAATGGCAGGATAAGCTTATCAGCACAAGCAGCTTTATCCTTTATGCTGTTCCGCTTTTCTGGCTTGGCACCCTTGCCATCATTTTCTTGACCACTGATATTTACGGGAAATGGCTTAATATCTTCCCGGATATCGGAGTGGGTTCAATCTATGCAGATATGGACCGGTTAGAAAAACTGGCAGAAGGACTGCCTCATCTCATCCTTCCTGCTTTACTGCTATCCTTTCACGGTGCTGCCTCTGCAATAAGGCTGGTACGCAATACCGCAGTTGTGGAACTCAAATCCGATTATATTCTCACAGCAAGGGCCAAAGGAATTTCAGAAAGAAGAATGGTCATGCGCCACCTTTTGCCAAATACGCTCCTGCCTGTCACAACGGCCCTGATCAGTGGCTTTCCCGCTGCCCTGGCAGGATCTGTGGTACTCGAAGTGATCTTCAATATCCCGGGTATGGGCAGATTGCTGTTCGATTCTATCGGACAACTCGACTGGCCTGTGGTTTTTGCAATGGTCATGTTGCTGGGTGTGCTGACATTTATCATTTACCTGTTAGGTGACATCCTGTATGCACGGATCAATCCAAGGATCAAATATCAATCGTCATGACAGCCAGGCCTAAAAATTTATCCTTCTATATGTCCACTGCCATTTTGCTGGCATTTATGCTGACTGCCCTGCTCGCACCATTTCTGGCCAATGACAAGCCGATCATCTGTAAAGATGAAAACGGTGTCAAATTCCCTGCTGTTTCGGGGCAAAATTGTGATGATCCCGCTTATACTTTCTATCCGCCGGTAAGGTATCATTATTCATCAATTGACCTGCAAAACGCAGCGTTCGTGTCTCCTTCGGCAAAACAAAAACTCCTTTCTGGCCAGCAAAAGCATTACCTGGGAACTGACCGGGTCGGCCGGGATGTGGCTGCAGGCATGATCCATGCATCCAGGATTGCCATGATCACCGGAACAGGTTCCATGATCATTGCCCTCCTGATCGGACTGCTGATCGGTCTGACCGGTGCCTACTATGGCAATGACCGGCTCAGGATAAGCCGGAGAACCACAATTTCAGGGTTTTTGATCCTTATTCCTGGCATCTATGTACTTTCATACAGAAAGTATTTTCCCGGTCAGCCAGACCAAATATTATTTGCCATTCTGATCTTCTTTTTTGCCTTGATCATACTGGATGAACTCATCAAAAGGATGAGATTTTTTCAAAAAAAATACCGGCTTCCTCTGGACATTTTATTTTCCTCTTTCATCGAGATATTCCAGTCAATGCCTGCCAGTTTCCTCGTTTTAGTCCTGGTCAGCCTGTTCACAAAAGCATCACTTTACAATGTGATCCTCATCATTGGCTTGTTGAGATGGCCGTCGATCGCCCGTTTTGTCCGTGCAGAAATGCTTAAAATCAAGGAGCAACGTTATATTGAAGCAGCTCGCGCCATTGGAATGAGTGACTCCCGGATCATCATGCGGCATGCTTTACCTGCCGTGATGACGCCTGTGATCGTGGCAGTTGCATTTGGCTTTTCTTCCAGTATTTTACTTGAATCTGCCTTGTCATTTTTAGGTATCGGGTTGCCTGCAGACCATGTGAGTTTCGGCAGTTTGCTCAGTGAAGCCAGGAAAAACCATGAAGCCTGGTGGCTGGTTGTTTTTCCCGGTTTTGCCATATTTAGCCTGGTTTTTGCGATGAATACACTGGGTGATTTTGTGAGCAGGCGGATGGAAAGGAAATGAAGTAAAATACTTTTACACATTTTTATATATTATTCCATTTTATAGAACTTATTTCCATATTTTTGTATTATAAAATTTTGAGTCTTCTCCGAAAAGTCTTTGTCCCCTAAATCCCCACTGACGTTTTCAGTCAGTACAAGCCTAAAAGGGGACTTTTAATTTGTTGATTTTCAATCGTTTCCCTTTAGTCCTGTGCTGACCTTTAGCGTCAGTAGCTTGGGGCAAAAAACGATTGAAAATCAACAAATTGGACTTTTCGGAGCAGACTCAATTTTTAAGTATGCGCGTGGTTACACCAAGGAAATTAACAGAATTTTCCAAAAAGCATACTCAATCTAGGATTCCCTTGCTGAATTGGTATACGATTGTGAAGAATGCAAAATGGAAAGATTTAAATGATATTAAAAAAGATTATAATTCAGTCGATTATGTTGGAAATAACAGGTACGTTTTCAACATTAAAGGAAATGAATTCAGGCTGATTGTAATTATCATTTTCATATCAGGAAAGGGTTTTCATCAGATTTATTGGCACACATGATGAGTACAATAAGATAGATGCAAAAAAAATTTAGAATTATGACAAACATGGAATATCATCAAAAAAGTATCAGGATGGAAGAGTTATTAAAACAACTCACAGATGCTGGTGAACTAGATACAACATTGCAAAAAGAATTGGATCAGGTTTCTGATGAAATCGCCAGATATGAAGAATCAAAATACCCATTTCAGATTGAATCTCTAAAAGAAATGATCGAATTGCGTATGTTTCAACAGAAATTAAAGCAAAAGGATCTGGCAGAATTATTAGGAACGTCACCCTCAAGGATAAGTGAAATATTAAAGGGAAAAAGACCTTTGAACTTTGAATTGGCAAAAGCCCTTTACAATAAACTTCAAATTGATGCAAAATTTATCTTTCAAGATTAATCAAAAAGCTCATAAAATACGTCAATGCAAACTCTACCCATCCCTGCCTGAAAATCTCTAATTAATATACATTTTTGCGGAAAGAAACAAAAATGGTATGTTTACAGAAAAATAAGCAGATGCTCAGAATTCAGTATATCTTAATCTTTTTCTTTTTCAGTTTTGTGATGACCAATGTATTTGCTCAGGACGAAAGACCATTGTGGCAAAAACTCCGTTATCTTTCCGAAGAGGAAATGAGGCAGCCGTTCGGCAATGAACGCCAATTGACAGTTACGGATCCGCCATCCGGCTTTATTAAAAATGTAGCTGAATATGAAGCCATGCAGGGCGTTTTGATCCGTTATCCTCTGGGCATACCGGTCAGCCTGGTTGTGGAACTGGCCAAAGATACCGAAGTCATCACTCTGGTTGCCAACGCCAGCCAGAAAAACAATGCCATCAATCTTTATACCCAAAACGGGGTCAATCTGGACAATTGCACTTTTCTGGAAGCTCCGACCAACAGCCACTGGACCAGGGATTACGGCCCATGGTTCATCTTCGACGGTGACGGCAAACCGGGTATCGTGGATTTTCCATATAACCGGCCAAGGCCTGCCGACGATGAAATTCCCGGTGCCGTGGCAGCTCAGCTGGGAATTGATCTTTATGCCATGGATCTGTTCCATACCGGAGGCAATTATATGTGTGACGGCCACGGCAATGGCGCTTCCACAGACCTGGTATGGGAAGAAAATCCGGATAAAACAGAAGAAAATATCGCCGAAACCATGAAAAACTACCTGGGCATTGATACTTATCATGTGCTTCCTGATCCGCTGGATGACTATATCAAACACATCGACTGCTGGGGAAAATACCTCTCTCCGGGCAAGGTTTTGATCGGACAGGTTGCTCCAACCGACTACCGTTACGAGGATTTTGAAGATGTAGCAGAATACTTTGGTTCCAAAATGAGCCCCTATGGCATTCCTTTCGAAGTGTACAGGGTTTTTACGCCGGGCCTCAATCAAAATACACCTTATACCAACTCTCTGATCCTCAATAATAAAGTTTTCGTTCCGATCACCGGCAACCAATGGGATGATGAGGCACTGGATGCCTACAGACTGGCAATGCCCGGCTATCAAATTTTCGGTGTTTTATATAATCAGTGGTATAATACGGATGCCTTGCATTGCCGGACGAGGGAAATTGCAGACCTGGGTATGTTGTATATCAACCATCAACCTGTTCTTGGCAGAAAGACTTTCACTCCACAGATCAATATTGAAACCAAAATCAAGGCTTTTTCAGGAAAAGGGATCATCAGGGATTCCGTTTTCGTTCATTACCGAATCAATGAAGATGAATTTACGACGGATACCATGTCCCTGACCGAAGACGGGATATGGGAATACACCCTGGCCGGATTCACAGGTGGTGAGGAAGTGCAATATTATATTGAAGCTTTTGACAGTTCCGGCAGAAGAGCCACTCATCCTTTCATCGGAGAAGCCGAACCGCACCGTTTTATAATGGATGACTGGCAGATCATCCTTGATTTTGATCGCGATACCATTGAATTCAATTCTGCTGAACAAATGCTTTCGGGAATTGAATGGATGATCTATAATCCATCTGCTTTACCGGTGACAATTGACAGTTTCACTTATCATCCTGACCCTTCCTACCCGTTTGATCTTACGTGTAGTGAAATGCTGCCGGCTCAAATTCAGACAGGTGATTCCCTGTCTGTTTTGCTCAAATTCATTTCAACTGTGACAGTTGATGAATTACATTTTTTTGACAGTCTTTTTGTTCATTCCGGCAGCACAAAGTTTCCTGTTTTTGTCAAAGTAGATTTTGGTCTCTTTACAGAACGTACCGGTTCAGATGCTTTTAAAATACTGACATTCCCGAATCCTGCCAGGGATCAGGTCAATATCCGGTTTGAATTGGCATTTGCGGAATTTGTTGAACTACAGGTTTTTGATGCTTCCGGGATAATGATCCATAACCAAAAAGGGAAATTCCCTGCTGGAAAAAACAATTTACTATGGTCTTTTCAGAAAGATCATTTACCTGGCGGAGTATATCCTTTTGTGATCAAAACGGGGAGGAATTTTTCGCGGGGAATCCTTTTGATTCAAGGCAAAGAATAGGCACTTTATAAAATTGGTGCGAATCTTGGCATAAGAAACACTTCCCGTATAAATTATTCAACCAATTCGGGGTTGTTTCCACTTTCACTACTGTGCACATAGCATTGCTACAGATATTTTACCACTACGTGGCATGGATTGTTGATTTAGGTGATACGTTGTTTTTACGGTACAGAGCTTATAGGGCAAGGTATTTTTTCAAAAGTATTTGCAATTCTTTTGAGTAGTGATACAGGTTACTTTCCTGTAAAACCTTGAAAAATCAATAAACAAAGAAATCTATGTGTTGAAAAATCTAAAAATCATGATCAGATTTCAATAGTTTATGAAACCGGTTTATACAATATTTTTTTAAGCAGGCCAACCAGTCCAACAACGATCAGACCAACCGCCAGGCCAAACAAAAATTCTTTGATCAATAAAGGTAAAAATGACAAACTGTGGTGCAAAAATTCGCTGTTGTGCACAAAAATTCCACCTGCAACCAACAACAAGGCAATGGTTCCGATCACGGCCAACGCTTTGATGACCCAGGGAAGAAGATTGATCAGTCCCTGACCCAACCGGGCCACGATCCCTTTATCTCCGGACATCCTTTTTAACATCCTTCCGATATCATCCATGCGAACGATCAACGCTACGATGCCATAAACGCCCACCGTTGCCAGCAGAGCAACAACTGAAACCACCATGATCTGGATCATCAGCTCCTTTTCCATCACAGTTCCAAGCGCAATGATCACGATCTCAATGGACAGGATAAAATCAGTCGTAACTGCTGCTTTCACCTTCGCTTTTTCCATCGCGACAGGGTCAGACGGACCGGTTTCATCCTTATGTTTTGCTTGCGGATTCCTGTGAAAAATAAACTCAACGATTTTTTCAGCACCTTCATAAGCCAGATACAGCCCTCCTAATACCAAAATGACTTTGATCACAACAGGAAGGAAGAAATTCAGCAGCAATGCAAGTGGAATGATGATCACTTTATTGAGCAAAGAACCTTTTGTGATCGCCCAAAGTACCGGAATTTCCCTGGAAGCAACAAATCCGGTAGCTTTCTCAGCATTGACTGCGAGGTCATCACCCAATATTCCGGCGGTCTTTTTGGTTGCCAGTTTTCCCATCGTTGCCACATCATCCATCAGCGCAGCGATATCATCCAAAATTGCAAAAAATCCTGAAGCCATAATGATTTAAATTGCCGGCAAAATTAGCACCAAAATCGGGATTGTCAAAAATGGAAATAAAATATACATATGCTTGCTGTGCCGGGCAATCAAGCTGAGCAAGAAATACACCATAATGCAATTTTTTTATGCAAAAAACTAAAACTCCTGGTTATCAAATGTTAAAATAGGTAAATGAGTTTTTTGTGTTTTGATCTGATGATTCACAATACTTTTGGATGGTCAGGATCAAAATGTCCGATCAAATACCTGTCTCCGAAGCATTTGATTGCGTACGAAAAAATCATTGCAGACAAAATATCGATCGTATAATGCCCTTTAGATGCAAAAAGCCCGAAAATGATCATAGCTATGGCAAATAAAAGAAGGTAATTGTATGGTTTTACATTTGCAAAAAGAAAGTATAAGAATGCAATTCCGATATGCCCCGAAGGATATACACCAAGTTCAATATCAGTAAATCCGTGGAAAGGACCTTCTGTTCCGTCAAATCCCGGAGGGTTTCCCAGGGGAGTCAGCACGATAAAGATACCTCTTATGATCTGGAAAATTCCACTGAGCATTAAAATGTATGGAATTGAGTGGTATTTCCGTTTAAGAATGATGAAAACCATGAGCACGAGAACCGATACAACTGAAAAGATGTCACACAAAATATCGATATCCCAATACGGGGTATTGTCCAGTATCAGATCATTCAGCACCGGCAGGGAATTGCCGTTGAGCGTATAATCCAATAAATACTCCTGTGAAATGTAGTTCAACTCAGTACCGATGAGCAGGCATACTGCCCCATAATAGAAATACTTGTTTTTGAGCAACTTCAAAAACTCCCTTACAATCTCGTTGAATTTTTCTTTCATATTTAATAACGGTTTTCTTCCAAATCACCGTGAGCTGTCTTCCCTTAAGCTATCCAGTCATAATCAATTACCTGTTCAGGCAAGCTCAATTCTTTTTTCCGAAAATAAACTAATTAAATTCAAAGTCAGCAGATTTCCTTCTAATATATTGCTAAAATCAGTAAAATGGTTTCATCAATCTGATCCAAAAAGATCCTTTCCTGGAAGAATCTTCCATTTCGGCCAATTGTTCCCGTTTTTTGGCAATGATTTCATCATACACCCGACTTGCCTGGTCAACTACCTCCTCCCAGGGGACGCATAAAGTCTTATGAGCGTTTTCCCCGACATTTTGCAGCAAGTCCGGATCTGCAATGATCTGTTTTATCCTGAGAAATACCGCTCCCGGATCATCTTCAACCAAAAACCCGTTCTCATTGTCAACGATCTGTTCCGCTGTCTTTGATCCACGTATCAGTAACCCCGGAGTTTTGCATGCTGCAGCTTCCTTGGTGGTGAGTGCATCCGAATCAAAAGTTGAAAGCAGTAAAAATAAATCACTGCGTGTGTAGTATTTGGTCAATTCTTCTCTTGAAGTCACTTTTCCGGTGAATATGACATTTTCTGAAATGTCCAAATTGTTAGTCATATTTTTCATAGCCTTTTCATCCTCACCGTATCCGATGACAAAAAAACGGAACTTTATCCCATCTTTCTTCAGCATTGCCAAAGCTTCAAAACAATTTTTCAGCCCTTTGTACCACATCAACCTGCCACAAAAGCAAAAAATAAACTCACTTTCTTCAATTGAGTATCTCCTTGTTATTTCATCTTTGTATACTGCTGCCTGATCGGGATATGTCAAATCAGTGCCGTTATACATCGGTCGGATTTCTCCTTTATATCCATACGCGCGGAGCTGATTGGCAGAGTTATTATTTACCGCCCAAACCGCATCACAATTTTTGTAAAACCTGACTATTCTCCTTAAAAATATATTGGTCAAAAAATCAAATTTGACTAATCGTTTGATATCCACATGCCACGAACTGTGGAAAGTTGCGACAATCGGAATTTTCTGCTTTCTCGCAATGGAAAGTGCTATGTCTCCGGCGATGAAAGGTGAGTGTGCATGGACAATATCAAATTTGTTCTGAGCCAACTGACGGATTTTTTTTTGTGAAAATACCCTCCAGATCATCTTATACTGTGAATTGGGCAAACGGGAAGAAGGTAAGCGGACAATATGATACGGGTGAACACTATCATCATATTTCCGGTAACCTGCAGTTAAAACCCTTACGCTGCCATACTTTTTCAGATATCTGGCATAATTATCCATACAAACTGCAACCCCGTCAAAAGCAGGAAAAAAACTATCCATCGCAAGCAAAACATTTTTTGGATTGGCAGGCAGGCTGTTCTGATGAGATTGAGCATCATTATTTGAAATAAAAGTGTCTGTTTCCATGTTTATAAATTTTTATTAATTGATCATTTGGATCGTTAACATGCCAGATTACAGTCTTTGTAAATTAAATCAAACAAAAATCTGAAGTAATTAAAGATATTATTTTTACAACACTTGTTTAAGGAAAACAACCATCACGAATGACATATTACTTTTTCAAATGTATATTTATAAACCACTGATCCATTAACCACAAATAGGTGTGATCAAAATTCTTTCTATTGAATAAGTCAAAATCTCCTGGCAATGGGATTCCCACTTTCAGCCTGCGCTGGAAGAACACAAAATCAAAATATCATATTCATTGAATAACAAAAAGTAGCTGAATAACAGCAGAACCGGAAACCATTTTGTGAACCAAGTATCATAAAATAAATTAATGGATCAATGTAACCATTTTTTCTCACTTTCCCAAATAATCCGGAGGAAGAATGCCGTTTATATTTCAATCCTTTCTGCTCAAGTTTTCTTGCCGTTTTTGGTGTTTTCACCAACAACATTTATTTCCGTTGTTGGTGTTTTCACCAACGACACATTTTTGGTATTCTTATCAGGGGAATTGCTCTAAGTAACGTCAAATTATATTATTGTTAATCATTTAGTTATATATTAGGAACGTCAAAAAAATCTGTGGTACTGAACTCACGTTACCGGATATTTTCAATACATCCTATACATGACCCAATTGGTGAAAATACCAACAAAGGCAAAAAGATCAATCCAAAAACGCATGTTTTTTTCAGTTCCCGAAGATCTCGCAGATCAGCGCAGATATATTTGAAAATCAAAAAAAGATCAGCGAAAATCTGCGGGATCTGAGGGAAATTTCTCTTCCAATAATTTGAAAATTAGAATAAGTGCATTAGATTGTCCGCCGTTGTTGGTGTTTTCACCAACAACTTTTTTTCGTGTTCGTACTTGTTAACTTGGTGATACCACCACCCAAAGTGAACACAGGCAGCCACCCACGACTGCCTGTATAATCGGGTATGAATGTCCCATTACATGATCATTCCACTTTAATAAACCGTGCTGTGCCCGTCAGATATCCCTGATCATTCAACACGCTCAACTGATAGCAACCGGGGATCAAACCAGACACATCGATCTGTTGCGTATCATCTGACTGTATTGCTTTTACTTCCTGCATTCTGCCGAGC
This sequence comes from uncultured Saprospiraceae bacterium, assembly GCA_964594045.1. Lineage (GTDB taxonomy): Bacteria > Bacteroidota > Bacteroidia > Chitinophagales > Saprospiraceae > UBA2365. The sequence continues at coordinate 1,608 of CAZQKR010000058.1, read as the reverse complement.
ATATCGGTGATAAAGATCCTGCCGGATAAGGCATTGGATTGGACGGAGAGGATTTGGCGGACCGGATTGGGATAAATGATCAATTCATTTAATTCTCCATGCAATTCCTCATCTGAAGTTAAGATTCCAATATCTTGAAAAGTAAGAAGAACATAATAAGTAAACCCTGTTAAAAAACCTTCTTCATTATACTTATCCCCACCTGCAGAGATTAAAACAGTTTGATGTTCCAACAAATCGATTCGTAAAACCCTGAAAGACCTGAAATCCTGAGAATTTGTGATTTTCAGTTTTCCTATTAACTCGGTTTTATTGGTAAACGGACTAATTTTCAGAATATCATATTGAAATAAATTGTAGGATAAAGCTGCAATATACGCCTCACCATCTATAATGTCTATCATAACAATATGTTTATAGTGGTTGTTCAATTTGTCTCTGAGCCGAGGAAAATATCCAAGCACTCTGCCATCATTGTCCAACCAGCTCAGCCAATAATACTTATCAGACGCAGCGCCGCTATCGTAACAACGCTGATGAATAAAAACCTGCTCATCTTTTATTTCAACAATAATATCATCAAAATTAATCCACTTTTGTGGTCTTAAAATATTATTAGAGATATCAATCTGCTTTGTTATCCTGACGTTATTTTTATCTGAAACATCTAACCAGTTAAGAAGTAACTCGGAGGGTGAATTCCTAATGTCTGTTGTATCAACTTTTTGAAAGGAGCACAATACATGATCAGGATCAATCACTTGTACTGCCATCGGCTGCATATAAGCAACACTGGATGGAAAGCCAGTCTGATACTTAATCCTTGCAAAAAATGGAGTATCCAGCTTCATTTGATCATCAATATGATATATATCATAGCTGTTGACAAGGGAGTCATTTTCTTCAAATACATTATATGACAGCTGGACGTATTCACCTTTGGAATTTAAAATAATATTATTAAACCTTCCGTATATATGAGTATATTTCTCCTTAATGGTATCTGGGCTTGATATAACTTCTAACAGTTTTCCGGTCTCATCATCAATCTTCCGGCTCACCGGTCTTCCATGCATTCCAGAAAATATGGGCTTTGTCAGATCAATAGTGTCGGTATCCCTGTATCCCACCAACTCGATGACTCCATCCTGATGTTTTCTGATTGATTTTTCCCTGTATATCTCCCTGAAAACATTTCCAACATAGGTTGTATTGTGATCAATCCATTTTATTTTCCCATCATTTTTGTCTATCTTTACAAGTATACTCCCTTCCTGACCGCCATAGGGACTTTGGGATGCGGTAGCATTCAGCAAATAGATGTGGTTGCCTTCTTCCAGAATTTCAAAAGGTATGATCCCCCAATACGGGGAGGAATATGGATCAACAGGTGATTGAATAAAGGTAGTATCCCTGGGGGTATATATCCATTTTGGTTCGATGTTATCGAACAGAAGTTCTGGCGGTTCGGTTTGGCAATATATATTATTACAAAATAATAAAACAATGCCAAATATAAAATTCCTATGGTACTTCATTTTATGTTTATTAATTAACTGACCTTTCGCAGTCAGAATATTTTGATAAATAAAATAAATTTTTAACGCA
>CAZQKR010000057.1:0-22262 GCA_964594045.1 uncultured Saprospiraceae bacterium | reverse complement strand
CTACGGCTCTACGTTCCCTTTTATTATTTTGTGAATGTAATCGATTGTTGTTTGTACCCCGGCGGCAAAGGCTGCGGGAGGATCCGCCATTTTAAACCAATGTAATTGGTTTAATGCCGACTGAAAAACCTAAAAATTGATTTAATCAATTGAATTGCATTGTTTTTCACGTCGGTATTACTGAAGATTTCAAATTGTATTTTTTTGTTTGACATAGTAAGGATGTTATAATTTGTATTGGTTCAATCATGCATATTGTAAGTATTAATGGATATAAAACGCAATAGAAGGAAAAATTGATGAGTAAAGAGGAAGTATGCCTGATCATACTTCCTCGTTTTCAAACGAAAGAAAGAAAAAATTATGCAACAAAATATAGTTAAAGTCATAATTACACTTCAGGTGTTTTTTTTAGTTAATTGCCTTGTAGCCCAGAAACCCTCACTTGATTTTTTTAAAGACTACCACCCTAAATGGATACATGCAGTTTTTGACACTACTGCGTTGGATTCAGTAGGCTATGATGATTATTCCCGGACTTTCCATAGAAGTAGTCTGCTCCATGAGGGCAACCTGATCGTATTATATGAGTATTTACTTAATTATTATAATGGTGATGGAGGGTATCTCGTGAGTGTCGATATGGAATCAGGTGAGGAGAATTGGGCTTCGTTTTTTGATTTAAGAATAATTGAGAAGAATGAGGAACCCGATGGTCTTAGAATTGATGAGGATGGATTCGTGGAAGTATATGGAAGGAGGTATTTTAATAAAGTAACATCAATATTTCAGGGGCATGGTGGAACCACATTGGTTTTAAGAAAGTATGATTCGGAAAACGGGGATTTATTGGAATGGAGTTTTCCAAATCCATTGGATTCAACTACTGCTCAGTTGTCTAATTTGGAATGGCCTTTAGTTTTTTATATTGGGAATGATCTATATCAATCAGTAAGGCCAAAAGGTTTTGATTATACGAAATTTACTTCAGTTATTTGCGATAAAGATGGAAAATTTATGCGAACTGATAGCTTAGATTTTCCGGATGCTTATTACGCCACCAGAAATGTAGGTCAGATTCAACTTGTGAATCATGATACATTTATTACCAGCCTTTATTTTAGGGAAGCAACGGTTCCCAAAGATATGCCATTTGATTTCAAATTTCATGTTCTTGTTTATGACCGAATGTTGAATGAAATTAAAAGCTTAGACCAGACCAAGGATTTTCTTCGGGCAAGAAACCAATGTGATTTTCAGATTGCATATGCTGACGATGATCACTTTGTTGTGATGTTTTTTAACGAACCGGTGTTGTTTAAACAATGGACCAAAGATTATTATTTTTATGATTATGATGGGAATATAGTGGATAGTGTTGAAATTTTCTGGGACAATAATATTGGAATCAGTAAAATATTAAGGCTGTCTTCAGATGAATTTCTTTTGGTTGGGGTGAATTCAAAGTCCAACACAACTGTTTTTGACCTGCATTTTTATAAAAAGAAGTTGAATGGTCCATTAACTTTATTGAAAGTGTTACCGATGAAAATTATTGATCATGCCGTTATCGCAAACGATCTGTATTTGCTGGATAACAACGATGTTTTATTGGTCGGAGATTATTACAAGCTGGACAGGGAATATCAACCGGTATTGCTCAGGAGATTTCCGCTGATGATACGGTTCGACGGAAGTGATCTCGGGCTGGTTGGAACGAATGATCCGGGTCAGGTCGTTCAGGTTCTGGAAGTATTCCCCAATCCCGTCCGCCAAACCCTCACCATTCAAGCTTCTCGGTCATCTGACAGGATCTTTATTACCGATATGCTGGGCAGAAGGCAGGAAGTAAAAGCAACACAATCAGATGATACGCATCAGATCGATGTGTCCGGTTTGATCCCAGGTTGCTATCAGTTGAGCGTGTTGAATGATCAGGGATATCTGACGGGCACTGCGCGGTTTATTAAAGTGGAATGATCAAAAAATGGTGAACATACATACCCGATTATGCAGGCGATCGCTGGTGACTGCCTGTATTTTGGATTTCACCATTGTTGGTGTTTTCACCAACAAATTTCATGATCAGGTCACCGAAAATATTGTTGTTGATGAAAACATCAACAACGGCGAATATGCGCAAACCGGTGATTCAAAATGAGCGAAAGGATGATATTCATCGAAACAAATCCAAACTTTATCTAAATAAAGCATGGGTTTGAAAGATGTATCCTAATTTTGGAGAAAATATTGTGTAATGGCTGAAAAGATCATCGAACTGAAAGATATCAACAAAACCTACATCATGGGGACTGAAAAGATCCAGGCCCTCAGGTCTGTTACCCTGGATATTTATAAAAATGAATATGTTGCATTGATGGGGCCATCCGGTTCGGGTAAATCCACTCTGATGAATATGCTGGGATGCCTGGATACACCTACTTCCGGTGAATATAAACTCCGCGGACAGGCTGTCAGCAAAATGACCAGCAACGAACTCGCCGCAGTGAGAAATAAAGAGATCGGTTTCGTTTTTCAGACCTTTAACCTTTTGCCCAGAATGTCTTCCTGGGAAAATGTGGCCCTTCCCTTGCTTTACGCTGGATTCAGCAAGAAAGCCAGGTTGGAGCAGGCTGCTTATGCGCTCGAGTCGGTGGGCCTTCAGGACAGGATGACGCACAAACCCAATGAACTTTCGGGGGGGCAGCGTCAGCGCGTGGCCATTGCCAGGGCGCTGGTCAACAATCCTGCCATTATCCTTGCCGATGAACCAACCGGCAACCTGGATTCCAAAACATCCTATGAGATCATGGCGATCTTTGAAGAGATCCACAATAAGGGAAATACAGTTATCCTCGTAACACATGAAACAGATATCGCTCAATATACACACAGAATGATCCGCTTGCTTGACGGGCTGGTTGAGACTGATCTTCCCAATGATCACATCCATAAGATCGGTCATGCACCGGTTTTTAGTACAACTGATTAAATATTAAACAGATAGTTAATTTATTTACACCAATACTTTAAATAGATAATTATAAAGTATTGAATATCAATATTATATGGTTGAGTTGTGTATGGTTAAAGCATTTATAATGGCTGTCTGAACTCAAAATACTTTAGTTTACCACTGATTTTAAGGCGTTACTGTCTCATTTTCTCATTAGTATGTTGAAAATTCATTAATTTTACCCACGAAATTAAATTTTGATATCGCTTAAAAACAATAAAATGACAAAAATATTTTCACTGTTCCTGATGGTACTGCTCACTGCAACAGTTCATTCTCAAAAAATGGAAGCATACAAATTATACGACGCAAAAGGCAGGCAGGTCAGATTTGAAAAGATGGTCAATGTACTCAGCCAGTCAGATGTGGTGCTTTTCGGGGAATTGCATAATAACCCGATTTGCCATTGGTTACAACTGGAACTGAGCAAGGCAATATTTGAGAAAAATGGTTCACTGACAATGGGGGCTGAGATGTTCGAGTCTGATAATCAATTACTTATTGATGAGTATTTTGCTGACCTGATCAGGCAGCGTAATTTTGAAGAAGAGATGAGACTATGGGGCAATTATAAAACGGATTACAAGCCACTGCTTGAGTTTGCCAAAGAAAAGAAAATAAAATTTATAGCGACAAACATACCCAGAAGGTACGCCGCCCTGGTCAATCTGGGTGGTTTTGAAGCATTGCTGCCACTGAGTGATGAGGCTAAAAAATATTTTCCTCCTCATCCGATACCTTTTGATCCTGAAGCACCCAATAATAAAGAAATGGCAGAAATGGACATGGGTGGTGGCCATGGGAAGGGGGGCGTTCCTCCCAATATGGTCAAAGCTCAGGCTGTCAAAGATGCCACCATGGCCTGGAATATCAGCAACAATCACGAAAAAGATAAAGTTTTCATTCATTTCCAGGGAGATTTTCATTCCAAAAACTATGGAGCGATCGGATGGTACCTCAAACAATACAACCCAAGGCTGAAATTTATGACCATCTCAACCGTTGAAGCAGCTGACCTGAAGTTCAAGGATGAATACAAACCCTTGGCAGATTTTATCCTGGTGATACCGGAAAGCATGACAAAAACAAATTAATGTACTGAACTGCCTAAACATAATTTAAGATTTCAATTTTCAGGAAAGCTTCACTTGATATGTTACGATCCAATATTTTTATTGCCGTTTCCCTTTTTATATTAAATGGTCTTTATGCCCAAAATACACTTTTCAGGCACGAACTGAAGGTTCAGATCGATCCAACAAACTCTTTTATCAAGGTATCTGACCAAATTTCGCCTTCATCTGCCGGTGAAGAATTATATTTTACATTGAACAGCGATTTGACCATTACAGGCAGCAGTGACCAGGTCCGTATTGATAAGATGGATGTTGATCTGCAAAGCAAGGATTTCGGTATGGACAGGGACGATGCCGGTTCATCCGGTCATGGAGTCCGTCTAAATAAATACAAGGTTTTCTTTAAGGATGAAACGGCCGTATCAAATACTTTCACAATTGATTATCAGGGAAAAATCAGCTCACCGATCCAACAATCTGAAGAAAATTATCAGCGCGGTTTCAGCGAATCACCGGGTATAATTGATACAGTAGGCGTTTACCTGGCAGGTTCGAGTTACTGGATCCCTCATTTCGACGCTGAATTGATGCAATTCAAAATGGCTACCACGCTTCCCGAACACTGGAAAGTTGTTTCGCAAGGCAAAAGGCTAAGTTCAGATCTGATTTCCGGTATGCGACATGAAATCTGGGAAGAAAACCTGCCCCAGGAAGAGATTTTCCTGATCGCGGCCAAATTCGATGAATATAGTTTTCAGGCCGGAAATGTCGCCGCGATGGCATTTTTAAGAACTCCGGATGAAGCCCTGGCCAATAAATATCTCGAAACTACTGCTCAGTATCTTGAAATGTACAGGCAATTGGTAGGTCCTTTCCCGTATGCCAAATTTGCTTTGGTGGAGAATTTCTGGGAAACCGGCTATGGAATGCCTTCCTTTACACTTTTGGGTGAAAAAGTGATCCGTTTTCCCTTTATTCTGCATTCTTCCTATCCGCATGAACTGTTGCACAACTGGTGGGGCAACAGCGTTTATGTCGATTTTGAATCGGGCAATTGGTGCGAGGGCATCACAGCTTATATGGCAGATCACCTGATCAAGGAACAAAGAGGGCAGGGCGCTGAATACAGGCGTTCCACCCTTCAGAAATATACAGATTATGTTACGCCTGAAAACGATTTTCCGTTGAATGCCTTTTTAAGCAGGCACAATGCAGCCTCAGAAGCAGTGGGCTATGGCAAATCCAGTATGATGTTCCACATGCTCAGACTGATGTTGGGAGATGAAATTTTTGTCAAGGCTTTCCAGCATTTCAACCGCGAAAATGCATTCAGAAAGGCCTCATTTTCCGATATTCAAAAGTCGTTTGAAACCGTTTCGGAAACGGATTTAAGTGAGTTCTTCAACCAATGGGTCAACCGGAAAGGGGCACCTAAACTGAGCCTGCAGGATGTATTATTCAAGGATAATGAAGTCAGGTTTTCTCTGTTGCAGGAACAGGAAGGCGATCCTTTCAGCCTGGAAGTACCTGTTTTGATCCATACTGCAGAAGGATTGATCTGGCATAAAGCCCTGATGTACCAGAAATTCCAGCATTATTCGGTCAAATTAAATGCACCTGCATTCAAAATTGAAGTAGATCCTTATTTTGACCTTTTCAGGATACTGGATCCGCATGAAGTGCCTGCCAGCCTGTCCAAAGCCTATGGTGCCGGCAATACACTGTTGGTTTTGCCTTCAAAGTTGGATGAAACCAGGATTGGAATGTACAATCGGTTCATCGGCAGTTGGAAAGCAGGAAATCCGGGGAGTTTTAGTATGGTTAAAGATTCGGATCTGAAGGAACTACCCAAAGACAAAACGGTCTGGATCCTGGATTTCAATAACAAATTTGCAAATAACTTTTTCACTTCTCTGGAAGGCCATCCGGTGATGAACGAGCCAAATCAAATCGCACTTCAGGGTCAAAAAATAGATAAGGTCAAACAAAGCAGTATCATCACGTCCATGCATCCTGAGAATCCTGCAGAAGTGCTGGTGTTTTTCCACATCCATGATGACAAGGCAGTTGCCGGATTGAACAGAAAATTGCCCCACTATGGTAAATATTCTTTTCTTGCATTTGAAGGTGAAGAACCTGAAAATGTGGTAAAGGGCAACTGGGAAGTGATCAATAGTCCATTGACCCAAAAAAGGGAATTGCCCGGCAATGCGGAGCTGAGAAACACGCCGCTGGATGATAAAACTTCTGCGTTTTTGACCCGTAAAGCATTGGCGGAACTGGCACCTGTATTTTCTGCTGAAAGGATGATGAAGGATATCCGGTTTTTGTCATCTCAGGAAATGAAAGGTCGTGGTTTGGGCACTGCTGAACTACGTGTTGCAGCGGAATATATCCGGGATGCTTTTGCCAAAGCGGGGCTTAAACCGGGCGTTGATGGCCAAAACTTTTTTCAAACCTGGTCCCGGCAATTTGAAGGGAAAGGTCATTTGGAGCTGACCAACGTGATCGGTGAACTTCCGGGTACCGATCCGGGGCTAGCCAGCCAGCCCCTAGTCATTTCAGCTCATTATGATCACCTCGGAATAGGTTGGCCTGATGTTAGGCCTGGAAATGAAGGGAAAATTCACTTTGGAGCAGATGATAATGCAAGTGGAATTGCTGTTTTGCTGGAACTTGCGAGAACTGTTGCTTCAGGCTACCAGGGAGCCAGGCCGGTTCTATTTGTTGCATTTACCGGCGAAGAAGGCGGACTGATCGGTTCGAGGTATTTTGTTAAGCATTACAAATCAGGAGGAGAAACTCCGGCATTTTTTGCCAATCTGAATTTGGACACGAATGGCCGGTTGTTTGATCAGGCTTTACAGATATTGGGAGGCAGTTCAGCCAGGGAATGGAGATTTATTTTTATGGGAACGGAATACGTTACAGGGGTGAAAACGGCACTGGCAGCTCAGGATATCGATGCAAGCGATCAGGTGGCATTCCATGAGTCAGGCGTGCCGGCAGTTCAGTTTTTCACCGGAGCCCATGGAGATTATCACAGGCCGTCAGATACATTTGAGCAAATCGATCCACCGGGATTGGTCAAAGTTGCTTCAGTTGCAAAAGAAGTACTTATCTACCTGGGTTCCAGGTTGGATCCTATGCCATTTACCGGCCAGCAGGGAGGTCATCCGGGAATCGCGGCAAAGGAAAAACCCGCCGGGGAAAGACGTGCCTCAACCGGAACCATGCCAGATTTTTCCTTTAATGGGAGTGGTGTCCGGGTTGCTGCACTGACCGATGGTGGTCCTGCGTCCAAAGCAGGTATCCTGGTAGGAGACGTGATCGTTGCAATGAACGATGTTCCTGTCAAAAGCCTGAAAGCCTATTCCGATGAACTCAAAAAATATGCTCCGGGTGAAAAAGTCAGGATAGAAGTTATCCGCGACGACCAGAAATTTTTATTTGAACTGCTTCTTGCAGAACGATGATCTGATGTTCAAATGATCTAATGATCTGATGATCTAATGATCTAATGATCTGATTATCTAATGATCTAATGATCTGATTATTTAATGATCCAATGATCTGATGATCCAATGATCTAATGATCTGATGATCTGATGTTCTAATGATCTGATGATCTCATGATCCAATGATCTGATGTTCAAATGATCTAATGATCTGATGATCTGATTATCTGATGATCTGATTTTCAAATTTTCAAATTTTCAAATTTTCAAATTATAGCATTAGATCATTTACAAATCATATCATTTTCATCAATTCATGGTAGAGTTGTTCCATAGGTAGTCCCATGACATTGGTGTAACTGCCTTCGATCGAACTGATTTTGCATACTCCAAGCCATTCCTGAATTCCATAGCTGCCTGCTTTGTCAAATGGCTGATATTTTTCGATGTAGAAATCGATTTCCTCTTCAGACATCGGGGCAACATGCACTGCTGTTTTATTGGAAAACTCTGATAGACCATTATGTGTGATCAGACAAACACCTGTGATCACATCGTGTTTTTTCCCTGAAATTTTTTGAAGCATTTGCCTGGCTTCCTGCCCGGAAACAGGTTTCCCCAGGATCTTGCCATCGCTGATCACCACACTGTCAGCGGTGATAATGACCTGTTTCGGACTTAAACTTTTCTGCCTGAAAAAAGAGGCTTTCTGTTTTGCAAGATAGGTGGCAACATATTCGGGAGCCATATTTTCCGGAAAAGTTTCATCCACATCTGTGACCATTACGGTGAACCTGAATCCGGCCTCTTCCATTAAGGATTTTCTCCTTGGCGAACCGGATGCAAGTACAATATCCAAATCTTCAAACCAATACATAACTTTTATCCAAATTGTATAAATGACAAGATCAGCAGGCAAATCAAACCTACAAGCATGAAATACTTGAGTACAGCGCTCAGCCTGGTAAAATCGGGTTTAGTGGTTGCTCTATTTATGTGGATGAAAATGTAAGTCAGTAACAGCAACAACACCAAAGGCAGCAAAAAAATGACCCGTTGGGCATAACTGAAAGAAAGCCAAATACAAATTATCAGAGAAATTCCTAAAATCATGGAAAGGATCAGGGCAATCTGTTTACTCCTGTCGATGCCCAGTGCAACAGCTGTGCTATTGATCCCGGATAGGGCATCACCTTCCATGTCTTCCATGTCTTTGATGATCTCTCTGATCAGACTGGAAAGAAAAGCAAAAAAAATATAGGCCAGGACAACAAAGATCATTAATTTTTTATCCATTCCGTTAACTTGTGCCGACAATTCCTTCAGGCTGCTTTGAAAAAACAACAGCATGATCGCGGGAACCATTGCTGAATATACAGCGATCATTACATTTCCTGCCAGGGGCATCTTTTTTAATTTGAGTGAATAGAAGGCTAAACCGAAGGAAATTACAGGATGGATGATGGAATACAGTGTGGAGTGATATTTGAGATCCATGATCATCCCTGCAATTAATCCCATGATCAGAAATATAAAATAAAGGACCATTCCACTCTTTATGGATACAGACTTTCCTATGATCAGCTTTTCCGGTTTATTGATCAAATCTGCTTTTGTGTCCACCAGATCATTGATCACATATCCTGCCGCAGCGATCAGGGCAGTGAATGTAAACAAAGACAAAAAATCAATTAAAGAAAACGGTGCGGAAATATCATGTTGAATAAAAAATGGCTTGAAAAGTCCAAAAAAAATCAAACCCTGGGTTAGCAGTATGATCAAAAGATTTTGGAAACGGATCAGTCTGATAATGGACATCATAAGTCGCTCAATATGGCCATTTTTGCTGGATTTTTAAAACTTTTTCCACTAAATCCCTTACGCATCCGTGTCCACCCGGTTTAGAAGAGATGTAATCGCAAATTTCAAGCAATTCTGGAGCAGCATCCTGAGGGCACGCAGAAAGGAATACTTCCTTCAGGACCGGCAGGTCCGGTATGTCATCACCGCAATATAATACTGTGTCCTCCTGCAATTCATTTTGAACCAGATATTCGCGAAATACCGGCAGTTTATGCTCAATACCGGTATAGATCGCATCCACACCAAGCGCATGCAGTCTCGCTAAAATTCCGGAATGCGTTCCGCCGGTGATCAGACAGATCCTGTAACCCTGCGCAATTGCCAGCCTGATCGCAAAACCATCCTTTGCTGACATTTGCCTTACCAGCTCTCCGCTTTCAAGCATCAAAACTGTACCATTGGTAAATACACCGTCTACATCAAAAACAAATGTTTTGATCTTTGAAAATTTTGCGGTAAGATCCATAATCCGTGCATTTTGGTGGACAAAATTAAACTTATCGCTTTAAAAACAGGTGTTCAATTTGTTTTTTTCCGGACCTGAAGATTGAGTATATTGAAATTATTTATCAAATTATTAATATATTTAATGTATAAAAAGTTTAAATGTAATATATTACAATTTTATTATGTTACATACTTTGAATTGATAAAAAAAAGCATGGCTCAATACATTAGCCGGTTTAGCATTTCCAGAGGGTATATTTTCCCCCCTGCAGGCTGCATTTTGGTGTTTTTGTGTCTCATAGCAAGATTGACTTGGAAAATATTTTACATTAAAACTGATGAAAATTTACTTAGGGTAAACTTTTAAAAGGTTTTTCAGGTTATATCAATTTAGTTCAGCATAATCGTGTATGGAAAATTTTTTATACAGAGATCTCAAAGTGTACAGTTCAACTGAATGGTTGGCCAACGATCATAAAAAGTACCGGCAGGTATTTGACAGACATCAGACCAGCTACATTTATGTCGAGCTGTCATTGCTTAATCTAGCTTTCAGAAAAGAAGACTGGGTGGCCAACGTTGAACTTTCCTGTTATCAAAAGAAAGCCAAGAGCAACAAGGCGATCTGCAATCTCAGTTTTGAAAAACTCATTACACAGGATGAGCAGATATCATTTATCAGGGAAGGTTGGGGAAACAAGAAAACCGGAAGTTTCTGGAAAAAAGGCACTTACTTTTGGGAAGCTAAGATCGATGGAAAAATTGTCGGAACACGGTATTTTTATATCGAAGACATCAATATACCAATGGAATTGGGTGATGATGCCCCATTCAATCTGCATTCAGTCAGTCTGTTTGAAGGTCCCGACGAAGGTGTTGAAGCATCCAAAAGGAAGTATCTGGTCAATTTCCAGGTTGATAACACAAGGTTTATCTATGTCGAATTGGTCCTGGAAAACCTCATTGAAGATGTGGAATGGCAATGTGAAGTCATGATTCACTTTTTTACGGAATCCAGGGAGTTGAAAGGCAGCGTTTCCAGGATGATGAAAGTTGCACCTGAACATGAATATTTTACCCTGATCGGTGGCTGGGGTGCAAGCAGTCCCAATTCCTGGAGAGAAGGAAATTATACCATAGACATTGTTTTTATGGATTGGTTATTGGTAACCATACCATTTGTCGTTGGGCCAGAACCGCTGGAAGGAACACCTTCGGTACTATTACCTGAGGAACAGACGCCTGTTTACCTGGATGATCATGATGACGGAGAACTGAGTTTTGATCAGCTTTTTGATAAATTAAATGAGCTGGTTGGACTTCACGAGATCAAAACCCAGATCATCAACCATGCAAAATACATACAGTTCATTAACCTGAGGAAACAAAAAGGATTTCTGGAAAAGGGTGACATTGATGTACATTCGGTGTTTATGGGAAATCCTGGTACGGGAAAGACTACGGTTGCCGGAATGATGGGACGGTTGTATAAGCGCATGGGCATTTTATCCAAAGGACATGTACATTCGGTTGACCGCGTCGACCTGGTGGGTGAGTACATCGGCCAGACGGCTCCAAAAGTTAAAAAAGCCATAGAGAAAGCCCGCGGAGGCGTATTGTTCATTGATGAAGCCTACAGCCTGGCCAGAGAAAATGATGACAGCAAGGATTTTGGAAGAGAAGTCATTGAAATCCTGGTAAAAGAAATGTCAGACGGTCCCGGAGACATCGTGCTGATCGTTGCAGGCTATCCCAAGGAAATGAAATATTTTATACAGTCCAATCCCGGTTTGAGATCGAGGTTTAAACTGTTTTTCGATTTTTCCGATTATCTGCCTCAGGAATTGTCCGAAATTGCCCTTATTGCATGCAAGGAGAAAGAGGTGGTATTGACACCGGCAGCTAAGAAGAAAATTGATGAGTTCATCACGGAAGCCTTCAGAAAACGTGACAGCAGTTTTGGAAATGCCCGCTTTGTTTTTGACCTGATAGAAAAAGCAAAGATCAATCTGGGATTGCGATTGATGAGCAAACCGGGAATTGAAGAACTGGACAAGGCGAATTTGTCATCGATCCAGCTCAGGGATGTGGAAAGTATTCAATTGGAGAAAAAGAAAGGAGCACCGAAAATACCTATTGATGAACAGTTGCTCAGCGAATCACTTGCTGAACTGAATGCGTTGATCGGTCTGGACAGGGTGAAGCAAGACATCATCGAAACAGTGGGTGTGGTCCGGTATCACCTGGAAACAGGCAAGGATGTGTTGAATAATTTTTACCTCCATACTGTATTTGTGGGAAATCCCGGAACAGGAAAGACAACCATCGCACGGATACTGACCAGGATCTACAAAGCACTGGGTATCCTCGAAAGAGGCCATATGGTGGAAACGGACAGGCAGGGACTGGTTGCAGGTTATGTCGGGCAGACCGCGATCAAAACCGCTGAAAAGATAGATGAAGCCATGGGAGGCGTGCTGTTCATCGATGAAGCCTATGCACTCAGTGAATACGGAAGCGGGGCGCAGGGTGATTTCGGAAATGAAGCCATCCAGACCCTGCTCAAAAGGATGGAAGACCGTAGAGGTGAGTTTTTTGTTTTTGTGGCTGGCTATCCGGAAAATATGGAGAGATTTCTGAAAGTGAATCCGGGCCTCAGATCCAGATTTGACAAAGTGCTGAAATTCGAAGATTATTCAGCCGGAGAATTAAAGCAAATAGCCGTTCTTATGGCAGCAGAAAAGAAAATGAAGTTCTCGGGAGGAGCCTTGAAAGCGCTTGAAGAGTACCTTGAAACCCTGGTCAGACAAAAGGACAAATACTTCGGAAACGCGAGAACGATCAGGCGGTTTATGACCAATGTTATTGAAAACCAACACTTAAGAATAGCCTCTCTGGCAATGGAAGAAAGAACAAAAGCCGGAATTCTCACCATCCAGCCGCAGGATCTGCAGAAGACTAAAGATGAGGATAAAAACGAATCTTTTGATCCAAAAAGGATCGGTTTCAGGTTAGGTTCGGGTTCATGATGACCACCATGACTGTATTGTCCGCAAAGCCCCGAATACGTTTGAATTCGATCAGAATTATATTTTGACTCTTAAGCTATACAATAAGAATCATTTTGAGTATTGATTAATCACGCTTTAATCTGATCTTTTAAAATCGCTGGGTTTTTCAGTCAAAATTTTGATGAATTACATACATAATTTTAAAAATCGACAGTTTTTTACAAAATTTGGCTAAAAAATTTTAAAAAAACGTTTGAAACTTAATAAAATTTTGTAAATTTGAACGTTTATTTTATGGAATTAAAATTTGAAGCAATGACAAACAAATTAGATAAAGTTGATTTGAAAATTTTGAAGATTTTGCAGGAGAACAGCAAGATCACGAATCTGGAGTTGTCAAAGAAAATTGGTTTATCACCTGCTCCGACATTGGAGAGAGTGAAAAAGCTTGAACAAACCGGAATTATCGACAGTTATCATGCAAAGGTAAATCCTGCAACGATCGGCTTGAACGTGCATACTTTTGTTTTGGTGAACCTTTTATGGAAAAAGGAAAATGCCCTGGAGAGTTTTATCAAAAAAATCCAGGATATTGACGAGATCGTGGAATGTTTTATCATTACCGGAGAATCAGACCTGATCTTGAAAGTGATCACTAAAGATTTGAGGTCTTATGAAAAACTTTTGTTCAAACGCTTGTCACAAATAGAAGAGGCAGAGCATGTTCGTACATTGATGACATTGTCACAGGTAAAAACATCACAGACTTTGCCTTTTGACTATGAGTGATTTTAAGGTACGTTTTTATATCCTTGAACATAGATGATTTTCCAACTGGAAATGATGGATAATGGACAGGACATCCTGTCCATTATTTTTTTGTCAGCGTAAATGTAGTCCTTCTGTTTTTCTGGTGCTGTTCTTCCGTACATTGTTCGCAAGGGCATTTTTCGATCAGCCTGGTTTCGCCATAACCCACATAGTTTATCCGTTCTTCTGTAATGCCACCCCGGATCAGAAAGTTGACCACTGACTCAGCCCGTTTTTTGGAAAGTTCGAGATTGTAACCATCATCAGCCCTGCAATCTGTATGTGAACCGATCAGCACTTTCAATTCCGGATTTTTGACCAAAGTACTCAGCAAACTGTTCAACGATGGCAAGGCGTCTTCCCTGATGTCCCATTTGTCCAGATCATAATAGATATCTTCCATGACCATTTCCCTGTCAAGGAAAATTTTCTTCAGGATCACCTCCCTGGATATGGTATGGTTTTCAGATTTGGTGCCTTCACCAGGGTAGGGCTTTTCGGGTAATTCGAGATAATAGGTCAGATAAGTTGCCTTGTTCAGGATGATGGAATAACTCCGCCCAAAACTGAGTTCGGTGATGAATCGCCCATTCAGATCAGTACTGAAGACTTTTCCGTCTCCGACGATCAAGCCTTCCGCTTTATTGACAGGTTTTTTGCCAAGGACCATGCTGTTGGGATTTTCCGGATCTTCAAATACGTTTTCCAATACCCTGAGTGAAAGAAATAACTTGTAATCCTTTTTGTTATCAGATTCATTTCTGACGATCTCAGGATCTGCAACAGAAATTTTACCCGCAGCGATGCCAAAAATGCCATCTGTTCCATCCAGACTGTGCCTGTTCGAATTGATGTATGCAAAATGCCCTGATCCTTCATTCTGGCTGTAGTGAAGGCCAAAATCATCACTGATGGAATTAAACGGCGGCAGCATATTCTGTGGCGGGCTCCATCCGCCTGAGGATAAAGGATAACTTTTGAAAATATCCAGCCCGCCCAATCCGGGTAAATAGTCTGAAGAAAAATATAAAGTATCTCCCTTTATGGTAGGATAAAACTCATTTCCAGGTGTATTCACCGGTGCTGACAGCAATACCGGCCTGGTCCAACTGTTTTTTTCTTTCCGGACAAAATAGAGATCGTAACCACCAATGCCTGAAGGATCATTCGATGAAAAAAACAGCAATGAATCCCCGCTGAAAAAACCATGACCATAATTGACCTTTTCATCCTGGAAAGGCATTTTTTGAGGTTCACTCCAATTCTGATTCATTTTGACTGCGTAGTACAACTGGCAGAAATTTTCTTCCCTTTCTGTTTGATGACAACGTGTAAAAACCAGCTCTGTACCACTTGCACTGATCGTCAGGTCAGCTTCGTGAAATGGGGTATTGAACCGGTCTCCAAAGTTTTTCAACTGGCTGACATCCAGATTATTGGAATAGAATAAATTCATAAAAGGCCTTCCGGTCCACTTGTGCTTGCGGTACTGATGGCCTTGTGTTTCTTTTTCAGCTGAGATCAGGAAATTTCCATCCTGGTCAAAACCTGAAAGATAGACTGACCTGGACTGAAGCGATACTAAAGTATCCGGATCCAGGTTCAGATCCTTTTTGGAATTCCAGATTTCAGCCTGCCTGCAAATGTCTTTTTCACGCCTTGCATCCAATTGAAGCTGATTGTTTTTCGGGCTGACTTTATCAAAATATTCGATGGCCTGCCTAAATCTTCCGGTTTGTTTAGACATCAAGCCGGTGTAAAAATATAATTCATCAGATTTTTTCCCTGCTTCAGCGCTTCTGAGGTACCATTTTAAACTGTTTTCAGCTTGCCTGAGTTGACGGTAGGACTCTCCTATGCGATAGGAAATTTCAGCTTTTTCGCCGGGTTTGGCAGCATTTATTTCTTTTTGATAGAGTTCAATCGCGACCGCATATTGTTTTCTTTCCATCGCCTGATCACCGGTCCTGATCTTTTCCGTGGTGTTGCAGGAAAAAAACAAAATGCCTAGTAAAACGATCATTATGTTCTTTTTGAACAAAAGGTACATTGCGGTTACAGATTTTTTTTCGTTTATGAAATAATGTTCAATAAAACTAATCATCTCACAGAAATGAGGATTTTGATGAATAAACATGGCATTGGGTAATAAGTTTACATCATGCAGACCTAAAACCATTTTGCCTCAGATAAAAGTTGTTTAAAAATGTATCTTAATGCTTGCCGACAAAATGCTGACGATGCTATGCATATCAGCACTTATCAGGCAAGCATGTCAGCATCTCCGATACTGACGATGCTTTGCATATCAGTATTTTTGTTACTGACGAAGCAAGCTTGTCAGTATCTTCGATACTGACGATGCTTTGCATATCAGTATTTTTTGATCCAAAAGGAGCTTCGCCCTGACTTTTAGCTGACCCGCCACTTCGTGTTCCTTCCCTTGATTATCCCCCGGATATTCACCTTTCAGGATCGGTCAGTCATTTTCAGCAATCAACATGATTATTAAACAACTTTATGTAAAAACTGATATGTATTATATTTATTGCAAATAAAAAGCTTTTGTCCGTTTGGTCAGAAACATTAATTGTGAAAATAGCCCGGATTTGAAATTCAACCCCGAATTTGGGCCTTAAAAGTAAATGAGTTCAAAATCAAGGATATGTAGTATTTATATCCGTCGTTTGCAGATCAGGTGGTGATTATGAACAACTTGCTTGGATGAAGTCAGTTCGTCCCGGAACTTTAGATTATTTTTCCAGGATAAGGTTTTAAACGTAAAAATGAAATACATTGGCTAAACTTCCGTATATTTGAGAATTGTCAAAAAACGGAAAGATTTGATCGTCTGACATGAATGTAAGTTTTTTCTGGATTGAGGTTTTATTGTTTGTTGGTGTTTCCCAGGCTTTTTTCTCATCGTTACTCATACTGACCAAAAAGGAAAAGAGTATTGCAGACAAAATTCTGGCCGCATGGCTGATTTTGATGGCGATCGAGTTCATCACCCTGCTTTTCGACCTGTACTGGTATGAAAGGCCTCTGTTGTCCAGTTCTTTTTTACTGGTCAATCCCGCTTTTTATTTTTATGTAAGGGCTTTGACACAAAAGAATTTTTCGATAAAGCCAGTTTATTTGCTGCATTTGCTGCCTTTTGTTTTTTTTGAAGTAACAGCCTATTTTGTGCAGGATTCAATTGCCATGACTGATTTTTTCAGGGAGGACACTACCTTTGGCTTCAGGATCATTTTCGGGGCGATCAACATCATTTCATTGTTCAGCTATAATATTTTAAGCATTTGGATGCTCCATCATCACAAGAAAGCAGTTTACAATCAGTTTTCTTCCATTGATGTCAACCGAAACCTGGTTTGGGTATTTTTTATTGTGATCTTTTATTCCGTTTACTGGATGACTCTGATACTGATCAGCGTGATCAGTATTGCATTTTCGGAGTTGCATTTTTTGCCCTTGCTCATCAACTATTCTGTCATGCTTTTCCTGATCTATGTTTTGGGGTTTTATGGTCTGGGGCAAAAAACAGTCATCCTGCAAAATGTGAATACCCCGAAGGAGCGTAAGGAAAGATATGCAAATTCCACACTCTCCAACAATCAAAAAACAACGATCAAAAATATTTTGCTTGACTATTTCAGTTCGGAAAAACCTTTTTTGGATCCGGAATTCAATATGGATCTATTGGCAGAAAAAATAAAGATACCCAAATATCAGATCACTGAAGTACTTAACACCGAGATTGGACAGAATTTTTTCAATTTTGTCAACGCATTCAGGATCAAAGAAGTTAAACGGATGCTTTCAGACCCCGATAATATCTATAGCATTGAAGCCATTGGATACGATTGTGGTTTTAACAGTAAATCGGCATTTTTCAGTGTTTTTAAAAAACAGGAAGGCTGCACACCCAGTGCATGGAAAGAAGCATACCGCGACTCGGCCTCAAAGAATTGAACAGGTATAATCTTCCACTGTGTTCAGGCTTCAGATAGATGTTCTGTGGAACAATGTTAACCCCAAAGCCGCTCCGATTTTTAAGCACAATTTCTGTGGTTTGAACCACAAATCAAGTCTTTGTAAGAAATGGTGTCAAAATCCATTGTGCTGAATATTTGGAAGAATACTTAACCTGTTAACCTGCCTTTCAGTGATCAATTTACCGCAACTATCAAATTGTATATGATAGGTTTTTAGTAAATGAACCAAAGAAATCAGTCAAAATCTATATAATTTCATTGCATTCATTGCAGTATAGCAAGTAGTATATTCTTTTAATTTATTAATTTTAAAATATAAATTTGGTAATTATGAAAAAAAATAATAATCGACAGAACTATATTTTGAATTTCTTTAAAAAATTAAATTTGTCGTGAAATGGCACTTAATTTAAACAAAGAAAAAATCAATTACATTGAAGGATATAGGTTTTTTTTTAATTAGATTTGCTTGCAATTTTGCTTGCGATCAAATGAGCTTCAGACACATCCTTTTGCCGTAAAGCGTTTGATTTCTGGTGTAGAACAAATTTCTAAATTCAACTTTTTAACTAAAATTTTTTGTATGAAGCGGATTAAATACCTCATTTTCCTGTTTGCCGGTTTATTTGCTTTTCAGCCGGTCCATGCTCAGTTGCCTGATGGTGCCATCGCGCCTGACTGGACCCTGACGGATTTGAACGGAGTGCAACACAACCTGTATTCTTATTTAAACGCCGGAAAATCTGTTGTCATCGACTTTTCAGCGACATGGTGTGGGCCTTGCTGGAGTTATCACAACAGTGGTGTTCTGGAACAATTGTATGAAGCTTACGGACCTGGCGGAACGGACGAAATCATGGTTTTCTTCCTCGAAGGAGATATGAATACCAATGATGCCTGCTTGTATGGCGATGCTGCTGCTTGTTCTGCCGGTGGTGGTTCAACTCAGGGTAACTGGGTCGCCAATACTCCATATCCGATCATCAATATCCCTGCTTCCCAGCAAAGTGTGGTATCACAATACCAAATTGCTTACTGGCCAACGCTTTATGCAGTCTGCGCGGATACAAAGAAAACTTATGAAGTTGGTCAGGTCAACTTTTCAACCTGGTCAAGCTGGGTAGTGGGTAGTTGCCAGCTTGGTGCAATAGCTGATGTACTGAATGCAGATTGTTATATGGAGGGTGGTGTCGATATATCTCCCGTTGCCGGTTATGGAAATATTTCTTATCAATGGAATAACGGACAGACCACCGAAGATCTTACGAATGTAGGACCCGGTACCTACTGGGTAACGCTTACAGATGAACATAACTATACCTATACTTCTCCTCAATATGTTGTTGAAGGAACCACAATTCCTTTTGATTTTATGGTGGATGAAGGAATACCGATCTCCTGTTACGGAGGAAGTGACGGCTCCCTTGAAGCCGGTATTGTGCAGGGTACTCCACCATATTCTTACCAATGGTCGGATGGCAGTTCGGGCCCCGCAGCCTATGATCTAGCTGCAGGTACTTATGAGGTTTCTGTTACGGATGGATATGGGTGCGAAGTGGTCAAAACATATAATCTGACCGAGCCTACACAGGTGCAACTGGTATTTGACGTTGTACATACAACCTGCGAACTGGAGAATGGTGAATTGTTCCTTTCAGGTGTTGGCGGAACAGGTGGAGACTATTTGTTCGATATCGGAGATGGTTTCAGTTCTCAGGATCATTATACCGACCTTCCTTACGGGGTTTATTATGTAGATATCATTGATGGGAATGATTGCCTGAACAATGAATTCATTTATATTGAGTTTGGTCCTAATCCGGTTGCTGATGCAGGACCCAATACAGCACTGGATTGTGATAATCCACAAATCACACTCGACGGTTCAGGCTCTACACAGGGCAGCCATATGATCTATACCTGGGAAACGTATAACGGAAATATTGTCAGCGGTGAAAATACCCTGTATCCTGTTGTGAATGAACCGGGTACATATATTTTAACGGTTGAAAACGGTATCGACGGTTGTATTGTGACAGATGAAGTAGTGGTTACATCCCTCGGTACAGCACCTGTCGTAGCAGGGAGCACTCCGGCTTCCATTACCTGTGATGTTCCAACAGTTACACTTGATGCATCTGGCTCAGATTCAGGTGCCAATTTTGAAATCTCATGGACTACCACTAACGGGAATATAGTGAGTGGTGCAAATACTCTGACACCAACAGTTGACCTTCCCGGAACATACACCCTGACCATCAGCAATATCAATAACGGTTGCAGCTCTGTTCTGGACTTTATCGTTCCTGGTGATTCAAATCTGCCTTTATTCAATACACCTGGTCAAACACTTACCTGCGCTGTTAACGAGGTAGAAATTTGTGTAATCCCGGTTTCAAATGTTCAGTCCGTAGTTTGGGAGAATGGTGAAGAAGGATTCTGCAGGACTGTCAGCCAAAGCGGACAATTCAACTTTACGGCATTTGGAAGCAATGGCTGTGAAACAACAGGATTTGTTGAGGTTTTTGCAGATGCTTCATTGCCTGTTGCAGCAGCAGGAGATGGCCAGACTTTAACCTGTTTGGTTCAGACACTTACACTGGATGGTTCCGCTTCAAGTCAGGGTGATGAGTTTACCTATCTTTGGACCACAGTGGATGGAAATATCACTTCAGCTCCGGATCAGCTGATCATCAACGTTGATGCACCCGGTGTATATATTTTATCTGTTACCAACACTTCCAATGGTTGCACAAATTCAGCCCAGGTTGTCGTAAATGAGTTCATCAACACACCTGATGCAGCATTCACCAGTGAACTTGCTTATAACATTGTCACGGTTTCTGCATCTGTTGACGGAACTTCAGTGTGGTCAACCAGCGACGGACAGCAGGCAGCAGGAAATACAGCTACTTTCATTTTCAACACTTCAGGAGTTTATGAGATTTGCCATAACTATACCAATGAATGTGGCTCCGCAATGGTTTGCCAGAATGTTGAAGTAGCTATACTGCCTTTGACTGTAAGCGAAAATGTTACAAACTTGCTTTGCAATGCTGACGGATCAGGAAGTATTTCAATTACACCCAACGGCGGTATTCCGGAATATAATGTCACATGGACAGGTCCTGAGGGATTTACTTCAAATGAATTGACCATCTCCGGGCTTCAGGCAGGTGCCTATACTTACACCGTGACGGATCAGGCCGGCAATACCTATAGTGAAGTGCTTACTGTAACTGAACCGGCACCTCTGCAGGTAACAGTTGTGATCACTGATGAAACGAATGGTCAACTTGACGGTGGTCTCGACATCACAGTTCAGGGAGGAACTCCGCCTTATACATATAGCTGGTCAAACGGATCAAGCAGTGAAGACCTTCAAAATCTCGCTGCAGGTGAATATGTATTGTATGTTACAGATGCAAACGGATGTATCTTTGAAACTGTATATACTGTTGATTCTAAGACCAATACTGAAAATCCGCAGTTTGTCAACAGCTTTAACGTTATGCCAAACCCGGCTATTTCTGAGATCAATGTTAAAGTGAGTTTGGAGAAAGAAATGGCTGCAAAAGTGGTCATAATGAACCATTTGGGACAAAAGATCGACTCCAGGACACTGGGAAAACTGGAATCTGAGACAACAATCAATATCACTGATTACACTCAGGGAATTTACTTTATCAGATTGGAAACAGGAACTGGCTCAGTGACAAAAAAATTGATCAAGATTTAATTAAATTATTGATTATCAAACATAAAACAGGGGTTTTGAATACAAGATCCCTGTTTTTTTATGGACAGTCAGGTATGAACAGAATGTTAATATTTTATAAAACATTTTTTTTCTTTCCTCTGCATGCTGAATTTCAGTATTTTTACGAAAAAAATATCGAATTATGTTAAGTGCTAAAATGATCGAAGCGTTGAACAGGCAGGTTAAAGAAGAATACTATGCCTCCAATTTATATCTATCCATGGCATCCTGGTGCGAAGTCAACGGTCTTACCGGTTGCGCTGCTTTTATGTATGAACATGCTGTTGAAGAAAGGATGCATATGATGAAGTTTTTCAAATACATCAACATGATGGATGGCCATGCCGTTGTTCCCGATGTGCCCATGCCACCTTCAGAATGGCTGAATATCCAAACCTTGTTCAAGGATGCATATCAGCACGAGCAAAAGGTGACCAATCTGATCAGCATTCTTGTGGAGATGAGTTCAAAAGAACAGGATTTTGCCACGCTCAATTTCTTGCAATGGTTTGTGAGTGAACAGGCTGAAGAAGAAGCCCTGTTTAAAGAAGTGCTGGATAAAGTCAAATTGATCGGAGAGGGTCCGCAGAGTTTGTATTTTATTGATACAGAAGTGGAAAAGATCCTCAACCGTGCTTCAAATGGTGGAGGAGAAGATACTGAAGCCTGATTTGAACAGCAAAATGCATAAAAAGAGAAGTCAATTTTGGCTTCTCTTTTTTTATGAAATGTTTTGCCTGATCATCCATCGAAGTAGATAAGATTTTGTCCTGACTTGTCCGCATAGAAAAATCAAGTAAGTGATACAATTGATTATCAATTA
>CAZQKR010000056.1:0-22683 GCA_964594045.1 uncultured Saprospiraceae bacterium | reverse complement strand
TTCCTCCCTCCTTGTCAATTAACTTCTTATGCTCTCCAGCAAAAGGACTGCAAAAATATGTGCACCTTGGGAATTACGCAACTATTTAGAAAAAAAATTAACTATTTTTTGAACCAAATTTTTACATAATAAAAATTTAAATGTATTATCTTTAATAATTCCAACACCTTATCATTTGAGCCCGGATTATTGTATTTGAAAAATATTTGAAAAAATAAATATCCGGCAGTTCAAAAACATTAAAAAAATGGATTGCAAAATAAAATTTTAATATCATTGGATTACCTTAAAATTGTTTTTAAGGGATAGTTTAGTTCAATATAACTGCCAAATTTAATTTTGGTAATATGCAAAGTCCTTGAGAAAGTATAAACACGGAAATGAGCTGGTTCAGAGTAAATACATGAAAAACCGGCTTTCATTAAAAAACGGAGATGGGGCTGATCTCAGGAAATAAACTTTTGAAGTCATCGATGTCAGAACTGAAAAGATAATAAAACCCGCCACCACCTGCACCGCACAGCTTGATCAAATGCTTTCCTGAGTCATGGACTTCCTGCCAGATCTCAGCTATCTCCGGCAGGATCATTTCGGGAAAAGCATTAAGCTGTATCTTGGAAAGCTCGGTCAAATTTTCAATAATGCCCAAATCCAATTCATTGTGAATATAACTGTTGATCAGACCTTCATTGATCGCAATCAGTCTGCTCAGGTACTTCTTTCTAAATTGACTATCCTCCATTTTTGTCCTGAAAACCTCCACAAAGGTTGCAGTGCTTCTGGCCTGGCCAGAGTCTATCAGATAAGTTCCATAAGGATGAAAATAATCCGCCGGAAGTTCCACGGACTTCAGGTTGCCCCTTCCATCATTCAATATTGCCTTATTGATATAACTGACCAGTGGATCAAACCCTGAACTCTTCCCATGAAAATAACTTTCTATCAAAGCAAAAAGAGATTGCAGGGATTTTAAATCTGACTGTTCCAAGGGTGCCATAAATGCATCATATATGGCTGCTGTAAATGCTCCGGAACTCCCGATTCCGTAACCAACCGGAATTTCGGGGTCAAAGTACATCCCCATCTTACAGGCTTCCTCGAATTCTCCTTCCCTGAAAGCTGTTTTCCACGGAGTGAGGTCAAGAGACTTCATGTACCTGTGAAAATCCTGGTACAGACCTACAAAGTTATTTTTATCACCTAACCTGAACTTTGCCCGGAACTTCTCAAATGGACAGGCAACAGCTGAAGAACCTTCTAAAACGGTGTATTCTCCAAACAGCAACAGTTTTGAATTAAATGATCTGAATTCCTGATCCGTTTTCATATAGTTAAATATATTGTTCCAAAGGTAAAACGCGATTTAAGCCAGTCTGTTCAATCTGTTTTCCCTAAGAATTTTACAAACTTAATTCTTTGTTTTATATTGCGCGCTGATTTTTATTGTTGTTCAAAAAAAGTACTTTATTATCCGGTTAAACCCCATTTATTTGGCCGGATGATCAGGGGTTTTGCCATCATGGTTATTCCCTTTTCTTTTCACTTTAATAACAGCTGATCATTTCAAGCTATTTATTGATGAAAGTGATCTACAAAAAATTCTGGATTTATTAATTTGTTTTAAAAAATTAAACATCATAAATATCAATTGTTTTGATTCAGATTTTTAGAAAGAACTGGTTTGTTTTCTCTTTGTTATTGCTTCCCTATACGGTACTGACCCGTATATGGATTTTTTTTGAAAAACCTGCTGAAATCATCCAACCTGATCATCCGACACCCGTCTATACATTCCTGAATCAGTTTTTACCCTCATTGTATTTATATAATGTGTTGGTTGCCAGTTTCATCATATTTATCTGCGCAGTTTTGTTAAACAATATTGTGATCAAGAACAGGATCACCCGTGAAATGAATCTGATACCGGGAATGATCTTTATTTTCATGAGTTCATTACATAAGGACGCCTTTACCCTTTCTCCTTTGTTGATCTCCTCATTGATACTCTTGTTCGCTTTTGCCAACATTTACAGGATCTATCACAGACCCTTCTCAGGTATTTATATCTTCAACGCAGGTTTTCTTACTGCCCTGGCCGGACTGATCTACATACCCCATATTTTATTTGCTGGAGTAATGATCGCTGCTCTGTTTATATTGAGAAAATTAAATATCAGGGACTTCATACAACTTTTCACAGGGATGATCCTGTCTGTCGCTTTTTGGGGTTTTATCAGTTTTTGGTATGGAGTGCCGTTTTATTACCTGGAAAATCTGCCTGAAAGTTTCTATCTGACGGATCATTTTAAATCCTATAAGCTGAACGAGTTCTTCATTCTGGCCATATTGGTTATTTTGACAATCCTTTCCATGGTCAAATACAAAAGTTTTGTACTTAAAAAGAGTATTCAATCCCAAAAAAAAGTTGATTTGCTATATTATATTCTTGGTATAGCATATTTAAATGTACTCATCATTCCGGAAAACTTCCTGTTTCATGGGTTGCTCCTGATCTATATTCCATTATCCGTGTTTCTGGCTATGTTAATGAACAGGGTCAGAAATGAACCTGCACTTGAACTGGCTCATCTGTTTTTGCTGTTTTTTGTCATTTTTTCACATTTCCTGTTTTAACACTCCATTTTTGTGTGCTAAAAATCACAGAATAAGCAAGTATCAATTATTACTTTTGCATCGTTTTTAACATTAAACTTTGTAATCATTATTTTGGATCATCAGGCAATGATATAGGATAATTCCGAACTTTTAATCTGGCAGAGTTGAATTAAGCATTTTGAACATCCTTTTCCGGATCAGATAGAATAGTTTTGATTTTTCCCGATGCCTCAAAAAATCGTTGATACAACAAGCAAAAAAATTTGAATGCACATGAGAAAATTATTGTTTTTATTGAGTACTCTTTGGTTGGTTTTTTCACTTCAGGCTCAGGTGCTCAAGCCGGTAAAATGGAGCTGGCAGGTTGAAAAGCTGAACAACAATGAATATAACCTGATATTTAAAGCAAAAATAGATAAAACTTGGGCTATTTATTCCCAGTTCGTTGATGATGGTGGTCCGATCCCGACCAGTTTTACCTTTGATGAAGGTGCTCATTTTAAACTGTTGGGTAAAACAGCTGAAGGAGGACACCTGAAAAAAGGCTTTGATAAAGTTTTTGAGATGGAAGTGGCTAAATTTTATGACGAAGCTGTCTTTACTCAAAAGGTTAAAATCATTGATCCTTCAAAACCGATCACAGGTTTTCTGACTTTCATGACCTGTGACGATACCCGGTGCCTTCCCCCTACAGATGAAGACTTCAGTTTTGATTTCCCCAATACTACTGGTCCGGGTGCATCCGATTCCCCAAAAAAGACCCGGGATCTATCCGGAAATGGATCTGCCGGTACAGGGGCTTTGAATACCGGTCTGAGTATGGATTCTCCTATGGGACAGGATGGAATGGAAAAGCCTGTGATCTGGAGTTTTGAAGTTGAAAAAGTAAATGATACAGAGTATTTGCTGAAATACACTGCCAATATCGAGAAGGGGTGGAGTGTCTATTCCATGTATACTGAAGATAACGGGCCCTTACCAACAGCTATTCATTTCGACAATGCAGAAGGTATAGAACCCGTTGGTAAAGCCACCGAGTCCGGCAAGAAAAAATCCGGCAAGGACGCGATGTTCGATAATGTGATGGTAACCAAATTCACTTCTGACCAGGCCTATACGATCACCCAGAAGATCAAGGTGACCGATCCTGCTAAACCGCTCAATGGTTATATTGAATACATGGCCTGCGACGATTCCAAATGCGTCAATCTCCAGCAGGATTTCGGTTTTGACCTGGTGAATCTGAAACCCGTGGAATATAATCCCCAGGGTGCACAGGCAGGAATCGCTCAGTCCGGGGAATCAAATCCGGTCACCAAACATTCTTTTGACCGGACTGATGAAAATTCAAGTTGTGATGGAACAGAGGCGCCGAAAGAAAAGAATTCCAGCTGGCTTTGGATATTTTTGTTGGGTTTTGGGGGCGGACTGATCGCCATTTTAACACCCTGTGTATTTCCGATGATCCCGTTGACTGTCAGCTACTTTACCAAGAGCAGCACCACCCGGGCAAAGGGTATCAAAAACGCATTGTATTATGGTTTATCCATAATAGTCATTTATCTGGTACTGGGTTTGCTGATCACCGGAATTTTTGGTGCGGATGCACTCAATCTGCTTTCTACCAACGCCTGGTTTAACATAGGTTTTGCCATCCTGTTTATCATTTTCGCGATTTCTTTCTTTGGATATTTTGAAATTACGTTGCCCAGTTCGTGGGCCAACAAGTCCGATAAACTTGCAGAAAACAGTGGTTTGATCGGAATTTTCTTTATGGCATTTACACTCACATTGGTTTCCTTTTCATGTACAGGGCCGATCATAGGCACGCTGTTGGTGGAAACCGCAACCGGTGACGGACCAAGGCTGTTCGGAACCATTCCTGCAGGGCCGCTGTTCGGTATGCTTGGATTTTCAATTGCCCTGGCATTGCCTTTTGCCTTGTTTGCCATGTTCCCGAGCTGGTTGAATTCGCTTCCTAAATCAGGCGGGTGGATGAACCTGGTCAAGGTTTCTCTCGGATTTATAGAAATCGCACTGGCGTTGAAATTCCTGTCCATTGCAGACCTGACCATGAACTGGAAATTCATGCCTTATGAATTGTTTGTCGGACTTTGGGTGATCATCGCTTTTGCAATGGCGTTGTATTATTTTGGAAAACTCAGGTTTAAAATGGATGGCCCTGTTCAAAAGTTGAGCAAAGCCAGATGGATACTCGGCACCTTTATGCTCATTGTTGGCTTCTACATCGCCAGCGGATTCATGGTGAATAAGACTTCCAACACATTCATTACTCCGAACCTTTTATCCGGTTTGGCACCACCTGCCGGACACAGCTATATATTACCAAAGCATTGCCCGTTGAATATCGATTGTTTCCACGATTATGACGAGGGTCTGGCTTATGCTAAAGAACAAAACAAGCCCATTTTGCTGGATTTCACCGGTTATGGTTGTGTCAACTGCCGCCGGATGGAGGATAATGTATGGAGCAAGCCGGAAATCAATAGTCTGATCACCGACAAATTCGTTTTGATCTCCTTGTATGTGGATGACCGAAAACCACTGGAAGAGGAATATACTTCAACTTTCAGCGGCAAAAAGATGCGGACTGTAGGTAATAAATGGGCTGACTTCCAGGCCATTCACTTCAACACAAACGCACAACCACATTATGTACTGGTTGCACCGGATGGCAAAGTACTCAACAAACCGGTCGCTTATACACCGGATGTGGAAGAGTATAAGGCTTTCCTTGAATGTGGATTGGAGCGATTTGAAGCGTGGAAGGAAAAATAAATCAAAAAAAAAGAGGCTGATGCAGCCTCTTTTTTTTATGATTATTCTATAATATTTTATCGTACTATTAGCTGATTATCGGCTTCATCCACATCCGGAATAACTTCATCTCCCAAAATGATCTTATTGATCAGATCAGCTTGATCAAGTTTGACCTTTATCCTGTAATTACTATCACTCCATTCAGATAATTTGAACTTGATCTCTTTTGATGACCCATCCCTGTAAAACACATTCAAAACTACCGGTAGGAATAACCGTCCTTTATTGATGATCTCGATTTCACCATTCACAAAACTCACCAAAGCCAGATCAGCATGATTTTTCTCAAAATACCAGTTTTGCCAGAACCAGTCCAGGTTTTGGCTTGTATAGCTGCTGAATGAGTTGAAAAAATCATAGGGCATCGGGTGTTTATACGCCCAGGATCTGATATAGGATCTCAGCGCATTTAAAAAAATTTCTTCACCTAAATAATCGTACAGAAAATAATTGGCATAAAAGGATTTATTATAACTGGCCTGTCGATAGGGAGCCCATAAACGGAGGTGGTCAGTCAGCGTCATCATATTTGTTTCAATTTCCTGTCCCGCAAGGCTGTAATACCGGGTTTTTCTTGAACTCATATAGGGTGCCCCGGGTACATGTTCTTCCATATAGAACATAGGAAACAAATTGGCCATACCTTCATCCATCCAGGCATATTTTCGTTCATTGGTACCCACATAAAAAGGAAAATAGGTATGGGCTGCTTCATGGTATGCTAAAACCACTGTTCCGCCCCATTCCTTTTCACTCGCATTGTTGCACATCATGGGAAATTCCATGCCTGCATTGCCATTGAAAATCGTCATGACCGGAAAAGGATATGGAACACCCGGCACTCTGGTGGACAGATCGTGCATCATTGTTTTGCCCAATTCGGCCATTCCATAGTAATCTTTTGAGTCTTTACGGTAGGCAGCATTGAAATAGACTTTCCGGCCGGTTTCCGGATCCACAACCACATTCACCACATCCCAAAGGAACTTATCACTCGTACCAAAAGCAAAATCAGGAACCATGTTCGCTTTGAAATGCCAGGTGTTCCAGGCTTTTTTTGCAGTGATGTCATTGTCCAGATAGTTGGTGGAGTCAATCATGGAATAGACTTCCATTGATTTTTGGGCTTCCTGCCATTTTTTAAAATACTTACGGGAAAATACTTCTTCTGCATTTTGAAGTTCTCCGGTTGCCCAAACCTTGAATTTTTGAGGTACGGTCACAAACACTTCATAATCACTAAATTCTCCAAAAAATTCTGCCATGCCTGTATAGTTTCTCCGATCCCAGCCATCCAGGTCATCATAAACGGCAACTTTAGGATAAAAATAGGCAATAAAAAATGTGCTGTCCCCGTAATTACCGTTTCGAATGGTCAGCCTGGGCGGAAAAACCACATTCCAGTCCAACTCGATATTCAGGTTCTTTCCCGGTAGTAAAGGTTCCTTCAATTGTACGATGGCATTGGTTCCGATCCGGGCAACAGCAGGAGTTCCAATCTGATAATCAGACCCGTTGATCCCTATTCTTGTTATTTGAACACCTTCGGTAAGTATATTTTGAGGCACAAACCAGTCTCTGGAGTTTTCTTTGTTTTGAATATCTGAAAGTACGGTAAGCACCAGTTCTCTCAGCGTGTCCGGACTTTTATTCTGATAAATTATGATCTGAGATCCTGTCACTTTGGACAGATCCGGTTCCAGTTTTACCTGTATCCTGTAGCTGGCTTTGTTTTGCCAGTATTGATGTCCCGGCTTCCCTGAATGATCTCTTGTTCCATTTTGATAGGCCTTTTGAATATTCACCGGTATATATAGTTCGGACTGGCTGCTTACAAAAGGCAAACAAAGCAAAAACGCTACCCAAAATATGAAATGTTTCATAGATATTTTTTTTGCCAAATATAGTGAATGGGTTAAAGCTTTCAAAAAAGACAGTATAATATCCTTTAATAAAATAAATCATGATTATTTAAACAATTTTACCGTGCCACTACCACCTTAGCCGAATAAAAGATCCTGTCTTTCTGCAGATCAGGATAGTATTCTATAAGGTAGGTTCCTGGTGGAAGGTGAGAAAGATCCAGTGTTGTTTTATTGTCATCCGGGGAAGCGGGATGTGTTTCCAGCAGTGTCCCCTGCATATCCATCACCATGATCCGGCCTGAGCCTTCTTCCGGTTTTTGTACGGTGATCAAGCCGGATGACGGGTTTGGAAAGATTTCGAGATCACGACGATAAAATACAGGCAGACCGAAGACTGAAACGATCGTAGGATCGCACTTTTCCGTATCATCCACACGAAACCGGGGAAAATTGGGCATGGAACCAAAGTAGGAACTCAGAGGAAGTTTTATTCCGTTTTGTACAAAATCACAAGCCGCACCCAGGCTATCGGGATGATTGATCACATGGTAGGTATTGGTGCTGCTGGTAGAACACATATAAATGCGACAATCCGGCCCCAGTGCCATCAAAAAAAAGGTGGTGCGAAATGGGTCAACTGTGCCATTGTAAGTGTCAATAAGTCGAATGCCATCCCATAGATCACCTTCCCAGGTATCGATCTGGTGTAATTTGGTTTTTGTAGCAGTGTAAAGAAAACGACTACTGGGTGACCATTCTACACTGCAAAAAATTCCACTTCCCACTGTATCAAATGGAACCACTTGCTTGTAATTGCTTAACAATCCACTGGTTCTGTCAAAATCAAAAAGTAATAATCCATCACTCTCATTATAGTATGCATATTTAGTGCCGTCAGGACTGAATTTCGCAGTCCCGGATGCACTTGCATTGGCGTCAAAATCTTTACCTATGGATAGCTCATATTTTTTATGTATTCCTTCTTTATCCAAAAGAAAAATTGAATAAATATTTGAATCCTTTAGGGGTTGCACTACCCACCAGTCTCTACCATTGGCATGGTTGATGGCGGTCAGATAGGCTACCATAGTATTCTTTCCCCTGAAAAACGGAATGTTTTTAGAGGTAAGCTTTCCTTTTCCTCCATTATAGTTTAAATCGACTTTTGAATAGTAAAGTGGCAATGAGTCCTTTTGATTATATCCATTGAATTTTCTGGGTTTGTGAATTATATAATATTCGTTCTCATTCCCTGGATCATTGAGGATCATTATATCCTGGTGCCCCGGATAACCATAGGTACAATCATCAAACCAGAGAACCTCTATCCACTCATCGTAGTTCAGGCTATCCCCGTTTTCCATTACAGCTCCATTTCTGTCCATCACATGGCATCCGTTGGTATAGAACAATAAATTCCCCTCTTTGTCACAAATGGAAGCATTATTTGAACCCATTTTTGTTCCAACCGGATATTTTTTTGGCTCAATCGGCTTATTGTTAAAATTCAATATATATCCATCTATACTGTTGTCATACGGCTCGTCATAACCGAACATCCATATATAGTCCTGCTTGTTCTGTGAAGAAAGTATTTGACTGAACCAAAGCAAGGTAGAAATAAACAGGAGTTTCTTCATAGCAAAAACTACAATTTAAGAAATATCTCAAATATAATGAATTATACCATCTAATGTGATAAGGAAATGGGGCTAAAGCGCTTTTGTGGGTCTTTGGTTTCCTGGTTTTTATGGTGAAAACAGTTTTTAAAATTTTCAATGATTACCTGATTGTCAATAAAACCTCATTAATGTCAAATGAGCTAACTGAAATCTATTGATTTTGATGCTCATGAATTATTTTCTGCACCATCACTAAGCTCAATCCCGAAATATCAGAAAGTACTTCAATCGAATACCCTTTTTTGTACCCCTGGATGATCAATCGCATCTTTTCAGATTTAATTCCCTTTTCAATTCCTTTTTCAATACCTTTCTCAATGCCTTTCTCAAATCCCTTCTTTTCTATCTGTTCGTATGTGGTCATGATCTTTGATTTTGTCTGTAACGGTAAATCTTCTATTAATGTAGTCAATTCTTCAACGCTAATTTCTGATATTTCAAAAAAATAAACAAATAATTGTTTGGAAAAGTTCCGGGGAATATCCCGCTCAAAATCAATTCGTTCCAGTATCTTCCGAATGTGTTCCATCAGCAGATCTGGCCTTCCGCTATACCGCTGAAGTTGCACGGCTGCCCTCAATAACACCAGTTTGATACCTTCCAGAGCGTCTTCACTCATCCGGGCTAAATCCACAAACAATGTTTCAAAATCAGGTATATATCTTCTGAATTCTTCCTTTAAGCCGGGTACCAATTGCCTCAGCGAACTGTATTCCCAATGCTCAACGCCGTGGTAAAAGATCATCGGGATCACTACATGCAATGGTTCTCCGCTCTTCAATTGGGTTTGATAAGCGTTAGATAGGTAGGAAAGCAACTGTACTGCTACCATTTTATCCGGATAACTCTTATGTTCGATCAAAACGCTCACAAACAGGGAAGAAGTATCACTTTCCAAAACCGGACACCGGAATACAGCATCAGAGAATATCTCCTTCAATTCTTCCGTAACAAAACTGTCTTTATATGCTTCAATCCGTTCGAAATCAATCATCCGACTGATCTCTTCCGGTAAAAAAAACTGCAAAAACCCGATGGCAAGCTCCCTTTCAGCCATCATGGCCTTGAAAAATTTGTCGTGTGGATGATGAATGGACTGGTTCATTTCGTAAGGTAAGTGGTGATAAAATGTAAAGATGCAAAAACTTCTGAAATATCCTGAATAAAGGACATTATATAAACTCATTTGGAAATAGAAATCTTGGATGCGATTCCTTTTCTTCGAAATTTACTGTTGTGCTATTTTTACTTGGCTATTGATACCTCAATTCATTAAAAAATGGGATCTCATGTATTTTTCTCAAAAAATAGGCTTTCTCCCGAATATCGGTCTGAAGCAGTTTTTGGTAAGCCATTCTGGCTTTTTCCTCCTCTTTCAGTTGGTGGTAAAGCACCGGTATGATATAGATCGTATAGGCATAATGGTTCGCCGATTTAAAACCGGAATTTTGAGCTAACTGCTCAAAAAATTTAAGGGCTTCTGTATAATTTCCCTGGTTAAACTGTTCCACACCCTTTTCAAACATCCGGATCTCGACATTGAGCTGTTGATCCAGTACAATTCCTTTCAGGCTAAAACAATGATCGCTGCATCCTTCGATGATATCAACCTCATCCACCTGCGTGCCAAGCGCCGGAAAATATAATCTGAAAAAAAGCATTTCACCGTATTTTTTGAAAGCATGTGCTTCGGGACAAACCGGAATGCCGCTTTGCTTTCTTAAAGGATATTTCTTGTTGGTTTGCACATCGACCATATAAATATTTTTATCTGCACAAAACCAGGCTGTTCCTTCTGAATTCTCATTCACAATATGCAGATAAACAACGGTTTCTTCCCCAATAAAAATACTGTCAATATGCAACGATGCATGGGTTTTACTCTTGATGGAAGGCTGAATGATCATCTGACCACTCCCGCTGTTTGACAAGATCATAAAAATCACCCAACCAAAAACTAAACGATAAATCATTCAGGTATTTTTTAATAAAAAACGGCTGCTTTACCAGAAACAAAGCAGCCGTTTATATAATTCAATCAGAATTTAAAAGTCAGTCCGGCAGCAAATACACTGGCCGTTCTGTCATAAGTTTCATTGTATGTACCAAAATCCCTGGTATAAATATCATAAGCAGTATTGGAATAAGCCAGATCGATCCCTATTTTGCTGGTCAGATTGACCCTTGCACCAAAACCATAAGTCTTAGTTTTCAAAGTGTGGCTTAAAGCGCTTTGGAAAACTGCGTTAGGATTAGAGGCGGTCATCAAA
Organism: uncultured Saprospiraceae bacterium; assembly: GCA_964594045.1. GTDB lineage: Bacteria > Bacteroidota > Bacteroidia > Chitinophagales > Saprospiraceae > UBA2365. The sequence goes on along the minus strand of CAZQKR010000056.1, from coordinate 11,409 downwards.
AATCCTCCGCTGAGTGTCAACATTTTATGCAAGTCAAATTCCAGACCTGCAGCTGCTTCATAGGAATTACCTGCAAGATAGGTAGTCGTTGTACCGCCAATCAGCACGGATTCTCCATTGTTGACAAAATTGCCTGCATCATCTTTCCTTCCATAGCTCGCGCTGTTGTCCAGATAATAATGATATCCGGCCTGGATCCTCAGTTTTTCGATCGGTTTCACCCTGAGGCCAACTGAGATCATTCCCGGCAGGTTAGCCGTAACTTCTTCACCGTCAGTATAAAATCCGACGTCATCTTTAGTTACTTTGGTAGTGACTTTCATATTGGTCTTATGTTCATATTTCAGGGCTAAGCCAAGCATACCTTCCAGAAATTCCAGATCCACACTGATGATCGGTGTAAAACCTGCTCCGCTTTGTGTAACATCGACTTCTTTATCACCCAATTGTGCAGCCTGTGCCTGAAGCGCAGCAGCTGTACCTGTCAGGGTTGCAACATTAGTGTTCAAAGTTGCGAGCGTTGCATTCACAACAGTGCCAAATTGCTGAACAGTAGTGGTTTGAGGGTTTTGACCCAACAACAACAAAACGCCGGTCAACTGAGTTGCCTGATCAGCAGTGATCAATCCCGCTGCCTGTAGTTGAGCCAGTGTAAACCCGCCTGCTCCTCCGGCAACCAGCAAGCCTATCGCCTGAGAAACCGGGGTCAATTGATTGATATTCCCCTGCAACTGGGTTTTTACGCCATTTACAGTTGGAATGGCTTTAGTGTTCATAAAATCATCTGCCCGCATGGTTCCCGAAGGTGTGACTACAGAAATGTCTTTAATGGCACCTGTATAACCATTATTGGCCATAATATACCTTCCACCGATGCCAACAGAGATCATATCATTGATCTTATAGGAAACACCTGCCTGAATTCCATAGTAAGCGGAAGTCCCTTCAAAGCTGATGTCTGCATCATAACCGGTAACACTCAGGTCAACTCCTGCCTGCTGTCCGACGGGAGCCAATCCTGCCAATCCTGCAGGTAATCCGGACATCTGGTATTCAAACTCAGGAAGACCATTTTCAAAAACTGCTCCTCCACCGCCACCGATCACCGTAAAACCGGCAGAAATCGCCAGTTTATCCTTCTTATAAGCAATAAAACCTGTCGGAAGGAAAGGTACATTAGTTGAACCGGTATACGTGTCTGTGTTCAGTGTCGGGAAACTACTGGTAATCGTCCTGGTCTGGTTAACCGTCTGCGAGTTGACCTGGAAATAAAAACCGTCCTGCATCCTGGTCAGGCCTGCCGGATTGTAAAATACAGCATCCACATCGACAGAAGCATCACGCGCCATACTTCTGATCCAGCTTGCACTTTGATTGGTATTGGTCACAATACCACCTGCAAAAACGAAATTTGCCGTAAAAAACAGCAACAGATAAGTAAAAGTTGTTCTTCTCATAATTAAAATTTTAATTTTAGTGGGGCAAGATAGAAATTATTTCAATTGTAAGATTTTTTAAAGAGTTTTATTTTACTCAATTCAGGCATTTTCTAAGCTGGTCAAAGGATTTACAAAAGATCGTCAGCTTAAGAAAAACCTGTAACCACTTTTCAATTTTGGTCTTAATATCCTCACTGTTAATCATATCCTTTTTTGTCATTACATAGAAAAAAATGAAAAAAAATCCGGTTTTTACATTCGAAATCAATTGGTTTCAGGCAAAATCTTTATTTTTATGGTTAAAATCCGGCAAATCATTATCGGAAAGAAAAATTGTCTTTGATGTCCGAAATGACTTAATCCGGATAATCAATTAATTTCAAAATTCCTTTTCATGAAAAAAATTTCTTTGATCATTTTTACATTGACATTTGCAGTCAACCTGATCTTTGCACAAAATTCAAAAGACAGTCTGTATCAATTCAAAACCATCACATCAGTGGAGACCACTCCGGTAAAAAACCAGGGTGCATCAGGCACCTGCTGGAATTACAGCGCCTCATCTTTTGTGGAAACCGAGATCCTTCGTCAAACCGGCCAACTCTATGACTTGTCCGAAATGTTTACCACTTTCAATACCTATATGGATAAGGCAAATGCCTATGTCCGTATGCATGGCAATTTGAATTTTGGAGAGGGAGGCGCATTGCATGATGTCACGGCGATGTTCAAAAAATACGGTACAGTACCTCAAACTGTTTTTCCGGGACTCAATTATGGTACGACCATCAACAGACACGGAGAACTGAATGCTGTACTCAAAGCCATGCTGGATGAAGTGGTCAAAAACCACAATAAACAACTGACTCCGGTGTGGAAGGATGCCTTCAAGCGCGTTCTGGAAAGCTATCTCGGTGAATATCCTGAAAGTTTTACCTATGAAGGCAAACAATACACGCCCAAAACATTTGCAGAACAGCTGAAGTTTGATCCGGATGCCTATATGCAGTTTACATCCTGGACGGATTATCCTTACTATGAGGAAATGGTCGTTTTGGTTCCGGACAACTGGCTGCATGGTGCCAGTTACAATCTGCCGCTGGATGAAATGGAAAAATTGGTAGATGGCGCAGTAAAATCAGGTTATTCAGTTGCCTGGGCAACAGATGTCAGTGAAAAAGGTTTTTCATGGAAAAGCGGAGTTGCCATCGTCCCGGAAAAACCATTCGACGAAATGACTGAAGACGAGAAAAAAGCGATGTTCAACGGCCCAGCAAATGAAATGGTGATCACGCCTGAATTACGTCAGGAAGCATTTGACAATTACACTACCACAGATGACCACGGCATGCACATTGTCGGTCTGGCAACGGACAAATCAGGAAAAGAATACTACATCGTTAAAAATTCCTGGGATACCAAAAATATATTTGAAGGCTATCTGTATGTCAGTAAAGCTTTTTTCAAATTCAAAACCATTTCCTTGATGGTTCATAAAGATGCGGTAACCAGAGACCTGATGAAAAAGCTGAAGTAAATTTGTCTGAGATCAGGCCATCAATTATAACGATAAATGCCTGCTGGAGATCTTGGAACAATCCATTCACCTGTGTCAATAAAAAAAGGGCCTTCGAAACGAAGCGCCCTTTTTTCATAAAATATGGTCATCATTATTCTTCTGTCAATGACTCCTGATACTCCTTGATCAGCTTTTGCTGGAGATCTGTTGGTACAGGGCTGTATTCCTTGAAAGATTGCTTGAATTTCGCCCTTCCCTGGGTCAACGCCCTTAAGGTGGAAGAATATTGATACAATTCTGACAACGGAACTGCCGTGATGATCTTTTGATACAGCCCTTCCGTATCCATTCCAAGGATTATGGCTCTCCTGGTCTGAAGGTCACCCATCACATCACCTGTAACAGATTCAGGACAAAGGATCTCAACTTCGTAAATAGGCTCCAGCAACTGAGGTGCAGCCTTGAGGAAGCAATCCTTGAAGGCATACGATGCAGCGATCATGAACGCCATGTCACTGGAGTCCACAGAGTGCATTTTCCCGTCAAAAACGGATACCCGGATATCCTGGCAGTTGGATCCGGTCAAAGGTCCTTCTTCCATTTTCTGCAGTACCCCTTTCTTGATGGCGCTTGAATAGTTTTTATCAATAGCGCCTCCGACGATACACCACAGGAATGAAAGCTTACCGCCCCATTTCAGATCTTCCAGTTCTACATTTCTGACAGTAAGTCCTGACGGATCCGACATGCCTTCGTAATATGGTTCAACCCGCATGTGGACCTCTGCAAACTGACCTGAACCACCTGTTTGCTTTTTATGTCTGTAAACTCCGTCAATCTGCCTGGTGATCGTTTCGCGGTATGGAACTTTAGGTCTTGTGAATTCCATCGCGATACCGTTCATCTTTTCGATCCGGTATTTGATGATATCCAGATGAAGTTGACCTTGTCCGTGAATGATCGTTTGTTTGAGCGTCTGGCTGATCTCGATCTGCAATGTCGGATCTTCTTCCTCAATACCGTGAAGTGCCTTCATCAATTTTTCCATTTCAGCTTTTCCCGGGGGAACGATCGCTTCCTGTATCCTTGGTGTCGGGAAATGGATCTCTTCCAGCATCAGGTCGGAATCTTTTGGACCCAGCGTATTGTTGGTATGTGAATTTTTGAGTTTTACGGTTACTCCGATATCTCCGGCGCGTAACTCCTCAACAGGAGTTCTTGTTTTTCCGTTGGACACAAACAGCTGATTGAGTCTTTCTCCGCTTCTCAGGTTCAGGTTGTGAATATCCATTCCTGTTTTGATCGTACCTGAATAAACTTTAAAGTAAGAAACCAATCCCACTTGTGGTTCAGACATCGTTTTGAAAATAAACATGATCGGGTCCCCATCTGCCTTGCAATCCAGGGATTTCCCGTTAGCCAGAGGCGCTGCAGGCGTTACTGCAGGTGAAGGCGCGATATCGTTGACAAAGCCCATGATCCTTCCGCTACCCATATTCAGCTTGGCAGAAGAGACAAATACCGGATAAAAATTCTGATTCGCCAATGCAGCTGTCAATCCATCTGCCAGTTCAGACTCAGATAACGTACCTTCATCAAAGAATTTTTCCATCAAAGTCTCGTCCATTTCTGCGGCCACTTCCACCAATTCGTTGTGTAATTCCTGGGCTTTGGCCATCACAGATTCAGGAATGGGTTTCTTTTCGGGTTTTCCTCCCTGCGGAGAGAAAACGTACATCACCATCCTCAGGGCATCCACTATACTGTTGAAACCGTTACCTTCATTGAAAGGAAACTGAACCACTTTAACTTTCGGTCCAAAACGCTCCTTTACCTGTTCAACGGCACTTGAGTAATCTGATTTATCATGATCCACCTGGTTGATCACAAACATGGTCGGAGTTCTGAATTTTTCAACATATTCCCAGGCAAGTTCGGTTCCAACCTCCAATCCGTTAGTTGCATTCAAAACCATTAAAGCGGTATCAGCCACCTTCAGTGAAGAAACAACTTCACCGACAAAATCATCCAGTCCCGGGGTATCGATGATGTTGATCTTGCTGTCTTTCCAGCTGGCATGCAATAAAGTACTGAAAATGGAATTTTGTTTTTCCTTTTCAATATTAGTGAAATCTGAAGTGGTAGAACCTCCCTCAACGGTACCTATCCTGTCAATTTCTTTCGCTTCATACAGCATTGCTTCACAAAGGGAAGTTTTACCACAGCCCGAGTGTCCAAGCAAGACTATATTCCTGATGTTTTTTGTATCGAAGACCATAAATTAGAATTTATTTTAATAATAATATTTCAAAGAGGGCTGAAAGTACACAGAAAATTAAAACTAACCAAATGAACAGCAAAATATAACTTGCTGATATTAAAAATAATAAAAAAAAGTATGTCTAAATATCTGAAAATGAATATCTACAAAATTTGATACTGTTTTGGCAGGTAGAAAAATCTTATTTTTTTCCTGATATCCGGATATTTTTTATGAGGTGAATCCGAACCGTTCTTTATTGCCTTTTTTCCTTCTTCAGGTCTTTCCAGCTCACCATTCCAAAGCCGGCCATGAGCAGGAAAACTATCATTTCAAAGATAATGAGTCCGGTCAGCCATTTAACGTTTTCAAAATACTGAACATAGATCAGGAACAGTATGACCACACCGGCCAGATAACCTGTCCTCCTTAGAAATATACGGAAATTGAACCGGATTTCAAAGATGCGGATGCTCAGCAGATATTGCCCTGCCAGAACAAAGAACTGGGTTCCGATCGTGGTCATGGCAGCGCCGATCGCCCCGAATCCGGGTATAAAAATCAGGTTCAGCACCAGATTGATCAGCACTCCGGCAAATAAGATCCGGTTCATGGATTTAAGCTCCTTTGCTGCCGTGAGTAAGGTTCCGTAATTGTATGACAGACTGGTTGCCAGAAAACTGGTAAGCAACAAGTACAGGAGGGTGATGTATCTTTCCTGCATGTGATTGGGATACATCCAGGTCAATATCTCCTCTGCATACAATCCTATTCCTGCGAGCAGGGCCACCGACACGCCAAAAATCATATTGTGCCCGGTCCTGACCAGGGCATCCAGCTCTTTTCTGGAATGCATGAGCGAACTGAACATCGGCAACAATAATACTGCAAACAAATATCCGACCATATTGAGCGCGTCATAGATCCTGAATGCTGCAGCATAGATCCCGGCTTCATAAGCCTGATCGTCCAGCAACCTCTCCAGCATAAAACCATCCATCCTGTTGTAAAGCGACATCAGAATAATGACCAGGGAAAATGGAAATGACTGGCGGACTATTTCTTTGCTCAACACCCAGTCAAATGAGATGCGGATCAACCTGGCCAACCTGAAATTGATGGCCAGAACCAGCATAAGGACAAATCCATAGGCTGCTGTCTGCGCAAAAATAAAGTCAAAAATATCAAAGGCTTTACCCCGATGTCCCCAGAACAGCATCCAGCTCAAAATGATGATCAGCAATACTTTGTCAACCACGGATAATAAACTGTCTGTCCTGTAATGGCCGGTTGCTGAAATATTGGTCCTGAGATACAGGATAAAAGAAAGTAAAATAAAATTGATACTGACCCAGGTAAATATCATTACCGATCTGGTTGCATAACCGATCAGAAAAGCACCTATCAGTCCGACCAACAGATAGATCATTGAAAGCACCATTTTCAGACCCAGCATCCTGGGCAGATACTTCGGGAGTATAGATCTGTCCCGGGAAACCGCCGTACTGTTGAAGTTCTGGATACCGAGATCAGCTATGATCTGCAGCATCATGGCAAAATTGAGTATTCCAAAATACAAACCATACTCATTGGGACCAAGTGTATCCTGAACCCTGGATTCTATAAAAAGGATATACACCGGCTTGATCAAAAAATTGATCAGGATCAGAAAGGCAATATTGATCAGGAATTCTCTTTTCAAAATAGTTTTATTAGGTCATATCTCATCCAGTTCTGTCGGATTATTGCCATATACTGCCGGAATCCAGTTCTGACCTGTAATTGGTGGTCGTTTATAATTTTTATCCACCTGCCGTTTGGGCATTTTGATGGCAGGAGGAATAAAATCTTCATAAGGGATCAAAGACAGCAGATGTGTGATGCAATTGAGTCGTGCATGTTTTTTAACATCGGCATTCACCACATACCACTTCGCTTTTTCTATATCCGTGTACATGAACATGGCGTCTTTTGCCCTGGAATAATCCACCCAGTGAGCCTGGGATTCGATATCCATCGGACTGAGTTTCCATCTTCTGATCGGGTCTGTATTCCTGGATTTAAATCTCTTTTCCTGTTCTTTGGCACTGATGGAAAACCAGTATTTGATCAGAATGATACCTGATCTCACCAGCATACGTTCAAACTCCGGCGCTGAACGCAAAAACTCCCTGTACTGCACATCGGTACAAAAACCCATAACCCGTTCCACACCGGCCCGGTTGTACCAGCTGCGGTCAAAAAGGATCATCTCACCTTCTGCCGGTAAATGATTGACATATCGTTGAAAATACCATTGCCCCCGTTCTTTTTCAGTGGGTGTACCGAGTGCAACTACCTTGACGACACGTGGGTTGAGCATCTGGATGATCCTTTTGATGACGCCTCCTTTTCCTGCCGCATCCCTTCCTTCAAAAATAACAACGACTTTCAACTTCTTTTTCACGATCCATTGCTGAAGCTTGACCAGTTCGATCTGAAGTCTGAGCAACTCCTTTTCGTAGGATTCATCTGTCAGCACACCGTTTTTGTCATAAATGAGTTCAGCCTTGTTGTTGATCATTTTTGCCATATAAATCTTTCAAAATTCTTTTCTGATAACTATTTAAGGATCGAATCCACGAATAAAAAAATTATTGATTCACCTTTTTCCTGATCGTATTGATAAAATAACCCGGAGCCCTGAGGCTGGTCTGTATTTCCAGGTCCTTCTTGAAAGCGATGTTATTGGTTGGAACATAGAGAAATATGACCGGCTGCTCATCATAGATCAGCTGCTGGACTTCCTTCATCAAGCGTTTCATGTGCTCTGCATCTGTTGTTTCCCGAAGATCTTCCAGTAATTTATCCACTTCCGGGTGATTAAAACCAAAACGATTGCTTCCTCCCGGAAAATCATTTGAAGAATGCCATGACTGGAAGAGATCCTCGGGGTACAACCCGAGTTGAACACCGGTTGGATACAGGTCAAACGCGCGGGATGCAACATCTGCAGGAATAAGTTTCGGATCTTTTGTGACGATATCAATCTCAATTCCTGCTGTTTTGCAGTTTTGCTTGAGCATTAATGCCAGGTTTTTGCTGAGTTCGCTGCCTGGGATCAAAATCCTGAGTTTCAATTCCGTTTTTTTCCCATTCAGCATTTTGTCCAGAATACCATTACTGTCCGTATCGGACCATCCTGCCTTTTTAAGGTAATTCCCGGCTTTTTCCAGGTCAAAGTTGACGGGCTTCAAGTCATGATGGTAGTATGATCGCATGGGCAAAACCGGGCTTTGTAACCGGATTCCATTGCCCATCTCAAAATTTTTAATGAACATGTCCACATCCATAAGGTGTGCCAGCGCTTTTCTCAGATATTTATCCTTTAAAAAAGGACTGTGATTGTTCATCCCGATGAAATAATAAACGAGCCTGCCGGGAGAATCAAAATTAAATTTGGCATTTAACCGGCTCTCTTCCTTCAAACTGGAAAAACTGAGTCCGTCCAGCTGATCCAGCACCTCCAGCTGATCGCTTTTGAGTGACAGCAAGGCTGTGTTCGGGTCAGGTATCACTTTGAAAACGATCCTGGATGGGTTGGCCTCAAAATAGGCGCTGTGGGTCAGTTTGCTGCCCCACCAATCCTTTTTCCTGTTCAATACAATTTGCTGATTTGTCTGCCATTCTGCCAGTTCGTATGCATTTGCCCCGTTTGCCAGTACCCTTCCGCAGTCAATATGATTGAAGCTTTCCACAAAAGCGCTGATCAGGCTATCCCGCTTTTGATCATTTGACGCGATGTTGTTGAGCGCTGAATTCTCCAGTTCATAATTCTGTAGTGCCTGATCCGGGTCATACAGATACTCCGGATATACCGGAACGATCAGGGCCAGTTCCCTGGCATTGAGAAAAGTTGACTCAACATAGATAAAAAACCTCTTTGGGTCATCGGGTGAAACTTCAACATCGCGCATCACCTGAAAAATGCTTTTCAGTGCCGGATTGGCCAGGATGTCTGGATGTTTAATGGTTTTTATGGTAAAAAGATAATCAAAAGCGGTTACCGGACTGCCATCATCCCAAACAGCTTCTTTTCTCATCAGACAATCAAACCTGAGGGTTCCTGCCCATTTTCCTGTGTCAATGCTGACCGGGTTTGGAAGGGCTTCGATCAGCACCGGAACCAGATCCAGAGATACCGGATCATAATCTGCCAAAGGCAAAAACAGATATTGTGAAATGTCATTTTCAACGGTTCCTGAACTCTTGATCGGGTTGAGCGTGGCAGGATCCCGGGGAATCCTGACGGTAACAGAAAAATCCTGGTTTTGACCTTGATTTCCCTGTTTACAGGACTGTGTCAATAAAAAAAGTGTAGAAAATAGGAAAAAAACAACGATTGAATTTCTTTTTTGCATTCGAAACATCCTTTTAATCAGCGTTAATGCTTAAATCAATTGTTTGAGATTATTTGACTGTGAATCCAGTTCATCAGCGATCCTGTCCAGTTCCGTCATTTCATAATTGAAATAATAGAACCAGAAAACTCCACCTATGATGACTGAAACAATGATGCTGCTGATCCACAGAGCTGTTGACATATTCCCCCGGACAGTGTGAATAAAAAGTACCAAAATGACGGGGAAAAAGGCCACATACTGATTTCTGACCATAGTGATCCTTTTATATAAAACATCGAGCCCGTTCCTGATATAATCAATGCGGTCCAGCAAGAGTGCGGAGAAATTGGTTTCAGGAGTTTGTCTTTGCCTGATGATTGCATTGGCCTGTTTTTGCAATTCTATGGCTTTTTTCATTTCCATCCGGTAATAGATCCAATACCCTGCCATCATCAGGACAAAGAGAATACTGATGTAATGGTTCCTGAATAGGATGTGTATTATACTCATGGCCAGCAAAAGCACTGCCATCAGTATAAACAGCCATTTGAAATCTGTCGGGGATAATTTGGTTTTGAGTTTATCATAAGTGTTTTCGACAGCGATGTGAAATGGTCTGAGCAACTCCGCAGGAGAATCTTTTCCTTCCACTTCCCTCAGGCGGTCCTGGTAGCTTTTGTATTTTTCATTCAATTCCATAAAGCCCTGTTTTATTGTTGAACAAGCCTCAGTTTGCGGGATGATAGCAAAATTAAGGTAATTTAACAAAAATTGATTTATTTGAGACTTTTAATCTGTGAATTAAACAGTTCAGGAAAATAATATCTATTCAGTAATTTGAAACCGGGAAGATCTGACACACTGCAAGTGCGGGATTCCACTTCCCTCCCGGACTTGTCCCGATCGGGCATATAGAGCATCGGGAATGCCCCATCCATGTCCATTATGATTAAAAGTGCTCTCCTTTGCTACTTTTCTCCTATATCCACGATCCAAAAAAAACACCCGTTCGTCTTGGCGGACCTGATCAATTTTATTTCATTTAATTGTGTTTCCCCTTGCTACTTTTTATTTCATTTCCATCATCCGAAAAAAACACCCGGTCGTCTTGGCGGACCTGAAACCAGTCCTGTTCCTGAATTATACACCTGATGTACGGGATTCCGGATCAGGTCCGGAATGACCCAACCATGTTCATTTTATTTAAAAAAGTCTATTGCTTATAATAAACACCCGGTCGTCTTGGCGGACCTGAAACCAGTCCTGTTCCTGAATTATACACCTGATGTACGGGATTCCGGATCAGGTCCGGAATGACCCAACCATGTTCATTTTATTTAAAAAAGTCTATTGCTTATAATAAACACCCGGTCGTCTTGGCGGACCTGAAACCAGTCCTGTACCTGAATTACACACCTGATGTACGGGATTCCGGTTCACGTCCGGACTTGTCCCGATCGGGCATATAGAGCATCGGGAATGACCCAACCATGTTCATTTTATTTAAAAAAGTCTATTGCTTATAATAAACACCCGGTCGTCTTGGCGGACCTGATCCGCCATCCCGTATTCGATTAGACACACTTGATGTACGGTATTCCGGTTCACATCCGGAATTGTCCCGATCGGGCACAGAGAGCATCGGGAATGACACTGCCAAGTTCATTTTTAAATATGTCTAATCTTTATTATGAACACCCGATTAAAAAAAAGGCTGACCCATGAGGATCAGCCTTTTAAAAGAGTTTTTCGTGTTAACCTGAGTTCGATTAATAAATAACTGAAAATAAATCAAATATATATTAAAAT
>CAZQKR010000055.1:17625-23697 GCA_964594045.1 uncultured Saprospiraceae bacterium | reverse complement strand
TATTTTAATATATATTTGATTTATTTTCAGTTATTTATTAATCGAACTCAGGTTAGTAATATTTCAAGTTATTTTTTACAAATTAAACTTAATTGAACCAAAATAAAGTTGTTCTGAAAATTCGATCCTGTCAAAAATGCTGATTCTGATTGGATGATCTATAATTTCAATTGATCCATTAAGTGAGTGTTTTAGATTTTTCGTCGGGATTAAAGATGTATATTGTATTGAGCAGGGTAGGGATTTCATTTAAATTAATGAACACTATGATCATATATCTTTTTCCTCCGGTAAATAACCATATTTCTCCTTAAAGATCCTTTTGAAATAATAAACATCATTATAGCAAATTTCGGATGCAATGCTGGCAATGTCTTTTTCAGGAGACTCTGTTATCATTTTCCTGGCCATCTCCAGCCTGAAATCCTTGATAAAAGATTGAGGGCTCATTCCTGTCAATTCTGAAAATTTCCTTTGGAAATGCCTGGTACTCATACCCAGTTTTTCTGCGATGAGTTCAATGGATATCGTATTGACCTTCAATTGTTCCTGTACGAGTTCAATGATGTAGTCAAGCCAGTCATCATTCGGAGTATTCAACAGAGAGGATGCTTCGGGACATGTATTGGTGCCGTTCAGAAAACTTACCGATCTCTCCGAAGTATTTTTTTTAAGAAAAAAGATTCTGATAATGTTTTCTGAATACTTTAAATAAAGAGCGTTCTTATCAAAAGCATGCAGATATCGGAGATTGACTGCAATGTCATTACTGATCCTCATCAGAAACGGGTCACTGATCTCTGCTATTAAATCCACAACAGGTTTTCTGAATTCAAATGATTTATCTTTCAGATGGATACAACTTGTAACGCCCTGTGAACGGATGAAAATGATCTGATCTGTATGTATAGGTATGTGATTATCCTTGATGATAATGGGTTCATAAAAACCTTCCCAAGGAATTGCAGGAATTGTTTTAATGGCTATCTCGTGGTTTGGTATAGCACTTTGATACTCTTCATAGTTGATAAACAGGATAAACTGGTCCACTCTTTTCCAGTTCATCAGATGTGTGACAGGTACATCGAAATCATTATCGTTCAAAGTTCTGTATAGTTTATTCATCTCGGAGAAAGGTGTGCCGGTTTTAGGCACAAATGCATTGTCATTTATCCTTAAATTGGGATCAAGCTTTACAAAGCGATCTCTATCAAGGAGCTCCAATACTTTGAGCTCGTGATCTCTGTTAAATTTTAAGATGAGTAAATAATCTTTACCTATAGTTGAACCTTGGATGATCATAAGGGTGTAAATTATTTATATTAAATAAAAATATATATATAATAAATAATAAATCAATATTTAAATAAATAAATACAGAATAATCAGAATTTAACCTTAAGTCAGAACTTGTTGATAAAAGTATAATTTATTTATATGAGAAATGCGACATTATTTTGAATTATCAGACATTTTAGGGTGAAATTGCCTGACTGTTTTTAATGAGTCGCTATGAACGCAACATAGTGTAGAAAGTTCCTTAATCAGAACGCAAAACGGTCAACCTTATTCAGACATTTACAATTTACAAACTGTAAACTGTATATCATATTTATAAATCGTACTTCGTAAATCGTACTTCGTAAATCGTACTTCGCAAATTGTGCCTCCTGCCTCCTGCCTCCTGACTCAAAAATCACATTTTTTACCTGATTTTCTTTACCTCAATTTTACCGTTAAATAGCCAGAACCTACCGTTCCCTCAGCCAAAGCTACCGTTCACACAAATATCTATACTATTACAATTATCTGATTTAATTTTGTTCTGCAGATTTAATTAATCGGGTCCCATGAATGATCACTCTGATTTAACTAAATCAGGCATAGATAGAGTACTATGCCTGTATTTTTTTTTATAGACTGATCTGAACTTTCAGACCTTCATCATTGATGCAAAAAATGTGGAGCCAGGCATTGTCCGGTAAAAGATGATTTGCATTGTGCCATCTCTTCCGGTGTACCTTCGAAAAGCACTTCACCACCATATTTTCCTCCTTCAGGACCCATGTCAATCACCCAGTCTGCATGTCTGATGATGTCCAGGTTATGCTCGATGATGATCACAGTATTGTGATTATCCACGAGTGATCGCACAATGCGGTAAAACCTGTTTGTGTCAGACAGGTGTAAACCGGTAGTGGGTTCATCCATGATATAAATATTGCTTTCCTTGTGCAATTCAGAAGCGATCTTTAAACGTTGTGCCTCTCCTCCGGACAATGAACTCAGGGTTTGACCCAGTTTCAGGTAACCCAGACCAACGTTTTCCAGGGAAGAAAGCATTTTGCAGATCTTCCTGGATTCAAAAAATTGCAGGGCTTCAATGACCGTCATATCCAGCACATCAGCGATGCTTTTACCCTCCATCTTTAAGGTGAGCACTTCAGCATGATACCTTTGTCCGTTGCATTCGTCACATACGGTTTTGACTGCATCGAGGAAAAACATTTCAAAAGACAGCGAGCCCTGACCGTTGCACCTGGGACAAGCGCCCCTGGAGTTGAAACTGAACAATGAAGCTTCTGCTCCGGTATGTTCCGCAAATTCCTTTCTGATCAGATCGAATGCCCCAATAAAAGTAGCCGGATTTGCCCTCGATGATTTTCCGATGGGAGACTGATCGATCACGATGGCTTCCGGATGGTCCACGGCAAAACAGCCGTGGATCAAACTGCTTTTACCGCTGCCTGCAACCCCGGTCACACAGGTTAATACGCCTTTTGGGATCCTGACTGTTACGTTTTTTAAATTGTGGATACCGGCATCCCTGATCTCATAATATCCGTTTGGCTTTTTCCTGGTGTATTCCACTTTTTGGGGTGTATGAAGCATTCTGGCGGTGATACTTTCAGCGAACCGGAATGAGTCGCATTTGCCGCTATACAATACCTTTCCACCATGGGCACCTGCTCCCGGGCCAAGATCAACAACCCAGTCAGCAGCATTGATGATGTCCGGATCATGCTCAACGACAAAGACGCTGTTGCCTCTTTCCTTCAGTCTGTTCAACAGAGCGATCAGTTTTTTCGTATCCTTGGGATGCAAACCGATCGAAGGTTCATCGAGGACGTAAAGCAGGTCAACCAGGTTACAATCCAGTTGCCTTGCCATTTTTACCCGCTGAGATTCACCTCCGGAAAGTGTAGAAACAGGTCTTTCCAGTGAAAGATATCCTGCGCCGATCTCGACCATCTGCTCGAGCAGAAAGTTGACCTTTCTTATGATCGGTCTGGAAAGTTCATCATCCAGGTTTTTTAAAAAACGGTGAACCGCAGTCAATTCCATCCGGCACAATTCTCCCAGAGAAATATCCATTATCCTGGAATTTTGAGCACGGCTGTTCAGTCTTGTTCCCTGACACGCTTCACAATCCTTATACACGAAATATTTTGAATAAGCATTTTTGGATTCATCTGAATTTTCATCTTCTGCCTTGTTCTGAACCGAAAGCTCCAGCTTGCGCACAATTCCTTCAAAATTGCGGTTGTATGCCAGCTTTTCTTTGGCATCCTTGATCGGAAATGGTTCAGAAAACAGCAGTTTGTCCAATTCCTCGTCATGATAATCAGCCAGTTTTTTGTCCGGGTCAAATATTCCTGCATGGATCAACTCCTTCCACATCAGGTTGCCGGTGGCGTAGAAAGGGTGGGTGATCGCGCCTTCCCTCAGCGATCTGGACTTGTCCAAAAACATGTCCAGATCTATTTTGATCTGTTTTCCAAGGCCTTTGCAAGCCTGGCACATACCTTCTGGGTGATTGAATGAAAAGTAGAATGATGGCCCGATAAAAGGTTTTGCCACCCTGGAATACAACAGCCTCAGGTAGGTGTTGATCTCTGTTGCCGTCCCGACTGTACTCCTCAGATTATTTCCCATCCTCTTTTGGTCAATGACAATGGCCGTGGACAGGTTATAAATATCATCCACATCCGGCCTGGATAGTTTTGGCATCCTTGCTCTGGCAAAAGTCGAGAATGTTTCAATGAGTTGCCTTTGTGCTTCAGTATATATGGTGTCAAAAAGCAGTGAGGATTTACCTGAACCGGATAACCCGGTGAACACCACAAAACGATGCTTGGGGATCTCAATATCTATGTTTTTCAAATTATTGGTATGTGCATTCCGTATGATGATCCAATCATTATCCATTTGACGAGCAATAAAATGTTAAAAAATGAGCGATCAGCTCAGCTGAACAAAGCCTGCCAAAGATAGTGATTTTTTTGTGTCGGGAATTGAAAAAAGACGATAAACCCTTTCTAATGCACTATGTATTTTTGGGATCTATAGATAAGTGTGGGTAAATTGATTTGATCAGAAGGGTCTGGATGTTACCGGAAATATAAAATGCGGCTGTTCCACGAAATTAAATGAAGAGGGCATATAAGCATTACATTAAAGTTTTGTTACCATGAATTTTTCGGGATTGAAATGAATACCCGTGTGCCTTTTGTGCCTGCTTTGTGACCTTTGTAGAATAAAGAAAATACAACTATTCCAGGAATCTTGATCAAAATATAAGTATTGAAAATAATGCAGTATATACCGGATAAATTCCATATAAATCAACGTATTTCAGTTAATCAACTATGGGTGCAGCATTTCCTTGACGCCTTGTGATCAGGGGTGATCAACAAAAACGGATCTTGAAGATTTGTCAGGATGTGGTACCAAACATGTTTTCCAGCATTTTTCTCCTGTGTTCAAAGATCTGATCCAACTTCTTCCTGATCATCAGCCAGTTAGCCAGCCGCCCAAGAATACTAAAAGGAGGTGCATAGGAAACGATATCTTTCATCAGGACACCTCCGTCAACCGCTTCCAGGAAATGCTGATGATGCCAGAAAGCATAAGGCCCGATCCTTTGTTCATCAATAAAGAAATGTTTGTCAGATACTTGTGTGATTTCTGTAACCCAGTTGACGGGTATGCCAGCCAGGGGTTTTACACGATAACTGATGATCATACCCGGATATATCCTTGAAGGCAAAGCCTCAGAGGTAATATCAAATCCCATTTCCTTTGGTGTGATCTTTTTAAGATTCTCCGGTGAAGAGATGAAATCCCAGGCTGTTTCCAGGTCAACCGGCAAAAACTGCTCCTGTTTAAATTGATAAAATGCCATATTATACTTTTAAAACGTCATAATGAATTGGATACCAGGGAATTCACCAGTCATGGAAAGTTGAAGATCATCCGGGAGAGACGCGCTTGCATTTTTCATAATGCCGTATAAAATTCCATCAAAAACCAACAGAAATCCGCCTTGAAGGATCAGCGAATTGCCATACCCTTTCAGCATTTCCATGCGATTGGGATATTTTGGGGATAAATAACGCATAGCCAACCCGGCTCCGATATATCCAAGGTCTAAAAAGCTGTTGATCAGTAATATCCGTTCCGTCTGCTGATGTTTAGCAAAGACCTCGGCAAATCCAATAGTTGAACAGTTTGTCAGACTGTTGGTGTACAGCCCATATCCGGCAATGGCCAGGTTGACAGTGTTCCAGAAAAGGTTCATCTGGTGGAAATATTTTTGTTGACCACTTGTTCTTGACCAGCCAACAGCACCTGTTGAAATATTGGCCAATGACCAGGCGCCCAAAACGATCATTCCGCTTTGAGTGATCCTGCTGCTCTGAAGGCAAAAGCTTTCCTCCTGGGTTTGACCCATCAAAAACAGCGGCAATGCGAGCAACAGAAAGATGAAAAATGTACGTTTTTGAGTCATATTGAATGATTTTTATTTGATCTGTATCATGTTAACTGTTATAGGGGTGGTTTTGTTTGCACCAGGAAATAGAATAATTAAAATGACCTGGTGACCAATTCAATAAGACTACCCGGACTACCGATCTTTGGTGAAATTCCATCAAGATCACGGATCTGGTGAGCAATACCTGAACGTAATTTTATAGCAGGACTTTTCAATCACATTTTTATTATTCACCAGGTCGTCATTTCGGGCTTGTCCTGATCGAGCAAAGCGAGCATCAGGGCTTGTCCTGATCG
>CAZQKR010000055.1:0-17525 GCA_964594045.1 uncultured Saprospiraceae bacterium | reverse complement strand
GGCAAAGCGAGCATCAGGGCCTGTCCTGATCGGGCAAAGCGAGCATCAGGGCCTGTCCTGATCGGGCAAAGCGAGCATCAGGGCCTGATCCGCTATCACGTAGTCGCATATAGAAATAATGACGGGATTCCGGATCAAGTCCGGAATGACAGGTCAAGCCCGGGATTCCGGATCAAGTCCGGAATGACAGGTCAAGCCCGGGATTCCGGATCAAGTCCGGCATAAGTGTCCGGCTCTGACCTGACCCGATCAGGTGCATAGCATATCGGGAATGACTACTTAAAGCTTCACGAAGAATATTTAGCTGTTGGTTAGGATCTAATTCACTATTTTTGCAAGTGCACAAAAATTCATTAATGCAATATCTGCAATATGAAAATTTGGCGTTGAGCCACTTTCGCATATAACCATTTTCTATGAAATCAATCCTCATCGCACCAGACAAATTTAAGGGGTCATTGACTGCCCGCGAATTTTGCTTAGCTGTTGAAGGTAGCCTAAAGGTAAAATGGCCCCGGTTGGAACTTTTCCCCCTTCCATTATCAGATGGGGGTGAGGGATTTCTGGAGGTCATTTCTAAAACAGGTGATTTCACCCACTTTGGCGCAGTTGCAAATGATCCTTTAGGCAGGCCAATCAAATCTTACTACCTGAAAGACACCCCAAATAATAAGGTATTTATTGAAACAGCGCGAGTATCAGGTTTGCAATTGCTCCAAAAAGGTGAACTCAACTGTCTGGCCTCCAATACTTTTGGTTTGGGTCAGTTGATCTGTCATATTAATCTGAAAGATATTCATGAAATATTCATTGGAATAGGGGGCACTGCGACTTGTGATGCCGGTACCGGAATGGCTTTGGCCCTGGGTTACAGATTTTTGGATAGGTATGACCGCGAACTTGTTCCACTTGGGAAACATCTCAGGGATATCAGTCGGATCATTTCACCGCCAAAGCTCGATCAGAAAATAAAAGTGACCGGATTGTGTGATGTCAATAACCCGATGCATGGGATCAATGGAGCAGCGTTTACTTATGCCCGTCAGAAAGGAGCTGATGATATTGGCATTCAACTATTGGATGAGGGTTTGGCGAATGTAGCATTTTTAATGGAGAGAGATCTGGGAGTTTCCGTTCAGGATTTACCAGGGAGTGGAGCAGGGGGTGCATTGGGTGCCGGGTTGGTGGCATTTTTGGGCGCAGAACTCCTGCCTGGTGCGGAGTTCATCCTGAAGCATACGTGTTTTCATCAACATTTGGAAAAGGTAGATCTGGTGATCACCGGTGAAGGCAGGCTGGATGATCAAAGTAAAAATGGTAAATTATGTTATGTGGTTGCTCAGGAAAGTAAAAAGTCGGGTAAACCAGTGATCGCCATTGTTGGCAACAATCAGTTGAATGATCTTGCCTGCTTTGATGAGATTTTGAGTCTGGAAGAAAGCTCATGCGAAGGGATGGATCCTTTCGAGGATGCTGCTTTCCTGGTAAGTCAACTTGCAATCAGGGCGGTGGAAAATCGGATGAAAAACTGAAAATACCTGGAAAATCATTAATTTTAGCTTAAAATTATACTTATGGAAAAACTTAAAGTGATCAATCCATACAGTCTGAAAATCATTGAGGAGCTGGCTTTGGCGAATGATGTCCAAATAGAAAGTATGATCGGAAAAGCCTACAGTTTGTTTCAGGACAGGACAAGCTGGATACCCAAAAATGACCGCATTTCCATTTTGCAAAGGTTGAAAAAACTCATGCAGGATCATTACGATGAGTTGGTGAGCATTTCGATCAGGGAAGGTGGAAAACCCTTTACAGATACGAGGATTGAAATGGACAGAGCAATTTTGGGGGTTCAATTGGCCATAGAGTATCTTGGTAAGGGATCAGGCAAAATGATACCCATGGGCCGTACTGCCGGTTCAGCCAATCGCATTGCGTTTACGATCTGGGAACCAAAAGGTGTTGTCATTTCCATTTCCGCGTTCAACCACCCGATCAATCTGACCATACATCAGACGGTGACGGCTATCGCGGCAGGTTGTCCTGTGATCATTAAACCTTCGCTCAAAACGCCTTTGACCGCCAGGAAAATGTCTGAATTGATTCTCCAGGCAGGTTTGCCTGAGGGATGGTGTCAGTACCTGGTGTGTTCTGACGAACAGACAGAGCGGGTAGCAGCCGACCCTCGTGTGGCCTATGTTTCCTTCATCGGTTCCTATAAAATTGGATGGAAGCTCAGAAGCAGAATTGCACACGGAACTGCAATAGCGCTTGAACACGGTGGTGTAGCTCCGGTGTTGATCACAGAAAAGGCAGATTTGAATAAATGTATCCAGCCATTGATCAAAGGAGGGTTTTATCATGCAGGACAGGTTTGTGTTTCCGTTCAGCGGATCTTCGTTCACAAATCTTTGGTTGAAGTTTTCAGCGACGCTTTTATTACCGGTGTCCGTCAGTTAGCCACCGGGGATCCGTCAAACCCTCAAACAGACGTCGGACCACTGATTTTACCACAGGAAGTTGACCGTGTACATCACTGGGTGGAAGAAGCTGTGGAAAAAGGCGGAACGATCCTGACCGGTGGAAAAGCACTTTCCGGTGTTTGCTATGAACCAACTGTGATCCTGAACCCTGCATCAGATGCCCTGGTCTCTGCTGAAGAAATATTCGGCCCCGTGGTTTGTCTGTATACTTATGATGAAACAGGTGAAGCATTGGAAAGGATCAACAGGTTGCCATTCTCATTTCAGGCTGCAGTGTTCACAGAAGACCTTGATGAAGCGCTGGAACTTTGCAGCCGCATCAAAGCCAATGCTGTAATGGTCAATGATCATACTGCCTTCCGGGTGGATTGGATGCCGTTCGGCGGTTCGGAACTGTCAGGAATTGGAACCGGTGGAATAGAATATAGTATACGTGAAATGACCAAAGAGAAACTGGTGGTCATAAAAAGCAAAGGTATTGCGGATTGATCTGTGATTTGAGGACTGAATCCTGGTGAAGATTTTCCCTTACCTGTTTTGGCTTTTAATGTTAACGAAATGCTTTTAATGTTAAAATTTATCCGGTTCAATAGCTCATATATTTAGTTTTTTTAATTTTTTCAGTGATCAGCATTAAATAATTAAATTTTTATCATTTTATAACTTGCAGAATTACAATGCCTTGAATTTTGGCCACAGAGTTGTTTTTGTTGAAGATGAAAAAAGTTAAAAAAAAGTTAAAAAAAAGTTATCAAAATGTTTTGCAGATGAATAAAAAATATAAACTTTGCATTCTGTAAGGAAATACTGAGTGATCAGACTTTCCTGAAATAGGTAAAAAATTGTTTAATAATCAAAAAAAGGTAATCATGTTGAAAAATGTAAAATTCTTGACTTTTGCTTTCGCTCTTGTTTTATTTGCTGGTTTGTCATTAGTAAGCTGCAAAGAGAAAGCTGAAGAAGCTGAAGAAGAAGTAATCGAAGCTGTTGAAGAAACTACTGAAGCTGTAGAAGAAACTGTTGACACTGCTGCTGCTGCTGTTGAAGAAGCTGCTGAAGGTGCTGTAGAAGAAGTAAAATAATTTCTTCCTTCAATTGAAGATTAAAAGAAGTCGATGGAGCGATCCTTCGACTTCTTCTTTTTTTAAAAGGATCCTTTTCGTTACACCTGTCTGAATGTAAACCCCGGGGAAATTTCCTTTCCTTTCCTCATAAATTTTGTTTTTCTTTGCTGATCTTAGCATTCTGGTCTTGTGGCAGATTGTATTTGAACCTTACGGACATGCTCCTGGGTGCTTCCAGTAATGCAGGCCGTAGGACATATTCCGCATTGAGCAGATTGTCCACTCGCAACGAAATGGTGTAACTCTTGTCAAAAGTATACCCAATGGAAGCATACCAGATCTGTGAACCATCCGGATGAGCAGCCCTGAAAGCTTTTACTCCCGGGATCAGTTCATCAAATACTTTATCGATCGCTTCCATGAAACTCAAATAGTTGGTACCCAATACGATTTGAACACCTTGAAATTCCAGATTAAGATCGAATTTGAAACTGTGCTTGTTCCTGTATTTTAGAATATTTTCCTCTGTGGATGAAAAAAATGCGATAGAATCAGTGAAATTCTGGTAAACCGGCATAATGTAAACATATCCACCGGTAAAACTGGTTTCGAGTTGTCCGATCCGGCCTGAAATTCCGGCTGAAATTTCGGTACCGCTGATCCGTGTATCCCCGATGTTTTGAGCAGCAAATGCAGGTGGGAAGGAATTCCGGATGATGTTGAATTCGATCATGTCGTAATACCTTGATTCAAACCAGGAAAGATCTGCAAATCCCCTGAGATTGAACAACCGGAATCCTTGTCTGATACCGGTTTCAATGGTCCAGCCGTGTTCTGATCTGAGGTCAGGATTTTGAACGATCCTGAGGAATCCGGCAGAGGTACTGATGTACTTTTCAGCAATGGAAGGTGATCGGTAACCTTGTCCCCATGAAGCCCTGATATGGGTGTAGGGAAATAATTTAAAGTTCAGTCCTGCCCTGAAAACTGGTCTGTTTTCATATCTTTCATCCGTAAATACCTTGCCTCCGATGGTGTCAGGCACGATCAGCTTATTGAATTCCCACCTTGCACCACCATTCAGGGTAAGTCTGTGCCAAAATCCTTTCTCGAACTGTGCATAGATACCGTGATTGAGGCTGGCAAAAGTCGTATCGCTGTATAGTTCTGCTTTAATATTGCCGTAATGGCTGCTTAAACCCGTAGTCATCACCGCATCTGCCTTTTCCCATCTCTTTTGTAACTGATACTCTGCCATGTAAAGCAAGGACTGGTTGGACTGATTATTTTCAGCCATATTGTTGACGCTGTATATTCTGGACAAAACCCGATGCGTCAGTTGATTTTTACCGTGGTAATGAAAATAGGGATCCAGTGTAAATCGACGTTTGGTATTCGCTGAGTAATTGTAGGGTTCTGCGGTATAAGCCCCTGACTGTTCATTTTTCCAGTAAAAAAATGACCTGCTGTCTCCGAAATTGAAATTTCCGGCTATCCCAAAGTTCATATTTTGATCAGGATTGTGGTTGATTTTAAGGTAAACTCTTCCAAACTGGCTGTAATTTCCCTTATAAAATGATTTTTCATTTGAAAAGAATGCAGATCCGACCACATCGGTCTGGTTTATTTTGCGGGCATAGGCAGCACTCATGTGCCAGGTGTAGGGCGGAATGACCCACCATTTTTTGAGGGTGTCTGAAGGACTTGAATAGCATTTTACCTGCGATTCCACGCTTAGATAAGGTTGTTTTTTGGCATATTTTGTCAGAATGTTGATGACACCGTTCATCGCAGCGCTTCCGTAAAGGGCTGACCCGGCACCTTTCAATACTTCCACCTGCTCGATCATCTCGAGCGGGATGTCGCTCCAGTTGGGATACGCTGCGTCGACCTGTAATGCGGGTATGTTGTCGATCAACAGTAAAACTCGGGAACCAGCACCATAGGAATAACCTGAACCGCCACGGATGTTGGCCTGGCCGTCAGTGAGGCTTACGCCCGGTATTTTGTCCAGCACTTCACTGAAGCTGTTGCTCTGGATACTTTCAATGAGACCTGGTTTGATGATCTCCATGGAAACGGTCACATCTTCTATATTCCTTTTGTATTTACCTGAAGTGATGGTCACTGTACTGAGCTTTTGACTGACGGATTTCAACCGGACGATTCCCCAATGCAGATCAGTCTCTGCGCGCATGATGCTGACTTCCTGTGTTTCATACCCGACATAACTTACTACAAATACCTTTGTTTCAGGATCGGCCTCAAAACTGAACAACCCGTCTTTAAGGCTTTGTGTATATTGATTGCCATATTGAATGTTGGCAAATTCAAGTGGTACGTTGGAGTCCGCATCCAAAATCTGACCTTGCACTTTGATCCGCTGCGCAGAAAGTTCATTGTTGATGCAGAACCCTGCCAATATGATGTATAGTATGTAATAGTATCTGTACATAATAAATTTTGATGTTGATTGAGTCGTAAATATAAATGTATTAATATCGTATAAAAATAGAAATTCTGTGTAATTTGCATTCATTTAACAGCAAAATTAATGAGCTTATGAGCGGAAAAATAGTTATATTGGCCATTTTGATTCAATTTGCCGGATGGTCTGCCATGCAAAGTCAGGACATTTGTGTGCCTTCAGAATCCTATGCAGACTCTTCAGCAGGAGTTTATCCCTTACCTTATCATGAAATTTTATTCCCGGATGGAGGAATTCATGATACAGTGTGTATAGGTCAGCCATTCGAATTTACATTTACTGCTGTTCTGGAAGATTCCATCTCATGGATGGGGTTCAGTTTTTTGTTGAATTCTCTGGAAATATTACCTAATGGTGTTCTGAACCTTCCTGCGGGGTTGCAGTATGGTTGTAATCCGCCAAATTGTGTTTTTACGGCAAATTCCATGGGCTGTCTGAAAATATATGGCACTGCTACTGAGGACAATGTGCCCGGCTCATTCGATCTTCAACTGCGCGCCAAAATTGTGGTAGCCAATGGATTGATCAGCGTAATAGATACGTTGCCGGAATTACTGGTTCCTGGTTCGCATTATTATCTGCCGGTTGAGCCATCAACCAGTATCCATTGCCAGGCATCAGGTTTACAGTCTGTTTTGCCACTGGCAGCCGGGATCAGGCATGAACCTCAGTTTCAAAGACTGGCCATTTCATTGAATGAGGTAAATTTACCCTGGATCCAGATAGATGTTATTGATATGACCGGGAAGGTGCTCATGACTGAAAAGGAAATGCATCCCGGTCAGATTCCGCTGACTTTGGATATTTCCGGTCTGGGACATGGTCTGTATTTTTGCCGGGTCCACTCGCCCTTTGGATTTTCGGGGCTAAAGTTTGTTGTGATGAAGTGATATTTTTTTGTACCTTTGTTGGGTGATTTGGAAAAAGGCAATAAGCTGGATTTTTGATTGAATTCATAATGTGCTGATAAACTTATTATTCCGGGACTCATGCTCCCGGACTCTAAGATTTCCGATTACACTAGCAGGGTGATATGAAAGATATTGTTGACTTAATAGCCAGGGTTTTTATTGCCGGTCTTTTCTTTTTTGAAGCCATTGACAGTGTGTTTTACTTTGAACAGACCAAGCAGACCATGACTTCATACGGTGTGACATGGCAACAGGACTTTTTGCTGGGTTCATTCATATTTCTGATCTTTTTGGGTGCTGCCATGGTGCTTATCGGTTACCATTCAAGGATTGGGTCAATATTATTGCTGATCTACTACATCCCTTTTACTTTCATCGTCTTTTCGTTCTGGAATAGTCCAAAGGAATTGTATTGGGTCACTCTGCTCAACTTTATGCGAAATATCAGCATCTGCGGAGGTTTATTGCTGCTCTCCCTGCATAAGCCCGGAAAATACAGCGTGAGAAGTCTCATCTACGTGATGCGTCTGCCGAATTGATGCTGACAGGCCAAATGATCTAAATTTCTATCCTGATCCTATGTCCAAATCAATTAAAAATCCGGAATTTGAATGGGTCCTTTTTGACCTGGACAATACTTTGCTGGATTTTAATGCATCTTCAGAAATCGCCTTTCACAAAAGCTTTGAAATCTGCGGAATTCCCTCAGGATCTGAAGATTATTTGCACTACCTTGAGTTTAATCACATGGCCTGGCAAGCGTATGGTGATCAAAAAATGAGCCATGATGAGATCAAAGTTTATCGTTTCGGCAGACTGTTTGAAAAAATGAACATAGGGCATCTGGATCCGCTTGAATTCAATGGGCTGTATTTCAACCAACTGGTACAACATCCCGTGATGATCGACGGAGCAAAAAATCTCGTAGATCATCTCAAAGGAAGGGTCAGAATGGCTGTCATATCGAATGGAATGAAGGAAGTGCAGCGGCCTCGACTTGAATTCAGCGGACTTTTACCTGCATTTGATGAGATTTTCATTTCGGGTGAAATGGGATGTTCCAAGCCGCACCCGGAGTTTTTTATACGTGTACACCAGGGTATCGGAGTCCATACAGATAAACAGAAGGTTCTGGTGATCGGTGACCATCTCGATATCGATATCAGGGGGGCAAATGATTTTGGATTCTATTCCTTGTGGTATAATCCTGAAACTCTGGAGAAAATGAATGGTATAAAACCACATTTTGAGGTAAGGAATCTGAATGAAATTGTACATTTGCTCCAAATTTAATAGTGAAAGATTAAGATTATCATAATAAAGGCTGTGGACTAAAGCCAAAAAAGTAAATGAAAACAATTGAGTGGGAATACCAAAAAATGATTGAACTGAAGGATGCTACCATTTTTCAGGGAGAAAATGAGATCCTGAGCGGGGTGAACCTGGAAGTTCGGACAGGCGAATTCTGCTATATTTTTGGCAAATCGGGAAGCGGCAAAAGCAGTTTGCTCAAAACCCTGTATGGTGACCTTCCGCTCAAAAAGGGTAGTGGAATGGTGTCCAATTTTAAACTGGACGAACTCAATTACCGAAATAAATTCCTTTTCCGCCGGACTTTGGGTGTCGTTTTTCAGGACTATTTTTTGTTTGAGTCCTGGAATGTATACCAAAATCTCGAATATATACTCAGGGCATTGGGCTGGCCGGATAAATCTGTTAGAGAACAAAGGATCAAGGAAGCACTTCTTGAAGTTGGATTACTCAAAAAAATCTGGCAAAAAGTTTCCACACTTTCCGGTGGTGAACAACAATTGCTCACCATTGCCAGGGCGATCATCAATAATCCGTTGGTCCTGATCGCCGATGAACCGACCAATAGCCTCGATCAGGAAACGGCAGATGATTTCATGCAACTGATCCGAAAAATCAACCAGAAATACCATACAGCCGTTATTTTTGCAACGCATGATCAAAGAGTGATACAGCGATTTCCGGCAAGGGCTTACAGGTGCGAATCCGGCAAATTGATTGAGTTGGATTGATTTGACTCGTTTGTGCATTAATTTTCATGCTTCTGCTGAAGGATTACTTATGCCAATTGTACGGATGAAATTTTTAGCAATTTTGGTTGTCAATTGACGTGTTTATTTTACATACATCTTGAACAAAGGTCGTTCACTCTTATGGCATTTCCCGGATTTCATTAACAATAAGGATGCATTTTTAACAATGCCATGTTCGATTCTCTGTAATGCCGTGCAAATCCTTGGAATATAACGAGTATTTACCTGTCACTAGCCGGACAGTCATATTCAATTTTGAGCCTGCTCCAAAAAGTCTGATTTGTTGGTTATCAATCGTTTTTTATCCCAACTCCTAAAGGTAAACGGTAGAAAATCAACAAATTAAAAGTCCCCTTTTAGGCCTGTACTGACTGAAAACGTCAGTGCCTGTCCTGACTGAAAACCAGGAGGCAAAGACTTTTCGGAGCAGACTGAATTTTGAAAGCACAATATCTCAAAAATGGTTAGATGTTGATTTGTGTAGATTTTAGTATAATTTGATCAAAAAGGTACTTTGATTTAGTGATCTTTGACAAATTTCGTGGAATATTTTTTTTGGAAAATTCCACGAAAAGCACGAAGCAGACACGAAAAACACGAATTTTTAAACTACTTAATATTCACTTGGTATTTAATATAATGTATTGACTTTGTGCCTTCTCCGAGGAACTTTGTGGAATAGTCGTATTTGGTAATCCTCTGAAAATCCAGGGAGATTTGATCAAATTGATTTACCCACACGAAGCAACATTGAACCTCAATAAACATCAATCCTGACCGTTGTTCCTGATTCAATTAAAGGTAGATCTGCATAATTGTGCAAACTGATCCTGAGGCTTAGTCAACTGGAACGTCAAGATAGAGCAAAACGCTTTTCAGGTTATCAAAACTTGTTCCATTCAACCTGAAACAATCAATGTCATCAGAAGGTAAACCAAATTTTATATGGCTCTTCCAGATATGCTCCAGGTACCATTCAGGTACTTTTCCCCATCTGGAGTCCAGTTTTTTTCTTTCGTAGAACGTATTGTAATCCAGATCAATATAGATTTTTTTATCATAGTTGGACACAAGATCAGGATCTGAAAAAGCGAACAAACCCTCCAGGATCACTACATCAAGATGGCCTTTCATCCATAATAGATCGTGTTTCAAACGATTGAAATCAATTGAACCCGGATGCTCCCAGTCAAAAATTCCATTGATGAGTGGTGCAGAATAGCCGGCCATGACGTATTCATCCTGATGCAAAATACCGGTAAGTTTGCCTTTGAAAAAGGGAACAAGGCGATTTGCCAGGGTAGTTTTTCCGGATCTGCTGACTCCTCCTATTCCGATGATCAATTCTTCATGTTTTTAATCCTGCAAAGTTACATCCCAAAGCAGGCAGCTTTTGCATTTTGAGGTAATTTTTACAGGAAAAAAATCCTGGACCATTTTTATACCGGACTTCAACAACTTCAATAAATAAAATGTGGGTTTTCGTCCCGCACTGTGTATTCAATAACTGTGATACAAAGCATGAATGAAATACGCAGTACCAATAGCTTTACTTTCACGGTCTATTGACAAATGATGGATTTGCATGAAAGTTCAGTGCAAAACCAATGTGTTTACATGATGATCTTTATGGCTGTTTTTCTTTATTTCAGTTAAGCATTCGTCACGAACTTAAATATATTTTCCAAAATGATTCATTTCACAGTCAAAGCCATTAACTTTGTAAAAGATGAAATCTGTGTTGATCAGGGAAAATATAGATTTTTTATCGCAATATTGATTTTGGTCGATTTTCTGAAATCAATGTTTTCAGAACCGGAAATACCTTGTTGAGATGCAAAGTTATTATTTGGATTCATATCAAAAAAAGGTTGAAGAAGCAACTGGAACAGGTGGAACTGTAATATGCACAGGTCAGAAAATGTCGGGCAAGTCGTTTCTTCTTTCTGAAATATGCAGGAGGCAAAGATTGAATGGGAAACGGGTATTCATGGTGGTCAGCAATGTTCAACAGGCTTTACTTCTGCAAAAAAAACTGAGGAGATTCCTGTTCACGGATCAAGCCCTGGTATTTGATCCGGTGGTGTTGCAGGATGAACAAATACACAAATTGATCGCCCGGATCAAGTCAAATGAGATTTCTTTCGATGAAAATGATTTTGCCGGCAAAGAATTGAAAAGGGCAGAATTGACCGTTGCAATTAAAAATCATTTTGAAAAACTTAATAAAGTTTTGCTGGTCGGAAAAACATGGCATGAATTGGTTGTCCTGAATGCTTTTGACCGGCATTCTATGGAAACACTTCATTTTAATCCGCTTTTCAGGATCGGGGAAATGCATTTTACTCAGCAGGAATACGACAGACTTGCTGAGATCATCCTGAAAGCGAGGCAGTTTTATGAGCGATCAGAAGCACATGTGGATACATTTTTTAAAGAGGACATTTACCGGTTGTCCTCCGGTATCCAGGCCTGGTCAGAAATCATGGAATGGGTTGCAGAGATGCGCAAATCCTGTGTGAACAAATTGATCTCTGTCGGACTTTTTTTCAATGAAAGAATCAATTTGAGGCTGGAGAAATCGATTCCCTTCTCCGCGCAGGGGCAGGTGTATTTGGAACGTACCAAAGTCCAGCTGCAGGACTACCTGACATCAGCAGTTACGCATATCGCTGCAGGTCCGGGAAAAAGTATATTACGGAAACCAGCTTCGCAAACACAGGAAATGCCCGGAATGCCTGAGTTATTGACAGAGTCTTTTATGAAAACGATTCAGATATTCAGACAAATACCTGGTTTCAGTGTGTATGAAGAAGACAAAAAACTTCTGTTAGAAGGAGGGTTGGATGCGGGTCAATTGGAACAGAAACTTGCTGTTTTATCAGAGTTTTTGGAAGTATTTCCGTCTTATGTCCGGGATTTTGCCCAAAAGGAAACAGGAAAACTCAATATACATGCAACGGATGATCCTGCATTGGTGAAATTATCCGAAGAGCTAGAATCCTTTTACCGGAAATTGCAGGAAAGTAAAATTTTGAATAAAACTTTTGAACCCGCTGCATTCAACCTGGATAAGCATCTGAAGCAACTGGAATCAATACTGAAACAGTTGAACGAGGTATCGGGTAAAGCAGACCTATTCATCAAGTGTTTTGCTTTTAATCAGTTTTACTTCTCACATGAACCAAATGACCGGCTGCTGATCCAAAATATGCTCTACCTTTCACCAAAAGACTGGACTGTTTTTTTCAAAAACTGGTATATACAAAACATCATAGAGCAAAACGGACATTTCCTGCAAAAGGTGACAACTTCTTCACTACAGGAATTCCTGGATCTGGAACTTAATCTGATCCGGTTGGCACAACTCCGGGAATTGAGATCTGCATCTGCAGGAATCAGCCGGTCACTGGAATCAATGGAAAATAAAAACAGCAGACTTTACCGCCAGCTCGTCAATAAAAATGTGATCACGGTTGAAGATTGGCATGATATTGTCCACCGGCTGCCGGAATTTCTGTGGATGCTGTTTCCGGTGCTGATCATCCCTGCCGTGTCTCTGGGCGAAACGCCTTCCGTTCTCAAAACAGGTGCAGATATCATACTGTTTGACTTAGAGGATGCATCTTATGAAACTCATTTTTCTGAAATTTCCCAACTTTTGAAAACAGAAATCCCTAAAGTCATAGCTCTGGAAGAAGGAGATCCCGGATTGTCCAGACTGGTCAGCTCCTGTAAACCTCTTCCAATGGTCTTTGAATTGAAAGGGTACCATCAGCAGGGATTGATGGAACTCCGGGAAATGAACCATACCGAACGCTTGTATGGTGCCCGGAATCTGGCTCACCTGATCCGCGATGTGGCGCCACAGATCGAAATATTTAAAATGGAAAACACCATAATATATTCCTGCTTGTCCGGTCCACTCAATGAGCTGATACTGGCAATGCTGGATCAGAAAGGGATCAAAAAAATGCGAATTCTGGAGACTCCGTTCAATCTGTTGTTGGAAAATCTGCTGGATATCCAAAACAGGCACTTTCTGCTTACGCAGGATGGTCTCCTCAATTCCGCTTCATTCAACGATATACAATGGCAAATGTATATTTTGTGGCAGGCAGAAAAGGCCGGGATCAAAGTGATTGATCTGAATACACTCGATTTGAAAGAAGCACCGGTAAAAGTGTTCAGTTCATTCATCGAATCAAATTTAATGTCCGATCGACTTTAATGCGGAATAAGTGGATCCGGGTAAAAGATCAACAAATGGAATTGAATCTGAATTTGAAGAGCTATATCAGTAAACTTAGGATACATGGCGAAGAAAAAAAACTCGTCTATGATCCTGTTAGAAGAAGATATGTCCATTTGAGTCCTGAAGAGCTTGTCAGGCAAGCAGTATTGTGTTTTCTGATGGATGAAAAGGGGGTGCCCAGAAGCCGGATTGCAGTTGAAAAGCAAATCCTGGTCAATGGTCAGAAAAAGCGGTTTGACCTGCTGATTTTTGATCACGCTGCACAGCCTTTGATGATCGTGGAGGTAAAATCTTTTCAGGTCAGGATTGATCAAAGTACTGCAGACCAGGTCGGATGGTATAATTTTAAACTTCAGGCGCCATTTTTGTTGATCACAAACGGCGAGCAGTCATTTGCGTTCGAAGCGGAATTTGCAAGCCAGTCAACCAAAATGCTGGCAAAATTTCCATTATGAACCGGATGCTTCCTTTTTTCTCCTGTTTTGGTATAACCTGAAAAAATAAAATACAGTAAATCCCAGGTAAAACAATATGCCGAATAAAGAAAATCCCGTGTTCTGAACAAAACTGAAGATCATGCCTGTCAGGCCAATAGCCATAAGCAGCAGGCTCAAATAGAAATAAGGATTCCTTTTAACAAGGAAAACGGACAACACACTGCTGATCAATCCAAAAAATCCCAGGCTGAAAAAGGGAATGAAGTTGGTGAATAAAAATACCACAAATCCGGTTATGCCGAGCATCAGGAAAAGGATAACCCTTATCCCGGTCTTTTTGAGCTCTTTATCCGGTTTTGTGTCCGGTATCAGCACTGCGATCAGGCTCTCAATGATCCATTCCAGCGTAAATACCAGAAATGATATGGCGATCAGTGGTACAAGGAGGAACATGATCCGGCCAGGCTCAATCACCGCAGCCATCATCCGGTAAAAACCATACAACCCGATCAGAATGACCCATTTGATGTATTCATTGAGATTTTTTTCCAGAATGTATTTGAGGCGGAGTAAAAAGTTAAAATTCAACATATTGCATGCGTTTTTCAAAAATTTGAGTCCAATGGGTTTTTGCTGGATAATGATCAAGATCTGAACTGTATTCGATTTTCCGGAGGAAAATAAAAACAATTCTGAATCCGGATCTGAAAATGCAGATTTTTCCTTGTCCATTGCCAAAGAACCTGACGATGCAAATCTAATCAGCAAAAGTGAGTCGTGTGATAAATTCACAATAATACTGACAAAAAATTGCAGATTTAACCAACCGTACAAATATTACAATTCAGAATATTATTTATTATAAGTCCAAATTTTGATTTCTGGTAAAATAAATGATTAAAAATTATTTTATTTCCGAATTATATTCTAATTTTATGATCTCATTTTTAGATGAGCATTAAAGGGAAATAACTAATTTTTTTTAATCAATTAAAGTGTTATCGTATGTCAACGTTGTTAAATACGGATGTATTAAATGTTCAGGATTTCATGAACAATTTGAAACAAAGAAATCCCAATCAACCTGAGTTCCATCAGGCAGTTCATGAAGTTGTTGAGGAAGTAATTCCTTATATAAAAGAAAATCCCCAGTATCAGGGTTATGGGTTGCTGGAAAGACTGGTTGAGCCTGACAGGGTTTTCATGTTCAAAGTTTCCTGGGTGAATGATCTCGGCAAAGTTCAGGTCAATAAAGGTTACAGGATCCAGTTCAACAATGCGATCGGTCCCTATAAAGGAGGTTTGCGTTTCCACCCGACAGTTAACCTGAGTATTTTGAAGTTCCTGGGATTTGAACAGATCCTGAAGAACAGTTTGACAACACTTCCTATGGGTGGCGGTAAAGGTGGTTCTGATTTTGACCCTAAAGGCAAATCCGATAATGAGGTAATGAGATTCTGCCAGGCATTCATGCAGGAATTGTACAAATTTATCGGACCTGACACTGACGTTCCGGCAGGAGATATCGGTGTTGGCGGAAGAGAAATCGGTTATATGTATGGCATGTACAAAAAACTGACCAATACCCACGTGGGTGTATTGACAGGAAAAGGCCTTGAATATGGAGGTTCTTTGAACAGACCTGAGGCAACCGGCTATGGTGTGGTTTATTTTGCCAAGGAAATGCTGGCTACCAAAGGACAATCTTTTGAAGGAAAAACAGTGGCCATCTCTGGTTTTGGTAACGTCGCATGGGGTGCTGCAAAAAAAGTAAATGATCTGGGTGGTAAAGTCGTAACTATTTCAGGTCCTGATGGTTATATTTATGATCCTAAAGGCATTTCCGGAGAGAAAATTGACTATATGCTTGAACTGAGGTTCTCCAATAATGACATCGTTGCCCCTTACGCTCAAAAATATCCGGAAGCCACATTCCATCCAGGGAAAAGACCATGGGAAGCAAAGGTGGATATTGCGCTTCCTTGTGCTACACAAAACGAACTGAATAAAGAAGACGCAGAAGCTTTGGTTAAAAACGGCTGTATGTGTGTTTCTGAAGGTGCAAACATGCCTTCCACACCAGAAGCTGTTGCTGTTTTCCAACAGGCGAAAATATTGTATTCTCCGGGTAAAGCATCCAATGCGGGTGGTGTAGCTACTTCCGGACTCGAAATGACTCAAAACGGCATGAAAATCTCCTGGTCCGCTGAAGAAGTTGACAAAAAATTACACAGCATTATGGTGGATATCCATGAAAACTGTATGCAACATGGTAATAAAGGGGACTATGTGGATTATGTAAAAGGTGCAAATATTGCTGGCTTTGTTAAAGTTGCCAACGCCATGATCCAACAGGGTGTATTCTGATCTGCAGAAAATCTTTTAGCATATAAAGGGTTGCCATTTTGGCAACCTTTTTTTTTGGATGCATTTTTTTAAAATTCTGGTACTCTATTGTTAAGAATAAGGAGAAATGCAGGTACCGGGAGGAAATGAAATCAAAATGATCAATCTAAAATGTTTGGAGTGAACTATTGATTTATTGGCTCTATGTTGATTCGTGTGGATTTCTACCTGATTTGATCAACAAGTGTCTTTGATTCAGTGATTTTTGACAAACTTCGTGGAACATTGATTTTTAGAGAATTCCACAAAGAACACGAAGCAGCAACGAAATACACGAAGTTTTTACTTTTTGACCACAAAAAATTCACTTGATTTTCATTATAATGTATTGACTTTGTGCTCTTTGTGCCTTCTTCGTGCAACTTCGTGGAATAGCTGTATTTTGTATTCCTCTGAAAATCCAGGGAGATTTAATCAAATTGATTTAACCACACGAATCAATATAGAGCCAATTTAATTAATTATCAGAGCGCATATCAAGAATCAACAATCAATATTGTTATGAACTCCCTGCAGTAATTGAGGACCTGATCCGCAATCCTGTTATAGAAATCAACACCCTTTAATTTATCTTTGTCATTACCTTTTAACAAAATGGACCTTTACTTTTATCCTGTAATTTCACCAGGTTTAACCCATTTTATGTGCACTCCTGATTCTACACTGAGCAAAATGGTTTAATGATTGCAGGATCTTGCATTATTCAGAAGAAATTTATAGTTTAGCAGTTACCTTTTGCTGCAAACATTCAAATGAGTTCAAGATGTCCGTATTTAATTCCATAGTATTGATATTGACACTGAATCTTTTATATTTTCAGGCCAATTTGGCTCAAATTAAGCCTGGGACAAATAAAGCAGTTTCATTCTCTCAGGTATTACCGGATAGTACACTTAAAAATACCGTAAAGGGTGGCCTGATTTTTTTGGAAAATGCTCAGGTTAAACAAACTAGTGGCATTGAAAAGTTTGAAGGAGAATGGCCGTCATATATCCATCTGAATGAAAAGTTGACATTTTTAAAAAAACGCTGTTTTTACGATTCAAATGCCTTTAGTGTAATTCCCATACAAAACATTTTGGCGGAAATATATCTGGAATATCCTGAGTATGATCATATTCCTGATATACTACGAAAATCCGTCCGTCATATGATGTGTTTTAAAACAGACAGTTCGGGGACATTTGGATTTTGGCCATATTTTGCAAAAATGCAGACTACAGGTAAAACCGGGAAAGGCCCGGATGAAATTCACAGGCGGAGGCCAAATCACTTTCCCTTGTTAAACCGATTTGCCAAAAATTTTACGAATGGCGTTGATGATGCTGATGATCAGGCACTTGCTATTCAATCAATATACTATTAACCTGAGTTCGATTAAAAAAGCGTCAACTGATTCGAGTGCGTTGGATTAAAAT
>CAZQKR010000054.1:0-23742 GCA_964594045.1 uncultured Saprospiraceae bacterium | reverse complement strand
AAGAACTTATTTGTTATGGCACTATTGCCGCTTAAATTTTAACGAACTATTGTAATTAAAGTATATTCAAGCAATTATAAAAATTATACTCTGGAATAACGATTGATTGAATATTTTATAAATCAAGGGAAATCAATTTTGGGGATCTGCATCATCAATCCCCGGACAATTGCATTTTGAATCACAGTTATGATCAGCAGGGTCTAAAGAAGATGAAAAACAAACAATTTTTTAAGGTTAGCAGAACAGTCTGTTAGTCTTTCATTATTGAGTGCATACAATTTGCAGTAACAATAAGTTTGCCGGAGAAATTGAAGTTTTGACCCCCGATACAATGATCATTGGCTTAAAGGCATCAGATTTAATTACCATCAGATAAAACAATCAGGAAAATTATTGAAGTTAATTCAATTACTCATTTTTTTTTTGCGGTGGCAGTTTTTATCTTCAAAAAAATAAAAAGTCATGACAAAACCTGGTAGCTTTATAGCCGAACTTAAAAAATACTGTTATGCTGGATTATCAAATCAAAAGCCTGTGGTGTCTACTTTTACTGCCTTTTTGTTTCCAGTTGTCTTGCACCAAAACGGAAGAGCCGGTCATCACAGATCCTGTAGACAAATATAAGCAATACAGTACGCCGTTCACAGATGTGCCGGATGTAGCAGACATCATACTTTATGAAGTGAATCTGAGGGCATTCAGTCCTGACCGCAGCCTGCAAGGCGTAAAAGCACGTCTGGATGAGATCAAAAAGCTTGGGATCAACGTGATCTGGCTGATGCCGATCCATCCGATCGGTCAGATCAATTCGGTCAATTCACCCTATTCTGTCAGGGATTATAAAGCTGTAAATCCTGAATTCGGCACACTGGCCGATCTGAGGCAATTGACAGACGCTGCACATCAAAAGGGCATTGCCATCATGATGGATTGGGTAGCCAATCACACTTCCTGGGACAACAACTGGATCTCCAATAAAACATGGTATACTCAGGATGCTGCGGGCAATATTATCCATCCGGCCGGGACCAACTGGCAGGATGTGGCAGATCTGAATTATGACAATACTAAAATGCGGGAAGCAATGATCGACGCCATGAAATACTGGGTTCTGGAAGCCAATGTAGATGGTTTCCGGTGTGATTACGCAGATGGCATTCCTTACGATTTCTGGAAACAGGCGATTGATTCCATCAGGGCAATACCTGACAGAAAACTGATCTTTTTTGCGGAAGGCAACAGAGCGGATCATTTCAATGCCGGTTTTGACCTTAATTTCGGCTGGGGATTTTACAGCGCCATCAAGGAAGTGTTCAAAGGACAGTCAGTTGCCAAAATTTTTACTGCGCATCAGAATGAATACCACAATATTCCGGCAGGAAAACACTGGGTCCGCTTTACCACCAATCACGATGAATCTGCCTGGGATGCCACGCCGGTCAGTTTATTCAACGGGATCAATGGCGCATTGTCCGCATCAGTGATCACCATTTTCACCGGCGGTGTTCCATTGATCTACAGCAGTCAGGAAGTCGGAACATCCCAGACAGTACCATTTTTCACTCCCTCCAGCATCAACTGGACTGCCAATCCGGCGCTTCTGGCTTCCTATCAAAAGATTTTGCAGTTTTATGACGGTTCAAAAACAGCCAGAAAAGGTGTCAATAAAGTCTATAGTCACGCGGATATAGCAGCCTTCAAAAAATCAGACGCAGAAGATGAAGTCCTGATTTTGGTCAATGTCAGAAATAAACAGGTCAATTATCCGGTTCCTGCAGAACTCAGAAACAGTTCATGGATCAATATTATGAATGAAGAAGTATTCCAGGCAGGTGATCAAATCTCTTTTAATGCCTATGGTTTTTATATTCTGAAAAAGAGTTAATGGTTAAAATAATGACCTCTGTACTGAAAGAAGTCCTGACTCACAGCAATAAAAAAGGTATGATCTCCTGGGTGGACCAACATCCGGAAGCATTTGAAACATTGGTTGATCTGGCGCTTTCTGATGACCCGGAGTATGCCTGGCGATCGGCCTGGTTGTTGTGGTCGTGTGTCGCTGAAAATGATCCGAGACTCAAAGGCAGGATAAAAGAATTCATAGCAGCCTTGCCTGGTAAGACAGCTTCCCATAAAAGAGAGTTTTTGATCTTGTTGTCCAAAATGGATATTGAACAGGATTTCGCAGTTGAATTGTTTGAGCATTGTGTAGTCATCTGGACGAATCCATCATCTCAGCCTTCTTTGCGTTTCAATGCTTTCAAAATGTTGTACAAAATAACCGGAGATATCCCCGAATTGAAGCCTGAATTGCAGTTACTTGTAGATGAAGAGTTTCTTTCAGGCTTGTCGGAAAATGCGCGGAAATCGGTTTTTCGTCTGACGGGAAGTCTGAAATAACGCTAAACAGCCTATTTCAAAAATAATTCAATTTTGGGGTTGGAAATCAAACTTTCTTTTAAAATTTGTGTCAACAAAATCCAAACCATTAGCGACCAATTTGTATAGAATGAGTTCTTTTATTTGATGAAAAATCATCAACTTTCACCAAGACCGGCTGATGGATCCAGATAGAAAATTTTGATTCCTGTTCACTGATAAATCATTTGTCAGAAAAACAACGGCCGGAATCTAAACCCATCCTTTTGATTGTATTCCATAGCCGGAAACGGAATTTTTACCATATTGAACATAAACAGGAATCCCCTTAAATATGGGTTTTTGATCTTGATCCTTGCAAAATCGACATCCATAGACAGGAAAAACTGGCGGTACCGTGTGATCTCAGGATATTCCGGAAGATTTATTGCCCTGTCTGTCATACCATTACCACTATATCCCAATGAAATACCAAGCCATGGCGGAATACTTTTAATGCCGGTCAAACGGCTGATCGAAGCTGTGAACCATTGCGTATGTCCGTTATAATCCAGAAAAAAGCTTTTGAGCTGAGTTTCTCCCAATTCCTCCGGATTGTATTGGCGGTAATCAGAAGGAGAATAGGAAAACTTCAATCTTACGATCTGTTCATTCCATAATGCTTCCTGCGCAGTAAATAAAACTGCACCCGTTGTATTGGCAAGGATATCTCCCCAGGAAAAACCATATCCTTCATACAATCCGTCCCAGATATCCACAGGCATCTGAAGGAAAAAACCCATGCTTCCTCCAAGCATAAGGGATGTTTTTTTGGAATAACCCGCCCAACGCAGTGCATGATAGGCTGCCTGACTTTCATGGTAGGCCGAAAATGCGTGTCCAAATTTATCCATTTGCAACCAATGGTTATTATCGTTGTAAAAGTGAAAAGGAGATCTGACTTTATCCCTGTACCAAATGTATTCCATGAATGCTACCATCCCTGTATAGGTGGTGATAATGCTGCCCGTAGCGATGTAAGCCCTACTTTTGATCAGGCTGTCAGGATATGTATAGCCGTACGGACCGCTGGAATCAGGTGAGTTATTGTCCTGTGCAAATGCAGGAGAATTGAAGTAAATTGAAAAAACTGCCAGAAATACAAGTTTTAAAAAATACCTGCAATTTTCTGCTGAAATGATCGAATTCATTAGTATGTTTATATTTTTTGGAAATTACAAGTTGCATGGAGATCAATATCTGGAAATTTTTTAAACAATTAAAACTTTTTCAATTGTATGGACTGCCCTTCTCTGAAATTCAAAGTTTTTTGCTTCTTATTATAAACAACAGTGATTTCACCGCCAGTTTTGGAAGAAACCCTGGCATTAGTCAATTTACCTTCTTTCCATTCGATCTCCACTTCAAAGTCACCTCTTGCCTTCAGACCTTTTACTTTTCCGTCTTTCCATGAATCCGGCAATGCAGGCAGCAGGATGATCCTGCCATCATCACTCTGCACCAGCATTTCCGCAATCCCTGCTGTGGCGCCAAAATTACCATCGATCTGGAAAGGCGGATGCAAGCCGAACAGGTTTGGCGCTGTACTTTTTTTAAGGATCTGATGCACCATATCCAGAGCCTTTTCACCTTCACCCAGCCTGGCATACAGACTGATCAGCCAGCCAGCACTCCATCCGGTGTGTCCTCCTCCGTGACTCAGCCGGAACTCAATACTTTTTTTGGCAGCAGCTGCCAGTTCAGGCGTTTTGTCCAAACTGATCTGATGCCCCGGATACAAAGCGAACAGATGGGACATATGCCTGTGTCCCGGCTCTGCCTCATCAAAATCATGGTACCACTCCATGATGCGACCATCTTTTCCGATTTTTGGCT
The DNA here is from genome assembly GCA_964594045.1 of uncultured Saprospiraceae bacterium. Lineage (GTDB taxonomy): Bacteria > Bacteroidota > Bacteroidia > Chitinophagales > Saprospiraceae > UBA2365. Next base: position 19,485 of record CAZQKR010000054.1, on the reverse strand, counting down.
GAGCCATTTTTCCCATTGCTTCTTTAGTCCGGATAGTCATTTCATCCGAAATGTTCAATTCCCCTGAAATCTCGATAAAATCGAAAAACAACTGGTAGATCACTTCCTGGTCATGTGTCGGACCCATGCTGATCTGGTTGCGGCTTCTGTCAGGTGCTATAAAGGTATTTTCCGGCGAACCTGCCGGACCGGACAATAGCAGGCCTGTTTCAGGGTCTTCAGTCAGCCAGTCCAGGTAAAATTCTACAGAAGCTTTCATGACAGGATACATTTTGAGCAATACATTTTTATCCCTAGAAAAAGCATAATGTTCGGCAATATGCGTACATAACCAGGCACCTGCTCCCAGGTGCATTCCCCATGAAGCGGCTTCTCCTGGTGCGGTATATCCCCAGACATTGGTGATCGGGTGCACGATCCATCCATTGGCCCTGTAATGTGTGGCAGCAGTTTTCCGACCTGGTTCAACCAATGACTGGAGCAGGTCAAAAAACGGAAGTTCCATCTCTGATAGATTAGTAATACCTGATGGCCAATAGTTCATCTGAAGGTTGATATTCGTATGATAATCCGCATTCCAGGGCGATTGGATCTTATTGCTCCAGATCCCCTGAAGATTTGCCGGCAAAGTTCCGGGACGGGATGAAGCGATCAGCAGGTATCTTCCATACTGAAACAGCAGTTCAGCAAGATGTGTATCCTCTTTTCCCGAGCTTCTGAAATTTTTGATCCGCTCATCAGTAGGTATTTCCGTTGAAACGGTCTCTTCCAATTCAAAATTCACGCGGCTAAAATAATGGTCATACTCGGTAATATGCCTTTCACGCAACTCTGCAAAACTTAAATTTGTCGCATCTTTTATACGATATTGACACAATGAATCTGTGCCAATTGTTTTGTAATCAGGGTATTGCAATTTATAATCCGTACCTGCTGACAATAAAAGAACCACTTCATCTGCATTTTGGACGATCAGGGTCGAATCTGTATATGAACAGTTACCGTTTTGATTAATGGCTGAAAGGTGTGAAGTAAAGTAAGTGCCGGTACCACCTTTCCCATCCGGAAGATTTCCGCTCATTACCAAAGCATTTCCTTCAGATCTTGTATCATAATTCTCAGGACGGCTAAGACTGGATTCAAAAGATATGCTTCCTGGTTTGTCCGCAGACAATCTGACCACCATCACCTGATCCGGCTGGCTGATAAAAATTTCACGTGAAAAATGTATCCCGTTCTGTGTATAACTTACCCTTACGACGGCTTCCCTCAGATCAAGCTCCCTGTGGTAATCCTGATACTGACCCTGATTTTCAAATTCCAACCAAAGATTACCCAGTGTCTGGTAGGAGCCGTAAGGAACTTTTGCTCCCTGACCATATCCTGAACCTTTTCCCTTACAGATCTGGGTGCGGTCATTCAAGGCCGTTGCTTCGCGGTACTTTCCCATAAAAAGCAAACTACGGATACTATCCAGTGCTTCATAAGCTGCCGGGTTATCATTGTCATCCGGGCTTCCTGACCAGAGCGATGCCTCGTTGAGTTGAAGGCGTTCCCTGTAAACATCCCCAAAAACCATTGCGCCCAATGCGCCATTGCCCAAAGGAAGTGCTTTAAGCCAATGAGGATCGTCTTTCCATGGATCCTGATTGTCTCTTAAGGCAGAACTGGCAGGTTCATCGTACCATATTTTCAAAGGCCTGAGTATTTGCTCTTCCTTTTTACAACCAATAGCAAAGAAAACAATAGCAAACAGCCAAAAACGTAAAAATTTCACATAATTCATGATTAATGGTTTAATACCAATCGGAAACACATGCTAAAATAGTGTTTAGTATTGATTCTTCCAATGATTTTCTGCGACAAACCTTAGAAATTAACAATAAATATATAACCAATGCCAGATTCTGGCATATTCTCTAAAAAGATGCATTTCAGAATGAATTTGTGATTTTCCTGTACATTACGGATACGCCCGTTTTCTTTGTTTATGAGAACTTTCAAATTTACATAGAATTTTTTCGGGAGGAAAGTGCAATTCCGGCTTTGATGACCGTAACTGAGTGTCTAGATCCCAAACCTCCTTGTATATGTGTAGGAAGATCAACACTTCTATGCTTCAATACATGAAGTTTTTATCCGGAAATTTGCACAAATCAGGAAATAATGTCTGCGGGTAAAATCCACTTTGCGCCCTTGCGCCTTCGCGCGAAAACACATAAACTCAGCTTTTTTATCCACAGATTTTCACAAATGTTCTACAGATTTTCACAAATCGGGAATTTATTTCTCAAAAAAAAGCTCACTATGAGTCTTCGCGAGAACCCACATGAAACTCAGTTTTTTAATTGATATACAATATTTTAAAACAATTTCTTCAAAATCCAAAGCTGTACTTCTTCCTGACTTCTCCGATCCACCCTATTAGTCTTGGATGAAGCAGCTTTTACCTTCATCGTACTTTTCCCGGCAAGGGAATATCGATTACCGTTTTTCAGTTCATGTGTTACCGGATGGTGATCTGCCAATTCATTGATCTCTGCAAAATTTGAAAAAATGAATACCAGGGTGCTCTCAGGCTTTAAAAAATGAACCGCATCCTTAAAAAACCTGTCAAACAGATCATGATCCGTATAATAAACCGCATCATTGATCCCGCCTGAAACGTCGCTTTTGGAAGCAGGGATCCATGGCGGATTAAATACGATCAGATCATGCCGGTCATTACAGCCCTCAAAAAGATCCGTTTGCATCAGGCTGATCCTGTCTTCCATTTGGCGCTTCACTGCATTTTCCTGGACAGAGATCAGGGCATTGGGATTGATGTCTGTGGCTAAAACATGTTCAAAGCCATCATTGAGCATCATAAAGCTCAGCACACCGCAACCGGTCCCTACATCCATACCTGATGATTTTTTCAAACGATTATTTTTCAACCACTTATCAAATAAAATGAGATGTTCGAACCTGGTCGGAAAATAAACTCCGTAGTACGGATGGATCTCAACATCCAGGGTCGGGAAAAGTACGCCTTTGACATACCATTGCCAGGAAGAATTCAATCCCTGGATCTGGGGCAAAGGGAGGAAAAACACTTCATTTTCAGGATAAAACTTTGCCAGCCATCCAATTTCAGGTGCATTTTTCAGGGCAATCGTTTGCTTTTCGACCGGAATAAGCAAACGATTGGACGCATCCCGGAAAATGCGTCTTTTTTCCCTTTCTTCATCGAAATGTATATTCTTGTGATTGAAAAAAACATTCTTTTTAAGACTTGCAAGCAGATCCAGGCCGGTCTGAAACCGGTCTTCCACCAAAACCTGTTCTCCCTTCAATAATAAATCGATGATCTGCCTTCGGTCAGTATCTTTTTTTGCAGCCCAGACCGGGGTCTGGGGAGAAATGGGTGAGGGTATGACGGGTTTCTGTAAATTGAAAGGAGGCATGGAACAGTATTTTTAGCAAGGAATTCTTATTTTAAAGATGTGTTTCAGGGCTGATCCAACAGATTACCCGAACAAATATAATAAATGCAATTTAGTATTCAGGCAGAACTTTATGTGGTTTTCAGGTAAGTTCATTTTGGCCGAAGATGGTTTTAATAGTATAAACACCAACAAAGGTAAGGGAAAATTTATATTGGCATCCATGAAACTTTTAGATTAGAATCATTTTGGTGATAATATAATAATCAGTTTTGATCAAAAATCGATTAATTTTTGAGAATTGGTTATAAGTTTTGTATATTTCGACAAAATTACCTTATTTATTTAGCTTATTAATTTGATATTATTGCAAGTTAAAAAAGTTCAGACCTGGTCAGCATATGGTTTTATAAATCCTCATTATCAGTTATTGTCGTTAAAACAGTTAAGGTAATGAAATGAAAGTTTCTACCAGGGAGCAATAATTCATTAATAAAATATCATCCTGTATTAGGCTTTATACTTATGTATTGAATTAGCACTCTAAAATCAAAGCTATGAAAAAAAGCAATGTAACCTTCCTTTTCCTGTTTTTCATGATACTTATCACATTAATCCCAAATCTGTTTTCTCAGGATAATGATTACAAAAGTAAATATGAGCTTGGATTCGGTCTTTCGCTGTTGGGAACCGGCGATATTCCTCATATCAGCATTATTAATGAATTGGATCATGCTGTGACGAAAAGGTTAGAATTGTCACTTGGTTTAGGATTTGGAAGAGGACTGTCAACTAACATTAAATTTCCAATGGCTGCTTCAACTTTTCAAACTAATGCCAACATATTTTTTACTCCTTTACTTATCAGGGATAAGTACAAATTAAAACTGGGTACTGGTTTTTCACTTTATAATTTAAACAAGTTGAAAGCATATATTGGATACCAGGATCTGGAAGGTAATTGGATTATTACTGATTATTATTCTATCTACTATACAACATATGGCTTCAATGTACTGATAGAAAATGAGTTATTGATTTATAAAAATATCAGCGCAGCATTTTTATTGTTTTTTCAAAGGTATCAGAACAGGGACACGAATGCAGGCGGTATGTTGAAAATCGGGTATAATTTCTGACATCCAATGAAAGTCAATTCGAATATGTTCTATTAATTGTAAGATATTCTCTGCGATCGGATCTTTTCCGATCAGGTGCAACGAGTGTCAGGAATGAAAAGTGAATTGATTTGGAACGGGAACAGGCGGCGATTCGCCGCCTGTTCCCGCCTTTTTTGACTAAAAGCAAACCGTCATTTCGAAACAGCCTGCGCTGGTGAGAAATCTTTGAACATGATGAGAAATTTTGCCGGGGAAATGGCCCGTTAAAATGTTATCTCAGGGTTTTGGACTATTCTCTTTTCAATTCCCTGCTCAATCTTTTCTGCAGATTTCGTTTGGCCCTGAAAATGAGCGACTCCACAGCCGGAAGCGTGATCCTCAGCGTTTCAGCGATCTCAGCATAGCTCAATCCCGTAATTTTATGCAGCACAAAAGCAGCTTTTTGTTTTTCCGGCAGTGACCGGATGGCTTGCCAGATCAGTTTTTTTTGTTGTTTCAATACCTCGGATTCATCTTCAGCATCGAAGTTCACGGGCTTCTCAGGAATATCAGGCATCTGTAGCAGCCCGACCGTTTGTAAAAATACTTTCCTTTTGGCTGAACGGATAAAATTGAGGGATTTGTTGACCGCAATCCGGTAAAGCCAGGTAGATAAGGTCGATTGAGATTTAAAAGACCGGATGGATCTGAATGCCTCAATAAATACTTCCTGTGTCAGGTCATCAGCATCGTCCCTGTCATTCAATATGCTGAGGCAGGTTTTGAATATCTTATCCTGAAACCTGTCAACAAGCAGTCTGAACGCCTCTTCATCACCAGACCTGAGCGCCTCCAACCAAAAATCATCGCTATCGAAAGTTTTAGCCACCATGCATTTAATCCATCCGCCTGAACTACGCTTGTCAACATTGACATATACGGCTATTTGACACTGAAGTAAGGATTAACTTGCGCATGAAATAAAAAAAAGTGATGTGAAGGCGCAAGTTTTTTACATCCCGGGTGTCAAAAGTACAACAAAAATGAAAAAATGGATTGTAAAGTCATTCAAAATCACTTGTCTGCCTACCTCGAAAATACACTTTCGGGTATAGAAAAAGACAGTATTACAATGCACCTTTCCTCTTGTAAAAATTGTCGTCAACAATTGGAATGGTTGGTCATACTGGATAATGAACTGAAATCAATGGCGGAAGAAACTCCCAAACCATTCCTATTTACCCGGATCAAAGCCAGGATGGAAGATGAGAAACCTGTATTAAGCATGTGGCAACCGGCGGGATATACTGTTGCGGCCAGCCTTGTGATGGGTCTGATGGTTGGTATCCTGATCGGAAAACTGACCGTTACCAAAACAGAAACAACTTCCTTTAATGTCGGGATCACAGCAGTTTTTGACGAAATGCAGATTGAAAGCAATTATCAAATTCCTCAAAATTAGGTCTCATGCAACATATAAAAACCATATTGATCGTGATCATATTTTTTCTTCTTGGAACCAATGCAGCTACTGTTCTAGTGTACCAGAAACACATGAACAGAGACCATAATGTCTTAAAGCACAGATTGGAATTGCCTGATCAAAAGATTGGAAGATATATCAACCATGAACTTGATCTGGATAGCCAACAGAAAGAAAAATTCAGGAAATTCAGGAGACAATACAACCGTAAAGCCAATAGCATTCTGGATGACATGCAGCAGATCCGTTCCGGCATGCTGGAAATTTTCAAATCCACTTCACCGGATCGTCAGAAATATGAAGAACTGGCAGGCGAACTTGGAATAAAACACAGTGAACTCAAAGAGTTGACTTTTGACTATTATGCCAATATGCTTTCGGTTTTAGATGACACTCAAAAGCCAAAAATGAGTGAAATTTTTGAAGCCATGCTTACATCCGAAGGTTTTGCCAAAACCCCGGTCCATAACGACCGGCAATCACATCCGGAACATGAAAAAGCAAATGGTATTAACAATACAAATAATATTGATTCCGCTGATTTTGAACCATTTATTCAATAATTAATACATTAAAATGCAAACAAAACTATATGCTTACATATTCAAGGCTTTCATGATACTGAGTACGCTTATCATGAATCTGAATTTGCATGCCTGTGATATAATTTTTACTGTCCAGGGCACACCAAAAACACAATATGCTGTTGGCGATGAAATTATTGTTGTAATCACTTTAAAACTATCACACCGTGTTTGTAATGAAACTTTGGAAGAAACCAAATTCAACTTCACTGGTCTGAAAGTTTTGGGGGCTACCAAATGGATTGAAATAAATCCGGGTGAAGCACAACGGAAATTCAAACTGCAGGTTATATCTGATGGCAAAGGCAATCATGCCATGTATGCATCACGTTCCTGTGATAAAGATGGAGGAAGAGGCTCAATAAGCTTTAATGTCAAATAAGAAAATCATGAAACTGAAACTATATTTTCTTCTTATTTTGACATTTTTCCTCCATCTTTCAGGTAGCTTACCTTTGTCGGGCCAGGATGAGTTTGAGTCATTCTCAGATACGGTCGAAACTGCTCAAAAAGTGGAGGGATTTGAAACTTATGATGAAAACATCAACCAGGACGAATTCTCTGAATTCATTCAGGATGAAGATGTTGCAAATCCAGACCATTCATCCGGACATAGCTGCAAGTCTAAAAAGGATCATTCCCAGCTCTGGTGGGTATTGGGCGCTTTGGGATTGACATTGATCTCCGGTTTTCTGGTCAGAAGTGCAAGAACAAGGAGTTTACGCGGATTGATCCTGATCATTTCTCTGGTAGTGCTGGGTTTTTATGTCGGCGGTTGTCCCTGTCCGATCATGAGTTTGCATCACGCCATTTTCGCCTTGGCCGGCTTAGAATTTCACTGGACCGGAATGATCTGGTTTTTAGGTTTGATCATTGTTACCTATCTGGTCGGAAAAGTATGGTGCGGATGGGTATGTCATCTGGGCGCCTTGCAGGAGTTTTTGTATCTCCCGGGTAAAATTAAGATCCTTCAGTCCGAAAGAGCACAGAAGATCATGCGTTGGATCAGAATGGGATTTTTAGTTGCCCTGATCGTTCAGATCCTGGTCACCAAAACCAACCTCTTCAAGACCATCGATCCATTCAAGGTCGCTTTCAATCTGTATTCGACCAATTTAACCGGGTGGATATTGCTGGGTCTGTTGTTGATCTCTTCTTATTTCATGTACAGGCCATTTTGTAAAACGGTTTGTCCTATAGGTTTGATCCTGGGCTGGGTCGCCAAAATACCTGGAGCATCCATACTTGCTCCGGCAGCTGGTTGTTCAGGTTGCAACATCTGCGATACATCATGCTCGATCAATGCCATCACCAGGGAAAACAAAAAGAGTAAAATAGACAATCAGGAATGCATCGCCTGTGGAAATTGCGTGGGCGACTGCAAAAAAGGAAGTATGCATTTTGTAAGAAATCATAAAAACTTTAGTTCCATTTCGGTCTGTTCCCGGGATCAGTTAATACCATGATTTACATATTTTGATTGGTTATTCATCCAGAAAAACCAATGTGCTGTTCAAAGAGAACTTAAATTTAACAGACAACATTTTTTAACTCAAAAAAAATTAAAATGAAGAAATTATCAATTTTAGTCATGATGATGTTTTTAGCACAATTTCTGCTTTTTTCCTGCGATCAGGTTGATGTCAGCAACGATCCCGGTTCAAATGATCTGACAGTGGAAGAATTAGCAGGTTTATTGCACATGCTGGAAGAAGAGAAGCTGGCAAGAGATGTTTATATCTACCTGGAAAGCAAGTGGAATCTCAATCAATTCAGAAATATCAAGAGCAGTGAATCCACCCACATGGATGCCATTGCCTCTTTATTGGACAAGTATGGTATCCGGTACACGATTTTACCTGAAGGTGAATTTGCAGACAGCAATTTGCAATCGCTTTATGATGAACTCATTTCATCAGGTTCAACAAGCAAAGTCTCCGCATTAAAGGTTGGAGCGACCATTGAAGATCTGGATATCGTGGACTTGAAGGCGTATATCAAGGCAACTGACAAAATTGACCTCATCGAAGTATATCAAAGTCTGGAATGCGGTTCAAGAAACCACCTGCGGGCTTTTGTAAGAGGTATTACCAATTCAGGCGCAGATTACACACCTCAATTTCTATCCATTGAGGATTACGATGCCATAATTTCAGGATCACATGAGTATTGTAATTCAAAATAACTGACAGGCACTAAATTATTTGTTGTATTTCAATCAATTGCAATTTGCTTCAGCATCATGCATAGATTGGATACAACAAATGATTTCCATTAATTTTGTGGTTTACACTTTGGATAAGGTCTATCAAGATCAGGCAAAATAAATATTAACGATTTGTTATTTTTGACAAAGTCTTTGATTAATATTCCTGGACTTAATATTTTTAACAAAATTTATGATCGGTGGGAAGAATGATCAGGTTTTTGAAGTATTCACTATTTTATCTGGTATTATTGCTGATAATGCTTCATACCTTCATTCCACATGCTTTTTCCAATACACTTTCACCGGCCACTCACCTAAAAATTCATCAGGAAAGCCACACCTTTTTAGGTTTGTTTGGATTGATTTTTCATGAAAAACATGAACAGAGTTTTCATAACCTGAATGCGTTTCAATTCTCTGATAATGATGGATCCTCCATATCATTTCCGGTAACGCTTTCCAATTTTTACATTGCTGACCAGGATTCCCCTGAATTCCGGTTAATTTCTATTTTCGAAAAACGGCATTTTCATTATAATTTTCTGTTCGTTTTTCAAATGAACAGATGGAGAGGCCCACCGGTTGAATGATTATTGTTGCTCTCAGCCTGACATCAAACGGTAAACAAACACTGAAAACAGAAAAGAAACAACTTCTGCGGCAAACAAACCGGACTGTTGATTTTTTACTGACCTGATCTTGTCAGGTTGCTTAAATGATACTTAGAATAAAAATCTGGAAGTGTGCACATTGTTATCCTGAAATGCCTTATCAATAATTTATTTTCAACGCATTAAAATTTTTAATTATGAGAACATATATCTGGGCTATTCCAACCAGGATCTTTCACTGGTTTCTGGCAATTGCATTCACAGCAGCATATTTATTGGGTGATGCCGAGGGGCAAAGGAACCTTCATTATGCTTTTGGGGCCTTTGTAGGAACCTTGATCCTTTTCAGGCTGATCTATGGTTTTTTTGGTCCATCCTATTCAAATTTCAAAGATTTTCCAATTGGCTTTAAAAATCAAATAACCTATTTAAGGACCTATTTTGCGAACAGAAAAATTTATCCCGGACATAATCCCCTTGCATCCATCGTGATGTTGCTCATTTTCATAATTGGTTTGTTCACAGCACTTTCCGGATACTTTATGTACGGCAGTGAGAACGGTTTGATCACAATGGGTATGAATGAGGAGTTTCTTGAAGAGTCACATGAAATTTTGGCTAATCTGTTTTTGATCTTAGTGGGTTTACATCTATTGGGAACATTGGGTGATTTCCTGTTCCACCGGGAAACGGGAACGCTTAAATCCATTTTTACAGGATATAAACATGTTGAAGCAAAAGATACAAAGTTGAACGGCCTTCACAAGGCTTTCATCGTTCTGTGGTTTATCATTCCATTCTATGCTTTTTATCTGGCTTACGGACTACCATCAAATGCCGGTGAAATTGAATCAAGAGATGAGCATACAGAGTATAACGGGCAACATGAGGATGAGGAGGAGGAGGATGATTGATCAACCATGTTGTCTCTTTATTTTGATCAGATCATTCAACAGGTTTAAGTTCCGGATCATAAAGTTGAGTCCTGAATTTTCTTTAACCATATAAGGATCAATTCTTTAGCAATAGATTAAAAAATGTGAATGCGAATTGCTCAAATTGATCTCAACTGGTAAAAGCAGTATATTAAAAGTACTTTTTTAGTGTACTGCCTTTACCGGTTTTTCACTGAAAGCAACAAGTTGGAAACCTCGGAAAATAATGGTAAATAAATAATAATTATTAAGAAAGAATTACTCAATCCGGATTTTTGACTCTAATTTTATCCTTTGAAGTATAAAGTTAAAAAATTAATAATATGCTCGAAAATATCATACAATTCAGTATTAAAAACAAACTGATCATCATATTATTCACTTTGACGATAGCGGCTTTTGGATTGTATGCTGTCTACAAAATTCCGGTCGGTGCGGTGCCTGACATCACCAACAACCAGGTTCAGGTGATCACTACTTCGGGCAATCTGTCCACCCAGGAGATTGAACAATACATTACGGCACCCGTGGAAATGGAAATGGCCAATCTCCCCGGAGTAAAAGAGATCCGTTCTGTTTCAAAGTTCGGTATTTCTCTCGTGACCATTGTTTTTGATGAAAAACTGGGAACTTACCTGCCACGGCAGCTTATTGCCGAAAAAATCAAAAGCGCCACATCGAAAATTCCGGAAGGTTTCGGTGAACCTGAAATGGGACCGATCACCACCGGTCTGGGAGAGATCTATCAGTACACACTGGATACCAGGGAAGGTTTTGAAGATAAGTATACCGCAACTGATTTGAGAACGATACAGGATTGGGTGGTTAAAAGAAGGCTTTCAGGCATCAACGGAGTGGTGGAGATCAACAGTTGGGGCGGCTATCTCAAACAATATGAAGTTTCGGTCCAACCCTCCAAACTGGCAGCCCTTAATATCACCCTGATGGAAGTGTTTGATGCTTTGGAAGCGAACAATCATATTTCCGGTGGTTCCTATATCGAAAAAACCAACCAAAGCTATTTTATCCGTGGTGACGGGCAGGTAAAATCTGTTGAGGATATCGAACAAATAGTGGTTAAAAACACTCAGAACACACCCATTCTCATCAGGGATGTGGCAAAGGTAACGATGGGACATGCCAATCGCTATGGTGCAATCACGGCCAACGGAAAAGGTGAAACCATCCTAGGCCAGGTCATGATGCTCAAAAATGCCAATTCCAAGGAAGTCATCCACGAAGTTAAAGCCCGGGTCGGGGAAATTCAAAAAAACCTTCCGGAAGGAATCATGATCAACCCGATCGTAGACCGGAGCGAACTGGTTGCCAAAACGACATTTACCGTATTTGAGAACCTGTTGCTTGGTGCCCTGATCGTCATGCTGACCGTTTTGTTATTGCTGGGCAATCTCCGTTCAGCGCTGGTGATCACTTCGATGATCCCGCTGGCTTTACTGTTTACCATTTCCATGATGTACATATTCGGTATTGACGCGAATCTGATGAGTCTGGGTGCGCTGGACTTTGGTATCATCATTGATGGAGCGGTCATCATCGTGGAATTTATTGCACTGAAAATTTCGGAAAAAAAGGAAAATATCCTGCAGGCATCGGGTGAAGAAAAATTTGGGATCATGGATGAAATTTCATCTTTCGGTTCTTCCAAAATGATGAGATCTGCGATTTTCGGACAGATCATCATTCTGATCGTTTTTATTCCGATTTTATCATTGACGGGTGTTGAAGGCAAAATGTTCAGACCAATGGCACTTTCATTCTGTTTTGCCATCATAGGTGCCATGATCATGGGACTCACCTGGCTCCCTGTGGCATCAAGTCTGTTTCTGAGACCTGCACGATCAGCCGGGATCAATTTTTCTGACCGGTTGGTCCTTTTTGCCCAGAGAACCTATATGCCCGTTATTCAATGGGCTTGCTGCCACAAAAAAATGGTTTTGGGCGCAGCGCTGATCTCATTGATTTTGACCGGATTCCTCTTTACCAGGATCGGAGGAGAATTTGTTCCAACCCTGGATGAAGGAGATTTTGTGATTCAGCCTGTGCTGAAAACGGGTACTTCTTTGTCGAAGACCATAGAAACCACCACTAAAATGGAAAAGATCCTTATGGCAAAATTTCCAGAAGTGGATAAGATCGTCAGCCGGATCGGGGCAGCTGAAGTGCCCACAGATCCAATGTCCATGGAAGAGATCGACATGATCATTAAACTGAAGCCCAGAAAAACTTGGACCAGCGCAAAAACCAAGGAGGAACTGGCTGATCTCTTCAAACAGGAATTATCTGTCATTCCAGGGATCGAATATGAGTTCACCCAACCGATAGAAATGCGGTTCAACGAACTGATCACAGGTGTTCGTTCGGATATTGCGATCAAAATTTTTGGTGATGACCTTGAATATATTGATACTAAAGCCATTGAGATCAAAGGTTTGATCGAAAATATTCCTGGCGCGAGCGATGTCATCCTGGAAAAAACAGCGGGTTTACCTCAAATCAAGGTGTCATACAACCGCAACAAAATTGCCCATTACGGAGTTGATATTCAAACGCTTAACGATTACGTCGCCACAGCATTCGGTGGAAATGGCGCAGGAGTGGTCTTTGAGGGTGAAAAAAGATTTGACCTGGTGGTGCGTTTTGACAGACAAAACAGGAGCGATATTGAAGATATCCGCATGCTGAAGGTTCCATTACCTGACGGGAATCAAATTCCGCTTTACACCCTGGCAGAGATCAGTTATGATGAAGGCCCGGCAAAAATTTCCCGGGAAAACACCCACAGAAGGGTTGTTGTAAGTGTCAATGTGCGCAACAGGGACCTTCAATCAGTGGTTGAAGATATCAGGCATAAAATTGAAGATCAGGTTTCCTTCAAACCAGGCACATATGTAGTCTACGGAGGACAGTTTGAAAACCTCAAAAACGCAACCAACCGTCTGATGGTTGCTGTACCTGTAGCTTTGATCCTCATCTTCATATTCCTCCATTTCGCTTTCAAATCATTTAAAGATGCGATGATGATCTTTTCTGCCATCCCGTTGGCGACTGTAGGCGGAGTGGTGCTTTTGTGGGTGAGGGGCATGCCCTTCAGCGTTTCTGCAGGTGTAGGATTTATTGCACTGTTCGGGATCGCTGTTTTAAACGGGATCGTATTGATAGAACATCTGAAAGAACTGAAACACAAAAACTCTATGACGATGAGGGAATTGATCATCAAGGGAACACGTGAGCGGCTTCGTCCGGTCATGCTGACTGCGGGTGCTGCCGCCATGGGCTTCTTACCCATGGCCATTTCAACGGGTGCAGGTGCAGAGGTTCAGCGTCCGCTGGCAACCGTTGTCATTGGTGGTTTATTCACATCCACTTTGCTCACGATGATCGCATTGCCTCTTATGTTCGAAATATTTTATAATGTCAAGGGCATCAGGCTTTTCCCATTTAAGTTGATACGGGAAAAAAATATGTTGATCCTGCTGATTTTGCTGCTTTCCGGCACCGGGCTTTTTGCACAGAGTAGAGTCATTACGCTGAATGATGCCATTTCTTTAGCTATACAAAACAATAAGGAAATCAAAGTTTATGAACTCAGGGCTGAAGAACAAAAGACACTGATCAGGACAGCTTACGAAACAGATAAAACAAGTTTTAATTTTGGAACGGATCAAAACAACATCGCTGCCAACGATCATCCGCTTTGGGTTGCCGGCCTTGGGCAAAATATTAGCCTGCCCGGCTATTACAAAGCAAATTTGCAAACAAAAAAGATCAGCCATGAAGTAGCAGAAATAGAATTACAGATCCGAAAAAACCAGATTTCAAAACAGGTTTCACTGCTTTGGTCGGAACTCCGGATCCTGCAACAAAAATCAAAACTGCTTATGGAAATCGACAGCTTATATGCTGACATGCTCAAAAAAGCCGGATTGAGAGAACAACTGGGTGATATGACCAGCCTGGAAGTTTTGAACATCAAGGCAAAAAAACAACAATCCACTCAACAGATCAATGAAATCAACTATCAGATCGCAACATATCTGGAACAACTCAAAACCCATACCGGTATTGACTTTCCGTTTGAAATGGAAAATGATACTATGTTGATCCCTGAGACTGATATATCATTGAATAACAATGTGTTGTTATCACTGTATAAAAAAATTGAAGAACAGCAAAAGGCAAATATCCTTCTGGAAAAGAAAAAACTTTTACCGGATATATCCTTCAATTACTTTGCCGGATCCAACTTTTACAAAAACGCGGGTATCTATCATGGTTTTGAAGCCGGCATTTCAATCCCTTTGTATACAAAACCTCAAAAACTCAAAATCGAGGCCGCCACTATTGCACTTGAATCAAGCATCCTGATGACACAACACGAAACTTCCTTGCTCAGGTTGAAACAAATGGAAATCATCAATAACCGGAAAAAATACGGAGAACTGCTTGATTACTATAATAACGAGGGTCAGGCGCTTTTCAGTGAAATCAACCGAACCGCAAAAATTGCCTATGAAAAAGGAGAGATCGACTTTTTCAAATTGGTTACCAGCATGGAGACCGCAAACAACATCAAACTGAATCATCTTGACAATTTATTGAATTACAATAATTTAACTATTGAATTGAATCATCTTTCAAAATAATTGATTATGCAGATCACAAAATATTATTTAGCTTTCACCATCATTATTTTAGCAGGACTGGTTGCCTGCAAGCAAAAACAGGAGATCGTTGAAGAAGAATCGACATTGATCGAAGTGAGCGTTAAACAATTCCAGGGAGATTCCATGCAATTGGGTGAGATGGGATCCATTCAATTTGAGCGGCTTGTAAAATGCAATGGAACTATCATATCACCGGCAACAGGCCAGGCAGAGGTGAATTCACCTGTTTCCGGTATGGTCAAAAGGATACTGTGTGCCAACGGCAAGGTGGTTGGCATGAATCAGGACCTGCTGGAAATAACCGGAAATGAGATCATTGACCTTCAGCGGGATTTAACAGAAGCATCAGCAAAATACAAACGGGCAAAATCGGAGTTTGAAAGAGCACGGGCCCTTCATGCAGAAAAGATCCTGACAGAAAAAGAATGGATCCTTGCGGAAAGCGAATATAAAACTTCAATGGCCGTTTACAAAAGCCTCAGGTTAAAAGCGGAAGCATTGGGATTTTCTGTTTCTAAAATTGAAAACGGAGATTTTTACACATCTTATTTTGTCAAAGCACCTGTTAAAGGCACAGTTCAGCAAATCAATGTGCATCCGGGAAGCTATATAGACCAACATGTATCTTTGATCCGGATCATTGATAAACAATCCTTTCAACTAAAGTTATCTGTCTTTGGAAAAGACATTTCAAACCTGAAAAACGGCCAGACAGTTCGTTTTAAAACAGTGGATGAAACCAATTTCAAAACAGCAAAACTACAGACGATCGGAATCGCGGTTGATGAAGATTCAAAAACGATTGAATGCATTGCCACCATCAGTGATCAGGACAAGGTCAATGCAGTTGTTCATTCATTTGTGGAATCTGAGATCATTACAGGAAGTGAAATGGCAAATGCTTTACCCGTTGATGCCATTATTAAAACAGATGAAGGAAATATGGTGCTGATCCTGGAAAAAGAGACATCCGACGCATATTTTTTCAGAAAAGAAAAAGTGCAGACAGGCCGTCAAAACAAAGGTTATGTCGAAATTTTGGGTGACAAGTTCAATGGTAAAATATTGACAGTTAATGCCTATAATATTTCACTTTGATCGGGTTTGGCACCAGAAGGGTTTGATCCAGAAGAAAATGCTTTCATGTGAAAATTTATTTCGGATCAAACCCATCAATTCAATTACTTTGAAGTCTGATATTTTTCAGTTGGCTTTCAGAGAAAAACCAAACGAAAAATATTAAAACAACCCGCTGATATTTCCTTCGTTGTCTATGTCGATATTTTCTGCTGAAGGTATCCCGGGCAATCCGGGCATACGGCTGATGGTACCTGCGATCGGAATGATGAATCCGGCGCCTGCAGCGATCTCAAATTCCCGTATTTTAACTGTAAAATCCTTTGGCCGGTTCTTTTTATTGGGGTCGTCAGACAGGGAATTCTGAGTTTTGGCGATGCAAACCGGCAATTTGCCAAAACCGTTCATATCAAAGATCTCCATTTGCTTTCTGGCCTCAATCGTGTATTCCACATTTTTGGCACCATACAATTTAGTTGCGATCGTCCTGATCTTTTCTTCGATCGTGGAGTCAAAATCATAAAGCGGTTCAAAGCAGTTGTCGCATTTCTCAGCCTCATGACGAACCAGTTCAGCGAGTTCCACAGCGCCTTCAGAACCTTTTTCCCATGCTTCACAAAGGGCAACTTTCACGCCCAGTTCGGCGCACCTTGCCTTCACAATGTCAATTTCCTCTTCTGTATCACTTACGAATTTATTGATGGCAACCACCGGACTGAGACTGAAGTACCGGATGTTTTCTATGTGTTTTTCCAGGTTTTGAAGTCCTGTTTTAACAGCTTCCGTATTTTTTTCCTTCAAATTGGCCAGTTTGATCCCGCCATGATATTTCAAAGCACGGATGGTGGCCACGATCACTGCGGCATTGGGGGTCAGACCACCATACTGACATTTGATGTCCAGAAATTTTTCGGCACCCAGTTCTGAAGCAAAACCCGCTTCAGTCACCACATAATCCGCCAGGGTCAATCCCATTTTGGTCGCTATCAGGGTGTTTGTTCCCTGTGCGATATTCGCAAAAGGACCACCGTGAATAATGGCAGGATTTCCCTCAATTGTCTGGACCAGATTTGGCATGATGGCATATTTGAGCAGGGCTGCCATAGCGCCATGGGCATTGAAATCCCTGGCAAAAACAGGCTTGTGATCATAGGTGTATCCAATCAGGATATTGCCCAGTTTAGTCTTCAGGTCAGCGATGCTCGTTGCAAGACAAAGCGCCGCCATTACTTCGGACGCAGCAGTAATATCAAAACCCGATTGCCGCGGAACACCTTGCTTGGTACCACCCAGCCCGATGACCATTTCCCGCAAGGACCGGTCGTTCATGTCCATCACCCTTTTCCAAACGATCTTTCGGGGATCGATATTCAGGGTATTGTTTTTACTTTGCAAGTGGTTATCTATCAGTGCACTCAGCAGGTTGTGCGCCTTTTCAACCGCAGACAGATCACCTGTAAAATGCAGGTTGATGTCTTCCATGGGAAGCACCTGCGAACGTCCGCCTCCAGCTGCACCACCCTTTATGCCAAAAACAGGGCCAAGTGATGGTTCACGTAGTACGACCACCGTTTTCACACCGATCCGGTTGAGGCCTTCTGCCAGCCCGATGGACATAGTAGTTTTTCCTTCACCTGAAGGAGTCGGGGTCAGTGCAGTTACCAAAATGAGTTTTTTACCCTTAATTTTCTCATCATCTATAAGCTTAAGCGGCAGTTTACTGATATAATTACCATAAAGCAAAAGATCTTCCCGGGCAATGCCCAGTTGGTCGCTGACTTCCCAGATCACTTTCATTTTGGCGGATCTGGCTATTTCAAGGTCTGAAAACATATATTCAATTTTTTTGCAAAAATACTGTAGTATAAATAAAGTTTATGTTAATTCATGAGTTTTCAGTTTGATAACTTCCAATCCGGCACATCATACCAAAGGACGACTGTCTTGATCGTCTCCCTGACCGATCTGTTTTACAGATAGAATTTTGTGTGTGCAAGATTTATTAAAAAGCAAGGAAACTGGCTTTTGGGTTCCATCGATTTGTTCTGAAAGACAAACAGTTGATCGTTGTAAAAATGAAGTTGTTTAAAAATGTATCTTAATGCTTCCAAACAAATTACTGACGAAGCAAAGCTTATCAGCACTTAAAAAGCATTGAAAGCACTGACGAATACTGACGAAGCAAGCTTGTCAGCATCTGCGATACTGACGAATACTGACGAAGCAAGCTTGTCAGCATCTTTGATACTGACGATACTTTGTATGTCAGCACTTAGCAGGCAAGCTTGTCAGCATCTGGGATACTGACGATGCTCTGCATATCAGCATTTTGATCACTGACGAAGCAAGCTTGTCAGTATCTTCGATACTGACGATGCTTTGCATGTCAGCATTTTTAATCCAAAAAAGAGCTTCGCCTTGACTTTTTGGCTGACCCACCACTTAGTGTATTCTATGATTAAACCAAACAAAAATGCCAAAAATTAAGCTGCGTATTTAAAAATATCCACATAAGGAGTATTTCGCTTGATCACAGCAAACATTCGTGTCAATAATTTATTTCTGATGATGTTGATCGTACTTTTTTTATTCTTTCCCGCATCCACTCTTTTATGGTAAAATAAGCGCAATTCATTATCGTATTGAATGGCTGATTTGGCGCATAAATCAAGTAAAACCTTGATTTTCTTATAAGCCAGGTTACTCACTTTTGTTTTACCATGTATGCTGGATCCTGACCGGTTGGGGAAAGGTGCTACACCGCAGTAGGAAGCAAATTGACGGGCATTTTCAAACCTTGTAAATCCTTCCGTTGTGACGATCATGTACCAGGCTGTTTGTTTTCCTATCCCCTTGATGGAAATCAATAATTGATACATATTTTTTAATTTGTCGTCACCTTTCACAATTTGTTGAATTTCACTTTCTATCTTGTTGATATGCTTGGTGAATTCCCTGATCATGGACTCCTGGGTTGAAAAAAGCAATTCATTGTCCTTGCGAGCGTATCTGCCTTTCAATTCTTTCAGACTTGCAATATAACCGGCTTTTTGCTTAACCAATCTGCCCCGAAGCCCCAGCAGCTTTTTGATGGCAATGATATTTTCTGCAGGCATGGTGCTAAGCTTCAATTCTTCCCTCAGGCGATACCCAAATAATGCGATCTTACGGGCATCAATTTTATCATCCTTACCCCTGGTGATCCCCAGTGATCTTTTGATGGCTAAGCCTGGTACCACAACATGGGGAATGTTTTGATTATGAAAGAACAACCGGATCTGATCAGAATACAGCCCGGTGTGTTCGAGAATAAACACGATATTTTCCGCATTGAACAAACTTGATTTGGCAACTTGTTTTAACAAAGATTTAAAAC
>CAZQKR010000053.1:0-26742 GCA_964594045.1 uncultured Saprospiraceae bacterium | reverse complement strand
ATTTTGAATGACCCCTAATTGTTCTTTTAAATCGTTTTTTACCGAATTTCCCTAATTAGATCATCAGATAATTAGATCATCAGATAATTAGACCATCAGATAATCAGATCATTTGTCAAGGTTTTTTTTTGAGGACGAAATGATTTTCCCAATGATCTTTTTTATCTGTTCAATATCATTAAGCAAAAAAGCCGGATCCGGATATTTACTGGCATTTTTACACAAGAGTAACCAATATTCAGTCTCATCAGCCTCTTTCATTGAAATAACCATTTTGGCTATAAAATCAGATTTACTGTGAGGATTTTGAGCTTCCCTGACATTTGCCCCAATTGAAGTACCGGATTTCAAAAGTTGTCTGGAAAGTACATATTTCTTTCTTTCCTCTAATAGCTCACAATAGCTGATAACATCCAAGGCAAATTTAAACGTCAATTCCAAAATCAAATTCTCTGCTCTGTCTTCACCCATTTTTTTAATGTTCAAATTTTTTAATGTTCAAATGATCTAATGCTATAATGATCTGATGTTCAAATACTATAATGATCTAATGTTCAAATACTATAATATTATAATGTATATAATTATTTATCAGATCATTAGATCATCAGATAATCAGATCATTAGATCATCAGATAATCAGATCATCAGATAATCAGATCATTAGATCATTAGATAATCAGATCATTGGATCATCAAAAAAGTCCTCTTTTTTCGATCAATGCTTTGATGTCCGGTTCCTTTCCCCTGAATTTCACGTACATTTCCATGGCATCTTCGGTGCCACCCCGACTCAGTACATGGCTTCTCAGTTTGGAGGCAAGATCCTGATTGAAAATATCACCCGTAGCTTCAAATGCAGCAAAAGCATCAGCATCCAGAACTTCTGACCAAATGTAGCTGTAATATCCGGCTGAATATTCTCCTGAAAAAATATGATTATAATACGTACTTCTGTATCTGAAGATGATCTCCGGGATCAGGCCGATCTTGGAAGCAACTCCATCTTCGAAGGCATTCACATCAACTTCTTCAGCATCGGTCAATGTGTGGTAATACATATCCAGATAGGCGGCAGCTAAAAATTCAACCGTCCCGAAACCCTGGTTGAAAGTTCCTGCAGCAGTGATCTTCTTTGCCAGTTGATCCGGTATTGGTTCTCCTGTTTTATAGTGGAATGCGTAATCTTTGAGGGATTCCGGATGAAATGCCCAGTGTTCCATCACCTGGGAAGGAAATTCAACAAAATCAGATGGAGTGGATGTTCCTGACAGCGATTCATAGGTACAGTCAGAAAGCATCCCGTGCAAAGCGTGACCGAATTCATGAAACAGGGTTTCCACATTCTCCAGGCTAAGCAATGCAGGCCGGTCACCGGTTGGCTTGTCAAAATTACCCACATTGAATACAACAGGATGGATAAACCGGTTACCCGACTTATATTGTTTGGTGAAAACACTCATCCAGGCGCCTCCTCTTTTGCTTTCCCTGGGAAAATAATCGGTATAAAATACAGCCACGTGTTCTCCGTTCCTGTCTTTTACCTCATAAGCTTTCACATCCGGATGATACACAGGGATGTCTGATAACTCACTGAATTGCAGTCCCCACAGTTTGGTTGCCACATTAAAAACACCTTTGACCACATTATTGACTTCAAAATATGGCTTGATCTCCTCCTCATTCAAAGCGTATTTCTTTTGTCTGATCTTCTCGGCATAATACCACCAATCCCAGGATTCAAGCCTGAATTTTTTGCCTTCAGCATAGATCATATCCTGCATCATCTGACGTTCTTTTTTGGCTACCTTCAAGGCCGGAGCCCACAGCTGATCCAGCAGTTTGAACACGTTTTCCGGAGTTTTAGCCATATTCTCTTCCAAAACATAATGGGCATGGCTCTCATAACCCAGCAATCTGGCACGCTGGACCCTCAGTGAAACCATCCTTGCCAGGATCTTTTTATTGTCCAGTTCATCGTTATGGTCTCCTTTCATAAAATAGGCCCTGTACAATTTTTCTCTCAAATCCCTACGTGTAGAGTAGGTAATAAATGGATACAGGCTTGTCCTTTGAATGGTAAAAAGATATTTCCCGTCTTCATAGCCCTTTGCTTTTGCGTCAGCAGCACCCATATTTCTGACACTTTCCGGCAAACCGGCAAGTTCTTCCTCAGTACTCAAAACCAATTCGAATTTGTTGGTTTCTTGCAGTACATTATCTCCATATTCAACCGACAAACGGGACAATTCTTCATTGATGGCCTTAAATTTTTCCTTGTCTCCGGCAGACAGGTTCGCTCCACCCCTGACAAACTTTTTGTAGGTCTTGTCGAGTAAAATTTGTTGCTCGGCAGTGAGATCCAGTTGATCTTTCTTTTCATAAACTTTTTTTACACGTTCAAACAGTTTTTCGTTCAGGGTGATCTTATCAGCCTGCCGGATAAGCATCGGGTAAATTTCCTTTGCAAGTTCATTCATCGTGTCATTTGTCATCGCTTCAGTCATTGCACTGAAAACGTACACGACTTTATTGGTCAACTTGCCACTTTGCTCAAGCGCTTCAATCGTATTCTTAAAATCAGGAACATCCTTGTTTTCAATGATGGCTAAAATTTCTTCGTCATGCCTGGATATGGCTGTTTCCAGCGCAGGTTTGTAATGTTCGGATTTGATCAGGTCAAACGGAGGCACCTCAAAAGGCGTCGTCCATTCCATCAGAAACGGATTGTCAGAAATATCCTTTACTTCCTTATTGTTTTTGCAGGAAGCCAGCATAAATACGATCATGGTCAAAAAGATTAGATAATTACGCATTTTAAAAAAATTTGAAAAATTGACAGTAAAGTATTTAACAAACGCAATAATTCGATGTTCTATTCCACATCTGAATTGAATAACCGGACCTGCTTTATTTTTGCCCCTGATTTGAAATCAGTCGGTTCCAAAGTTGTGATTTCCGAAGTGGCATTGGAGACATCACCTTTGAAGTGCTTTGGATCCAGAATAAACTGCAATCCGGGTTCAGTTGTTTCCAACACGAACATACCACTCACGTATGTATACCAGAGTTTGTAGTCCGGGTATGCCGTTAAAAAATCTTCCAAAGTTGAATTTACACCGATGCCTTTTTCAGTCAGGAAATGATCTGAAAAAACAATGATCTCAGCGGTTTTTTGATTGTACTGCATGGTTTCGTAGTCAAATTCCGGTTTGATTTGAAGTAAGATCTTTTCCTTATCCTTCAGAACATATACCGTTTCCTCGTAAGGACCTTCTTCGGTCGTGGTGGTAATTTTCTCCCTGGAGATCGTCAAGGGTGCCACAGATTCCCTCCCTGGAACAGTTCTCCCTATCCGGAACTTCCCGACAGCATTTTTCGTGATCAACTGATCTGCACCGACAATGACCGGCTTACCAGGTTTTTCAACTTTACTATCAGGATCCATTTTTCCATCCGAACGATCATCTTTGCAACCAAAAAACAGTAAAAAGGCTCCAAAAACAGCGATTAGCATAAATCTGTTCCACATAGACTTGGCTTTTAAAGATTATACAATACATTAATGATCAATGCTTTTCAGCACCAGTTGTTTTTTTGTATCCTACAGGATGATTGAGCATGGGGTGCTGTGTATCTTTCAAGGACAGTGCTTCCCTCAAGCCGGGAATATCCATGGTTGCCCTCGGTACCGTAGCCAGTCCGGCAGAAGTGCAGTACAAGCTGATGTTCTGAGATACAATGCCGGCATCCATTGCTGCCCAGTTCAATTTACCCGTTTCATCGCCAAACCTGAACCTGGAAATATCAGAAACCAGTATGATCATCACCGGAACTTCTGCAAAAACTTCCTGGCTTGCGGCAACAGTTTTTCTAAAATCACCTGTGGCAATAAATTTCAGCACATGACTGACTGGGTCATAAAGGTATACTTGTTCATTCATCAATACATACAGATCGATATCCTGAGCATTGATTGCCGAAGGTGCTGTTCGCTTTCCGGACTCGGGCCGGTTGATCCCATTGGCTGCCCAGAGTAAATTGGATATCAGTGATAAATCAACTGATCTCGTATCAAATTCTCTGGCTGAAGCCCTTGAGCTAAATGCCTGCATCAGAGGCATTCCACCTGTTTTGTCCGGATCCGGTAAAATGACATCTGAATTTTCCTGGGCACTGGGTGAATAGGTAAAAAATACCAATAAGACGAGGGACACAAAATATTTCATAAACAAATTTTTAGTACTCCAAAAATAGTAAAAATCATTTGTTTATGAAAAACTGAGGGTTTATTTGAATTCTTTGATAATGATGTTCGGCTTTCATCTATTATCAAATTTACCAAAACAGGACTATCAGTATCCAAAAAATGTTGTATACTGGTCAAATCCAAATCTACCTCAGATGAAAAGCATGCTATTATAGAAATACCATTTGAACAGTCAAGCTGGCCTGGCTGTCATAATGGCATTCAAATAAGTCTGCAAATGTTTGATCACAACCATTTGACCAGTGGAAAATCCATCCTTGAATTCAACAGCGGATGTTTCGGATAAAGTCTGAATGCATAATCATGCATACCAGCCCGGTGTAGCGGAAAAGAGCATTTGTATGTGATCTGATCGCCCTCAGAGTAAATGACCTTTAATTGCTCCACCAGTTCGATGTTATATTTGCCGTAATTGTCTTTTGACCCGATCACAACTTCAATTCCGATATCATCTTTGTTCAATCCCGGGATCTCAACAGTGATCTCAGCCAGAAATTCCTGGTCGATCTCCAGCGGGATCTTATTGGAATCCAGTAACCTGGTCTTGACAACCTTGATCATTTCCCAGTATTGCCTGATCTTTTGTTTCCAGTCGCTCAGCGCGAAGGCATTTTTGTATTGATCGGCTTTCATCAGATCCGAACTTTTCCTCAGCGGCAGATAGTACTGATAATAATAATCATTCAGCATCCGTTGCATGGTAAAATGAGGACATATCCAAGCAATATTGTTTTTGATCATTTCCACCCATTTTACCGGAATACCCAGCTCATCCAGATCAAAGAATTTCACAGAGATATCATTCAGAATCTTATCGTATATCTTTGCAGCATCCAGTTGATCCTGTGATTCCTGTGATTCGAACCTTCTTCTTTCCTCCAGTGACCAGCCGGCACCTTCCCGGTAACCTTCTGCCCACCAACCGTCCATGACAGAGAAATTTAGCACACCGTTCAAAATGGCTTTCTGCCCGCTGGTACCGGATGCTTCCAATGGCCTTGTAGGTGTGTTGAGCCATACATCAACCCCTGAGGTCAACAATTTCCCGAGCGTCATATCATAATTTTCCAGGAAAAGAATTTTCCCTTCAAACTGAGGCATCCGGGAAATTTCAATGATCCTTTTGATCAGGTTCTGGCCTTCGACGTCTTTGGGATGAGCCTTCCCTGCAAAAAAGAAAAGTACAGGTTTATCCGGATTGCTGACGATTGCCTCCAGTCTTTCCAGATTGGTGAACAAAAGTGTTGCGCGTTTGTAAGTGGCAAACCTTCGCGCAAATCCAAAGATCAGGGCATTGCTCTTAAGGTTATTTCTGAGTTTAAGCAATACTTTAGGGTTATTCTGGTAATAATTGAGATTGGAATCAAACTTTTTCAGCACTGCAGAAATCAGTTTTTCCTTTGCTTTCAACCGATTTTCCCAAATTTCCTTATCTGAAACCTGATAGATCTTTTCCCAGTGGCTGCTGTTTGCTTGCTGATGCTCAAAATCAGGTCCAAAAGCCTTGCGGTAGGTGTTTTTCCAGATCTCATCTGTCCATGTATGGTAATGAACACCATTGGTGATGTATCCGATATTGATCTCATTGGCAAAATAAGCAGGATACATGGTCTGGAACATTTCCCTGGACACCCGGCCATGCAATCTGCTCACGCCGTTGACCTCCCTGGAAAGTTTTGATGCGAGGATGCTCATGGAGAACTCCTCGGTTTTATCGTTGACATTGGCACGACCCAGTCCGATAAAAGAATCCCAGTCAATTCCCAGGTAATTCGGGTAATGTCCGAGGTAGACGCGTACCAGATCTTCCTTAAATTTATCGTGGCCGGCAGGCACCGGAGTATGTGTGGTGAACAGTGTGGATGCCCTGACCATTTCGAAAGCAGCATTGTAATCGAGCCTTTGGGTTTCAATCATCTGCCGGATCCTTTCGATACCTATGAAAGCAGAATGTCCTTCATTGCTGTGATACACATCAGGACTGATATTCAGCTTGTTCAATAATCGGATCCCGCCAAAACCGAGCAAAAGTTCCTGCTTCAGGCGGTGTTCCTTGTCCCCACCATAGAGATGGTGCGTCAACGCTCTGTCTTCCTCCTTGTTTTCATCTACATCCGTGTCCAGCAGATACAAAGGAATGGTTCCGACCATCAGTTTCCAGACCTTTGCTGTAACGATCCTTCCCGGAAAAACAAGATTGACAAACATCCAGCTACCATCTGCTTCTTCCACAGGAGTAATCGGCAAATGGGAAAAATTCTGTGCTTTTATGGTTGCGATCTGATCTCCCGCGATATTGATCTCCTGCTTAAAGTAGCCGTTTTTGTAAAGCAATCCTATTGCCACCATATTCTTATTGGAATCACTGGCTTGTTTAAGGTAGTCGCCTGCTAAAACGCCAAGACCGCCGGAATAACTTTTGATGCTCGTGTGCAACCCGTATTCCATACTGAAATAAACGATCCTGGGGCATTCTTCATTTTTTGGCCTGCTCATGTATGTTTTGAATTCCGAATGGATCTCATTCAATTCTTTTAAAAACCGGTCATCTGAAATGAGTTGATTCATGGACTCCATGGAGAGTGTTTCCAGTCTTTTAATGGGATTCTCGGTTTTGAGCTCTTCACCTCCGATAGAATACATCAATTGTATAGCCCGGTCATTCCATGACCACCAGATATTGGAAGTCAGGTCTTTGAGGGCTCTCAACGCCGGTGGAAACTCAGTCTTGACCAGCAATTGTTTCCAGTTGGGCTCACTGTGTTGTACCTGTGTACCTGCTTCATAGTTTACCTGAATAGTTGGAAGAGCCAGTTGTTTTTTCCTGTCCTGTGAGTTGAGCAATGCGATATCCCATGCCCTGAAGTAATTGTTGCACAGATGTTTCCAATGAGCAGCTTCAGCTATTTCCCTGGCTGTTTTACTGATCTTTTTGCTGTCAGTACCTGAGAGGAAATAACGGATGGCTTCAGCGATGACTTTGTTGGTCCCTTCATTATTATTGTAATTACGTTCGATGACGGTCACTGCTTTTTGCTCTGCGCCGAAATTATCCAGTACCCACTTACCAAATCCGGCAAGTTTGGTGGTTAATGTTGGAATACCAAATGCGACGCTTTCCAGTGGAGTATAACCCCACGGCTCATAATAAGACGGGAAAACGGTATAATCCATCGCCGCCAGAAAATGATAATAATCAAGTTGGAAAACTTCATCTCTTCCATTCAGATAGCACGGAACAAAAATGATGTGTGTATTCTGGTCAGGATTATTGGTGATGCCCGCACTTTTGATCCTGTTCAGCACCTGGTCGTGCTCCATATTATTGAAAACGTGTGTAACAAATTTGTCACGCCCTTCGATCGGTTTACCATTTTTCTCCTTCAACTGTGGCAATGGGCTGAAAGAACCGGCAGGAACTGCAATGATACCCAGTATTTCCCGCTTTTCCTTTCTGTTTTTCAATTCACCTATCGCATCGATAAAGAGGTCGATCCCTTTATTCTGGAACTCGTATCTTCCGCTGTTCAAAACCAGGAAAGTATCTTCCGGGAGTTCTTTCCCGATCAGTCTGGATGCCACATCAAGGATCCTGGCTCTGGATGATTTTTGTATGTCGGTGAATTTTTTACCTTTAGGCACAAATTGATCATCAAATCCATTGATGGTAATGACATCCGGAGTCCTGCCCAGAAACTGAACGCATTCCCTTGCAGTAATTTCACTGACTGTAGTGAAGGTATCTGCCACTTTCGCGGCTTTTTGCTCAATTGAGTTTTTGGAGATCACCCTGAGTTCACTCGCCTTCTGGGACGGCAAAAGCAACTGCAGCTGATTATACAATTCCTGTCCGTTGGATGAAATCGACCTGCCCAAAACCGTTGCGTGCGTAGTGAATACGGTGCTGATAAAAGGTGTATTGCTCTCCAGATATAAAACACCCGCGCCCGTCATCCATTCATGAAAATGCGCGATGACATGCTGGTAAGGGTCCAGGTAAAATTTGTAAAAAGACTCTACTGCTTTACCTGCAGCATAGCCAAACAGGGCAGGCTCGATGTAATCCCAGCCACCGCTGATGGAATCCAGCTTGTAGGTTTCCCAGAATTTTTTGAAAACATTGTCCTTTTCGGCGATGAAGGGGGTAAAATCCACGAGGATGGCAATCGGTTTATTGGCTATATTCCATCGCCCCACCCGGACATTGATGCCGTTATTTCTTGCATGGAAGGTCCAATCGGGAAACAGGGTGTCATCCTGAACAAAATCCGGATTTTCTGAAACCCCTTTCCAGATATCAGGGCCAATGACAATATAATTGTCCTGATAAATTTCCTGGATGATCGGGGATTTTGAAGCCAGAACGGTATAAATTCCACCTATTTTGTTACAAACTTCCCAGCTGACTTCAAAAATATATTGAGCTTGTTTCATTATAATCTGATTGTGATTTGAATTAAAAAAGACCGCAAATGTACGGCTTTTTTAGCAGTATCAGCAATCAGAACCTTTCAATTTTAGGTATACAGCCGCTTCTTAATATTTAAGTCTTAACCTGAAATCAGAAAGTACGTTCATATAATTGATAAAAGCCTCATAGGCAGAACCATACGGATTAAAGTATTTATGAACATCTCCGTCAGAGAACCATTTTGTGCACATATAATAAAAATGGTCAGAATTCTGTAAACGCAGCCAATCCTGCTGGATCTGAGGATCTTTTGAACTCCTGACCTTGTTGATCAGTTCATATAATTTGCTGAAAGCTTCATCCTGAAGTTCATTTCCAAGCCAGGCGGTCAGGTCTCTCTCTTCATCAGCCCAGGAGGTCGGATAAGGAACATGAACAGAAGCAACCGGTTGCATGGTATTGGCCAATTCCCTTGGCAGTGAAAAATCAAATCCGCTTGACGCAAATACACGGCCGGGTAAATTGCGCATAAAATCAAAAATGCCGGTTTCTTCCCATTGATGTTCACCAAAAGTTTCGTAGTCCATGAACAGGTTGACGACTTCTTCCTCAGGAGGAAGACTATCCAGCCAGCCGACAAATTTTTCGGTGGTAAGAGGCCATCCGTCCCAACTTTGCTGAGAAAATCTGAAAGCGATATCATCGCTGAGTTTGTAGTTTTTGAGCAACAGTCTGAGCTTGGGATTCAATGGATTGGTATACATGAAATTGGGACTTCTCCAGCCCAATACATGTTTTGCACCTTCAGCAAGCATAAGGTTATAGCCCATCTCCGCAACGGCTGCACCGATCTCATCTGAATAGATCAGCTCTGTATTGCGGAAAGTAGTGGGTTTTTGATTGAAGTGTTCCTTGATCTTCTGGGTATGTTTTTTTACCTGGCGCTTGAATTCTTCCTTATCTATGATGGAAGCCAGAGAATGAGAATAGGTTTCAGATAAAAATTCCACCTGACCTGTCTGGGCAAGTGCCTTGAAACTGTTCAATACTTCCGGTACATATTCCTCAAACTGTTCCATAACTGTTCCGGACAAGCTAAAACTCACCTTAAAGGAAGTTCCGAATTGCTGGATCAGTTCGAGCAGCAGTTTATTCATCGGCAGGTAGCATTTTTCAGCGACCCTTCTTACGATAAACCTGTTTTCATGCTCATTGAAATAGTCAGAATTGGCACCGATATCAAAAAAACGGTATTGCCTCAGCCGGTAAGGCTGATGAACCTGAAAGTAAAAACAAATCGTTCTCATAATTTTATATTTTGAAGTCAGCAGCTAAAGATCCTTTAGCCCAAAAATCCTAAACCAATTGTTCGTAAACCTCTTTGACCTTTTTGGCAGCATTCTTCCATTTTAGGTTGGTCACTTCCTCCTTTCCATATTTAATGAACATATTGGAAATGGAATTGTAGTGGCAAAGCCCGTAAATGGCATCCGCCATGCCATCAATATCCCAGAAATCCACTTTGATCGCGTGGGTCAAAATCTCTGAAACCCCTGATTGTTTTGAAATGACTACCGGCACATTTGATTGCATCGCTTCAAGCGGAACAATACCAAAAGGCTCTGAAATGGAAGGCATTACAAAAACATCACTGATGGCAAACAACTTTCTGATCTCCGGTCCTTTCAGAAATCCGGTAAAATGGAATTTATCCGTGATCCCCCTGCTTGCAGCCATTTTAATGACTTTCTCCATCATGTCTCCGGATCCGGCCATGACAAAACGGATATTGGGATCTCTCTGAATTAATTTATAGGCAACATCCACAAAATAATCCGGACCTTTCTGGAAGGTGATCCTGCCTAAAAAAGTCACCAGCTTTTCGTTGAAATTCTTCTTGATATCTGTTGTATCCATACCCGGAGGGAAATCCACCGCATTATGAACTGTGACTACCTTATCCGGATGAATGCCGTATTTTTCTATGACGATATCCCTGGTCATATTGGAAACAGCGATCACCCGGTCTGCATTTTCCATCCCGAATTTCTCGATCGCAAAAACTTCAGTGTTGATATTTTCTCCTGAACGGTCAAATTCCGTCGCATGCATGTGTACCACCAGAGGTTTACCGGATTGTTTCTTGGCTGCCACTCCCGCGGGATAACACAACCAGTCATGGGCATGTATCAGATCGAAATCCTTTTCCTTTCCCAGCATGGAGGCGATCAGCGCATACCTGGAAACTTCTTCCATCAGGTTCTTGCCATAGCCCCCGGCAAACTGGTAATAACTGGAGAAAACCCTGCTTTTGACCTCTTCGGCGGATTCCTGTACTTCCGCCTGGAAAAGTTCGGGATTTACATAAGGAATAATGTTGGAACCAATTTCGATGTATTCGATCTGATGCATGAACTGCATAAACTCCCTGTCCTCAAAAGGCAATCTGATATCACTGGCATTCACGATCTTCAGAGCGCTTTGATCCTCATCCCCGAATGCTTTTGGTACAACAAAAAGTATGTCCACCCCGTGCTTGAACAAGCCTTTTGTCAATCCGTATGAAGCCGTTCCCAAACCTCCTGAAATATGCGGGGGAAATTCCCATCCAAACATCAAAACCTTCATAAACAATAATTTATTGATCCAATTTTTCGCGGTTATCAATCATCCATTTAATTCTTAAAATTTCCGCAACATTCCTGGCCATTGAAATGGCACCCCTGCCTGAGAAAGGCGGATTCCCGTCGTATATTTCTGAAATGGTGCCCAGACCGTTCTGGACCATTTCATCCTCAAAACCCAGATATATTTTCGTCACAAAAGCTTTGCCCGTTTTGGGATGCATTTTCAGATATGCTTCCGCAAAAGGCCCCAACAACCAGGGACATGCAGATCCCTGATAATAAGCTCTGGACCTTTGATCATAATTGCCGATACAGGTACCTTTATAGTCTATATCCTTCGGAGTCAATGTACGCAATCCTCTCGGAGTCAGTAATTCATCGATCAGACTTTTCAATACATACTCCTTCTGATCTTCCTTTAACGGGCTGTACTTTTCTGAAATGGCAAAAACCGCATTGGGTCTGACATCCCAGTTGGCCCCTCCTTCATCGACAAAATCTGCAAGGATGGCTTTCTTTTTATCCCAAAATATTTCGGTAAAGCTCTTCTCGATCTTTGCAGGAAGACCTGCCAATGTTTTTACAAATTTTGTATCAGCATGCATTTCGGCTAAATCAACAAAGAATTTGATCGAATCGTACCAGATGGCATTGATCTCCACCAGATATCCATAACGGGGGATGACCGGAATTCCGTTGACTTCCGCGTCCATCCAACTGGTGGCTTTGTCTTTTTCTCCGGACCAGATCAGTCCGTTGTCATGTAAACTGATCATCGGATTCTGAGCGTTCCTGAATGTTTGAAGAATACCCGAGATCACTTTACCGTATTCTTTCCAGACCAGATCCACTTTACCTGTCATGACGGCAAATTTGTGCAATGCCCTGAAAAACCAGAAAGGCGTGTCAATGGCATTGTACACAGCCTGTCCTTCCATATAGGTATTGACAAAATTACCGTTCTGTATCGTTTTGATCATGGTCTTCATCACGTCATGAAACTCTTTTTCATTGTCCATGGTGAGCGTGAGCCCGGGCAGGGAAATGAATGTATCCCTTCCCCAGAAACCAAACCAATGATAACCGCTGATGACAGAAGTCTTTGATTTGGATTTTATAATGAACTGATCAGCAGCATTTTGAAGGCATTTTTCATAACTTTCGCGAATGATCCTTTTTTTAACCTCTTTACCGAAAGTTGCAGCAAAACCCTGAGGATTTTTAGGTTCAAGACCAACCGAAAACACAACGGATTCACCTTTCTCGAGCTTTAATTCAAAAAACCCGGGAACAAACAGGTCCTCCAGGTATTCATATCCTCTTTCTCTTTCTTTGGGATATTCTATATTGTAGTGCCATTCAGGTGAATGGACATATTCAACTTCTTTGGAAGACTGAAAATACAATCTGGAGTAGCCTTCATACATTTGCCAGGATGCTCCGTTCAGTTCGGCGTTGAAACGGTTATTGACAAAAAGGTTTGCTTTGGACAAGCTGTGAATATTCCTGAAAGCTAAAAATGGCGATAATCTGAATACTACATTATCCGCTGCAGTATCCTCCAGGGTGTATTTCAGCAGCAGGCGGTTCTCATTGGCCACAAAAATGTACTCCTTGTTGAAGATCGTTTTCCCAATAGAATAACTGAGTTGAAGATTCGGATCGGAGTTAAAATCACTGATATACTTGTGTCCTTTGGGAAATATCACACCACCGGGAAAAATCCTTGAACTCAGGTTAAATTCAGCATTGTTGATGATCAAGGCCTCATCGACCGTTGAAAGCAAAACATGTCTTTCCTGATCTATATTTTCCTGTGGAGCCACCAGCAACCCGTGGTATTTCCGGGTATTGCAACTGATGATGGTTGAACTGGAATAGGCCCCATTTCTGCTCGCCCTCAACATTTCCTTTGAAAGGGAATAGTTTAGGTTGATCAACTGATTTTTGTTGTATTTTAAATAGGATTTTTTCATTTTCCCTCCGATTTTGATCTATTACCAACCTGTTATCCGGTCGTTCTGTTGACAAAACATTTATAGTCAGTTTCTCTGTGTTACAATTCCGGATTTTAATCAAAATTCAAACAGCAATATGCAACCGTAATAAAAAAGTTACCATATTCTCTTTAACCTCAAATAAAATCTGCGTAACAAAACAAAGGCATGAAAGCTAAAAATGCTCAGGCCGCAAATATAGATAATTCAGGCAATGAATATACAGCTTTTTGTTTAAAAACAAATGTAAAAAAAGCTTTATTTACAATTGTTTCATTTTGGTCAAACGACTGAGTGAAGTATGGATAATGATCCAAAAGCAACCAGGACCAGGCTGCAATTACATTTGCATACGAAACATCTTTCCCTAACAAATGTTCAGGAATTCAAATTAATTTTTCCCGAGCACCAGCCGGATAAATTCATCTCCTGAGATCAATCCGAAATCTCCCTTTTTGGCAGATTCTTCATCGTACTGTTCAACTTCATCAGGTACTGCCCCTGGATGGTAAATTACAAAGGGTACCGGATCATGTGTGTGGGTCTTTAACGCGCATGGTGTGGCATGGTCGGGCGTAATTGCGATGACGACAGGCTCATCCATTTTCCCGGTTTCTTCCAGAATATACTTAACGACCCTTTTGTCCAGGTATTCGATCGTTTTGGTTTTCAATTCTGCATCACCTTCATGGCCGGCCTCATCACTCGCTTCGATATGCAGATAAACCAGATCGTGATCCTTGAGTGCATCCACAGCGGCTTTTGCCTTTCCTTCATAATTGGTATTGTACAACCCGGTCGATCCCTCCACTTTGATGGCAGTCATCCCGGCATACTTGCCGATGCCATACAAGAGGTCCACTGCAGAGATCATGGCGCCTTTGATCCCATAACTTTCCTGTAGGGTGTTCATTGCCGGCCTGTTGCCCGGAGACCATGGCCAGATTGAATTTGCCGGATCTTTTCCCTGTTTTTTGCGGTTGATGTTTACCGGATGATTGGCCAGGAGATATTGTGATTTAAATATTAATTCATTGATCAGGTCACTCGTTGAGGTTTCTTCCGTCAGCGGTTTCACCAAAACATCCCTGAACGGAGTACCAGGCACATCGTGTGGTGGTGTACAATGGAAATTATTCATGCCACCCTTGATCACCATGAGATGCCGGTAACTGACACCCGGATAAAACTTTACCTGATCATCGCCCAGTTTTTCCTGCAGAAAAGCGATCAGTTCATGCGCTTCCTCATTTGAAATATGCCCGGCTGAATGATTTTTGATCTTTTCCTCTTCAATACAAATGATATTGCACCGGAGTGCAAGATCATCATCTTCGAGGTCAACGCCCATACTTGCAGCTTCAAGCACGCCTCTGCCCTGAAATACTTTTTTTACATCGTAACCCAACACCGCCATATTGGCAATTTCACTGCCAGGCGGCATATCCGGAGGAACAGTTGCAAATAATCCGCTTCTGCCCATTTTAGCCAGTTGATCTATGTGTGGCTTGTCTGCAGCCATCAAAGGGGTCTTCTTTCCAAGAGAATCAATTGGATGGTCTGCCATTCCGTCTCCCAGTATGATCATGTATTTCATCGTCGAAATTTTAATTTGTTGATATAAAGTAAAGTAAATAATCAGAGATTAACCTGTAATGAATAAAAGAATTGTTATTGATCAAAAACATCTCCTGTCTTATCCAGCCCATCGGACAGATCCTTTCCGGAACTGTGAAATTTCAATTGACAGGAATTCAGAAGCTAAAACTAAAAATCAGGACAACTGACCGAAATGAACAGGTTTCAAATCTGGTCAGTTTGAACAACCATTCAATGGTATTCTGACAAAATCATTCATTTATTCCATGGGAGCAAATATAACTAAAAGCAGATTTGCATGGAATGATTTGGTGCTATTGTGTTCCAATTTAATTCCCGAAAGCTGATAATTATTTTAAATTCGCCTTTCGTGGCTGAAATATAGATCCGGGAATGCTTTGACCGAACCGTCAAAAAAAACTCCCTGCTGATCATACCGATCGTCTGCAAGGAGTTTTTGATCAATTGCTGTTTCTCTGAAGGTCGCTAAAACAAGATATGCTCCAACACCGCATTTAATCAAATATATTGAAATTCAGCTAGTTGACATTTTTATGTCATTCGTGGCCAACCGGAGATTTAGCAACAAAATTCTGTACCCATTCGGTGGTCAGGGATTTTGGCCTTTCCAGTGGGAATCCCAATGCCCTGGACCAGATCGCCATTGCGAGAACGCCCAATGCCCTTGAAACACCAAACATCACCGTATAATAATCATATTCCTTCAATCCGTAGTGAACCAACAGCGCACCGGAGTGAGCATCCACATTTGGCCATGGGTTCTTGACTTTTCCTTCAGTCATCAGAATATGCGGTGCATTTTCAAATACTTTCCAGACAATGTCTATCAGGTTGGATCTGTTGATGTGTTTTTCTGCAAATCTTTTTTGTGCGATGAACCTTGGATCGGGTCTGCGCAATACAGCATGTCCATACCCGGGGATCACCCTGCCATTGGCCAGGGTTTTTTTAATGTAGTCCTCGATTTGTGTATCCGTAGGTGTTTCAGTACCAAGATCTGCAATCATTTCAAAGATCCATTTGATCACTTCCTGGTTGGCCAGGCCGTGCAGTGGACCTGCGAGTGCATTCATTCCTGCTGCCAGGGAATTGTAGGCATCGCTCAGGGTTGAATTAACCAGGTGGGTGGTATGTGCTGAGGCATTTCCACCCTCGTGATCAGCGTGGATGGTGAGATAAAGCCTCATCAGGCCCTTGAAACTCTTTTCCTCTTTTCCCAGCATGTGCGCATAATTTGCTGCCCAGTCGAGTTTTGGATCCGGTTTGATGGAGAGGCCGGTGTTGTACTTGGAATGATAAATATAAGCTGCCAGATGCGGAAGGCTGGCGATCAGGTTCATGGAATCCTCATAAGTTGATTCCCAGTAATCCTGTTTTTTCATCCCTTTGGCATAGTTGGCAGCGAAAATACTTTCATTCTGCATGGACATGATCCCCATGCTGAACAGTGTCATAGGATGAGTGTTTTGGGGCATATTGTCGATCATCTTCTTGGTATAATCCGGCAATTTGGCCCTTTTCTGCCATTCTTTGGTCAGCCAGTTGACATTTTCATTGAGGGGAATTTCTCCTGTCAACATCAGCCAGAACAAACCTTCAGGAAGCGGCTCGTCACAACCTTCAGTTTTGGGCAGTTTATCCCTCAGTTCAGGAATGCTGTAACCTCTGAATCTGATCCCTTCCACCGGATCCAATTCGGAAGTTTCATAAACCATCGATTTCAATCCCCTCATTCCACTGTACAACTGGGATAATTTGACCTGGTCAACAATCTTGTCACCATGGTTTCCCAGAATGGATTTGATCTCCTCAGCCCTGGCGCCTGCTTTTTCTTTAAAAATATGCTTTAATTGATCCATAAATAAAATTTTATTACAGAAATCCTTGTGATTTCCAAAGTAAATAAACTAAAAACATCATAACAAGCGCAAGAATAATATTATTATTGTGCATAGTTAATATATTAGCATATTTCATACCAAATTTTTTCTTTTTTAGAAACTGTATAAAATATATTTTATGATTTTGATTCAGGACATTCTCATGACAGAACGGGTTTTTGAAGAAAAATTCCATTG
This sequence comes from uncultured Saprospiraceae bacterium, assembly GCA_964594045.1. Taxonomy (GTDB): domain Bacteria; phylum Bacteroidota; class Bacteroidia; order Chitinophagales; family Saprospiraceae; genus UBA2365. Next base: position 9,739 of record CAZQKR010000053.1, on the reverse strand, counting down.
TGACCTGGAAAAATGCAAGGGCGCCTGCTGTTGGGAAGGTGACTATGGAGCGCCTCTCTATCCACATGAGATCGCAACGATCAAAACACTTATGGACCAACTGGAATCCGTCCTGCCTGAAGATCAATGGAAAGTGCTGCAGGAAAAAGGACCTTCTGAATATTACCTTGAAGCGGAGACCATCGGTACAGCATTGATGCCGGATACTTCCTGTGTTTACCTGATCAGGGAACCGGGCAAATGGGCTAAATGCGCATTTGAAATGCTTTATGAAAAAGGAGAGATCAGTTTTAAAAAACCGATTTCCTGTGAACTTTACCCTTTGCGGCTGATCGAAGTAGAGGAAACCGGTTATATCGGCATCAATTTCGACGACTGGGATATTTGCAACCCGGCCTGTGATCTTGGGAAAAAAATGAATTTACCTGTATTCAGATTCGTAAAAAATGCACTCATCAGAAAATTCGGAGAAGACTTTTATGAGGAAATGGAAGCCTTTTACCAAAATAAAATGCTACAATGATCTGATGATCTAATTATCTGATGATCTAATTATCTGATGATCTGATGATCTGATGTTGAAAATCCTGACATTCATCGTCAGGAATCTGTTGATCTAATTATCTAAATTATAGAACATTATTGCATTAGATCATTATAGCATTTGATCATTATAGCATTTGAACATTAGATCATTATAGCATTTGAACATTAGATCATTATAGCATTTGAACATTAGATCATTAGATCATTTGAACATTATAGCATTAGATCATTAAACTATCGTCTGTTCTTGATATGCTCAAGCAATTTTTGCTTGAATTGCATTTCAGCCCTGTGCAGTTTTACTATTTTGGTGGGAGGTAAAACATTTCTGAGGTCGTTGTACAACTGTTTTTTAAGCTTCAGTTCACTTTCCTCCCTGTCCAAAAACTTGTTGATCAGTTCTCTCGCTTTTTCGTCAGATAGTTCACTCCCGGCTCTGGCCAGCAGATCTCCATCCCTTAGATTTTCCATTTTATCCCAGTATTCATTATAGATCGGCCAGAATTTTTGTGATTCCTGAACGGTCAGATTCAATTCTTTTGTGATAAAGGCAACTTTCTGTGCTTCAATTTTTTCCCGGAATGGCCTGTTTTGCTGAGCGTTGAGCCCCATTGCCAATGCAGCCATCAATAATAGAACAAATAATTTTTTCATGGTGTTTATCGATTTAACAACCCGGCATAATCTGGTTACTTAATAAGTAAAGTCCGGATAATCAGGCTATAAGTTATTAAAATATATTATTCAAATCATATAAATCCACATCTTCCAGTAAAACATCCCAGTCTTCTTCGCTTTGGGGCTGATCAAACAGGAGTTCACTTTCCATTTGTTTGTCTGTCACGAGCATATCCAAAGAAATTTCGTCGATGTTTTCTTCCAGATAGGCATACACCTGGTCTTGATCGAGCTCCTGAATCCCGGCAGGATCAACTGAATTGCTCCTTCCTGCAAAAAACCAGATCCCGAATGCCAGGATCAACATGGCAGCAATACCGCTCACAGCATATAAACCTGATCTCAGATTGCGTAGTTTTACGTTGGGGCGTTTGCTTTTTGAATCATGCAACTGCGACAAAACCTTGTCCTGCATCCCAGCAAAATAATTTTCCGGCAAATCCCAGGGTTCCTTGCTGAAGTCAGGATCGAGCTTTGACCCTATTTTCTTTAATTCATCTCTTAAATCTTCCATTTCAGGCTATGTAATGTTTAATACAAATTCTTCGATTTAATAAAATCTTCAATTTTTTTAACAGCGTGATGAAAGGATGCTTTCAAAGCGCCTTCTGAGGTTTCCAGCACTGCAGACATTTGCCTGTAATCCATTTCCTCAAAATACCGTAGACTGAAAACCTGTTTTTGTTTGACCGGTAAATATTCCATGGCCACGTGGAGCATTTCTCTGATCTGCTCTCCATTCAACTGCGACGTGGAAACCGATCTGCTTTCCAGTTCAGCAGCATTTTCACCCTTATCAAAAAAAACAGCATGTCTGTTGTTCTTTTTGATAAAAGTGAATGCTTCATTGCTGGCGATCTTGAATATCCAGGTATACAGACTGGATCGCTCTTCGAAATTTGCTATGTTCCTGAAAACTTTCAAAAAAGTGTTCTGCAAAACATCATCCGCATCTTCATGCGACTGTACCATCCTCCTGATGTGCCGGTATAAAGGCAACTGATAGGCGTCCATCAGCAAGCGGTAACCCCGTTCCGGGTTGCCACCGCTTTTGATCATCGCCAGTATCTGTTCATCTTTTTCTGCCGCCATCATTTCTTTTTACATGATTTTGACGTAATTTAAGGTATATGGTTTAATCAGCACTCGATTTTTTTTGAAAACTCCCAAATTATCTAATGATCTAATGATCTAATTATCTAATGATCTAATGATATGATGATTTGATAAATAATTATATATATTTTAGTATTATAGTATTTGAACATCAGATCATTATAGCATCTGAACATTTGAATTTCAGATCATTTTTGTACCTCAAACCTATCCATAATACGCTCATCCCTGAGCAAGCGTCTGATCACCCTGTAAGGATTGTTCCACAATAACGGGCTGGTATCCAGACTGCTGTAAAGTGCTTTGGTCTGATCCCGGTTGATATACACCAATTGTGGATATAAGTGGATGTTGAGCGCTGTGGCAGTGGAATCTGCCGTGAAAAATAAGTTTTCAAAATCATAGCCCTTACTCTCGATTTTTCGTTTGGCATCTCCTTCTTTATCTCTGCGATTGGGCGTATTTACTGCAAGGATAACCACTTCATCATTGGATTTGAACTCGTTGTACACTTTGTCGAAATCGGGGAATTTCTTAAAACAAACACCGCAACTCGTATTCCAGGCATCCAAAACTACGATCTTGCCTTTGAGTGATTCCAAAGTGATCGTATCATCTTCATAGATCACCGGATGTTTCAACACGGCCGGATCCAGTTCTCGGGTGACCAGCGAGCTATTGAAAAAATCATTTAACATAAAAAACCAGGCCGGGAAGATAACCAACAGTCCTACCAAAATATTGGTAGTGATCCATTTCCCCACACCTGCATTTTTCATCCACAACCAACTTCCCAGCACCAGTAAATAGGTCAGGATAAAACTTCCGATCGCCAACTCCAAAAATGCATGTTCTCCGGTTATCCATGTGATAAAATGAATCACAAAAAGGGGAGAAAAAATAAGCATTATATACAAAAGTGAATTTTCCTTTTTTACCAGATAAACAGCTATATTAAATACAAGGATGACCCAGAAAGCTGTAGCAATGTAAATATCCTGAAATATCAGCATTAGAATAATATCTGCAAGTAATATGATCAAACTGAATTTAACATGCTGGAAAATCATTGTTTTAGTCAGTAATAACCGACCAATAATATGCCCAACCAGATACGTTGCTAAAAAAATAGGCATAAAAATAAAAAATGGTTTTGGATAATATATTCCATGGTTAGATTCAATTGCAACAATAATAGCAATCATTATTGCACTCATAGTGAGAATCAGATCCCTCCATCTTATCAAGATACCCCCTTTGTACTCTGCACCTATATAAGCAACAATAAAAACAATGGTAGCATATGTTGAAAATAATAATTGAAAATTTCCTACAAGAAATATTGAAGTAACAAATAATATAATTGTTGCAAAAAATGAATTTACAATTTTTATTGTTAATTCAACAAATGTATTATTATTCATATAAAAAGATTTATTTAAGACCATCCCCAAAATAATATTAATTTGTTTATCCCCCTAAGAACAGCTTATTACAAACGATTAATTATTTCGGCTTTTTATTTAGAATTAATTCCGCTGACAATTCTTTCAGATCCATTGAACTTTTCATTGAGGTCATTAATACTTAATATTTTACTTAATCTTACAAGGTATCCAAAAATCAAAATTGGTACTTTCTCTATTTGGATAAAGATGATATTAAAAATTATTAAATTGTTATTATTTTTATCAATTTATTAGCTATTTATCAACAAGATATACAATATGTTAATACTTATACGATATTATTATTATGTATAATTAACAGTATTTCAATATTCAAATAACCCATTCTTTTATGTTTTTTTATCTGCTGAATTATCAATATAGATTGATTCGCAAATTATTAATACAAACAAAAATATCAAGTGTGAGTCTGGTCAAAAATGCAAAATTTAACAGTTCCAACTATTTTCAACCCTTCCATTCATTACAATTATCGAATACAATAAAAAAGTATTTTTATGCCTTTTAGTTTGTTATTTCGAAAGGGATAAATGAGAGGTTAGTCAAACTTTTCTGACCAGACTCAAACTAATTAATTAAATCTAAAAGTGCCAAATCTTTGATGAAAAAACCCTTTTTCAAATCTTTAATATCATAAAATACTTATAATTTAATATAAGTTCATCCCTTTTAAAATTTGGCATTGAATAGTATAGCTAATGCAAAATTTTCCCTAGTTCCAATAACACAATCCAACACAACTTCTTAGAAAAGTCCAACCACATCCCAAACGTGTCCGCACACATGGATTACCACATGTATCTCCAAAAAACATATATGAGCACCACTCGCTCATTCTACAAATACACCTGGGATCATCATTGACCCAATCATCATCAATCAGTTTTATTGGATCTGACATTGGAGTAAAAGTGGTTAAAAGTTGAAAAACTTCTTTATCGGTAAATATTAGGTTTGAAACTACTGTAGCATGCCAATTATCAAAAAATAGTTCATCATTATTTGATAAACTATCCGAAAAAAAACTGATACTAAACTTACTCTCAATTTGTACCAATGCATTTTTTTGGTTTTGATTGAATCCTTGTTTTGCTTTGGACATTCTATTAACCCATAGTGTATATCGGTTCTCAGGTGTGATATTACTAAAAACAATTTGCTGTTTGTATAAAGGCAATTTTTCCATAAAATCCAAATCAACAATATTCAAACATAAATAAGGATTGAGACTCCAATCATCACTACGATAATTTATTTCATTGTCAATAATCTGATTTGACTGTGAAATTTGAACTAATCCATGATATAACGGTTGTCGGGGAGATTTATCACAATTATTTGCCTTCCCGAAAAAACTAATAAATGATAAAAATAATACTCCAAAAACAAAAATTAAATTTCTCATTTTAAAATAATTAATAGGTTCCGGCTTATACCCCTGTAGGTAAGGTTCATCAATAAATAGTTTACCGTAGTGACACAAGCCTCTCAGATTGACTGCATTTTTTCAGCCGGTGCAAGAAACCATCCGCTAACATTAAGAATTTTTTCTGATATTGTGTGCACCCAGATCAAAAAAAATCAATATTCAAAATTGTAGCCCGGGCAAACCCTTATTTTCCCATTTTTTTTCCTCCGGGCTAATGTAGTTATGTACTTTGATCCCTTTATTATTCTATCTCAATGGTAGGATTTTCACACGGAAGCAGCTTTATATCCCCTTTTCTCAGCGCTATCATAGCAGGCATTTCATACACTTCACAGGTATATACACTTGCCAACGTACTCAACACCATTTCGGTCCTTTCAGGCTGTATGATCAGTTCCTGCTTACCCTGCTGATAGAGCTTGTCAATCAAAACCACCTTAATCGTATTTTTTCGCTTATTTTCAAAATAAATATCAGATATTCCCGCTTTTTTACAATCTGTTTTTCCGATTTTGGCTGTTTCTACTGATTCACTCTTAAACAACTTCACAAATTCAAGTATTACCTTGCTTCCTTCAATATAATCTGATACTCTTGGATCCTGGGCTTGCAACATTCCGCTATAAGCCAATAAAACTAAAAACAATAGTGTTCTCATAATATAAAAAATTTTGTTAGTTAATGATCACCCTATGTTCTATTTTTCTTCTCAGGATATAATATAAAATAATTTTTATTATATTTAAAAATTATATGTATATTTGTATGTAAAATAACCCTTATTTTTCCAGCTTAACATAATCTGTAAAGAATAATATATTATTAAAAATATTAATTTATGACTGACAGTAATGTAATTGGAGAAAACATTAGAATTCTTCGGGAGATCAAAGGCTACAAGCAGGAATACATGGCTTTGATGCTTGAAATGAGCCAATCCGGTTATGCCAAAATCGAATCTGGCAGGTCTGCCATATCCATCAATAGACTTGGTGAAATAGCCAATATCCTTGAGGTGGATGTAAAGGATTTGTTGTATAACGGGCAGAAACATATTTACTATTTGCAAAACGATCATATTGCAAAGGCTCATCAAAATGTGGAAAACCCATTCTATGACCAGAAGGATATCTATGAAAAAATGATTAAGAAACAGGAAGATGAAATCAGTTTTTTAAGGAAAATGCTTGAAAACAGATAAACACTACGGTTCAGTTCCCTGGAACGAAAACCTGAATTTTGATACACCTTCAATCGTTCTAAAAAATTGATTTTTTATTAATCTGATTATCTAATGATCTGATATTCGCAACATTATAGTATCAGATCATCATAGCATTAGATCATAATTGCATCAGACCATTTGAACATCTGAACATCAGATCATCAAACAAGTTCCATATCCACCAACCTCCTGTCGAGGTCAGCATCAACGATCCTGACCCGGACCTTATCGCCCATTTTACGGATGATGCCGCTGTGCCGGCCTCTCGCTTTCAGCTTGGAAGGATCGAGGGAATAATCCTCATCCAGGCTGTCAAAACCAACCAGGCCTTCCACACGGGATTCGGACAACACCACAAAAAATCCTCTTTCTATGAAACCGGAGATGTATCCGTCAAACTCTTCACCAATATGTCCAAAGATAAATTCCACCTGTTTGTATTTGACCGAAGCGCGCTCAGCTTCCGTAGCTTTACGTTCCTGCGAGGAAATGTGCAGACACTGTGCTTCCAGCTTGGCTTTGTCCAGTCTCTTTTCATGGCCCAGGTTGTCCTGGAGAATACGGTGAACCAGGACGTCGGCATATCGCCGGATCGGACTGGTAAAATGGGCATAATGGGAAAAACTCAGGCCGTAATGGCCGATATTCTCAGTGGAATAAACCGCTTTGGCCATGGTTCTCAAGGCCATGGGTTCGAGGATCTTCAAGGCTTCGTTTTCCTGAGCCAGTTCGTTGAGTTTGTTGAAGGATGCGGCGATCTGCTTAGGTGTATCCAGGAAAATGCTGACGCCCATCTCTTTGGCAAATTCGGCAAAATCAGACAGTTTATCCGGATCGGGAAGATCATGGACGCGGTAAACGAACGGAACTTGTGCCCCCGGTCTTTTGGAAATATACCAGGCCACTTTTTTGTTGGCCAGCAGCATAAAATCCTCCACCAACATGTGGGCATCCTTCCTGATCTTGGGATGCACGGCGATGATCGATCCGTCGCTGTCCAGTTCAAATTCGACTTCTTCAGACTCAAATGCGATCGCACCGTTCTCCATTTTCTCTACCCTCATTTTTTGGGCAACACGGTTGAGCAATTCCAATTGTTCATAAAACTCACCTTGACCCTGATCGAGGATCTCCTGCACTTCTTCGTAGGTAAACCTGCGATCCGAATGAATGATGGTCTTGCCAAACCATTCTGACTGTATGTTGAATTTCTGATCAAACTCAAAAACTGCAGAAAAACAGTATTTATCCTCATTGGGTCTGAGCGAACACAGTTCATTGCTCAGTTTTTCCGGCAGCATCGGACAGACACGATCCACCAGGTAAACAGAAGTTGACCGTTCAAACGCTTCCTTATCCAGCGCGGTTCCCGGTTTCACAAAATGCGTTACATCTGCAATGTGGACACCGATCTCCAGATGACCGTTATCAAGGTACTTTAGTGACAAAGCATCATCAAAATCTCTTGCATTGAAAGGGTCGATGGTGATCGTGAAAACTCCGCGGAAATCCCGTCTTTTTGCAACTTCTCCATCTGTGATCTCGCCGTTCAATACCGAAGACTCTGTCAGCGCTTCATCCGGAAATTCTATTTTGAACCCATTATTGACCAGGATGGCATTCATTTCCATGTCTGAGCTTTCTTCAGGTCCGAAGGATTGCACGATTTTTCCCCACGGGATGGATTTTTGTTCACCGCGCCATTCGGTGATCTCAACCACGACTTTATCCCTGGTTTTGACTTCTTTGGCATTTTTGAGATCGATAAATATCTCAAATTCGTTTTTTGCACGGTCTACAAAGACGGTTGCGTAACTTTTGTATTTGTTGACCACACCCATGAACTGACTGTTGGCCCGTTTGATCACTTCGATGATCTTGCCATCGTGCTTACTCCTGCTTTTCCCGCTGTAAAAATGCTCAAAACGTACCATATCTCCATCCAATGCATTAGCCATGTACTTGCGCGGAATGTGCACATCATAAGGCAGCGCATCACACAGGATATAAGCCGATCCGGTTTTGGTCATATCCACCGTTCCTTCAAAGTATTTTGGTTTTTTCTTCGATCTCTCCTGCCTAGTGATGACAAATTTGCCGGGTTTACCCGGGGACAGAAAACCATGCCTGGCAAAACGCTGAAGACAGTTTTCAACCTGTTCCGGAGTATTCTCCAGATTGAGGATCCTGATCACATCCTCTGAAGAAAACTGTTTTGCAGTCTGCTCCTTGAACAGTTTTCTGATCTTGTATTCCAAAAGACCTTTGGGAAGATAGACAGATTTCATATCGGATTAGTTTTTAATAAAAAATGTTTTTGCATTGAAATGATTTACCCGGAAAAAATAATTCATATAAAAATGTGAGTCGGTCCGTTATATATTACATCAGTAGTAATAAATTACATCCATACCAATCACACGATCAGCTTTCGCCCAGTTGTTGCATGATAAAACCATCTTCGTCGATCTCAAATGCGAGTTCGATGGAAGAAGATGCGTCATACAGATCGTTCAACGAGGCATCTCCACCCATCAGGTAAATTTCCAGTTCTTCGTTGATCGTGGCTACAATATGCCTGATAAACCGGCCATCAGAACTGGTGCTGGCGATGATCTGTTTAGACAGTTGTTTGCCCTTCAGATCGAAAGTCTTCAGAATGTACTCATATTTCATCAAACCCGCCTTCCAGTAAACGATCGCATGATATTTTTCCTGTTGAGGCAAGCGGAAACAAGGTACAAATTCTTCAATTTCCTCTGTTGGATCCGGTTCCTCATCGGCAAAAAAAAGCGCATGATCAGCCAGATATGTATCGATCAATTCACCCGGCAGCGCTTTATTGGTTGCGGAATAATAGTTGATGGTACTTTCAGAAATGGTAACGGGCAATTCAACTTCCGGGAAGAAATCATAGAATGCATCCCAGAATTTTTGCGTTTTCTCCACGCTCATGATACAATTATTTTTAATTCAAAGATAAGGTTCTTTGATCGTATATGCTTACAGAATACAGGCAATTTCCATATTCAAGCCATTATAATAAGTCATCCAGATAACAATTAAATAAAAACTGATCCGGACTTTTTGAAAAGCCCTTATGTTTCCCATCCTGATTACATCTTTACTTTCGTTACTCAGAAGGTGCATATGACCCACTGTTTAATAAACCCATATCTTATAAAAAGTTGAACCGGGAAATTCTATGCTAAAAATTAAGAAACAATAGTTCGTTAAAATTTAAGCGGCAATAGTGCCATAACAAATAAGTTCTTT
>CAZQKR010000052.1:0-26808 GCA_964594045.1 uncultured Saprospiraceae bacterium | reverse complement strand
AAAAATTTATTTTATTTATCAAAATATTCTGACTGCGAAAGGTCAGTTATTAAATCAAAACTACTTTCATCTAGTATTGCAAAAGAATTAGATATTTCGAAATCGGAGATTAACTTTGGGGGCAAGCTTATTGAAATCCTTATAAAGGCTAAAAAAGAGAAAGAAATTGAATTAATCAAATTAAATACTAACTTACTAAGTGGACATTATGACAATTCACTATTTAAATATTTACAGGAATATCGCAAAATACATACTACTGATACATTTCTTTATTTGATTGAACCACATTTAAATAACAATCTATCAATTCCAATTGCGATTGAAAATTTGATCAAGCCTGTTAACAAATCGTTCAGTTTAGATGGAATAGAGCCGAAGTTTAATCATTTTGAAGAAAGTAAAAAAACTTTTGATTTATACTTTGAACTTCTCAGTAATGCTGATGATTACAACAAAGGATTTTTTTGTGAGATTTCAAATTATTTGTTCAAAATTCTTAAAGAAAATTGTGAAATGGCGGTTGAAAAAACTGCATCAATTATTGTGGAGCCAACCAACAGAAAATACAATTTTACAAACATTGACAGAAAAGAACAAGAAATCTTTTTTGTGGTTTCAAATGTAGGAGAAGGACTTGCAAAAAATGTTTCAATACATTCTAATAGTAGAAATTTCAAGTTTTCTTCGTTTAGTGTTGGGATCTTGAAACCAAACGAAAAGAGGGAAGTTTCAGTAATTGCTACATTAAATTATTGCAAAGATTTTCAACCATCGTTAAATATCCAATTTGATTGGGAAGAATTATCAGGAAAGGAAATCAGTTCAAATTGTTTAATTGAATTTCAATTGCAAAAAACAGAGGTTCCTTGGGAGGTTTTAAAAAAACAAAATCCTTATTCTTTTTCGATTATTGAAAATCCTGACAAGTTATTTGGAAGAGATGAAATTCTTGAAGAATTAAAATCAAATATTTTAAGCGACAATATTGAATCATATAAACTTTGGGGACAAAAAAGAGTTGGAAAGTCTTCAATCGTAAAAACACTAAGGTCAATTCTTGAAAGTTTTGAAAAAACAATTATTATTTATAGACCATTAGGCGGTCTAAGAAACATTGAGGCAATTAATACTTTGAACAGTTTAGGAAAAAGCTTATGTTCAGAAATATATGAAGAGATTGTTAAAAAAATAAAAGATGTAACTCTACGTGAACGACTGAGATCAATTGAGGTTCCCTCTTTTAATGGGTCTCTATTTCCATTAGAAGATTACTTGAAACATTTAAGGCGAATTGACAATTCATTGAAATTTGTTTTTATTTTAGATGAATTTGATCGAATAAATGAAGAATTCTTTTTACCGGGTAATCTAGGAGAAACTTTGTCTTTAAGTATAGGGAAAGGTCTTAATGAAAATAAGTTTATAGGATTTATTTTAGTTGGTTCAGAGAATATGCATTTGTTAGATAGGCAGGGAATAAATTATAACAGTTACCGACAAAAAGAAGTTGACACTTTTAACAAACAGTGGGAATTTGAATCATTTATTCAAATAATCAAAGGACCTGTATCGCCATATATAAATTTTACTGATGAAGCAATTGATATTATTTTTAACCACTCAAATGGCAACCCATACTTTGCGAATCTCATATGTGCGGAAATTTTTAAAATTGCATATAAGTTGAAAGATTCTGAGATAGATACTCATTTAGTTAAAGAAGCTATTTCTTTAATAATCAATTCATCGAATAAAGACCATTATGTTCATTATTGGAGTGATGGTATCACTGAAGAAAGTAATATTAAAAAGGAAAGAAAGGCAGATATAAGGAAGCGAATTCTCATATGCTATAGCATGATTTCAAGGCTTAATGAAAATTCTTTCCCAACAAAACAAGACATTGAACGTAAATTTAATTATCCTTCAGAATCTGAATATAAAATTGAAAGGCATGAAGTTACAAATACAATTACTGAATTTATTACAAGAAAAATACTTATAGAGGATTCACAGAGTCAGCTCAGGATAATACCCTTACTTTTTGAAAAATGGTTATGTGGAATAGGAAGGACTTTAATGATTGCAGGTATTAGCGATTTAGAAGCGCTCCAAAGAGAATTAGATTTAGAAAAAGAACTATCACTGAATTCTGATGAATTGAATCGTTTAAGTGAAAAGTATCGTTTTAAAGGGAATCATATTTCAACTTCAAAACTTACTGAGTATTTCAAGCAATTTGGTAGTGCTATTGAGCAAAGAAGAGTTTTCAAGTTGATAGATGCAATTTATTATATTTCCAAAGATGAAATTGTCCAATTTTTAAAAAAAGAAAAGCGTAATATTTTTAGTAAGAAAATTATTAATTTGAAAGACCAAGAAAGAAAATACTATAAAGAGAATCTAGTACTGTACACTTTTTCAATGAATTATAATGAAAACTTAATATTAGGAGAAACTTTCAAGAAGCTTTATAATATCCAACCAAAAATAAAATTACAAGCAATAAAATCTAGTCAAATAGAATGGGTTAACAATTCAGCAGATGAAATAATAATAATTGAACCTATAATCGAAAGGTTTTCTGATATTCAAGCTGAATTATTTTTGCTACTTACCGATAGCATTAGAAATTTAAAACTATCTATCAGAATTGTATCACTTTTGATTTCAACTACTGCAAAAGCGGATTTAATTAGAGCTACATCAAATTTTATTAATTTAAAACTAGTTCTTCTCAGCGAGGTAGAAGATACAAAAATTAAACCCTTTGTGCAAGGTAGTGAGATCTTTGAAAATAGTGATGAAGCTAATCATGCATTTTTTGAAGTAACTAAGCGTTTTCCCTATTTGAGTAAAGATGTACTACTTGTTTTATTTGAAGATTTTTGTCCAAGCAAATCGTGCCCTGTTTTATGGTTTAAATCCTCAGAGTTTAATCCCCTGTTTTACAATGAATTTGGTTCATTAGAAGTAGTTAATGAACCTGATGATGGCGAAAAAAGACGTGATAAATTATATTTTGCGGCTAAAGAATTCTCGCAGAAAATAAATCGATTCATGGTAAACTATTTAAAAACGAAAGCTAAAAATGAAGGAATAGATGATATCTTTCATTTAAGATTTATACCACGAAGAACTCTAGATAATGTTAATAGAAAATGGTTGGATGATAATCAACAAGATTCAAGAGAAACATATTTTGATTTTATCGATTACAAAGAAATAATAAAACATATAAAAGATCAAGACCTAGAAAAGAAATTTAGAATTGGAAACAAAGACCAATTAGAGTGGATGAATAAGTGTAATGAACTCAGGAGAGATCCTGCACATCCTGAAAAGCCATCTCCTACGTTCGAGGAAGTTGAGTTTTTTGAGAATACTAAAAATACAATATTAAGCAGATTGAATTGAATTTATTTCTTAGCAACCAGGATAAATATCCAAGAGCTTTGTAAATATTAGTAAAATAATTAGTGAATAAATTCTTTTTAAAAATGGTCTTGTATCAGTTATGTGTTTTTCCAAAATAAAAATTGATTCAAAAGATATAATAAACTGGATGGTTACTCAATTTATTAGTTGAAAATAAAAGAAGTTGCTATTTAAAATCGCAATTAGCATCTTCCTCTATAAAACCTAATAACTTGTAAAGTTTTTTGCAAAGGCGGATCACTAAATAAATGTTTCATTTTGGAAGCAATCTATTAGCAAGGTTGGCCTGTAAATTTACAAATAGAGAAAAAATAGAAAATATTACTATATGGAAAACAAGCGAATGAATTGGGAAAAGCTCTTATGTTGTAAGAGAGTTGCTGACTTTAAAGCAGAAAATGATTCTAACATTTCTCAATATTGTGACCCTAGAAGTCCATTTGAAAGAGATGTGGATCAATTATCCTTCAGTTATCCATTCAGAAGATTGCAAGATAAAACCCAGGTCATACCTTTTCCACAATATGATTTTGTTCACACTAGATTAACCCATAGTCTTGAAGTGTCTTCGGTTGGAAGATCCTTTGGGAAAATGGCAGCTGAATTGATTTTTAAGGAATTGAATCCAAATTTCGTTTGTAAATTAAATATTTGTAAATCAGATATAGGTGCCTTATTATCTGCCGCATGTTTAGCGCATGATATTGGTAATCCGCCTTTTGGGCATTCTGGGGAGGACGCTATTTCATATTATTTCAATAATATTGATAATAACTTTAACCCTGAATCCATTCATTCTGATTTTGAGATAAATGGGGATGAAATTGGGGTTTTATCAGAATCTGTTGAAGTGCAAAATTTGCCTTTTTGTGAAAATATGCCTTTAATGGACTTCATTAGCAAAGTAAAAAAATGGAATGATTTAATAAACTTTGAAGGTAATGCAAATGGATTTAGAATCTTAACTCAAAAATGTGACAAGGGAATTAATCCAACTTTAGCATTATTGGGAGTTTTTACTAAATACCCAAGAGAATCTTGGTTGTTTTCAAATCCTTCCAAAGGGCTTTCAAAAGATAATAAGCCAAAGAGTCAAACCAAACACGGTTTCTTCCAAGAGCAAAAAGATTTATTTCAGTTTGTCGCAAATGAACTTGGTCTGATAAAAATAGAAGGTGTCGCTGATTTTGACATTGCTTTTTGTAGACATCCACTAGCTTTTTTAATGGAGGCATCGGATGATATTGCATATCAAATGATTGACTTCGAAGATGGATGTAGATTAGGTCTAATTGACTTTGAAAAAAAATATGAAAAAATCAAACTTCGGAATAGAAATAATATTTTCAAAGAAATAATCATAAATAAAACCCCTAAAGAGATTTTAATTGAAATAGCTGAAGTTGACAAAAGTTTTAATTATGATATGTTGTCTGATTCAATTGATTTCAAAGATAGCATTTCATATATTCGAAGTAAAGTGATCAATGTATTAATACACGAATGCTTTAAAGTTTTTAAAGATAAATATGAAGAAATTATGCATGGCAAGTTCGACAAAGCGCTGATTGATTGTGTCGAAAATAACATGATCCAGAATAATCTGAAAATTATGAAATCACTAATTCAAAAATATGTGTACAATCACAAGTCTGTACTTGAATCAGAAGCAAGTGGATACGAAGTAATAGAATTTTTGATCAAATCTTTTGCAATAACTAGCAAAATTTGCTATACATGTGGAGAAGAAGAAACATCTAAGGACAAGAAATTTAAAAGCCTGATTCCGGATGAATATCTTCCTTCAAATGAAAAAGAAACAGCAAACTTATCTCAGGAAGAAAAATATGAGAGGGTTTTAAAAATATTAGATTACATATCAGGTATGACTGATAAATATGCAATCAGCCTATATAGAAAAATCAAAGGAATTCAATTACCCGGATAATTATTCAAGCAATGAAAATTCATAAGAAATTGACCAGGTAAATCAAATTAATTTAACTTGAAAAAGAAATGAAGATTGGATATATTTGGCTAGCGGTATTAAACTAGCTTTTGCTACTAAAGTCCACCATTTAAATGAAACTTGATAATGAATCAAAACTACTAAGCAAATAATTGTTATTTCGGCTATTCTTTCAGTAGGAAGGATTTGAGTTATTTCAAATACAGTACTTTATTTATTTTGTTCATCGGCAACAATATTTATAAAATAAGATAAATAATTATCGCAAAATTACGGATAATCCCCCCCTCAAGCCATTAAAAAACTTAAAAAAAGTTCAAAATCTGAATCTGAAAAATTGAAAAAAAAAGTAGAAAAATCGGGCATAGAAACAAATCCAGGAGAGAAATCCATCAACTCCAAAAAAATTAAAAATAAAACTTACCACATCTCAATTGAAAATGACAAAAGAAAAGATAGAGTTGGTGCTGTATCTAATTGGATTTCGGGTTTTACCACACTTGTTGCAGCTATAACATTTTTGTTCACGTTTCTTTTATTCAAAGAAACAAGGAAAGCAACAGATGCCGCCATAACAAGTTCAAAGATAGCTCAAGATGCGTTAAAACACCAGAAGTATATAGATAGTATTGGATTAATTTCGGATTCAATTAAAATTCATTATAACAGTATCAATGAAAGAAAAAAGTTCATTATTGATAGCACCAATACTCAAGTACAGATAAATAGTTTAAAATCTTCTCAATTTCAATTCGATGTGATTAATAGACCACGATTAAAAGCAGTTAATTTTAAAGTAGATAGTATTACAGTTGATAGACATTTTAAAACCTCTTTTTCAATTGAGAATTTTGGTAAAATACCAGCGAAAATATTATCCGCTAAATCAAACTTGAGAGTCACATCAGATTCAAGCAATTATGATTTTAAGGAAATGCAAATTTCACCATCAATTGGCTTTTACTTGCCTCCGGGTACATTGTTAAATTTGAGTACTGATAGCAAGCCTTTGACTAAACAAACTTTAGATGGCGTTTATAATGGCTTATATTATCTCTTTCTGATTGGTGAGATTAAATATAAAAACACGGTAACTCAAAAAGTGAACACATATAGGTTTATTTATCGAATTTCATTTTATCCTTATTTGTCTATTATTGAAATTTTCGATGAAGACTAATCGGTTCGCTTGAAATATTAATGTTTTACGTACCGAAAAAGTACTCTAAATGAAGCATAACCTTAAATTAAAAAGTTTTGATGGAATTTGAATTACATTTCACTTAAACCAAACAAAAATAAACATCCCCGATTATCATAAACTACCATCCCAAATCAAACTACCCACCACAAAAACCCCCCATATTCCACCCACATCCGCCATTTTTTCCTATTTTAGAGCCTTGAATTGAAATCAGGCATAAATCCATCATGAAAAACGAAAAGGGGACAAGGAAAGAGATCATCGACCACCGCTTGCTGGAGGCGGGATGGAATGTTGCTGACCGGACCCAGGTGATCGAAGAATTTGATATTGTCCTGGGTGGCGTGGATGACCCGATGATGCCTTATGCCGGACATCAATTCAGCGACTATGTGTTGCTCAGTAAGGACAATAAACCGCTGGCAGTCGTGGAAGCCAAGAAAACGTCCGTTGACGCAGCCATCGGCCGGGAACAGGCAAAACAGTATTGCTACCATATTCAAAACACACGGGGCGGTGAATTGCCGTTTTGCTTCTATACCAACGGACACGATATCTTTTTCTGGGATCTGGACAATTATCCGCCAAAAAAAGTGTACGGTTTCCCGACACGGGATGACCTCGAACGCTATGCTTACATTCGCAAGGCGAGAAAAGTGCTGGCAGGCGAACTGATCAATACGCGTATCGCCGGCCGCAATTACCAGGTCACAGCCATCCGCGCAGTCCTGGAAGCGGTCGAAAAACGGAAAAGTAAGTTTTTGCTGGTGATGGCAACCGGAACCGGCAAGACGAGGGTCTGCATTGCGCTGGTGGATGCATTGATGCGGGCTGGATGGGCAGAAAGGGTATTGTTTCTCGTTGACCGGATAGCCCTGCGCGATCAGGCATTGGAAGCTTTTAAGGAACATCTGCCCAATGAACCCCGCTGGCCAAAACCTGAAGACAGGGAAATTGCCACAGACAGACGGATCTACGTTTCCACTTATCCGACCATGTTGAATGTGATCCGCGATGAACAAAGATCTTTGAGCCCGCATTTCTTTGATCTGATCATAGTGGACGAAAGTCACCGGAGTATATACAACACCTACCGTGAAATCCTGGATTATTTCAATACGCTGACCCTCGGACTGACGGCGACCCCGACAGATGTCATCGATCATAATACTTTCCAGTTGTTTGAGTGTGATGATGGCATTCCTACCTATGCCTACTCATACGAAGAAGCGGTGAACCATATTCCGCCTTACCTGAGCAACTTCCAGGTGATGAAGATCAAAACCAGATTTCAGGATGAAGGCATCAATAAACGCACGATTTCACTGGAAGACCAAAGGCAACTGATCCTGGAGGGAAAGGAGATTGAAGAGATCAATTATGAAGGGACCGAGCTGGAAAAAAAGGTCATCAACAGAGGTACGAATGCATTGATCGTCCGCGAATTCATGGAAGAATGTATCAAGGATGCCAACGGCGTTTTGCCGGGCAAAACCATTTTCTTTTGTGTCAGCAAGGCCCATGCAAGGCGGATGGAAGAGATCTTCGATGCCCTCTATCCCGAGTACAAAGGTGAACTGGCCAAGGTGCTGGTCAGCGATGACCCCAGGGTTTATGGCAAAGGCGGTTTGCTCGAACAGTTCAAACAAAACGATCTGCCGAGAATCGCCATCAGCGTGGATATGCTGGATACAGGTGTGGATATCCGGGAACTGGTCAATCTTGTTTTTGCCAAACCCGTGTACAGTTATACCAAGTTCTGGCAAATGATCGGCAGGGGAACGCGGCTGCTTGAGCCTGAAAAAATAAAACCATGGTGTACCCGTAAAGACAATTTCCTCATTCTGGATTGCTGGGACAATTTTGAATACTTCAAGCTCAATCCGAAAGGTAAAGAATTAAAGGCCCAGATCCCTTTACCGGTTCGCTTGTTTGGGGTGCGACTGGAGAAAATTGAAGAAGCTCAGAGACAAAACGAACCGGAGATCGTAAAAAAGGAAACGGAGAAGATCCGAAAACAGGTGGAGGCATTGCCAAAAAGCTCTGTGGTGATCCTGGAAGCCCGGCATGCATTGGAAAGGCTGGAAGATGACAATTTCTGGAACCAGCTGAGTGACGATAAAATGGAATTTCTGAAAGCTGTAGTGAAACCTTTGTTCAGGTCGGTGTCAGAGGTGGATTTCAAGGCCATGCGATTTGAAAAAGACATCGTGGAGGTTTCGCTGGCTCATCTGACAGGAGAAAAAGATAAGTTTGAAACCCTGAAAGACAGCATTGTGGAAGAGATCGGTGAACTCCCATTGTCGGTGAACATTGTTGAAAAAGAACAGGATTTGATCCGTAAGGCTCAGACCAATCATTTCTGGGCGAGCCCGGAAGGTAGCGATACAGCTATCCTTGAGAACAGATTGGAAGAACTGATACAGAAACTGGCTCCGTTGATGAAATTCCGTGAAGCGGTGTTCGTCACCGGTCCTGCAAAGTTCAACCTGAAAGATGTGGTTTCTGAGAAAGAATTTGTGGAATTTGGCCCCCAACATGAAGCGCTGAGCATAGCCAAATACCGTGAACTGGTGGAAAAGAAGATCAATGAGCTGGTTTTGTTCAGCCCGATCCTCCAAAAACTGAAGATGGGTAAGGACATTTCACCGGAAGAAGCGGAACAATTGGCAGAGGAATTGCACGATGAACATCCGCACATCACCGTCGATCTTTTGCGCAAGGTTTACAACCATCGCAAAGCGGCATTGGTGCAATTCATCAAACACATTCTGGGTATCGAGCAGTTGGAATCTTTTGCCGAAACGGTCAGCAAAGCCTTTGATGATTTTATTGCCGTTCACAGTTATCTTTCCAGCCGGCAACTGCAATTTCTCGACTTACTCAAGAATTTTGTCCTGGAAAAAGGGGATGTGAGCAAGCGCAACCTGATTGAATCGCCCTTCACCATGCTTCACCCGGAAGGTATCAGGGGGATATTTAATAAAAAGGAGATTGACGAGATTTTAAGTTTAACCGAAAAAGTATTGGCGGCGTAAATATGGCAAACAGTTATTCTCAAATATATATTCAGATAGTCTTTGCAGTAAAAGGCAGGGAAAATCAAATCAGGCCGGATTGGGAGGAAAGATTGTATCAGTACATCACAGGAATAATCCAAAACAAGGGACAAAAGCTTATTGCCATTAATGGTATGCCTGACCATTTGCATATTTTTATTGGAATGAAACCCGATTGTTGTTTATCAGATTTAATAAGAGAGGTAAAAAAAGCAAGCAATGAATGGATTAATGTGAATAAGCTGACGGCAAGAAAATTTTATTGGCAGGAAGGTTTTGGTGCATTTTCATATAGCCATTCTCAAATAGATGCAGTTGTGAAATATGTTTTGAATCAAAAGGAGCATCACAGGAAAGCAACGTTTAAAGAAGAATACATGGATTTTCTGAAGAAATATGATATTTTATACAATGAAAAATATTTGTTTGATTGGGGTGAATAGTAGTCGCAGGTTTGTAGCTTTTATGGAAAAGCTACAAACCTCAGGACTCCTCCGGAGTCCGACAATCATTGAAATATGAAATAATTTTATGTTCCAAAACAACACGCAAATAAATTCACAAAATGATTTGTTTGGTTTGGGTAGAATATTCCAACCCCTCTGGGGTCGCAGGTTTGTAGCTTTTATGGAAAAGCAACAAACCTTAAGACTCCACCGGAGTCCGACAATCATTGAAACACGAAATAGTTTTATGTTCCAAAACAACACGCAAATAAATTCGCAAAATGATTTGTTTGGTTTGGGTGGAATAGTACGACCCTTCTGGGGTTCGACAATAATTAAAAATTTGAAATAATGTATGTTCCAAAACACCACGCTAATAAATTCACAAAATGATTTGTTTGTTTTGGGTGGAATAGTACGACCCCTTTGGGGTCGCAGGTTTGTAGCTTATAAAAAGCTACAAACCTTAGGACTCCTCTGGAGTCCAACCATAATTGAAAAACACGAAATAATTTTATGCTGCAAAATAATTCAAACTTAAAATCGCTCATAGACAAACTCTGGCAGAACTTCTGGGAAGGAGGCATAGCCAATCCATTGACGGCCATTGAACAGATCACCTACCTGCTGTTCATGAAACGCCTGGATGACCTGGAGGCCAAACGTGAACGGGATGCCGAGTTTACCGGAGAACCCTATGTTTCCCGGTTTGCAGGGAAATTCAATATTCCCGGAACCAATGACAGCATAGATAAAAGCGAATTGCGCTGGAGTGTATTCAAACACAAACCCGCAGACGAAATGCTGATGCATGTTCAGATGAAAGTATTTCCATTCCTGAAAGAATTCAATGCTTCTAATCCTGAAAATCCCAAAAATCCTTTAAATCCTGTTCCGGACTCTTTCACCCGCCACATGTCCAATGCCGTGTTCATCATGCCCAAAGCCAGTTTGCTGGTTTCAGCCATCCACATCGTGGAAGACATTTTCAAAGAGATAGAAAAAGATGCCACCGAAGGCGGTCATGCATTTCAGGATATACAGGGCGATGTGTACGAAATGCTGTTGAGTGAAATTGCCACGGCAGGCAAAAACGGTCAATTCCGTACGCCCAGGCATATAATCAAGCTAATGGCTGAACTGGTTGCGCCGCAATTGGGACAGCGCGTGGCAGATCCGGCCTGTGGCACGGGCGGTTTCCTGTTGGGCGCCTATCAATATATGCTTACGGACCTGGTAAGAAGAAAAGACCCTGCCAAATTGGAAAAGGACGAAGACGGTTTTGAACGTGCCGCCATCAGCGCCATATTGACCCAGGAAGTAAAAGGCATACTGGACAAAAGTTTTGTGGGTTATGATATTGACACCACGATGGTGCGCCTGGGATTGATGAATATGATGATGCACGGGATTGACGAACCCAAAATTGATTATAAGGATACGCTGAGCAAAAGCTACAACGAAGACAGTCAATACGACATCATCATGGCCAATCCGCCATTTACGGGCAATATCGACAAAGGAGACATCAACGAAGGGTTGAAACTGCCGACCACCAAAACCGAACTACTTTTTGTGGAACGCATTTTCAATATGTTGAAAATGGGCGGAACGGCTGCGGTGATCGTACCGAGCGGGGTGATCCAGAACAGTGGCAAAGCGTTTGAAGCGCTGCGCAAAATGCTGATTGAAAAAACCGAACTCAAGGCCGTGATCGCCATGCCAAGCGGCGTATTCAAGCCTTATGCAGGCGTCAGTACCGCCATTCTGATCTTCACCAAAGGCGGTGAAACCGGTCATGTCTGGTTTTACGACATGAAGGCAGACGGTTATACCCTGGACGACAAGCGGAATAAAATCGCAGACAGTGATCTGCCAGATATCGTGCAAGAGTATGTTGTCCGAACACGATTTGATGGATTAAAGGATGAACAGGATTTGAGCAGAAATAGCAGTGATCCTGTAAATCACGAAAATCAAAAAAATCCTGTTCCGGACAG
Source organism: uncultured Saprospiraceae bacterium (assembly GCA_964594045.1). GTDB lineage: Bacteria > Bacteroidota > Bacteroidia > Chitinophagales > Saprospiraceae > UBA2365. The sequence goes on along the minus strand of CAZQKR010000052.1, from coordinate 14,689 downwards.
AAAAGGCAAATACTTCACCGTCCCAAAAAAGGAAATTGTTGAAAACAGCTACGACCTTAATCTGAGCACCTACAAAGAAGAGGTGTATGAGGAGGTGGCGTATGAAAAACCGGAGGTGATCTTTGGGAAGTTGGAAAGAATTGAAGAAGAGATTCAAAAAGGGTTGGCGGAATTAAAGGAATATGTAAAATGAAATTGCAAAGATTAGGCGATGTAGTAAAAAATCTGGATAGTAAAAGAATTCCTCTTAATTCAGAAGAAAGGATTGCTAAAATCAAGCAAGGATTAGGATTGTATCCATATATCGGTGCGAATAATATCGTTGGTTACATTGACGAATATATTTTTAATGAAAAAATTTTATGTGTAGCAGAAGATGGTGGAAACTGGGGTGCAAACCAACAATGTGCTGTGATATACGAAGGAAAAACTTGGGTTAACAATCATGCTCATGTATTAGTCGAAAATGGGAAAGCAAATCTTGAATATATCAAAAACTATTTGAACTACGCTAATCTGAATAAATACATTAAGGGTGCAACAAGAGGTAAATTGAATAAAAGTGTTTTAGAAAGTATTCCAATTCCGCTCCCTTCCCTTACCGACCAACTCCACATCGCCAACCTCCTGACCAAAGCCGAAAACCTGATAGCCCAACGCAAAGAAAGCATCCGCCTGCTGGATGAATTTTTGAAAAGTATGTTTTTGGAGATGTTTGGAGATCCTTCTACAAATACTAAGAAATTTGCAAAAGGCACATTAAGAGATGTTATTACCGAAGTGAAATATGGAACAAGTAGTCCTGCTGAAGATGAGGGATTGTATCCATACCTAAGGATGAATAATATAACTCCTGATGGTTACATGGATTATTCAAAACTGAAATACATCAATATTAGTGACGAAAAGGAGAAGGAAAAATATGTGGTAAGAAAAGGCGACTTACTTTTCAATCGAACAAATTCTAAAGAATTAGTTGGCAAGACTGGTGTGTTCAATGAAGATTCAGAAATGATAATTGCTGGCTATTTAATTCGGGTTAGAACAAATGAAAATGCTAATCCATGGTTCTTGTGGGGCTATTTAAATTCTATTCATGGTAAGCAAACGCTTCTTGGAATGTGTAAAAGCATCGTCGGCATGGCGAATATTAATGCCCAAGAACTGCAGAGAATAAAAATTCTGATTCCCCCCATCGAACTCCAAACCCAATTCGCCCAATTCGTAGAAAAAACAGAAGCCCTCAAAACACAATACCAGGAAAGCTTGACTGAGCTGGAAAATTTGTATGGCAGTCTGAGTCAGAGGGCGTTTAGAGGTGAGTTAACCAGAAAATCGGTAATGGTGTAAATGGAATCAAATAATCCTTCAGGATCGCCCTCAGGACATCCTTCTTTGTCTGAAGCTTGCAACTTCAGACAAATATGTTGAGGCATTTAAACTGGTGGAGATAGTAATAAAAAGTTTGTAAGTTCAGGAAAGATATTCAACGTTGAGTGTGAAAATGAAGTGTCCAGGCATCGGGTCTGAGGGATACATGTCTGAAGTTGCAAACTTCAGACAACGAATTCGAAATGTATCCAGGCATCGAGTCAGAGGGATACCAGTCTGATTTGCAAACTTCAGATAACGAACTTTGGATTTTAAAAGAATAGCCAATAAATAAATCAACCAACAGCATCAGAAGAATCAAAAGAATCAAAAAAATCACAGTCCAGACATTGGTGTTGCAGGTTCAATACGAATTCAATACACAATATTTTTTAAATAAAAAAACATTTACCATGACCCACCTCCTCTCCAAATCAGACTTCAAACTCACTTCCACCTGTACTAAAAAACTGGTGTATAAAAAAGGTGCCTATCCCACCATGAATGATGCCAATGAGTATATGGAAATGCTGGCTCAACCTGAAAATTACGTGATTTCCTGTGATTTCCCAGTAGGCTTACTCATTCATTTCGGTGCAAATAATTTACCATTTAAGAATGAATTCAACCCGAAACTATATCCTGTTAATCAAAAAATCAAGTAAATCCTGATTCAGACAATGATTATGCAAGAAAACAAACTGCCCCTCTTCATAAAAAAGTTTTAGATGGATCATTGCTTTTTGGCCTGTTGAAATGTCTGTTTTTCAATAATATTTGCTATTTTTATGCTTTAAACAAGTTCCGGAAATCGAAAAGTCAGGCTATCAAATAATTCACTCAAAAAATATGGAAATGAGAAAATTAATTCTACTCTTTACGGCAACTGTATTCCTGAATATCATGAATGTACTGTCTCAGGATTGCAATATGCCAGGGAATACCTGCCAGGAAGCCCAACTTGCATTTAACCTGGTCACTGACCCTGATTACACCAATATCTTCGAACTATGCGGAGATTTTTGTCTTGATACAGCAACGCCGGATACGACTGCGCCTGCAGGATGTGATTTCAGCCAGGCACCAACAGTATGGGTAAAGTTGAAAACAGATGATATACCACCAACAGCGCTGATCACATCAGTTGTGTCTCACGGACTCTGGGAACCACTCTGGTCAGTCTATTACAGTGGAAGCGGTAGCTGCAATGATCTTACGCCGTTAATGAACTTTGATAACACCACGAGCTGCTTCAGTGGAAATACCACTACAGCCATTCAAAGTGATATCAATATTTACTGGATAGCTATTACTGCGGATCCCAATGGTCCTCCGATCGATGATCCGGGTTTTACCCTGTGTGCATATTCGAGGATCACGGTGCTGACTTGTATCGGCCCTGAGAACGGATGTGAAGAAAACGACCCTTCATTGTCCTGGCAGGCGAATTGGCGTGAAAACGGCGGAGATCTGAACGGACCATTCTGCCCGGGTGAAGAGGTCACTTTTGAAGTTAACTTTTTCTATGATGCAGGAGAATCCCAGGTTGACTGGTTCCATGGGATCATTCCCGATTTTGGTCCCGGTTGGGATCTGGTCAATTTCGACTGGGAAGGCAATCTGCCCATTGCAAATGATACAACCGCAACTTTCCATGAGGAAGGAACAGGCTGTGAAGCGGTTGTACACAGGACGTTTCCCCATCTTTGCACATTCAGGGATGAATTTGGCATCCTGAGGATGAGACATATCGAATGCGATGACGATTTCACTGATTGTGTGACCACAGGATTGAATGCTAATCAGGGAGTACTCCCGAATGGTTATTTCTGGCTGACTAATGGCAGTTCTCCGACATGTCTGAATGATTCCTGCAAACCCAGAAACCGGTGGGGTATCGGTTCCAAAACTGCGCAGGTTAATTGGACGTACACGATTCGGGTCAGGGAATTTGAAGATGAATTGGATTGTTTGATTGATAAAGATCTGCAAATGTCATTCCTGGCTTTTTCTGATGACGGTGCCGGTTGCTGGGAAGACTCCGCACCTTGCAGGCTGGACAAAAAACAATACAGTCCTCCGTATGAATTATCCTGTATTGAATTGTATGTTTTACCTGAAATCACTATGGACGATTCACAGGTTTGTGACGGGGAACAAATAAATATTCCTGTCAGAACCAACAACGGTTCAGAGGATGAGATTGAAATTTGGTTTGAAGAAAATGAATTTGTTACAGGTATGAATAATCACCTTTTTACCGGTGGAACCGGAATAATTGATGATACACTTTCTATTGTCGGAGGAGGCTGCCTGCCAATCGAAGTTACATATTATGCAAGGGCAAGAAACAACCAAATCTGTGCGTTTGCACCGGTTAGTTCAATAATAGTAACCGTTTGGCCAAAACCGGTTATGACATCACTTTCTGAAACCGTATGCCACAGGAATTTGCCATCTACTTTGGAGGTAAAAATCAGTTGTGAGGGTATGGAAAATATACAATGTGAATGGACTCATTTGGCGTCAGGAGAGACGGGGTCAGGGTTTTTTATTCCAATTGATGATTCATTCAACCCGGGAATGCATCATTTTCTTATCAGCTTAAATCATGAATGGGGTTGTATTGCAACCGATACTCTTGCGCTGCAAATTGTTGTTATTGACACCACTGTGAACAAGACAGGAAATACATTGACCTGTGCGCAATCAGGTTCAACCTATCAATGGCTGAACTGTTATTTTGGAAATGCCAGGATCATTGGCGAAACCGGGCAGTCCTTTACACCCATCATTACAGGGTCTTACTCAGTTGAGCTTACGCTGGACAATTGCAAAGACACATCATCTTGTCATATTGTGATATTGACGGATATCATTGAAAATAGTTTTGGTAGTGAACTCAGTGTTTACCCGAATCCATCGCAGGGAAAGGTCAAAATATTGCTGCCGGGATTCTTTGATGAAATAGAAGTCAGCGCAAAGAACATTTCAGGGGTGACCACGAGCCGGAAAACATATCAGCATACAGAACAGATAGACTTCGAAATCGAAGGGCCACCGGATATCTATTTTATCCATATTGCTTCTCCGGGGAAATTTGCGATGGTGAGGATATTGAAATTGTAGATAAAGAAATATAACATATTCAATATATCTACCATGTACAAACTCCTCTCCAAATCAGACTTCAAACTCGCCTCCACCTGCCCCAAAAAACTGGTGTACAAAAAAGCTGCCTATCCCACCATGAATGATGCCAGTGAGTATATGGAAATGCCGACACAGCGTGAAAATGACGTGGTTGCCTGTGATTTCACGGGTGGCCTTCTAATTCATTTCGGTGCAAGTAATTTACCATTTACGAAAGAATTGAACCCGAAACTCTATCCTGTTATTCCTTAAATCATTTAAATCCTGTTCCAGACGATATTATGAAAGAAAACACATCAGATTTTATCATATTCAAAACCGAAGACGAGCAAATTTCGGTCGATGTTCGCTTTGAGGAAGAAACGGTTTGGCTGACACAGGAGCAGATGGCTGAATTGTTCGGGAAAGGCAGAAGTACGGTAGCCGAACATATTACAAATGTGTTTGATGAAGGCGAGTTGGAACAAATCCGAACTTGTCGGAAATTCCGACAGGTTCGCCAGGAAGGTAACCGAACGGTGGAGCGTGAGCTCGACTACTATAACTTAGATGTGATCATTTCGGTCGGTTATCGGGTAAAATCTTTGCGCGGTACCAAATTGTGTATTCCGGAGCGAACAGAACCACCCATTCCCCCAAAAAATACCTGTCGAAATTCCTGAACATCAATGATTTATTCCCACCAAAAAGCTATATTTGCATACCGTTACACCAATTCCGGCAATAGCCTTCAGACAAGAAAATGATTGTTCTCTAAAAAATGCTTTACGATGGCTTATTTGTTTAAAGGTAGTTTGATTGGAATGCTCCTGTTGGCTTTTGTGTCGTTTGCCGGAGCTGGTAAAAGCATTTGCAAAGATTTCATCCTGCAGTTGGATGACCGGCAGGGTCATAATGCTTCATCGAATGACACCCTCTTCCCACCGGCGATCACCGGCCACGTATGGAGAGATATGAATAAAGACGGGTTGCAACAGATCAATGAACCCGCCCTGAAAGCATTTGCAGTCCGGCGGAACTCGCATTGGTATTGTATTCAGTTGCTAGCCTTTGTTTACAGGTGCAGCCGAAAGTGGTGAAAGCAATATCAGAAAATGGATAATGGAGAATTGGATCATGATAACCAACGATATTTTAGATTACCGATTTAAGGAATGTTTTGAAATATTCCTGATTTAAGGAATGATTTTGATTATTCCTGATTTAAGGAATTATTTTTATACTTTTGTATTGGATAAACAGATCAAAATATGATAGCAGTTATTACAGGCGACATTATTGCATCAAGAAAAGTGGTAAACCAGGACAAATGGTTGTTGCCACTCAAAACATTATTCTCAACATGGGGCGATAGCCCTAAGGATTGGAAATTGGATAGAGGCGATTTTTTTCAAGTTGAGATTAAGCATGTTGAAGACGTCCTCATCAATGCTTTGAAAATAAAAGCACTTATAAAAAAAGTAACACCGCTTGATGACCGTAAAAAAATAAGTACCATAGATGTTCGCCTGGTTATTGGTATAGGCGAAAAAACCTATGCAGGTGAAAGCATATCAGAAAGCAATGGTACAGCTTTTATCCATTCGGGTGAAAAGTTTGACCTGTTAAAAAAAGAAAATATAACATTGGGTGTAAAGACACCATGGCAAGACTTTGATGAAGAAATAAATTTATACCTAAAATTAGCCGGCACATTTATGGATAAATGGTCGGTTTCTTCAGCCGAATTGGTTCAAATTGTGCTGAATAATCCCAACATAACGCAAGATGAAATTGGAAAACAATTGGGGATTCAACAAAGTGGCGTAAGTCGCAGATGGAATAGAGCTAATGTGAATGAACTATTAGAAGTTAATAAAATGTACCAGAAAAAAATTAAAACCCTTCTGAAATGATCGTACTTGTAAAACTCATATTAGCCCATTTTATAGGAGATTTTCTACTACAGCCCAAATCATGGGTGGAAGAAAAAGAACAACTCAAAGCGAAATCATTCAAACTCTATATACATATACTTATTCACGGCCTTTTAGTGTTGTTGGTTCTATGGGATTTAAATCATTGGCTTTTACCATTGTTACTCATGGTGTCGCACGGAATAATTGACACCCTAAAACTATATGCACAAAAAGAAAGCAATAAGTCCAAATGGTTTTTAATCGATCAGGGACTTCATATCCTAAGCATTTTAGTATTGTGGGTTTTATTATTCAAGCCAGAAATCAATCTTAACAAACTAACTGAAGATACAGGCCTTTGGATTTACTCGGCTGCCATACTTTTTATAACCCTCGTATCAGGCATAGTGATGAGGGAACTCATGTCCAGTTGGTCGAAAGCATTAGATGATCGTAATGAAGAATCTTTAAACAATGCAGGTAAATACATAGGTATGTTAGAACGCATTTTTGTATTCATCTTTGTGGTTACAGGGAATTGGGAAGGTATTGGATTTTTATTGGCGGCTAAATCAGTATTCCGATTTGGAGATTTAAAAGAATCAAAAGACAGAAAATTGACTGAATATATTTTAATAGGAACATTGTTAAGTTTTGGTATAGCTATAGTAACTGGAATGGTAGTGGTTAATTTAATTGAAAATTGAGTAAGCATTACAAGAAAGTTGCAGTTTTGTATTCCTGAAAATCCAAAATCAACTAAATCCTGATTCAGACAAATAATAGCATGAAAGAAAACACATCAGATTTTATCATATTCAAAACCGAAGACGAGCAAATTTCGGTCGATGTTCGCTTTGAGGAAGAAACGGTTTGGCTGACACAGGAGCAGATGGCTGAATTGTTCGGGAAAGGCAGAAGTACGGTAGCCGAACATATTACAAATGTGTTTGATGAAGGCGAGTTGGAACAAATCCGAACTTGTCGGAAATTCCGACAGGTTCGCCAGGAAGGTAACCGAACGGTGGAGCGTGAGCTCGACTACTATAACTTAGATGTGATCATTTCGGTCGGTTATCGGGTAAAATCTCTCCGGGGAACCCAATTCCGTATTTGGGCAACCAAAAGGCTGAATGAATATATCCGCAAGGGTTTTACCATGGACGATGAGCGACTGAAAAATTTTGGCGGTGGCGGTTACTGGAAAGAACTGCTGCAACGCATACGGGATATTCGTGCTTCCGAAAAAGTGTTTTACCGTCAGGTGCTGGATATTTATGCTACCAGTATTGATTACGATGCAAAAGCAGCCGTTTCCATTGAGTTCTTTAAAAAGGTGCAAAACAAAATTCATTATGCAGTACATGGCCAAACAGCAGCTGAGGTTATTCACAACCGTGCTGATGCCGAAAAGGAATTTATGGGTTTGATGACTTTCCCCGGCAGTCGTCCGTATCTCAAAGATGTGGTGGTAGCTAAAAATTACCTGGATGAAAAAGAACTTCGTTCATTGGGTCAAATCGTTTCGGGGTATCTGGATTTTGCCGAGCGACAGGCTGAGCGTGAACAGGCAATGACCATGAAAGATTGGGCAGCGCATCTGGATAAAATTCTGACAATGAGTGGCGAGCAATTGTTACAGGGCGTAGGTTCGGTCAGTCATGAAATGGCTATGGAGAAAGCTTTCGGAGAGTATAAAAAGTACCAGCAAAAAACATTGAGCGAAGCAGAAAAAAATTACCTGGATAGTCTGAAAGTTCTTGAGCATAAAGCAAAAAGGAAAAAATGAGCACACCAGGCCGGAAACCAAAAGGATATGCACCCGGGGCATTGCGGATCGGTCATCTCATTTTTTATGTTTGGATATGTTGAGGGGATTCCGGCTCGGAGGCCGGACCTGTCCTGATCGAGTATCACGAGCATCAGGAATGACAGGTCAAGCCCGGACCTGTCCTGATTGAGTATAACGAGCAGCAGGAATGACGGCTTAGGTTGCCAGCAGTTTGCAAACTTCAGACAACGATTGGAAATTGTGGATAGTCATTGGGTCATCAGGATACAATTCCGAATTTTAAACGGTTAACCAACAAGAAAATCAAATCAACAGCATATACAGCATCATTAGATTCATAAAAATCATAAAAATCACAGTCCGGACATCAGTGACGGAGGTTTAACACAAATTCAATACACAATATTTTTTAAATAAAAAAACATTTACCATGCCCCAACTCCTCTCCAAATCAGACTTCAAGCTAGCCTCCACCTGTCCTAAAAAACTGGTGTATAAAAAAGCCAATTATCCCACGATGAATGATGCCAGTGAGTATATGGAAATGCTGGCTCAGGGTGGACACATCGTCGGGAAGTATGCGCAGCTTATTTATTCAGATGGCATTGAAGTGAAAGGGCATTCGATGGTAGAAGCAGCAGTTTTGACCGATCAGTTGCTGGCGGAGAATGAACAGATCACGCTGTTTGAGGCGACGTTTGTTTCCAACGGAAAGATCGTGCGGACAGACATCCTGCAAAAGGAAGGGAACCGGCTCCGGCTGATCGAAGTGAAATCCAAGTCCTATGACAATGAGGATGATCCTGCCCTGGCTAAAAATAAACATACCGAATACATTGAGGATGTGGCCTTCCAGGCTCTGGTGCTCAGAGAGAAATATCCGGATCATGTGGTGGATGCCTACATGCTGTTGCCGGACAAGTCGAAACGAACAGCCATCGAAGGACTGGCCGGCTGGTTTACCGTGGAGGCATTCGTCGAGGAAAAATTTGAGTCGGAAACATTGCCGGCGCAAAACAGGCCGGCATTCAAAAAACCGCTGGTGACCTTCCGTTACGACCACCATCCGGACAGGGAAAAGTATATCGCGCAACTGAAATCCGATAATCTGCTCACACTGGTTCCGGTCAACGGAGAAGTTAATAAAATGATGGACATCATCCGCAACCGGGCCAATCTGTTCGTCGACATCCTCGCAGATGGCATTCAACCGGCACACTATGCATTGAAGAAGAAATGCAAGGCTTGCGAGTTTAACCTGCAGGAATCCAGTGAAAGGAACGGGTACCGGGAGTGCTGGGGTGCATTGACAGATGTGAAGCCGCATATCTTTGACCTGTATTTTGGTGGCGCCATCGGGCATCATACCTGGGGCTGGTACCTGGATGAAATGATCGCACAAGGCAAAGTTTCCTTTTGGGATCTGGATACGGAGAGATTCAGGGATGCTCAGGGGGAATTTGGCAGCAGGGGAACCAGGCAACTGATCCAGTTTGAACATACAAGGTCCGGAACTGAATGGATCAGCCATGAGCTCGCACCTGTGTTAAATTGCCTGAAATATCCTCTGCACTTTATAGACTTTGAAACCTACCAGGGAGCGATCCCGCATCACAAGGGCATGAGGCCATATGAGCTGGTGGCCTTTCAATGGAGTTGCCATACCATTCCAGCTCCCGGCGCCGAACCCATCCACACGGAGTTTCTGAACTGCGACTATGACCTGCCGAATTTCCGGTTTGCGGAATCATTGATGCAACAGATAGGGGAGACCGGCACACCGCTCATGTGGTCTTCCTTTGAAAATACGATTTTGCGGAATATCCTGGATCAAATGGATATTTTTGAATTTCATGATCCCGAGCTCCGCGATTGGCTTACCAATATAACGAAGGATAAGGACCAGGGAAGAACGGGACGCTTCCTGGACATGAATGAATGGACTTTGCTGTATTATTTTCATCCGGACATGAAGGGGAGGACTTCCATCAAGAAAGTGTTGCCGGCTATCTGGAATAATCATCCCTACCTGCATGAGATCCCGTGGTTCAGCAAATATGCTTCTGCTCCGGGTGGCAGCCTGGATCCCTATGACAACCTGGCGCCGGTGATCGCCGACCTGGAGAATGAGGAAGTGGTGAAGGATGGTACGGGTGCGATGAAGGCTTACCATGAGCTGATGTTCGGTGCTGCTGCGGGAAATGCGGAAAGAAGGGCGCAACTGATGCAATTGCTGTTGCAGTATTGTGAACTGGACACGATGGCGATGGTGATCATCTGGAGGTATTGGATGGACAGGTGTGGAAAGTAGGAAGTTTGTAAAGTGGAAAGTTCTTAAAGTGTTGCTGTCTTCTTTCCTGAAGTTAGAAACTTCTTATCACTTTCACCGCTAATGAACATGCATCAAAATATTTGTCTGAAGTTGCAAACTTCAGACAACGCAAGTGTGAATTATAGTTGGTTAACCAATAAAAAATTCAAATCACCAGTATCAAAAAATCATAAAAATCACAGTGCAGACTACTTGGCATAAAGGGAAATTACAGGCATTTAATTTGCTCATGCAGCATAAAGAACCGGCATGCTATGACAAGGGCAAACCATTTTTTTGGTATTTTGCCGGGGAAATGGCTACAAATGATCATTGTACGCATTGAGCCAGGCTTAAAAGAACTCAATTATTAAATTATCTTCTGATCGATCATGGAAACAACAACATTAATCATCGGTTTGATCGCAGGCGGAGTGGTCGCCTGGATCGTATTTTATTTAATGAATAAAACCCGGTCAGTTCCGGCAACGGCATTCCAGGAATTGACAAGCAAGTACAACGAAACGGTCACCCAGCTGAAAGTCTTTGAAGATAAATCAAAAAGCCTGGAAAAGACCAATGACATCCTGACGGATAAGATCACGGCAAAAGAACATGAACTGATGCAGGTGCAAACGAACAGGGCAGCAATGGAAAATCAGCTGAGCCACAGTGAAAACAGGGTCGGTGAACTAACCCAACAATTGGCCGCGGAAACAGAAGCGAACAAAAGCCTGCAGACCGATATCAATCTGCACAAACAGACCATCGCTGAACTGACGGCCAAATACAATGCTGTAATTGAAAGCCTTTCAAGACAAAATGAAGTCAATGAGAAACAGGCTATCCAGATAGGGGAACTGACATCAAGATTGACGGAAATGACCTCAAATGTGAGCAGGATGAACGCCAACAATGCAGCATTGACTGAAAAACTGGCCACCCAGAAGACAGAGATAGAAGAAATGCAGAAAACAGCCCATCTGCAATTTGAAAAGATCGCCAACCAGCTTCTGGAGGAAAAATCGGCCAAATTCACCGAATTCAATAAGGTCAACCTTGAAACAGTGTTGAATCCGCTCAAGCAGGATATTCATAATTTTAAAACAAAGGTGGAAGAAACCTATGACAAGGAATCAGCACAAAGGAACAAACTGGAACAGAAGATAGTGGACCTGATCGCTCAGACGAATAAGGTGAGCAATGAAGCCAACAATCTCGCCACTGCATTGAAAGGACAGGCCAAAAAGCAGGGCAACTGGGGTGAAATGATCCTGGAACGCATCCTCGAAACCTCCGGGTTGACAAAAGACCGGGAGTATTTTATTCAGCAGACCATCAAAGACGATGAGGGCAGAAGCCTGAGACCGGATGTACTGGTGAAGTTGCCCGACAACAGGGTGATCATCATCGACTCCAAAGTTTCCCTTGTCGCTTACGACCGGTTTTCTTCAAGCGAACAGATCGATGAACAGAAACGTTATGTGGAAGAGCACCTGAGATCGATCAATGCACACATTGATGATCTGAGCAGCAAGAATTACGATCACCTGGAGAGTGCTTTGGATTTCACCATGATGTTCGTGCCTATAGAACCTGCTTACGTGCTGGCTATACAGCATGACCAGGAACTATGGGCCAAAGCCTACAGTAAAAGGATCCTCCTGATCAGTCCGACCAACCTCATCGCTTGTTTAAAGCTCATTTCCGATCTTTGGAAGCGGGAATTACAGAGCAAAAATGCGATGAAGATCGTCCAGAGAGGTGAGTTGCTGTATGAAAAATGTGTAGCCTTTGTAGCAACCCTGGAGGATGTCGGAAAGCATATCAACAGGTCGCAGCAATCCTACAACACGGCGATGAACCAATTGACCTCCGGTGGCGGCAATATCGTCGGACAAGCGCTCAAGCTTAAGGAACTCGGCCTCAAATCCACTAAAAAGATACCGGCTGCACTGCTGCCGTCAGATTTTGAGCCGGTGGATGATGATCATAGTAATGTTGAATTGCCGGATGCTTCTTCTTGAAAAACGAATCGAATAAGCCAATTAAATGCAGGATGGATATTTTCGGTGTAGTCATAATTTAATCTCAATAAAATAAATTAGAGGCATTTGAGCACCAGGTGCACTGGCAAAAAGCAAGCAGGTCGGATAAAAGTCTTCTTTGTATTCTTCTGACGATGGAAATCTGTTGATAAAACCACTGTAAGCCCTTCATGCCTGATCCATTCTTAGACGAGCTAAAAAACCTATACCAATACCATTAGTAGTAGAAATTGGTGGTCTGTTGCCTGTTGGACTCCTGATATAGGTCAGCAAAGATTGAACGGGAACAGACAATCAATGGATAAAGTCGTGTTATGCACCCCCGTTTTGAACCCGTTCGTCTAATAATCCAATGATACTCTGTTCAAAATGTAATAATAAGGACCACCATGTAGTTATGAGGTGGTATTTTCTGAAGCATATAAAGAAAAATAAAAAGACGAAATCCTCATTTGTAAATCCTGAATTTATACTTCAGGAAATCATACCAGGACTGAAGAATCAATTATTATCATAATCAATTAAAATGGGACTATTCGATTTTTTTAAGCACAAGGAACCAGTTCAGCAGGACGTCGAGGTGCAAAACTTCAATGAGATCAACGAAAAAGGGGACAGACCGGCGTACGGCGCGACACAGGCATTTTCAGGCAACGGATATCAGGCCGACCAGACATTATCCGGGTTCAGCCTGCCGATAGACATGGTCTATACATTTCTAAAACAAGACTTTGAACAAAGAGGCTATCAGGATGCTTTAACTAACCCTGATAAATCCTATAAGGATACCAATGTGGCCATCATCCGGAGTAAACTGGAGGTGCTGTTCAGGCAGACGGTCCTCAGATACTCGGATATGTTGCGCGAAATTGACTTTCACATCCATTCAAGGGAACAGGCCGGACTGACGGACATCGTGGAATTGCTCAAAGCCAGGAAGATCAGCTATACACGGCATATAGACGAGTTGAATAAAATGAAAGCGGACCTGGAAAGTGGGGAGTTGTACATGACAGGCATCTTCAAATCCTATGAAGTGGGCTTCACACGCGGACTGGCTTCTATTTCCCTTCAAAACTTTAAAATGGATCAGGCTTTATGAAAGATTGGTGGATCAAACTGGGTTGCCTGTTGACAGGCTGGAATTACCGGATATTAGGCAGTTGTACTGAATCCAGCAGGAAGCAATTGAAAAAATACACTTCTGCTATCCTGATACTGATCATTTTATGGGCTTTCATCGGTTATTCCTTTGCAGAAAGGTATGTGCGGACACCATGGTGGGGCAGTCTGATCGTTTCGGTCATTTTTGTTTTGATCGTCATACAGATCGAGCGGCAGATCATCCTGACTGTCGGAAAAAACAACTGGCTCGGAATATTCAGGCTCGTCATCGCATTGATCATGGCGGTCATCGGTTCAGCCATACTGGACCAGATCATATTCAGGGAGGACATTGAGAAAAAAATGATCGAGATCATTGACAGGCAGGTCAATGAGCAGTTGCCCAACCGACTGACCATCATCAATACTAAATTGCAGGAGCTGCAAAATGAAATTGATTCACTGGACAACAAAAATCTGCAGCTATACGCGGAGATAGCCAAAAGGCCCACGATCAATACAGTGACAACGAGCACGACGCATCTCCAGGTAAAACAGGATGACGGAACATACAAAACCCTTCCTCAGAAAACGATAACCACTATTCCTGTCAATAATCCCAAAATAAAGGAAACGGAGATCAACAACCAGCATCTAACTGTGCTTCGAAAACAACAGGAAGAATATACTCAAAGAAAAATGGATGCTGAAAAGTCTCTGAGAGCAGAGTTGAAATCCAAGCAAGGGTTTCTGGAGGAGCTCAACGCCATCCTTGAAATTCTGAAGGAGAAACCTGTTGCTCTGGCTTTTTACCTGGTACTTTTCATCTTCCTGATGTCGCTGGAATTGTTTGTGGTGGTGAGTAAATTTGGTGACCGCAGATCTGATTACGACCTGGTGATCGAACACCAGCTGGATCAGAAAAAACGCACCCTGGATCAACTGAAATAATGTATCATACCATTTTAGTTATTAAATGCCGCATTAAAACTATTTAAATAATGGTGATTAC
>CAZQKR010000051.1:0-27060 GCA_964594045.1 uncultured Saprospiraceae bacterium | reverse complement strand
GAAAGGACGGCATTTTAGTAACCGTATGCAAGCGATAGCGCAGCTTACGGAAAAGAGCAAGACAGTCAAGAGCCCCGCAGGGGTGATATTATTCATCAAAAAGAATTTTATACGAGTTACACCAGACCACTCTGTTATCAGTTTTTTATTCAAACAATGGGAGTGCAGATAGATTCCCGGGATTGGCAAAAATGAGGGTAAATACTATAACTTCGGATCATCTCACCCCTTCGGGGCTTTTGAAAGCCGGTCTGTGATCCCGTAAGCTGCGCTGTGCTTGCTTACGGTTAAGCACCTTTCGTCCCTGCGGGACTTTTGGATGGTCTGGTGGTCAGACACTCTGATTCTCCAAAGTTTGAAGTATTTAGATGGTCAAAAATCTGACGAAAAATTGCTTACAGACTTTCATCATCTGACATTTCAATGTTTTGTTTCCAAGCTTTATGATACATTTTTAAGCAACTTCTGTAGTGATATTGAAATGGCAATGGTGGATATACACTACATTTGTTTTACAATCAAATTCGGATACATGCCTCATACAACATTCATCTCTTTATTCATCTGGTGTTTGGCGCTAACGGTCCAGGCACAATCCGGATACAGCTTAATTCCCGAACCGATGCATCTGGAAGTAAATCCGGGCAGTTTCAACCTGGAGAAAGCATATATCAAAACCAATGGACAAGAAAACAAAAGTATCGAGTTTCTCCGTGGTAAAATCAGAGAAATAGCCGGAATGGAGCTGTCTGACCATCCTTCAGAGAACCGGACGCTGCCTGTTGAGTTCATTTTATCGGATGCCATGTCCGCCAATCCAGAAAGCTACCACCTGGAAATTACACCGAAAAAGATCACCATCCAGGCACCAACCATTACAGGGCAGTTCTGGGCAGTCCAGACCCTCCGGCAATTGCTGCTTTTCAACAGCACTGATGGGTTTGAAATTCCCTGTGTGACAGTAACAGATGAACCAAAATACCCCATCCGGAGCAATATGCTGGATGTCTGCAGACATTTTTTTCCGGTTGACACCATAAAAAGGCATCTGGATATGCTTTCCATGTACAAGATCAACACCTTTCACTGGCACCTGACGGAAGATCAGGGCTGGCGGATCGAGATCAAAAAATATCCCTTGCTGACACAGGTGGGCGCCTGGAGAAAAAAGGCAGATGGAAGCTTGTATGGCGGTTTTTACACGCAGGAAGAGATCCGTGAAATCGTACGTTATGCTGCTGAGAGAAATATTGAAGTCATCCCGGAAATTGAATTGCCCGGACATTGCAGGGCAGCACTGTCAGCCTATCCCAAACTCGGTTGTACTAAAAAACAGTTGGAAGTACCTGATTTTTACGGTGTTTTTCAGGACGTGTACTGTGCAGGTGAGGAAGAGACTTTTATGTTTCTGGAGAATGTACTGAGCGAAGTGATCAGCCTTTTCCCGGGGAAATACATCCATATCGGAGGAGATGAAGTGCCAAAAACCCGGTGGTCTGAATGCCCGGCCTGTCAAAGCAGAATCAGGACAGAAGGGCTTTCTGACGAACATGGCTTGCAGAGTTATTTCATAAGCAGGATGCATCGTTTTTTGAAATCAAAGGGAAAAGTGATGATCGGCTGGGATGAGATCCTGGAGGGTGGAATGGATCAGGATGCGATCATAGAAGTCTGGAGAGGTCAGGAAAAAGCAGGGGAAGCCCTGGCCAACGGGAATAAAATCATTCAAACACTGTATTTTGATTCCAAACCGGCAACGCTCACACTGGAGAAAACCTGGCATTATGATCCCTCTGAGGTTCATGACAATGAAAATATCCTCGGAGCAGAATGTCCATTATGGACTGAGTGGGTGAACAGCCACAACCTGGATTATATGATGTACCCGCGTTTGCAGGCATTTGCTGAAGTATTGTGGAACCGTGGTGAAAGCTATGCAGGATTCAGAAAGAGATTGCAGGTGCATTACGAATGGATGGAGGCAAACGGAATTTTGTATGGTGCAGAGGATAAAAACCTGCTACAATGTGGTATTTCTTTTGATCCTGATAGGAAAAACTGGAACATTCAGGCGGATTTTGGTATGCAGGATATGGAAATGCGCTATTTTTATGAAGGTGAACCGGAAGATAAGGCTTCATTTGAATCCCGACTCACCGTGACAAAACCCGGTGTGATACATCTGACTCCATTCAGAAAAGGTCGTGTGGCCGGCAGTTCAATCATTTACCGTATCGAGGAACATCTGGCAACCGGAATTGAGCCTGAATTTAAAAATGCCCCCCACGTTCCTTATAACAAACCGGGAATTTACGGGCTGACGGACGGGATCCGGGGATCCATGGATTTCCGGGATGGCAACTGGCTGGCCTGGCAGGGAAATGACCTGGATGTTACCCTCGATCTTGGGAAAGTAATCCCGCTCCGGACCATCTCACTCAGTTGCATGCAACAAACGCAATCCTGGATATTATTACCTTCGGAAGTAGGTTATCTTGTTTCGGTTGACGGTAATGAATGGGATGCGCTTGGAGTGATTGGACACGAGGTCGCGGACAAGGATTTCAACCATATCAACCATGATTTCATCTACAATACAAAAGGTCCCGTTGAAGCACGATATTTGAGGGTCGTTGCCAAGAATTACGGATCATTGCCCGGGTGGCATCTTGGTGCAGGCGGGAAAGCGTGGATCTTTGCAGATGAATTGGTGGTAAAGTGAATCGTTAATGTCTGATCAGATCATCCGTATTAAAACCGCTCAATATCCTGTATCCCGTTGCGGTTAAAAACCACACGATATCGTTTGTATTCCAGTTGCTCTTCGGATTTCATCTGCAGGATCAAATTGAGGAAATAGATCCTTTCTCCCTGGATGACTTTGTATCCGGCCTCTTCATCCGGGATAAAAAGCGGGAAATCAGGATCATCCATTTTGGTGATCAGGCTGGAAAGATTATACCTGATGATGTCATGAATACCGGAAGTGTTGTATTGTGTGTTATTGTCCAACTCATTGCGCCGGATCCTGACAAGTTTTCTGTACAGTATGATCTTTTCCGAGAAAGACTTGTTGTGCGCCTCCAGAATAGTTGAACGGTCACGTATCCTGAGCACATCCGGAGGCAATTTTTCATCGGTGACAAAATCCATTGCTTCCTTGCTCCACCCGATCTCTTCTCCTTTAAGGCTGATCCTTGTTTTATGATCAAAATACCGTTTACCTAGCCTGTGGGCAAAATAATACCTTGCAAGTTCCTTGATCCTGTCTTTGAGCATATAGCTGACCACAAGGGCAACAAAAAACGGCATGGTGAAATTCCCGTATTTTTGCTGGAAGGAAAATGCAACAGCAGTTGCAAATACCATGGCAAGTCCGGCTGCGATACTGTAATAGATCTGCTCGGTCAGAACACCCTCTCTTTTTTTATTGGCGGTCAGAAAAAGTTCGTTTTCAGCATATTTCTTGAGCAGGCCCATCCTGAAGATCAATTCCCGGTTGCGTTTTTTGTCCTTTTTATCTACGATCGGTATTCCGGTTGCTTCCTTGTATTCATTTTCGTTATGGATCAATCCGATCAGCCGTTCTTTAGCTTCAACAATTTCTTTATCCTTGCTTTTTTCAAGACTTCTGAGCAACCTGAAACTCTCTTTTTCCACAACATTGCTCATGAATTCGTCACCAAAAAGAAAAACATTATAAAGCTCTTTCGAAATAGTCGGGGCGTTGATGATCTTTTTGAGCGACCGGTAGTTGCGGGTGATCTTATGCACGCTGTCAATATATTCCTGTATCAGGAAGACTTTGTCTTCATCAGTTTCATTTTGAGCTATGTGATTGCAGCTTTTGCCTAAGGCACTTTTGAAAATAGATAAAAACATTTTGACATGATACTCATATTCAGCACGATGTGTCCGGGAAGGGTTGGAAGCAAGTTCCGTGAATGAGGTCTCCAGCATTTGCATGGGAAAACTCTTTTTGCCCGCGATATCCCTGAGTAGAAATACAGGAGTGATCAGCCTGATATTGGATTTGAGATCCTTGTAAAAATCGGTTTTTTGGTAGGTCAACGGGTTGATGTCCAGACTGTTGGGAATGAAGATCCATGTATTCAGTGCAAAGTCACTGATGTCCTTTTTCATTCGGGCTTTATAGCCTATCTTTAGCTCAACCGAGAATTTATCGTGGATCTTGATGGATTCTTCAATCATTAATTCATAATTTTCCTGATTAAATCATTTTAAAGGGTAAATCGTGATTTCATTTTGAATTGATGACCTTTAAAGGGATCATTTCATGAAAGATAATAAATCCGGGTACTAAACCATATTTAATACCCGGATCAAATTTTATCAAAACAAAACGATAAAGATTATGGTTTTGTTGGTGCATTGTTGTTTGAAGTACCTTTAGTTGGTACAGTAAATGTTACAATAGTACTACTTCCATCCGGTTTTCTTCCAGCGGAAAATTCCTCAGCGTCTTCAAAAGAAGGTACAATGATCTCGGAAATTAATTTGCCTGAAGGATCTGTCAGAAATACCCAATCACCGCTTTTACCCAAACCAAAAGAAGGTCCTTGGGCAGGTGTATTATTTTTGTTGACATCAAACACTTTAAATCCCTTTGCTTGAACGACAAAACCAGCAGGAATAATATAAGCTTTTGAAGGATCTCCGGAATCCTCTTCCAATTTATATCCGGTCAGGTCAATATCCACATTGCTTGAATTGTGCAACTCAATCCAGTCAACATTTGCCCAGGCATTCACTGGATTCTTTTGATCATTGGAATATACTTCATTTACGGTTAAACCTATCGTATTTGTAACAAGTTGTCTTTCCGGTTTACCGTTGTTGCTGGCATTTTTTGTCCTTTCACTGAATATTACCCAGGTATCGCCGGCATCTGTTTTTCTACCATAACTTTCATCCCTTTTCATTGTAGGCAATTTTATACTGTCAATTACCACGAAAGATGAATCGGCAAGAACAATATATTCATCAGGACCTTTACTTAATCCCCATGGGGCAAAATTTACAGGATCAATCAAGTCCTTATCACATTCAATCACGAAGAAAGAATTAGGCTCCACAATAGATCCATCCGGAATTTTCCAATGTTCTTCTCTTCCGCCGCTTTCCCAAAGAATCAGGCCACTCAGGTCTTTTTCATAGATACTGTGATTATAAATTTCAATGAAATCAAGATTTGACTTATCTGTTTCATCAGCAAATGTATAGACTTCATTGATAACAAGTCTGGCATCGTCATATTCCTTTTCACATGACAACATGACCAATGGAAGCATAATGAACAAATACAGAGGGTTGATTTTCAAAATTTTGCATGGATAATTTTTCCATTGGAAATTTGAATTCATTTTTTTCATAATTAAAGGTTTTCTTACTCATTTGGCTTTTCAGATACGCCCCAAAACGGATCCCAGTTTTGGTTTGGGTTTGATGATAACAATATTTTCGCAATTCAATCGGCTATTTGAACAAATAGCCTGTCACATCCATTGTTAATTCAAGGGAGCGTTAACTCATAAAGATTGCCATTTTCCACACTGGCAATCTCTTCTGTCATATAGAGCGTTTTTGCACCGGAGAAAAATAAGGCTTCCACCTGACCCGGAGTTGGCACGAAAGGATATTCTGTCACTTTTCCGTCAAAAAACCGGTTTCCCGGATAATTTCTAAAAACAATCATCCTTTCCTGGACAAGCAATGCAAGGTCTCCTGAAACCGGATCCAGGTCTGCAGAAGTGACCCTGGCGGCAGTGGTTGTATTTCCCATGTAATATTTTCCGGCATATTTAGCCACATGTGTACCCGGGGTAGACGGTATTTTATACATTTTGGTGTAGCCTGTCAATGGGCTGCTTCTGTCCTTGGTGAATAGAAACAAGGAATCGCTCTTCCAAACCATGGCTTCCACATCAAAATTTCTTTCCGAAGCCGGAGGAGGGAAGGCAAGCTGGTCTTCAAAACTAAAAAAAATGGCCTCCGCTTCCACAGTATTGCCAGAAATGGTCTCTGGATCCGGGATCCGGTAGATCACCAGGTCTTTTCTGACATTGTTGTTGTTGCCAAAATCACCGATATACACCCTTTTCTGGTTGTCTGCAGCCAGTTCTTCCCAGTCCACGTTGGTCGCATTGGAGATAACCAGGGTTTTAAGCACATGACCGCTAAAATCAATACAATACAATTCATTCTTTCCCCCGGAGTCATTGTGTGACCAGATTTTACCCGGAGTGGTCATGACCATTCCAGAAGACTCAGATACCTCATAAGGCACAAAACCGATGATCTTAGGCGTGATCTGAATGTTTAAAGTGTCCTCTTTCGGATCATCATCCGGCACATCCGGGTTTTCCTTTTCACATGCCCAGATACTGAAATTCATGATCAGAATTACGGTCAACCAGAATAAAAGTATTTTTTTCATTGATAAGATTTTGAAAAATAAAATCAATTGTCTGTCGGTCAGACAAATTTCATGTTGTTCTTTTCAACCGTTCATGCGGATCAAAACAGTCCAAATACCCCTTCAGGCGTGATCCCCAGGAATCTGAACCATGTTTCCCCTGCAATAATATTCAATAACCAGGCGATCACCATCATGGTAAAACCGAATTTGAAAGTGTCTGTAAGACTGTACTGCCCGGTTTCATACAACAATGCAGCCGGTTTGGAATTGAAAGGCAAAACATAGACATGTTCTGTCATAAATGCCACAGGCAAAGCAAGACTGACCACATCAAAACCAAACCGGTTGGCCACGCCGATGGCGATCGGAATAAAGATCATCGCACGCATCGTTTTGGATTGAAAGATCAAAGCGCTGAAGATCATCACACCGGTCAGCATCAGATACAACTTCCAGAAATGTGTTTCCTCACCAATCCCGATGTGATCAAAAAAAGCATTTACAGAAATGGAAGGCAGGTCTGTGATATCCAGTCCGGCCCCCAGAGTGTATGCTCCGGCGGAGAACAACAGCAGATGCCAGGGTATATCCACATCATTCCACTTGATGATGCCAATTTTAGGTAATAATGCAACGATGGCACCAACAAATGCAACGGCGGTTGCGCTGATCCCGTGAATACTGTCCGTTGCCCAAAAAGCGAGAATAGTAATAAATATGATAAGCGCTTTGATTTCCTGAAAGTCAATTTTACCCAATTTTTTGTATTCCTCTTTCAAGCGTGCCATTCCACCTTCAATCTGGGGAATTCTTTCCTCGGGTTTGAGCGGGAAAAACACTTTCATGGCCAGGATATAACCGACCAACATCAACCCGACCATAATGGGCAGCATGGCGAACATCCAATCTGCAAAATAGACGGAACCTCCGATCGCACCGCCGATCAGGGCTGCTGCAAGCAGGTTGGCTCCCGATCCGGTCACAAATGCTCCCGCTCCCAGGTTGATATTCAGGAGGTTTTGCAATACAATACTTCTGCCGAAGTTTTTGTGTCCCTGTCCCTGTCTTACTCCATAGATCGCTGCGATCACCATAAAGATGGGTAATAAAATTGCAGCTTTTGCCGTAGTAGCTGAAATGAAAGCAGACAAAATAAGGTTGATCAAAATAAAGCTCAGGAAAATGGCGCTTGCATTTTTACCAAAACGGAGAATAAACCATAGGGCAAAGCGTTTTGCCAGTCCTGTCTGAACCAGCATACTGGCCAGCACAAAAGACATGATATTCAGCCACATGACCGGGTGACCCAATTGGGCATAAGCTTCTTTTTCCGGTAAAACGCCTGTCAAAACAAGCGAAATGATCAGAATGAGCGAAGTCTGATAATTGGGAATGGCCTGTGTGATCCACAGGATGATGGACCCCAGGAAAATTGCCAGCATGTAGATGTTGCTCTGAATAAAAGCCTCCAAACCAATTTTTTCGAAATGTTGCTTTGCTTTTTCCGACACGACATCTTCTAACTGAAGATTTTCCAGAAACGGAATTTTCAGGTAAAAGGCAACCAGCAAAAATGCGAGTAATGCCAGAGGAACACCCAGAATACCAAGCCATTTTTCAAACGTAGACTGATCTCTTTTGGGCAGTTTTTCAATCCGGTAATTGTGCATGTCCAAAGGATCAAAATGGTTGTTGTCTTCCTGGTCAACTCCCGTTTTTTTTGTAGTGTCAAGGTCCATTTCAATTGAATTAAAAGCTTGAATAATTTTGTTTATAGGTCAGATTGTTTTTTTGTTGACAGCCTGAGGTAAGGCTCACCATCTGGTAAATGGATTTTTCATCAACATGGAATTGTAAAACCGAACATCTCCGGTAACTTCTTCTCCAAGCCATTCGGGTTTTTCAAAATGTTCATCCTCATCACTCAACTCAACTTCAGCCACAACCAATCCTTCATTTTCACCATAGAATTCATCCACTTCGAAAATGTGTTCACCGGATTCGATATGGTACCTGGTTTTGTCTATCACACCGGGTTCGCAAATGGCCAACAACTGTTCCACTTCAGAAACCGGAATTTCCTTTTCCCATTCATATCTGGAAGCTCCGGAAGCATTTCCAATTCCTTTGATCGTGATAAAACCGCTGTCTCCCTTGATCCTTACCCGTACGGTCCGTTCAGGTACTGATGACAGGTATCCCTGCGTGATCCTGGTTTGTTTGGAGGCAAAAGATTTGAATTCACCTTTTACCAAAAATTTTCTTTCTATTTCTTTAGACATTTTTTTAAGTTTATAAAGTTTGTAAAGTTTAGGAGGTTTAGGAAGTTTAGGAAGTTTAGGAGGTTTAGGAAGTTTAAGTGTGGAAGACTACATATCACGTTTTAGTGTTTGGTTACGGAGAGCGTTTAATTTGTACCCAATTTTGTCAATTTGATTTCTAAGTTCCTGATGTTGTATTTCATCAAGCAGATTTAAGTCAAAGGCTACAATAGACTGACTCAATAATTCCATCAGGCTTGAAAATCCCATTTGATAAAAATGTGCCTGATCTTTTGCATTGGTTCTCGATGACCTTCTGCCAGATTTGAGCCAACAGAAATAGCAGCCCGCCTCATCTGATTTGTCAAGCCCAACTTTTCACTATCCGGAAATCCATTCGTAAGGGTGTAAACAAACCTGATCATTGCCCGTATATCACTCCAAACATGTAATCTCTCAAATGAATACTCATGATCTTTTTTTGGCTTCTCCATAATAATAATTATCTCTTAAACCCTATAAACTTTCTAAACTAACTGAACATTAATTTGCCATCGGTTTATCAATCATACCGATGACTCTTTTGATGGCCTGCAGATAGTTGATGTTTTCAACGCCCTCTACCCCCAGATCGCTGATCGTTTTGAGGATATCCTCAGTCTCCGTTGATTCAGAATTGATGGTCACCAGTCTGGCGCCGTTGATGAGGACGATACCAAATTCACATATCGTGTTATTGACCATATAGCCAAAACGTTGTTTATGCACTTTTACTGCAGCCAGGTCGGGGTGATTCCTGACCATCAGAATGAACTCTTCGTATGTGTATGTATCTTTGGTCAAATCAGGCATTTCCACCATGAAGGCCGGGAAAACTTCATTTTTGAGTACTTCAGCTGAAATGGGGAATTCACCTTTCATTAATGGATTCCACTGTTCAAGGTCATTGACAGTTTGAACATAGGTTTTGATGTCCATCTTACCGTCACGGATCTTGGTATTGTTGATGTCATTGGTCCGGGATAAAATATATATTTCGTCAGAATGGCGTTCCCATACTTTTTCCGGAACCGGAACAGATAAGCGGGACATTCTGAAGTGAGCCTGGTCAAAATTCTGGCCGAAAGACCTGAATTCAAATCTTGGTTTGGAGATCTCTCCTATTTTTAGTTCTTCTTTACCCATTTTTTAATCACTTAGTTTTGTTTATAATTAAATAAAGGGAAAGATTTGCTTTCCCTTTATTTAAATTTCAATTACCCATTCATTAGTTTGGAGTTGCTGCAGTGTTGGCAGAGCCTTTGGAAGGTATCATCCAACCCATGGTTGTGCCACCATCAGGAAATCTTCCCCAGGATTTGTTTGGATCAGCAGTTGGCTGACCTGCACTTGGAGCAGGATACTCCAGTCTGTTCACTACCTGACCTTTATTGTTGAATAAAGTTACGCCATCTGAGTTGGTTGTGCTCAAACCAAAAGATCCGGTGCCCTCAACTGCCTGGTCATTGTTCACTTCAGTATGGATAATGACAAATCCTTTTGCAGGTACTTTCAAACCAGCTTTGATGAATCTTTTTGCAGCCGGTTTAGAAACGTCATCCTGTACAGCATAGCCGGTGAGGTCTATCTCCGTATTTCCTGAATTGTAGATCTCAGCCCAGTCAGGATTAGAAGTATCGGGAGCTTTTGTGCCATTTGAAAAAACTTCATTCACGATCAACGGAGATGCAGAAGCAATGCCGCTTTTGAATGTCTCAACTGTACCGGGAGCTCCTGTTGGATAGAAAGATGTCAGGTCAACCCCATTTACTACCTCAATATAATATCCAATCTCTGTTCCAAGCGGGAAACTATCCAGGGTAGCTGTAAAAACACCGTTCACGGTTCCTGACATGTCAACAGCTTTGAAAACTGCAGCTGACATGTCCTTAAAATACAGTTTTGCGCTTTTCAAAGCTCCGTTGTCATCGAGAATTGTAGCGGTAACTACGGCTTTGGCATTGCCGGTTTGGTCGTAAGAAACTTCCTGGATCAAAGCGCTGGTTTTTTCTCTTTCACAAGAGGTGAAAAAAGCAGCAGTCATCAGGAAAATAACTAATAATAACAAATTCTTTTTCATAAAATTTAAATGTTTTAATTAATAAACTTATTTCTTTACGTATGAACGTATATCGTTGCAAAAATATTAAAAATCAATCTCAAATCTGGAACCCAGCCACAAATAATCGAAACCACCTTCAGGAACGGTCCAGTTATACTTGGTCTGGGCATACTGATCGTGGTCAACATAAGTTCCGTTCAAAATGATCCTGACGTTGTTTTTTGCCCACCAGGTGAGCCCGAGAGAGTATAAGGTACCTGCACCGCCGGTAACCACATTGCCCAGTCCAACGCTAACAGGATTGTTGATATCTTCCAGATTGGCGTTGAGGTTGATGGTGCTGTATCGTGCTGCAAGTTCAATTGCGCCTTTTTTGGATTTAGGTCTTACTCTTGTGAATTCAGCTTCTTCATAGTTGAAATTCTGCTTTTCACCTGTAAGGAAATAGGCTGCTTCCACATAAAAACCATCAAAAATAGCATCTTTCAAACCAGCTCTTGGCACATCGTCATAGATCTGACCCCTCTGAACGATCGTATAATGGTACTCAGATTGAATTCTGAAACCTTTGTACGCAAAGGCAAATTCTGCATTGGTCAAAATAATATTTTGTACATCAGAGATCACATCTGTATCAAAAAATCTTTTTTGATGTGTTCTGATCTCATCATAGGTTTTATAACGAACTACATTATAAGCACCCTCATCTGTGATTGCAGGAGTTCTGTATGAGGCACCTGCTCCGATAGATAAAGTGAAATCGGGTTTGTTTATCGGATATCCAGCAAAACGACCTGTAAATGCCAAACTGGATTCCTGTCCGGTCCTTTGTTTTCTGCGTACGTCCCGCGTTCCTCCGTCAACCGCTTCAAGAAATTCGTCAGAGAACACGCCTGCACCTGCATAAAAACGCGGATGAGAATAAGCTGCGGCAAAACCGGTATGTCTGCTTGGGTCAAATTCACAGCTTGCCGGTCTTTCCATAAAGGTGACATACCTTGAAGTGGTGTTGGTCATCATTCCGAAAGGTTCGCGGAAATGTCCGACTTTAAAGCTCAGGTTATCGTTGAATGTGTATTTCAGATATACGTCATTCAGATCGATCTCTGCATCCCTGAAGTCGATGTCCAACTCACCATACCATCTTTCGCTTACCTGAGCCTTGAATGCAATCCTCAGTCTTCTGATGTGTAATCCGTTGCTCAACTGTATTGCATCAGACGGATTTCCTGAAGGAGAAAGCGAATTGTCATAATTGTCAAAAAACAAACCGCCATCGAAGTTGATCCTGAAATCAGTCCAGAATCTGTATGACTGGTCTTTTGATTCGAAGTTGATGATCCCGTTTCTTGCTTCGGGGATTAAAGCCAGCCTGTCAACTTTCTGACCATATTGGTCATACCGGGTTGTGGTATCTGCTTCCTGAGCGTTTAGAAACCCCAACGACAAAAGCGAAAAGACAATAAATAATGTTGCTTGGAAAAGTTTTTTCATGATAAAAAGATTTAATTATAAATTACAGATTTTGTATAAAACGTATTAAATTTTCTCCTTTACTGATATTCAGTTTTTTTCTCAGTCTGTACCGGTAGGTTTCCACACTTTTGGCAGAGACATTGAGCAATGGAGCGATTTCCTTTGAAGAAAAGCCCAGTCTAAGGAAAGTGGCAAAACGTTTTTCAGTTTCAGTGAGTTTTGGATATTCCTCTTCCAGTTTCCTGGAAAAGCCTTTATGGAGTCTTTCGATCTCCAGGTTGAAATTCTCCACTTTATCTTCAAAACTGAGTTTCAGTTTCATGTTTTTCAGCAGGTGGTCGATCTTGCGGTTTTTCTCTTTTTTTTCTTCGGTTTTTTGAATGTCTTTTAGTTGAACAGCCAGTTCTTCCAGATAGTGCTTCTGTTCCACAATACTCAATGCCATATTCATCAGCTCCTTGCGGCGGAAATCCAGTTTTTTAGCCATTGAAACATTTTCCATTCTCATGGTTTTGAGGTCGGCTTCCATCAGCGCTTTTTGGGTAATATAATGTTCCTTTTGATGTTCAAGCAACTCGTTTTGTGCAATCAGTTTAAGTTTATTTTGACGGATGATCAGGTAGATCGCGAGGGCAAACAACAAGATCAGCCCTGTTCCTGTGAGCCACCATACCAGATTGATATGCTCCGGCTCAATCGCATTGATGATCGTATTGTTTTCAGTATTGAGTGCTTTTTCTGCGTGTTGAGCGACGGGTTTGTAAACTTGCTGATTAAAAACATTTTGTATGAAAAATAAGCCAAAAAAAGATAAAAGGCCTGCAATTATTGGAGTCAATATCCAACCCAAAAGGATTTCTGCCAGCATTTTAAAACGAACTTCCTGGATGCCTTTTACCAGGCCGATCCCGATAATTGCACCAACTACAACCTGTGAACTGGAAACCGGAACCAGGGGGATCCTGGGCAAACCGATATATGCCAATCCATTTGAAAGGGAAGTAGAGGAGAATATAAATAAAACCATTGCCTGTGCCAGCACCACAACGATGGCTGCTTCAGCCGAAAGATCCATGATCCCTCTTCCTATCGTTTTGATGATCTTCTTGCTATATGTCAAAATTCCAAGAGCTATGGACATTCCACCTGCAATAAAAAGGATTTGCGCCCCTTTTAACTCGAAAATGCCAAAATCCAGCACAATGTTTGGTGCATGTCCAACAAAAACTCCGATCACATTCGCAACGTTGTTGGCTCCCAGACTGTAGGCCCCGAAAGCACCAACCGCGATCAATCCCCACCGGATATAGGAATCCAAAAGGATCATATGTATCTTCATTTTTCTGAGCACATATCGCAAAAGCAGGAAAAGTAAAGCTGAAAAACCTGCTCCCAAAACCGGTCCTGATATCCATGTGGTCACGATCTTGGTCAGTACAGTACCATCCGTATCCCTGCCGGCAAATAAATTCCATCCGATGATGGCCCCGACAATAGCCTGGGTAGTCGAAACAGGCAAACCGTAATTGGTCATCACCAAAACAGTAAAACCAGCTGCCAGGGCAACAGTGAAAGAACCTGCCAGTTCATCGATCAACCCGAGGGTACCCAGTGTCTCTGTTGTTCCGGAACCCTGAATTGCGGCCCCGATGATGACAAAAATGCTCGCAACGATGGCTGCCCTGGCAAAACTGACCATTTTTGACCCTACAGCAGTCCCGAAAATATTGGCTGCGTCATTTGCGCCTAATGACCATCCAAGAAAAAGACCGCTTGAAAGAAAAATGATAAACACTATATGTAATTTAGAATGCCCGTTTAATTGCCATTACGGAGAGCAGGTCGGCAGCTTTTTTTGAGGCGTCTGAGACTTGCTCAATATGCAATGTAAAATATCTGAGATGGAACTTTTCGCTGAGTTTAAGGTCCTGCATTTCCCTGAAAACCTTTCTTTTGATCGCTGCAGCTTGTTTGTCGGCTTCAGTCTCATAAAAATAAACGCGGTGCAACTGATCCTTGACCGTTTCGGGTGATCTGAAAAAAGCTCTTGCAGCAGGTACCAGTGCCTCAACTGACGCTACTGACATTTCCGTAAGTTTGGAGAGATCCTGGTTGAGCTCACCTGGAATATTGGGAACTTCCACTTCAAACTGATACAGGTTGGTTTTCATAATATCGATGATATCATCCAGTTCTTCAAGCAATCTCAGCATATCACCCCTCAACTGTGGCATAAGAGAATGCTTGTATAACCTGTTTTCAATATCCTTTCCCAACAGATCCGCGTCGGATTCGAGTTTGGAGAGCGTCAGAATATTATTCTCGAAAGCCTGTATATTACCATAAAGATAATTGTCCACACCTTTTTTGAAAACAATCGAACCCTGATCAATGGAATCGATGAACTTTTCAAGGAGTTCGATTACTTTATTGGATTTGGAAAAGATCGCCATTGTTGTGCATTTATTTCTGACGACAAAATTAACATTAAATTAATATTGGATAATTACAAAAGGGGTGCAAATATTGAAGGGCAACGGTTGTGTGCAGTTACTATGATTGTAAGGTTTTATTTTGTCACAAACTGCTGTATTTTAAGTATATAAAAATTAGCAGTAGGGGTTATTATCAATATAAATGATTGATTTGATAGAAAATGTAGTGAAATTGTTGAGAAAAAACTTATAAAAAGTTAACTGAATAACCCTACAAATTTGATTTAATGGAAAGTTTGAGTCCGGTTTATAGAACCAAAGTTGGCGTTGTAAAATCCATTAAAAATGCAATTGTGGAGCTTTTCTAACGCATTTTGGGCCTTCTTCTTTTGCCACCCGGCATCCCCATGAAGCGCTGGCCGGCTTTTCCCATCGCGGCGACATTGCGCATATTTCCTTTGGAGGCCAGCACCTGTTCGAATTGTTTCAACTGATCTTTCAGTTGTTTTTCCGTGATTTTCAGTTTTGATGCATCCTTGTAGTATTTCTGAGCAGCGGCCCATTTGCTTTTTGTGGCATTGATGCTTGCCAGTTGTATCAGTATCAGGGCTTTTTCATTATCTGATGGAAGTTTTAGGGACAATGCTTTATTGAAATACGTTTCACCCTCATCCTGGTCTTTGCGGTTGAGTGCAAAGGATCCTTTAAGAATATAAAAGAAAGCGCGGTTGGTGACATAAAGTAATTTAGGAGTCAGGGTTAAGTTCAGCCTCTTTTCAGCAGCTTCAAATTGCTGGATTTGAACAAGTTCCGCTGAAGACTGTATCGTTCCAAGCATCAGATAGCTCACCAGCAAAAGAATTCCGATCAGCAATAATATGAATGCATACCAGAAACCATAAAGGAAAGATAAAACAATGCCGCCTCCCAAAAACAAGGCGATCAGTGCAAATTTCAAATATATATTGATTTTTAACATGGGCTGTTTTTATGATGCAAAAGTAAAATATTATCCTGAATTAAGTTTATTACCTGCTGATTAAAATATCTTCCCTGGAACAAAGCATGATGTTTGTCGGCAGTTCCAGAAAAAAGGCCTGAGGGAATTGTTTCATGAAAACTTCATCATAAAATATTTTGGTTTCGTCATAATCTTTTTGAGTGATATTGAGTCTGTTATACAACAAACAGCCGTTGTCTGCCAAAAGGTTTTTCATCATTGACAATGATTCACGGGTCTCAAATCCGGCAGGAACTATATTGTCTTCAAAAATATCCATCACGATCAGATCATATTTTTCATTGCAGACTTTAAGGTAGACATTTGCATCCGTGTGAAAGATCTGCATCGGAGAATTCAGCCCGGACAAGATAAATTCCTGTGCAAGACCAATGATCACCTCATCGATTTCAACCAGATGATACTCAAAGCTTTTGTGGAATGTTTTTTCCAGCATTTGCGGCACTGAGCCCAGGCCCAGGCCTAAGACCAGAACTTTCTTAACATTCAGCAGGCGCCAGTCCATCCTTTCAAAACTTGTTCTGAAATTGTGGTATTTATCCTCAAAGGAATAAACTGCATTGGCCGAAACCAGCTGGTACCTTCCTTCCTTTAAAATGATATCGAGCTCTTTGTTGAGTTCTGAGCCCGTTCTTTCAATGTATACATCAGTAAAATAGCTCAAAAAGATCTGCCACCATTTCTTTTTCATGAATTCGCACTTTTAAAGGTATTCTTTTGTCCTTATTACAAATTATGCAAAACAAAAAGATTCATCTGAAAATTTACCCTTGTTTACGGCTCAGAACAATCAGAAAACTAACCCTGGATATAAATAATATATTTCTCTTTAAAATGATCTTCTGCAAAAAATTCATAAATATCCCTTTTTTCATAATACTCGCCCCGGCGAAGTTCCTTCATTTCTTTTCTCAGGTCTCCACCTTTGTAAGCGATCATACCGTTTGGAAATCCATGGATGTGCTTTTTGGAAAGCAAAGGACGAGACCAAAGCAACAGCTGACTGATACTGCTTACACCTCGTGTCAGAACCAGATCAAATTTACTTTTTACCTCTTCTGCCCTTTGCTGAAATGCATTGGTATTTTCCATCCTCAGTTCGCGGATGATCTCATTGACCACTTTGATCTTTTTTGCAGTACCATCTATCAGTGTGAATCTGGTATCAGGATAATATATGGCAAGTGGTATTCCGGGGAAACCACCTCCTGTACCCAGATCGAGGATCTCCGCATTTGCCACTAACGGATAGAATGGTATTACGGTAAGTGAATGCAGGACATGATGCAGATAAAGTTGTTCGATGTCTTTCCGGGAAACAACATTGATCTGTTCATTCCAGTATTGATAAAGGGGTAGGAGTTGCTCGAACTTTTGGCGTTGATCCTCATTGAGTTTTGGGAAATACTTATACAAAATTTCAGTTGACATTTACCATTTTTTTTTGTTGGGAAAAATAATCGAAAAAGACATAAGGGTGTAATAAATAAACATTAAAAAATCCAGCAGGGGGAAATACCATATCAAATCCGAAGCTTTTAGTTTTGCAAAAGCCCTGTGATTGAAGAGTAAGATCACCAGGATCCGAAAAGCCCATATTCCAAGCCCGGCCATGGGATCAACAAAAAACAAAAAACAGTAGAACAGGATATGAGTACCAGAGAACAACCCGAGCAGGATCTGGTGTATTGTTCTGTATCTGACCGATGTGGAAATGTGCCTGCTCTTTTGGCGGAGGAAAGCACGTAATGTCCGGGGCGGATCAGAATACATAAAACTGTCTGGATGGATTTGTATGCTTACATTTCGTTTATGTGCCAGGGCATTGACGAACAGGTCGTCATCACCGGATAAAAGGTCAAGATGTCGGGGAAAGCCATCGTTTTTAGGGATCAGAGCAGAATGGTAGGCCAGATTCCTGCCAACACCCATATAGGGGATTCCCGCCAGCGCATATGATAAATACTGCAGTGCGGCCAGGAAGGTTTCATACCTCGCAAAAACACTGATGAAGTTATTATTGCTGTTCAGTGGAGCATACCCCAGAACGATTTCTTTGCCTTCTCTGAAGCAGGTCATCATTCTTTTCAGCCATTGGGTTGACACACATGCACAATCCCCGTCCGTAAAAAGCAGGTATTCAGCATTCAGTTCAAATCTGCTTTGGTGTAAAGCCATTTTTTTTCCTTGATGAGCGGAAAATCTTTTGACGATCAAATCAGGAAAACTATTTTGGATATCCTGAAGCCATTCAAAAGTGCCATCTGCAGAACCATCATCAATAACAAGTACATCAAAGGGCTTTCCCTCTTGATTGAGAATAGGGATCAGGTTCTTTTTCAGGTTGTGAAGTTCATTCCGGACAACGAGGACTATCTGCCTACGGCCATCGGGAATTAATTCATTTTTTTGTTGATACGCGGACAGTTTTGAGAATATATACACCCAAAAAAAGAGATTTACGGCTCCGGATATCAGAACAAACAACAACATTCAGCAAAATTATTAAAAAGTAAAGATAATGCTTCTCACGGTGTGGCTCAGCATTAAACGTCTGCTTTTCATCTGATCCTGGCAATGAAGCCGATCGGTTGATGTAAAGCCGGACTTAGGTATGGTCTGCTTGCCGGTTGAATTTTGAGTATATTTATATCAATAATCAGACAATCAATGCAATAAATTGCATTAGAAACAGTTAACATTAGTGATCAATAACTGAAACCCGGGGATTCCCCTCAGCAATCCGTTTTGCCAAATTGAATAATTCTCAACACAGTTAAAAATTTTTCAAATATTTATATATTAAAGTTAAATTTAATATGTAATTTTGTTGATTATCCTTGTGAATATCTGATATTTGCATGGCAACGCAATTAATATGTGTTTCCTGATTTATGATTTGTGAACAAACTTATAAACATAAAATTGTAAAAATGATCATCCGGAGCTTAGCGTTTATTTTCGTTCAGGTATTTGTCTTATCCAGTATTTTTGGACAAATGACAGATGGTAATATTACCAAATACGGTAATGAGTGGATTGACTTCAATAAAACATATTACAAAATTCCTGTGTCAGAGGATGGTATATACAAAATTACTTATCAGGATCTGTCCGGTGCCGGCTTGACTTCTACTCAATTGAAAGGGTCAGATTTCAGATTGTATTTGAGAGGAGAGGAAGTTGCATTGTTTACGACCACAGACGGACAATTTTCTTCCATGGATTATCTGTTGTTTTTTGGTCAGAAAAACAAAGGGGAACTGGATAAGTACATGTACAATGACAGGTCA
Source organism: uncultured Saprospiraceae bacterium (assembly GCA_964594045.1). Lineage (GTDB taxonomy): Bacteria > Bacteroidota > Bacteroidia > Chitinophagales > Saprospiraceae > UBA2365. Next base: position 8,034 of record CAZQKR010000051.1, on the reverse strand, counting down.
ACGCAGCTCAACCCGGAATATTCATTATTTACGGACACTTCAATGTATTTTCTTACTATATATCCGGGCTCAATCAACAAAAGGTTTCGTTTCATTGAAAATGACCTGAGCGGGAATCTGCCTTTCAAGGAAGATTTTTACTGGCACAAGCAGGAACTGGTCAATTTTTCTGATCATTTCAAACCAACCCATGATGGAACCAACAACGTGACCTATTCCTATCTGGATATGCCGGAGGGTTTTTCCTCACCAATGCAGCAAGCCAATCAGTTTGTTTTGCCAGTGAGTAATTTTTACAATGCTTTTGAAAATGCCAAACTCCGTTTCAGATTAGCCACGAGTATTTCTGCACATAAAACCGATGTATTTGTCAACGGAAATTTTGTTAAAACCCTGATTGTCGACGGATATACCGTTACGGATCATGAATTGGATATCATGCCGGACCAGATACAGCAAAATATGACCATCAGATTTGAAGGAAATGATAATACCACAGCGATCATTGACAGAAATTCTGTTCCAATCCTGTCATTAAGTTATCCCAGGCAGTTTGTGTTCCCACAGGCAAGCTTCATCAATCTGGGGTTAAACACATCTTTGTTCAAAAGATACTTTGAAATACCTGCCCTCAATATGGATCAATCCAGTGTAATGTTATTTGATCTGGCCAATGAATATTTCATGATCCCGGAATTTAACGCAGGCTCGGGAATCACCAGGTTTTTGATCCCTCCATCACAGAAAGAGAATCGATTGATCGTTTTCAATTCAGTTTCTGCGGTAAAGGCAGCTGTCATTGAACGCTTAGTAGTATTTACTGATATGAGGAACATCAATGTCAATTTTTTGATGATTTCCCATCCCGCTTTGCTGGATGACGGGAACGGCAACAACTATATTGAAGAATATGCAGCATATCGCAACTCGGATTCAGGAGGAAATTATTCCACACATACGGTTTTCATACAGGATATTTATGATCAGTTCGGATACGGTATTTCCAGACATTCCCAATCGCTCAATAATTTCACTAATTTCATCAGGGAAAACTGGGCTGATCTCAAATATATTCTGATCATAGGCAAAGGCCGTGACTATGTCGAAACACGCACAAAAACACAGTTGGAAGATCCCAAAAACCTGTTTTATGTTCCGACGTACGGGTATCACGGTGCAGACGCCCTGATCGCTGCCCAAAGCGGAACCAATGCACCCGCCATTCCAATTGGCAGGATTGCAGCCAAAACTCCGGGCCACATTAAAGATTATTTGAACAAAGTGAAGGCTCATGAAGATAATTTAAGATACGCCCAGACCATTGAAGACAAAGCCTGGATGAAGAAAGTCATACATCTTGCGGGAGGCTCTGGAAGTGAAAGTGAAGAGTTAAAAAACAATCTGGATCAAATGGCCCGTATACTTGAAAACAATTGTTTTGGAGCAAATGTAATCACCTACGGAAGGACAAGCGGAACAGCTACTGAAGCAGTTACAGATAAAATAATAAAAGACATTGAGGATGGCACAAGTATTATTACATTTTTTGGTCATTCCGGGGTGTCCACATCAGATTTCAATATCGGTGAATTGAACAACGATAAATTTCCTGTTTTTCTGAGTTTAGGCTGTTATTCCGGGGACATACATACCAGTGTTACCACAGGCCAAAGTGAAAGATTTGTACTTTCTCCTACAGGCGTAATTGCATTTCTTGCGTCTTCAGGTACAGCCTATATTACCCCTCAATTTATTTTGGGTAAAGATTTTTATGATCGGCTTGGCAATACAATGTATGGCGGAACCATTGGTGATATTTTAAAAAGTGTTTTGTACCTGAACAATACCGATACTTATAGGCCTATACAAACAATGACACAGCAATTTACGCTCCACGGAGATCCGGCGGTTAGAATTCATCCGCATGCAGGTCCCGACTTTATATTTGATTATAAATCTATAAAATTAGAGCCGGAGGTTGTCAGTTCAAATGATGATTATTTCAACTTTTCGGTTGATGTGATCAATCTTGGTCGTTGTGCTGAGCAGGATTCTTTGGATATCAGTATACTTCGAAAATATCCAGGCGGGACGGTGGACACCTTAACAAAGCGTATTCCATCCAACAAGTTCAGGCAGAAAGTTGAATTGACCATACCGACGGGAAAAGATGCCGGAGTTGGTCTGAACAGCCTGCATCTGACCCTTGACTATACCAATGCAGTTGAAGAGTTGCCTTCACCTGAGGCTGAGAATAACAATATTCTGGTGAGCGAGCTTGGATTTGAAGGATATGACTTTTTCATCATCAGTTCAGGAGCCAAACCGGTCTTTCCGCCTGAATTTGGAATCGTAAATTCAGCTGATGTCAAATTGCGGGCTTCCACTTTTAACTATTTTAGTTCCAGGCAGAAATTCGTTTTTCAAATCGATACTACGGAACTGTTCAACAGTCCATTATTAAAACAACATGCATCAGAGTATGAAGGAGGTATATTGGAGTGGTACCCGGGCATTAATTTTTCTGAGAACACGGTATATTACTGGAGGGTAAGTCCGGATAGTACATCAACAGGATTGGGATATGTCTGGGCAGGAAGTTCATTCATCTATTTACCCAATAGTTCCGAGGGCTGGAATCAAAGTCATTTGTACCAGTACCTGAAGGATGAATTCAAAACCATGGAGATGGATGGATGGAATCTGGATTTTGCTAAAAGGGCAATGGGATTGGAATTTAAAGTACAAAAATTTGAACCCAGCCAACCCCGCATAGTCCTTGTTAATGGAGTGGGCTGGAACAGTTTGAGTCCGATTAACCTAAGACCAACAATTCAAATAATTGCCTGGGGTCCCAAAAGATTTTTTTACAATAAAAATCTAAATGAATATGGTTCAATTCCTAACGCAGACGATGGATTTACTTTTAAACCTCAAAACGGCATTTCTCAAAGAGAAGGGATAAAAAAAGTTTTAGAAGCCGCACCTGATTCATCAATTGTTTGCTTTTACACCTATCTTGATGACAGTCCCGAAAAAAGCCTTAAACCCGAAGTTTGGGCTCAGGATTCAATCACACTCGGTTACAATCTGTTTAGTGTCCTTGAAGGCTATGGGGCAAAAGAGATTAGAAAAATGGAAACAAAGGGAACAGTTCCTTACCTTTTCATTTTCAAAAAAGGAGCCGGACCAATAACCGAGCTGATAGGTAAAGATTTTTATGATGTTTTAGAAGCAAAACAGCTCACCACGATCAATGAAACAACAGGAAGTTTGAAATCTACTTTGATTGGCCCTGCATCTGATTGGAAAAGCCTGAATTGGGAAGAATTAAAGCTTAGTCCGGAAGATTTTTCCTATCTAATTATTGACAAAATAGATAAAAACTTAACGAATGTGGCAAAAGTAGATAGTATGAACACATCCTTTTCTTTGGATTTGTCTGATATCGATGCAAATGAATGGCCATATTTAAATCTCAGGTACCACGCATCTGATGTAAGATTCGACCGCGATCCCCCAAAATTCAACTTTTGGCGTGTAAATTACAAAGGACTGCCTGACCTGGCATTGCTTTGGGATCAGGAAACCTTTTTTCACAAGGATACCCTTGGACTGGGTGAGACTTTCAGATTCAGGGGAACGGCCATGAACAATAGCTCTGCGGCAGTCGACAGCCTACTTGTAAAATATACCATCAGAAAAGCCAATAATACCGAGCAGGTTTTCTTCAAAAAGTACAGACCTCTGCCTCCCCGCGATACCGTCAGGATCTCCTTCGAATTGAATAGCCTTGATCTGAACGGCATCAACGAATTCAGGGTTGAACTCAATCCCGAAAAAGATCCTCAGGAACAATTCTATTTTAACAATATTGGCGTCAAAAGATTCTTTGTGTCATCCGATAAGGAAAATCCTCTTTTGGATGTCACTTTTGACGGCATCCACATTATGGATGGAGATATTGTTTCATTCAAACCTGAGATCAGTATGTCTCTCAGAGATGAAAACAAATTTGTACTGTTAAACGATCCTTCAATTTTTACAAAGATAAGTTTGATTTATCCTGATGGCACAACACAAAATATTCCAGCAGGAAGTGATCTGCTCGAATTTAAACCTGCCACCAGCACTGCAGAAAATGTTGCAAGAATGATTTTCAGACCTACTTTGACGAATACGGGTGAATATAAACTTATCGTTCAGGCAAGGGATATCGCAAACAACCAGGCTGGTGAAAATGAATATACTGTCAGATTCAGGGTGATCACGGATGAACAGATCTCCAATGTCTACAATTATCCCAATCCTTTCAGCTCGAGTACCCAATTTATTTTCACGCTTACAGGGCACCAGATCCCGGACCAGTTGACCATCAGGATACTGACCCTCAGCGGGAAAGTGGTCAGGGAAATTGAAAAGTCAGAATTGGGCCCTTTGGTCATCGGACAAAATATTACAGAATATAAGTGGGATGGTAAAGATGATTACGGTCAGCTGCTTGCAAACGGTGTGTATCTTTACCAGGTAAAAGTGAAAGACAATCAGGGGGAGGATTATAAGATCATTGATTCCGGAGAAAATGATAAAAAGTTTTTCAAAAAAGGTTGGGGAAAACTGGTGATTTTGAGATAAAAATCAGCTCTTTTCAGGAACTATATCTTTCATAACATTTTATAAAATCATTTTTTAATCATACTTAATGAATTTGCTGACCTTAAAAGATATTCTGAGCGCACAGGAACGTATACAGGGAATTGTAAATAGAACACCTGTCATCCAATCGAACCTGTTGAATAAATGGCTGGGACATGAAATCTATTTTAAGGTCGAGGCTTTTCAAAAAATAGGCGCATTTAAGTCCAGGGGTGCCTGCAACACCATTTCTTGGTTGCTTGAAAATAGTATCAAACCAACGCATATCATTGCCAATAGTTCAGGTAATCATGCCCAGGCTGTGGCATGGGCAGCAGGCAAATACGGAATACCTTCAACCATTTTCATGCCGGTATATGCTTCTGCGATTAAAATTCAGGCTACAAGATCTTTGGGAGCAAAAGTAGATTTGAGTGAATCACGTGATATAGTTGACCAAAAGGTCAGCATTGCCTCAGCAACAAAAGGTACCTACTGGATCCATCCGTTCAATAACGAACAGGTTATTTGCGGACAAGGTACCGCAGCACTGGAAGCTTTGGAAAAAGTCCCTGAGGCTGACTGTATCATTGCACCGTGTGGTGGTGGTGGTTTGCTTTCTGGAACACTTATCGCTGCAGGAGGATTATCTCCCGGAATAAAAGTCATCGGTGCAGAACCATTAAATGCAAATGACGCAGCTATTTCCCTGCGGAACAGATCAATTTATAAGCTCAAGTCTATCCCGGATACCCTGGCAGATGGAGCAATGACAATGTCAGTTGGAAACATAACCTTTGAATATCTTAAAAAACTGGACGATTTTTTTGAAATTGAGGAGGAAAAGATCATTTATTGGACTCAATGGTTATCACATTTGCTGAAAGTTGTGGTAGAACCGACAAGTGCCATGGCAATGGAAGCCGCCTGCAAATGGCTCTCTGCACAAAAATCAAAAAAAAGGGTCATGATCATTCTTTCAGGAGGAAATATTGACCGGGAAAGTTATTTGAAAATATGGGATAAAAATTACCTTGAATTCATTCCTGGAGTTTGAAGATTATTTTAGAAATACTCAAAAGTTAATTGTAAATCAATAACTTAAATATCATGAGAACCATAATAATTTTGATTTTTTTTCTTTTCAGGGGATTGGGTACTTTGTTTTCCCAGGGAGTTACAACGGAAGTACTTGAAATAGCGTCATTAATGGAAGGAAGTTTCAGCTCGGCCAAACAATCCGAAATTGATTCGACATATTTGAACATTCATTTGCACATGAAAAGGATTTGGCCTGAACGTCAGGATGCAGTGTGGTTGTATGTTGAGCAGGCCGCTGCTTCAAATCCCGGAAAGCCCTACCGGCAGAGAGTTTACCGGCTAACACAGGTAGGTTATAACCTGTTTGAAAGCGCCATTTTTGAATTAAAGGATCCGTTAAAATTTGCTGGTGAATGGAAATCACCGGAAGCTGGAAAATTAATTGATCCTGAAAGCCTGATCTACATGGACGGGTGCGGTGTTCTTCTTAAAAAAATCGGGGAAAAAGCCTATTCAGGTTCAACTGACGCCGATAAATGCCTTAGTGACTGGCGTGGAGCCAGGTTTGTCAGCTCCATTGTAACCATCCAAAAGGACGGCCTGATCACTTGGGACAGGGGATTTGATGACAATGGAAAATACCTTTGGGGGGCTGAAAAAGCAGGTTATTTCTTCAGAAGAGAGCAGAATTGATGAACGAATTATAACCAATGACACTAAAGATTATTCAATCAGATGGTATGCCTCCCTCCAAAGGTCATTACTCCCAGTGTATTGAACATAACGGAACTTTATACATTTCAGGACAATTGCCGGTAGATGCTGACGGCAGAGTTCCTGATACCATCCAGGAACAAACATTATTGGTCCTGAATAAAGCAGAAACCATTGTAAAGGAATCAGGCAGTACCAAGGATCAGATCATCCAGGTTCGTATTTATTTGTCAGATATTGAACTTTGGGACCAGGTCAATACAGTTTATGCTGCATTTTTTGGTGACCACAAACCAGTCAGATGTGTCATACCTTCAGGACTTCTGCACTATGGCTGCCTGATAGAAATTGAGGTTATATCGGCCGCAGGAAAATAACCCTAAAGGTTTTGTTTTTTGTGGACCATTTTCCGGAAAAATCATTTAACCGGATTTTTCTCACTTTTTTTCAGACTCAGTATTTCCAATGACCGTTTGAGCGAAATCTGGTATTGCCGAAGCATGATTTCACGATATCTATCATAGTTTTCCGGCACCTTTGTAATGATCCCTGCAAAAAGTACCAGACCGGGATCAATTACTGCATTTGTCCCGAAAATGGAATCAATGACCAGATCCGATTTTTGATCGCGTTGTCTATTCACTTTATCCATCATTTTAAAACCGAAAGTTGCCTTAAAAAACCTATCCAGTAAAGACTGCAGATCATTCTTATAGAAAAAGAAGGTCTCAGAGGATAAAGCTGCTGTCAATTCAAAAGGCAAAACATCCACTGCTCCCGTCATAAAATATCTGTCTTCTTTATTGAACGGGGACATCAGAAAGGGATCGGTGATACTCGCCCGAACTGCGTCTTTCAATAAAAAATCACTGATCACAACGGTTTCTTTGATCACATTTTTTCCTAATGTTGATTCGAAGCCTTCCAACAATTCTGCAGTGTTTAAATCAGTGAAAAAAACCTGAGAGAAATCACTTTTCTCTTTTTTGAGCAACTCCGAGGATTGAATGATGGTTGCAAATGCTTTTTCCCGGCTTTTGGGCGAGAAACCGTTTTGATCAAAAATACCCAGATTCTGAGGAACATTCAAGACGAATTTGTTGATGTAGTATTGTTTACGACCCTGAAATTCAGAACTTAATATAAGCCAAAGGACATTCAACAATTTTGCGTGTCTGGTCGTTTTTATTTTTAGCAGATCATCATGAACTTCATGCGAAAGCAAATACTCAAGCTGTTTTCCTGGTTGGCCGGGAAACATTTCAATGATAGCGGCAGTTAAACCTCCACCACAAGTTCCAACGATCAGGTCAGGTTCAAGTCCGGATTGCAGCATGGCATGATATGAACCCAGATGCATGGCCATTTTAAGACCGCCTCCCGGCAGGATGAGACTTCTTTCAAAAGGTTTTTGTGCAAATGTTGTATGCAGCAAAAACAATAACACACCAATCAAAAATACTTTTTTATTCAAATTTCAGGCATTCATCTTGTTATTGAATTTTTATCCATTGCAACCCATATCTACTTTCCTGACCAGTAAATTATATTACACGGGAAAGAAAATTTTTTTCATTTTCAAAACTAAATAACTGACCTTTCGCAGGCCAGAAATTTGTATATATAAAAAATAATTATATGTAT
>CAZQKR010000050.1:0-27606 GCA_964594045.1 uncultured Saprospiraceae bacterium | reverse complement strand
AATCTGGCAAATTTATTCGATTTTTAACTCAGGGTGTCCCAGCGACGAAAACGGGTGATTAAACTTTCCTGGAATTGTTCAGGTTGATAGGCTTTTAGTCTACAGTTTATAGGCTGATTATGCATTACCGGTGTCAAACCTCCATTTCAGCGTCGTTTTTTTAGTATAAACTCTTAAATCTTAAAGGCTTAAAGACTGGTCAGCTAAATAATTACACTTCTTTTTATAATAATCGTTCGAGCTCTTCCGGTGTATTGATATTTTTCAATAAATCAGGTGAATCTATATCCAAAATGTTCAATTGTTCTCGTTTTAAAATACGCTGCATTGAATATTCTTTTTCGGTTATCCCCCTTTTCAGTTCGAAATAGGCTGAAGGTTCATAGATCGCGCACAATGGTTCAAGGAAGCCTGATCCGGGATGTTTGTACATGGTTGCAAGTTTTTGTGGATTGCGATACAGGAGAAGACGAGTTAATATCTCCTGGTTTACCAGAGGCATATCCGTCGCAAGTACCAGTAGGGGCTGATTTGTCAGTTGATCCGCTTCAAATACACTTACGATACCTGCTATCGGTCCAATATGAGGGTATTTATCTGCAATAAATTCAAAGGAAAAACGACTTAAAGAAGGCAATTGTGTTTCTTTACCGGAAACATAAACATTTGAACAACAATCACTTAGTAATTCAACACTCCTTTCTATCAATGTTTTTCCATGATATTCAAGTAAAGCTTTGGGTTGGCCCATTCTATTACTTTGTCCTCCGATCAATACGATTCCGGTCAACTCTTTGTATTTACTTGCCGTGAATAAAGAGTATTTTGGTTACAATGGCGTCTGGTTTTTCAAGGGTTTCTGTTCCGCTGGCCCACACCAGGTAAACGCCGGATGCTGCTTTTCTGCCGTTGTAATCTTTTCCGTCCCAAATTGCCTGTCCGCCCAGAGCCCGTGTTTCATAGATCAGGCGTCCATTAATGTCTGTTATCTTGACATTGGAATCCCTTGCGAGGCCTTTGATGGCTATGGGTCCGTCATACTCCGGTCTGACCGGGTTGGGAAATGCGTAAATGTCCCCACTGTGATTTTTTCTGCCGGTTGAGGTCATTGTCCTGATGGAAACCACGCCTTTGGCGGTTGCTATATACATACGACCGTTAGTTCCGTCGTAGGCCAGGTCGATGATGTGGTTGTCAGGTAAAGGACTGTTTTCTGAAGTAAAATGATACAACTGTTCTTCTCCTGTTGGTGACTGTACAAACACACCATTAAAACAGCCAAACCATTTTCTGTTGGCTCCGTCCACTTCGATCGCCGTAATGGAAACATCATCCAGCACATAAGCAGGAATGCCTTCGAGAACTGTTTTGCGTCTGCTGCCCCTGCATTCGTCCCTGAAGACATCTGACCCGCATTCAAAAACCACTGGTCCGTCTTCTGAACCTACCCATACATTACCATCAAGGTCCATTTTGACAGCGTTGACTTTATTGCTCTGTAAATTGGAATTGTTTTTGGAAATGATGCGTTGTCTGTCGTCGGATTCATCCATTGGAGTATTGTTATCATCATACAATAAAAGTCCGTCACCGTCCCTGTCGATGATGAACCACTTCACTCCGTTTTGGTCGATGATGACATCCCTCAGATCCTGACTTGATATCACGTTAAAGGCTTTCCAATTTCCTTCTTTTGTAAAGACAGAAATTGGTTTTGGGGCACCGAAATTGCTGATCCAGAGATTTTCCTGATCATCCAGTGCCAGGCCGGCTATCCGGTCATTTGCATCATCGCCGGGTTTCCCGGCAAGGGTTGAATTGTTTTTATTGTAATATTCCATTTGGCCACCGGCCGTATTGAGCACAATGAGGCCATTGATATAGCTGCCAATGTAGACTTTTTCGCCGTCAGGATGAGGCAGTATCCTGAAAATGTCCTGAATATTCCTGCTTTCAAATTCGGACACCAAAAACCTGTTGTAATTGTTCCACTTATCTCCATCCCAGATGAAAAATCCGTCTTTTTTATAGAGAGGAACATATGATCCGTCGACGCCTCCTGCTGCAATGAATAATTTACCTTCCAAAGCTGCCAAGTCACTTACGCTGGCAGACCAGGGTGAATTGACCTGTACTACTTCGCAAGCACCCTCTGGTGTTTCTGAGTAACGTATGTCTCCGGTTTTGTCTGCATACCAGAGCACGCCATGCTGATCCACCACTGCGTGGGTGATCCTGTTGCTGCACAGGTAATTGGAAACAGTGTGCTGATCGTTGGCATCAAAAAAGAAAATACGGCTGTTACCCCATCCATAGCGAATGCCCAACATCAGGCCTTTGGGTGAAGGGCTCAGGAATTGATTGGTGCCATCATCTCCGGTCGTAAATATTTTGGTGAAATCCAGGGACTGATCCGCCTTCCATAAGCCCCTTTCCGTTGCCAGATAAATACTTTGATTTGCTCCTGCCACGTCCAGAGCGGTGTAAATAGATGGTAAATTATTGGACTGGTCCAGGTGAATCCATTGTGAAAAGTCAGCCGGGTTTTTCGTGCTTTTTCTGTCAAACGCATACAGACCATCCTCTGTCGCAATAAGGTAATAGAGTTCATTTGCAAAGGTTTGGCTTACAGCCATGCCGGTAAAACAGGTGAAGTTGAATTTGTTGTCGGTCAGATCGTAGGTGGTCAAACCAAAACCGCAACTCAGATAGGCAATATCGTCATCGCCGATGAATATATTATAGATCTGTTTATCACCTGATAAACTCCTGTTGTTTTTGATGTCCGGAACGTAAATGGTTTTTTGATCCTGCAGAAAATCTATTCCGGAATCTTCATAGAGGACGATCAGTTGTTTTCTTTTCTGATCGAAAATTTGCCTGGTAATATTGGTTGAACTGAGTCCGTTTACCTTATCTATTTTTTCAATGCTGAAATCCGTTTTGTCAATCGTCAGAATTGACCAACCAGTTGAATAAATGATCTTTTGTTCGCTTTGCGTCACCCAGGTTCCGGTAGTATAGGGCAGATGTGTTTCCCAATGCCCTAAAGCCAGCGAGTCCTGTGCTTCTGAACGGATTTTAAAACAAAATATCAATATAATAAGTAAGTAAATGTATTTAAATCTGATCATAAAGAAGTATTTAACCCGGCTAAAGTTCCTTTCCGGAGTTATCCTAAATAAAAGAAATTTAGAAACTTAAATTTAACTAATAAGTTTACATAATTATTGTAAAAGATCCACTTTTTTGGTCTGCTCCGGGGTTATGAAAATATTAATTTGGAGATCATTTTTTTAAAAATCTTACTATATGCTGCCTGATCATGTATGATCATCTTTCCGGCCTGCACTTGTCAGTGCTTTTAATCATCAATTGAATCTCTTTATGGATTGTGCGTTATGCTTTTGCGGAAAAATCTTCAACCGCCGGGACCGCAAAGAAATGAATCGCAAAGTGTGTATTTTTAATGATGAGTTATGTTGAGGATTGGAGTTTCTATCCTGATCAATCAAAGCATCTTTAAGCCATTAAAATTGACAATTTCCATTAATCCATGTTAGTAAATTGTTAGGAAAAAAGAGACTTGTCTGAATGCGTACCTAACTGTCATACAGATGAATATATTTAATTTTTTTTTATACATTTTTTCCATATACAACCAACATAAAACAAGATATTAATCAAGATTATTTTTCAACAAATACCGTTATTAACATTACTGTCATTTTTGTTAATTAATTGATTTAAAACTATTTGAATTGTGAATAATTGTCAAATTCTGTTGAATTTTGTTAATAATTTAAATAATGTAATTTAAACAGATCATTTACTAACAAACTAACAATCTTAATGATAACCAGTTTTTTTTAATTGAAAAATGATTTTATCATAAAGAGTTTGAAATTGTTAGTGGAGAGCAATCAAAAAAATCGGGTTCATTAATGGATGTATTCAGGAGTAAAATTAAAATGCTTATATTTGGCAAAAAAATAGAATATGGATAATGAGATCAGGAATTTAGAGCCAAAAGTACTTTGGAATCACTTTGCAGACATCAACGCGATTCCCCGGCCTTCAAAGAGAGAAGGAAAAGCAATACAATTTCTTAAGGAATTTGGAGAGAAACTTGGTTTACCAACTTATGTTGATCAGGTGGGTAATGTGATCATATCAAAACCCGCTACTCCGGGAAAGGAAAACTGTATTCCGGTTATCCTTCAGGGACACATTGATATGGTGGCCCAGAAGAATGAGGGTGTTGATTTTGATTTTGATACGCAGGGTATCAACATGTATATCGATGGTGATTGGGTCAAAGCTAAAGGTACAACTCTTGGAGCTGACAATGGAATTGGTGTTGCTGCCGCAATGAGCATACTGTCTTCCGATGATGTTGAACATGGTCCTTTGGAAGTATTGATCACTATGGATGAAGAAACCGGTATGACGGGTGCCAAGGCACTGGAAGGAGGAAAAATGAATGGAAAGATCATGTTGAATCTGGATTCAGAAGATGAGAACGAATTGACCATCGGTTGTGCCGGTGGCGTGGATGTAACGATAACCGGAAATTATGCAGAGAAAAAAGTTAAGAAAGGACATCAAGCACTTAAAATCACGGTGCGAGGTTTGAGAGGTGGCCATTCAGGTATGGACATTCACCTCGGAAGGGGCAATGCCAATAAGATCATGAACCGGATCTTATTTAAGCTTGACGAAGAACTTGGTATTGGTATTGCCGCCATCAATGGAGGAGGTTTGAGGAATGCCATTCCAAGAGAAAGCAGCAGTATCGTTTTGGTAAAGGATAAGAAGTACATTTCTTTTAAAGAATTATTGGAAGAAGAAATTGAGAACCTGAAATTTGAATACCGGACAACTGATCCGGAACTGTCAATTCTTGTGGAAGAGACTGAATTACCGGAAAGAATGATGAAATCATTTTTTATGCGTGATCTCCTGAGTGCAGTGTACAGCAATCCGAACGGTATTTACAGAATGTCACCCGATGTACCTGGTTTGGTTCAAACATCCAATAACCTGGCAAGAGTGCTGGTTGAAGGAGGAAGCGTACAGATCAGTAACCTGACACGAAGTTCTGTTGATTCAGAAAAAATGGATCTTGCAAATGCGATCAAGGCTTCCTATATACGTTATGGAGCAGATGTAAGTATGACTGGTGCTTACCCTGGATGGGCTCCTGATCCAAATGCTGCGATCAATACTGTTATGGCCGATCTCTTCAGAAAAGAATATGGTAAGGATCCCAATATTACGGCTTGCCATGCAGGTTTGGAGTGTGGTATTATACGTAACAATTACCCTGATGTGGACATGATCTCTTTCGGACCTAATATCAGGGGACCACATTCTCCTGATGAGAAAGTTCAGATTTCATCAGTAGGCAGGTTTTATACATTCCTGAAGAATACTTTGGCAAATATTCCACAGGTGTGATCATATGAAGTTTGCTGGAATGTTCCACGTGGAACATTCTAGCAAACCCCTACGCCGTTCATGTCTATTTTGGTCTGAAAGATTTTTAATTCGGTATTTTTACTCTTATAGCAGTTCTGCACCAAAGTTGCAGCTTCTTCTGCAATCAGACTATTCGGGCTTAAAACAAAAAAAGCAGGTCCCAGGCCGGCAACACCCATTCCGATCATTCCGGTTGTTTCCAACACCTGTTCCAATTCAGGGTAACAAGGGATCGCTTTTCCAAGTGAATGATCAAGATTATTTTTTGAAAAACAATCTTTCATCAGATCCAGATTGGAAGTATATAAAGCACTGATAAAACCACTCAGCTGATGAGCGTGTTCAAATAGCAGACGACCCGGAAAACTACTTACCCATTCACTGAATTCCAACTTCACGAAGCTGATATTTTCAGGTAAGAAAATGGTAAGAAAAAGGCCTTTAGGCAGGTATAACTTTTGAAAAGCTTCAGATCCGGAATTTCTGGATAATATTGCTCCACCAAAAAGAATACTCAAAACCTGGCTGTCATCAAATACCGGAATGAACTGACGGGTCGCCTGTATGGCAAAATCGACCAGGTCATATCTTTCCATAGGTCTTCCCAGCAGTTCATTGACCGCAAAAACACCACCCACAGCTGAAGCAGCACAGGAGGACAATCCTGCCCCAACAGGTATTCTTTTATGGATCTCTAAATCAATTCCTTCCGGGATGTTCAAATGACGGCACAAAAAATTTCCTGCCAGCACAGCACTGTTATGACTTTCATCCATACTTAAACCGTGCTTATAACCTGTGATGGTTTTTGCTAATACCCCCTGATGATCATTGCTGAATCTGGCAATAACCTCATCACCAGGTATACCTGATGCCACACTAATGCATCCTTTACCCAAACCAAACCCTGAAATGGAGCAGGGAATAAACACTTTAATGCCCGTATTTTTGTCTCTCATAATTATGACTTTAGTTTATTCGTCTGAAAAATTGACCATGACTTCCCGGTATTTTGAATACACAGCTGACCTGGACAGGAACCCAACATATTTTCCATTTTCCAGAACAGGTAAATTCCAAGCCTGGCTGGAACTGAATTTTTCCATGACCGTTTCCATATAATCCCCGAGATCGATGAAGGTAGTTACATCATTCATCAGTTGTTCAACACGGATCTTTTCATACAGGCTTTCATTGAAGATGATATGTCGGATATTATCCATATAAATGACTCCAAGTAATCTTTCCTGATCATCCACAACCGGAAAAATATTGCGTCTTGACTTTTGTATGGCATTGACAACTTCTCTGAGAATTGATTTAGGACGCAATAGAATAAAATCTGTTTCAATGATTTCCTGCATATTCATGTAATGCAGGATCACCTGATCTTTGTTGTGGGTAAGCAATTGCTTTCTTTCTGCCAGTTGCCGGGTATAAATACTGTGTTTTACATTGATCTTCACCATCAGGTAGGAAATGATCACCACCACCATAAGCGGTACGATCAGGGTGTAACCCCCGGTCAGTTCAGCGATCAGAAATATTGCGGTTAATGGTGCAAACAGTATTCCAGCAAAAACACCAGCCATACCCAGTAAAGTAAACTGAACGGCATTCACTTCAAACACAGTGAATGTGTTGATCCCCATTGCCAAAGCAAATCCCAGTGTAGCACCGGTGAATAAACTCGGTGCAACAACACCACCAACGCCACCGGCAACAATAGTCAGTGAGGTTGCAATCACCTTAAAAAAGATAAGTCCGGTCAGTAAAAAAAAGAATATCCAGACATTATCCGAAGACTTGAAAAAAGGGTTGTGGACAAAAATCTGGGCATAGTTACCCTGCAGGATCAGATTGATCGTATTATATCCTTCACCATATAAAGCAGGTATGCAAAATATGAAGATCCCAAGAAGTCCGCCTGCGATCACGAATCTCTTCCAGTAGTTGCCAAAACGTTTAAACAGCTTTTCTATCAACCAGAAAGTCCGGTTGAAATACACCGAGACCAGTCCGGTAAATAAACCCAGCAGAATAAAATAGGGAACATCATTGACCTCAAAACCTTCGATGAGCCGGACATTGATCAGATAGTCTCCGCCAAAAAGGATCTTTGCCACCAGAACACCACTGATAGAAGCTGCCAGCAAAGGTAATACAGAATAAGCTGTAAGATCCAGCATGAGGACCTCCAGGGTGAAAAGCAAACCCGTAACAGGGGCATTGAGCGATCCGGCCATTGCTCCCGTAGCACCACACGCCAGCATGAGACCTGTGTGCTTGTGGTTAAGTCTGAACTTTTGGGCGAATTGCGATCCGACAGCGCTGCCTGAAGCAACAGCAGGACCTTCCACACCGGCTGAACCGCCGAAAGCAACTGTAATGGCCGCTGTGATCAACGGACCAAAAACCGTTTTTATCCCCAAAATACTTTTTTGCTTGGCGATCGCATATAATGTCGTAACAATACCATGGCGAAAAACCTGTCGGATTCCAAAACGCATGATGATGATCACAATAAAAATACCGATCAAAGGAAAAATAAAAAATAACAGATTGAAATATTCAAACCCTACAATTTTCAGCAAATTGGTTCTGACCAGGTTGGCGCTGGCTTTCATAAAGTATGAAGCAAGCCCGGCAAAAAGACCTACTAATAAACTGATTATCAATAAATAATACTGTTCATTCAGGTTTGACAGCCGCCAGCTCCTGAATCTGGATAGCAAATGAATTATTTTGTTACTGACCATGAACACCAGCTTGTTTTGAACCTGAAATAAACGTATTTCAAAAATAGATACAATAGTTGTAAAACAGGTGATAAACAGATATTTTTCGGGATTTTAACACGGGTTTAATTCAAAATTGACCTGCATAACCAAGATTATTGTATTTCTGAAGTTTACAAAAAGACCAAAAGGTAAAGACCGGAATCAGGCAAATCTTTCAGGAGTGAATACACGCCCTCATGTCGCTTTCTGGGCAAACCCATCAGGACTTTGAGTTCACCATTGTAGACAGCAACAGTAAAGACAGATCAAGGGAATTGACACAACAAAAATTAACAATAATGTGCCTTATTGGGATATAGATGTGGTCGGAGATAATTTCAGCTTGTTTTCCATTCCCATATTTACTATATATAGTTAACAAAAATCAATACAAAATGGGGCCCTGTTTATTAATACTTTAAGATGTTTTTCAATTGGCCAGAGCTGTATTTATTGTGCTGACACCGATAGGCAATCACGAATTGTTCGATGGAACAGAAGGCCCGTTCGGAGGATTTTCAAAAATAGAACCGGGGGTTTATCCTTCAGGGCATCTGGGGGTGGCCTTCATGTATTTTATACTGACACAGGACAGAAGGTACGAGCTGATCCTTTTACTGATTGCAATGATCATCATGGTCTCACTGGTGTTGTCCCGTTCTCATTACAGTATTGACCTCTTATCGGCTATGATCTTTGCCTATGCAATCAAATGTTTTGGTGATCAACAATTCATGCATTTGATCATAAAACCAGAAAACAGTTAGAGGTTGATCATTAATCCTGAGCTGATTTTGCGGTTAAAGTCGGTTGTTTTTGAGAAAGTTACCCTAAACAAAGATTAATGGAGCATGATCCCCGCACAGCTTGATCGCAAATGAAAAATGAGAAAATTAAAAAAACAGGGTCAATTGGTTATTTTTTTACCGGGATCAGGTCAACTTCACTTTTAACGGGGTAATGGTCCGAATATCTTTTCCTGAACACTTTATAGGATCTAATGTCAAAATCATCGGAAAAGAAAAGGTTGTCAATCCGTAGCAACGGAATTTTACCTGCATAACTGGAACTGAATCCCTTACCCTGCACGGCAAAGGCATCCTGCAACACGCCTGAAAATTTCCTGTGCGTATAAGAGATCGGAGGATCATTCAGGTCTACGCCCATGATGATCGGGTGCGGACAGTTATCTATATGTTCACGCACTTTTCTGGCCTGTCCGGCACGTATGATCACATTAGTCTTATATTTTGTCAGGATGGACCTGATACGGAAGAATTTAAAACTTTGCCGGTTTTCAACATCCTCAATCACCAGGTCTGTATCCTTAGTTATGTTATTAGACTGAAAATGAGCACTATATACCCGGATGGTATCATTTTTCACCAACAGATCCGCCCAAACACAGGAATTGGTGATACCGCCGAAATCTATAGTGCCTTTTTGGATAACAGGAAATTTGGAATAGATCGTAGTTCTGATATTGGAACTACTGGCAATGTAAGGATAATGGCTCTTCAGTAATTTTTCCAGAAAACCGTTGATCTCCTGTCCGCACAAAATATCTGGATTCAGGGTATCGGTCAGAAAGGACTTAAAAACTGCAATGCTTTTGTTGTCGTATTGCTGACTTCCCTCCGGAAAAGTACCATAGGCATAATTCATATTGTATGAGGCAACTGAAAAGTGATACTCATTGACGGATTCGGTGCCTTTGAATGACAATATGTAGGGTGAAAGAAAAATACCTCCCATCAATATGATGATACTCATCCAGGAGTGTTTCCAGTCAATTAGCCACCACGAAAGCACGAAAAAGGCATTTAAAATCATTAAAATGGGAAAAAACAAACCCGGGAAGGAGAAAAACCAGATACTTTCAGGATTGATGTAGGGTGAAAGAAATGCAAAAAGGCTGACTGCAACAAGTATTGCATTAAGTATCAACCATATTTTTCTGAATAATTTCAATCCTCGTTTTTACCTGCGTCAAATAAAACTTTTTTTTCCTCGTCCGAAAGACTCGCATATCCATGCCGGTGAATTTTTTCCAGTATTCTGTCAACCTCCATTATATGTTCGGATTTTGGCCCTCTGGTATGCTGTCTGCTGTTCAAACCGGTATTTTTGTGGGCAACCCTCAATTTAGGCTTGCTGAAAAAAGCCGAAAACTTTTCCGTCAAATATCTGACAAATTTATTAAATCCAACCGAAAAATCTCTTCCTGATCTCAGGTTTGAAATAAAAATCCAGCCGAACAAAGCACCGCCAAGGTGTGCAAAATGTCCGCCGGTATTGATCATGCCTGTTGTTCCGATCAAATCGGCCACAAACAGGAAAAGCACAATATACTTGATCGATACAGGACCGACCAGGATCAGATGAAGTTTGTAATCCGGAGCCAGTACGCCTGCTGCAACGGTCACAGCCATCACTGCGGCTGAAGCGCCAAAAGCATAAGCGCCGATATAGTTTTCTGGGAGTATAAAGTGATAGGAGACCAGGTATAAAACTACACCGGACAGCCCACCATATATGTACAGCGCCAGAATTTTCTGATCTCCGATGAGGTCGCTCAGGATATTGCCAAACCAATAAAACTGCAACATGTTCCACAGAATATGGAAGAAACCGGCATGTATAAAAATATGGCTGATCAAAACCCAGGGGTGTGTCAGGTTCCATATGATGTCGGACGATAATGCCAGCCAGGGGATCATGAGATCATAAACCCCGGGAAGAAAGGTTTTTATAAAAACTCCGTAAACTACAAAAATAAGGACATTCAACAGTATGATCCTGGTAACTGTGGAACCAAACCGCAAATGGTATTTCAGATCATCAAAAACCGACCGCAACATCAGAGATTGATTTTATATCGGAATTTCAACAGCAAAAAGCCGAATAATGCACCTCCGATATGTGCAAAATGGGCAATATTGGAACCCCCGCTGAAGCCGGCAAAAAATTCAAAAACGATCAGTATTGGAATAAAAAACCGGGCTTCGATCGGAATGGGAGGAAAGATCAGCATCAGTTTATGCCGTGGAAATTGCAGGCCGAACCCGGCAAGCAATCCGTAGATCGCACCGGAAGCACCCACGGCAGGAATATTGATATTCAGGTTGAGTTTTGCCAAGTCCGGATCGCTGTAGTTTTGATTGCCGGCCAGTACGGAATAACCTTCTGAATATACCTGTTGGATCATTTCCGGACTGAGGTCTGCTGACAACATCCGGATACTGATGTACTTCACCAGCATGTGTAAGGCAATTGCTCCGAAGCCTGAAACAAAATAGAAAAACAGGAAAAACTTAGGTCCCCAATAATGTTCTAAAACAGTTCCAAACATGTACAGGGCAAACATATTGAAAAACAAATGTGGCAGATTGGCATGCATGAACATGTGGGTAACCAGCTGGACCGGAAGAAATTCACTGGAAGCCGGATAAAACACTTCTACATACTGGCTCCAGCCGGGCAACAGGTAGGTAAAGATCACAAAGACCAATATATTGATGATCAGCAGGTTTTTGACAATTGGTGTAAGATTATTGATCATATATCGAGATTATATCCTGGAACCGCCGGCAAATTTCCGGTTTAATTCATTCAGGTCAAAGGTTAAAAAACATTTTCTGCCCAACGGACTATTATAAGGATTTTCACAGGCAAAAAGTTCATCGATCAGCAGCTGCATTTCATCAGCGGAAAGTTTTTTGCCTTTTTTAACGGCGGCGTTCACAGCAAAGGACCTTGCCAGGTTTTCGTTGATGCCCAGGTGAAATTCAAGATTCTCCGAGTAGCTTTCAATGATCTGCACGATCAATTCCTGCGGACCGGACGCGAGTTCAAGACCAGCAGGCAATCCTTTGATGATAAAGCCATATCTGCCAAATTCCTCTATGATAAAACCCAGTTCATTCAATTTGGGCATTATTTCCATCAAAAGTTCCGATTTTTCAGGAGGGAGCTCAACCGAAATCGGAAACAGTTCCTGCTGGCTGGGCATTTTGACATGTTCCAGCGCAGAAAGATATTTTTCGTACAGGATTCGCTCATGAGCGCTCTTTTGATCTATGAGGATAAAACCTGATTTGATCTGACTTAAAATGAAACTGTTGTGCAACTGCACAGGCTGGTTGACCGCAGTGAACTCTAAGGTTTCTTCCGGCAAAGCAGCAGGTTCTCCCGGGTTATTTTCATGATTAAGGCCCGACTCAGCGATCAGATCACCGGCGGGATCGGAATGGCCGGGCCAAAGATCTCTGTATAATTGCTGCCAGTCACTGGGTTCAGAACCTTTTCGTTCTTGGCTCATTCCGGAGCCGGAAGGATTAACTCCTCTGTTTTGCCTGGAGATCTGTATCATCTGTTCGAATGGCGTATTGGTTTCGATATCCAGCAAAGGTGTATTGCTGAACTTTCCCAGAGCCTGTCTGACAGTAACGCGGAGATAATTGTAAATCAGTTTTTCATCCTCGAATTTGATCTCCTGTTTGGTCGGGTGAATGTTGACATCTATCTTTTCCGGGTCGATATCCAGAAAAAGGAAATAAGGAGGAAACTCATCCCCCGGAATGGTATTCTCATAGGCAAAGCGAACAGCATGAGAAAGGTAATTACTTTTTATAAATCTTTGATTTACAAAAAGATACTGATGATTTCTGGCTTTTCTGCTCAGTTCGGGTTTTCCGATGAGGCCGCTGATCCTGACGGCATCTGCATTTTCCAGGACGGGAATCAAACGCGTACTGAATTGTTTGCCATAAAGTCCCGAAATTCTTTGGACCATATTGCCGGGATTCAGATGGTACATTTCACGGTCGTTATGGTGAAGAATGAATTTGATCTGAGGATGAGCCAGAACAATTCGCATAAATTCGTCTGTGAGGTGTTTGAGTTCTACGGTATCTGACTTCAGGAATTTACGTCTTGCCGGAACGTTGTAAAAAAGGTTTTTCACCGAGATCCTGGTCCCGTTGGAAGCCTGGCAGAAGGTTTGTTTGACCAGTTTACTACCTTCCATCAAAATTTGCGTACCCAATTCATTTTCAGCTATTTTGGTGATCATTTCCACATGGGCAATTGCGGCGATGGACGCCAGGGCTTCTCCCCGGAAACCCTTGGTGCGGATATGAAAAAGATCCCCGGCCGTTTTGATTTTGGAGGTGGCATGCCGTTCAAAACTCATTCGCGCATCGGTTTCCGTCATACCCGAACCGTTGTCAATGACCTGGATCATCGTTTTTCCGGCATCCCTGATGATGACCTGTATGGCATCTGCACCCGCATCCAATGCATTTTCCATCAATTCCTTGACAACGGAGGCCGGCCGCTGGATGACTTCTCCTGCAGCGATCTGATTGGCTATTGAATCGGGTAAAAGCTGAATGATATCAGCCATATCGCATCTGTTTTTTGCTGTTACATCCAAATAAACAGACAAATATAAAACTTTTAGTTGATCAGCAGATAAATGATAAAGGTTCGGTTTCCAAAACTGATTTTGGCGAAAGTGATCCCGATGATGCCCAAACAGAATTGACTTTTATATCAATGACGATTTTTTCTTGTTAAATTCTATTTTGTGCAGGTCAAAGTCCGGAATCCTGAAAGATCGGGCAGTTCCAAACAGAGTCACCACACAGGAAACCTCCGGGACAGATCATCAATTGATACTATGTTGACACAAAATTCAACTCAGCGTCAAATTTCCGGAAGGTGATCACCCCGGTTTTTGCCAATCAGGGCAAAAGATCTGAAAAAAGAGATATCATCAATATTTGGCAGGATTTACTCCGCTGCCAATTTCAACAATTCTATCCTGAGATTGTCCAGTTCTTTGCCTAAAGCAGAAGGCAGGTTCGTTCCGTAATTGAAAGTTGCTGCCAAAATAGTTTCGTTGTGCGGAAAGTAATTCAGGTTGGCGCTGTATCCGATGTCACCTCCGGCATGGCCGTAAGCGATCACGGATTTCGGCAAAACATCCATATATTCCCGGTGAATACCACCGATACTGGTCTGCCAGGTCTGACTGCTGCCGGATCTCAAACTGTCAAAGATCTTCTGGAGATTGGATTCGCTGATCAAAGATTTTTTTACCAAAAGAGCATCCATAAAGGTGTAAATATCTTCCACAGTGGAATAAACACCGGTATATCCGTTGCCACTTCCGGGGTTCATTGCAGAAAGGTTTTGAATACTGCCACCGTCGTTGTTGAAGTCGAGATATCCCTGTGCCAGGAACGGGACGGGAAAGGCTTCAGAATAATCATAATAATAGGTATTTATCATGTCCAGAGGGATAAAGATCATTTCCTCAAGCAGTTCTCCGTGATTTCTGCCGGTAATTTTTTCGATGATCAAACCTTCCAGCATGGTATTGGAGTTGGAATAATTCACCGCCTCTCCGGGAAGATTAGTTGCCGGTCTGCCCTCAACATAAGCCAGGATCTCTTCGGAGGTCCACTTTTTGGGAAAATCGTTTACCACCCCAAGGTTATATCCGAGATCCCTGGCGATGTCGTAAATCCCGCTGGTGTGATTCAACAACATGGCCACCGTTATGTCTGCCCCGTTGGTAATTTTTTCAGCCACTTCCGGGATGTAGGTGCCGATCGGAGCATTGATGTCCAGCTTTCCCTGTTCCACCAGTTTCCACATCACCGCACCCATCATCATTTTGGTGATGCTGCCAAGTTTATTGATGTGACAAGCTTGCATAGGAATACCCGCTTCCAGGTCAGCAAATCCGCGGCTTCCAATCCAGAAACCCTTTTCATCGTGAATGAGCACGGTCATTCCGGGAATACCTTTGGCGATATAGCTGTCCATGAGCGCGGAAATCTTTTGTGCCTTGGGATGTTGTGCGTTCACCGCAAAACGGGTTTCGGGGGAACAACTTTCGGTAACCGGTATGACACTTTTTCTGCAGGCGGAAATAGTTAAGATCAGGATCACAGAACAAATGATAAATCTCATAACAAATGGATATTTAACTTTAAGAATATAGCTCAAATCTGATTAAAAGGATAAGGCTGCCCCCAACTGCCAACTGCTGTAAACGACCAGAGGCACTGTGGATTGAACAATAATGCCCTGAACCTGTAAACGATAAGCAAATATTAAGGTCAAAGGATGTCCAGCTAATTTGAAGTCAGGCTGATAACCCACCGTCGGACCCAGCGAAATGACAAAATTGTGCCTTAAGGGGAAGGATTCCTTAATATATTGTGAGCCATCCCACTCAAAACCCGGCATATCAGAAATGGAAGCCAGATAGCCGCCGCCGGCGCCCAGGGGAGCAAGGAAAAACCGTTCATTGATATGCCATTCGTAATGCAATTCGGTATACAACTGTATAGCTGTTTGGAAATGAGCATGATAAATGCCGGTCATGTTGAATTGTTGCCTTAATTGATGCCGGGCGTTACTGTTGTACTGATAGGAGGCTCCGAGCAAAAAACCAGGATGTATGGCACTGAAACCGGGTATTCCGATTTTTGCAGAGTATTGTCCGAACCCGGCAGAAATGCGCCATTTGGCTGGAGTTGTTTCCTGGGCAAAAATTTGACCTGAATGAGAAAAAACAATCAGGAACAACAAAACAGCGAAAGTCTTTTTTATCAGATTCATATTATATAAATATTTAAAATATAGATTTTTATACATTTTTATTTGCACCTCGTTCAATACTTTTTTCCATTAACCACCATTGTAATCCTCCAAATACTATTGAATTAAATACCATCAGGAAGAAAAGTAATAAAAGTTTTTTCCAGGAGAAAAAAGCTTCTGTAAAAGAAGTATCAGGCAGATCTTCCAGGTTGATGATGAAATAATTCACAACACCCAGAATGATACCATACATCAGCCCGAATTTAATTCTACCCAGACTTTTGGCTTTTTTCCAGGCTTTTTTCTCTGATTCGGTAAAGGTCATTTTTGTAAAAAATAATTTATAGCGCAATCATTCTGCAAGATAATATAAATCCAGATGAAGCATAATCTCCAACTAAAATAAACGTGAAGAATAAATTTCTTATGATCAGGTAAATCATGGACTATTTATGTCTCTTATTTCGCAGGATTGATCAATAAATCACAGTAGTGCTAGAAATAAACAGATAGTGCTTTTGAACAGGAAAATAATCCAGGATAAAAACACACAAAAATGGGATCAGTGATATTGACCTTTAAAATTCAGGGTTAAATTATGATTAAAAGCTTAAACCGTTCTTAATAAATCCTTAATTTTGTTGAGTATGGTACCCATATTTTGTGACTGATTATTAAAATATGGCATTTCCGTTATGAAGAAAATACTTAAATACTGGAATAATCTCGAATTACCCCAAAGTTTTCTCAGGTTAATTTTGATCAATACATTGATCATCAGTCTTTTCAGGATTTTCGAAACGTTATATATTTTAATCGTATTTGATCGTCAGGAAAACCTGGTATGGTCTGAATTCCTGGGGCTTTTGTATGATGTATTTACCATTAATACGCTTTTGATCTTACTGCTTCCGATCTATATTTTCTTAAAAAAGCGAAATGATTACTGGGTAGATACGCTGTTTTTAAACGGGATAGGTTTTTTCGCCCTTTTGCATATTCCCATTCTCATCTATTTTCTCTATCAGCTGGAGGTATTGGATTTTTTTCTTTGGAACACATCAGTTGATGAATCTTTTTTCACCATGAGGAGTGCAGGTATCAGCTATTTTGCACTGATCATACCGGTGCTGCTGATTTCCCTGCTGCTCACTTTTATGAGAAAAGCATCAAAAAAAATAAGCATTCCCGAATTTTTTCAAACGAAAAGATTTACCATAATCTTTTTAAGTCTCACAGTCGTCTTTCAGCTGTTTTATATCATCAACTTCAACAGGTTCAGCGCCAGTAAATCCCTTCACCTGTTTGCCAAATCTGCCATATATGCGGTAATGCCAAAGGAAACAGGTGAAAACTACACTCCGGAAGATGCCATTGCGTTCAGGAATATGGACAAGAGCAAATTGTATCTGGATACAGAATATCCCCTGCTTCACATGTTGGATACTACGGACAGACTTGGACCGTACTTTCACAAATTTGACCAGGCACCCAATGTAGTGATATTGATCATTGAAGGATTGAGTGATGATTTTCTCCATACGTACAGGGGGGCTGAACTGATGCCAAAGCTGAAAGCAATTAAAGACCAGGGGCTGTACTGGAACAGGTGCTTTACGCTCGGAGAGAGATCCTTAGCAGTGGTTCCTTCCTTATCAGGCAGCTTACCTTATGGCAAAATAGGTTTTTCCATACTTGACCAATATCCCAGACATGTGTCGCTGTTCCCGTTGCTGAAGTCCAACGGTTATCATACGGCATACTTTTACGGACAAATAGCCTGGTTTCATCAAAAAGAGAGATTTTTCAAGTTCAACCATATTGATCTGATCTTTGACAAAAGAAATTTTTCGGAAAAGTTTGAAAAATCTCTGGCGGGAACCGAAAAATTCTTTTGGGGGTATCACGATAAAAATCTTTTTTCCCAGGCACTTGAAGTCATGGATACTTTTCCGGATCAACCTCACCTGAGCATATTTTTTACCGGCTCCATGCACACGCCTTTTGTGATCACAGACGAAGCCCTGTATCAGGCGAAACTTGATTCCGTCATCAATACGCTGAAAAAGGAAAAGGACCGGGAGTTTTTCCTTACTTATCAAAAGTACTTCAAGTCCATTCTGTTTTTTGATGACGCCATTGGAGATTTCATCACAACGTACAAAAACAAGCCCGGGTATGAGAATACGGTATTTGTACTGACAGGAGATCATGCAATGAGTGAAATTCCGGTAAGAAATTCGATCAAACGGTATCATGTGCCTTTCATTATTTTCGGAAATAAACTTAGAAAGGCTGCCGTATTCGACCATGACGTCAGCCATCTGGATTTCTATGAAACGCTGTTACCTTTTTTGGCGCCATATATAAAGTTCATTCCCGAAAAAAGCGCAGCTCTTGGTTCCAACCTTTTCCATACAGGAGACAGGTATTTTGCCTATATGAACAACAACCGGGAAATCATTGATTTTTACCTGGACGGTTTTTTCCTGAATGGTGGAAAACTTTATTCAGTTAATGATCAAATGCAACTGGAATCTTCTGACGACCGGGAAAAAAGACATTTACTGAAGGAAAAACTACGCATTTTTAAGAAGACCAATGCTTATGTCAGCCTGCAAAACAAGATCATCTCTGACAGTTTATATGCCGGGTCTGTACGCCATAAAATCCTTCTAAAAAAGGAAAATAAACCGAAAATCAGGTTAACTGATAAAAAGCACTTTCTGGTCAATTCGCTTGAAGTACCTGCGCAGGAACTGTATCTGGAGATTGACTTCAGGACGGAAACCAGGCGAACTGACCTGGAACTGGTTTACGAGATCAGGGATGAAGGCAACAAGGTTTTATATCAGAAAAGAACCCTGATCAGACCCCAAAAAGACCATTTCAGATTGCATGAAAACATTCCTCCGGTCAAAACCAATGCAGGAAAAATCATTTTAGAAGCCTATATTGAAAATGCAGAAATGAAAAAGATCTACTATTCAGACCTCTGGGTGTTCATCCATACAGAGAAACCCTGACAGCATATCATGACAGGGAATGGGAGAGGCCAATGGGGTGAATGGCGAAATTTTGGCTTTAGACCCGAAAATAAAAAAACTGCCCGGAAACAAATGATGTTCGGGCAGTTTTATAATTACTCAATGACTAAACAAAAATAAAAACCAATTATTTAAAACTTTGATGCACCTTCATTGGCATCATTGTATCTTTTGGTCACTTCATGCCAGTTGATCACATTGAAGAAAGCCTCGATGTAGTCAGGTCTTCTGTTCTGGTAGTGCAGATAATATGCATGCTCCCACACATCCAGACCAAGCACCGGGGTTCCTTTTTTCTCTGCTATATCCATTAACGGATTGTCCTGATTCGGGGTTGAAGTGATGAATAATTTGTCTGAATTATCCACGCACAACCATGCCCAACCTGATCCAAAACGGGTTGCAGCAGCAGTTGAAAACTCTTTTTTGAAATTTTCGAAAGAACCGAAGTCTCGCATGATCGCTTTGTGGATGTTCATTTGCTCGGATGGTGCAGCCAAGGCATTCGGGGTCATGATCTCCCAGAATAAATTGTGGTTGTAAAATCCGCCGCCATTGTTCCTGATGGCAGGAGATGCTTTGGAAATGTTTTTGAAAATATCCAGTATGGACATGTCCGCCCATTCAGTACCGTCAATAGCTGCATTCAGATTATTGGTATAAGCAGCATGGTGTTTGGTGTGATGGATCTCCATCGTTCTTGCATCGATATAAGGGGTCAAAGCGTCGTAGGCATATGGAAGATCTGCTAATTTAAAAGCCATTTTTTTGAATTTTAATAATGATTTGAAAAAATTGTTCCGTTGTGAGGTCTAACAAAGGAATGATATTTAAGTTTTTGAAAAATGCACAAAAAATTAAAAAAATAAAGGAATTCTGCAAAAAGCATGCTTTTGCAGTAAAATAAATAAAAAATAAAGCAGCAATTATCCGGAACTGTAAATTACCGGGTTTAATATTTATTTATCAGATATTGCTTGAATGCCGGGTAATTCAACTCGATGGTATCCACAAATTCCGGTTTTCCTTCCAGGTTTTCCAGGCTCGGTGGAAGCGGCGGGTCGATGTTCAGTATCCGGTTGATCTCTTCCGGGAATTTAGCCGGATGGGCTGTTTCCAGTGATACAAAAACCGCATCAGGATCATCTTTTTCAGGATGTTGTTCCAGATAGTGTATCAGACCTTTCCAGCCAACCGCACCATGAGGCTCCAGCAGGCATTGATATTGCTCATACGCTTCTTTTATGGTCTGCCTGGTTTGTTCGTCGTTCACACTCACCCCAAACAGGTCTTTTCTCAGTTTTTCCAGGTCTGCAGCTTCGTAAATATAGCCTTTTTCATCCATTTTCCCACCGTAAAGTGTGATCAACCGGGCGATATTGCTCGGATGTCCGACATTCATGGCGCTGGAAATGCAATTGATAGAGGGAACTATGGTCTGGTAATGTCCGGTTTCCAGGTATTTGGGGAATTCATCGTTGCTGTTGGTCGCGATGATCAGTCTCTCAACAGGTAATCCCATGTGCAAGGCAAAGACAGCGCCCATCATGTCGCCAAAATTGCCGGAAGGAACGGCAAAAGTGATCTTGTCATCAGGCAGACCCTTACGAAGTTTGGCAAATGCCCAGAAATAGTACACGATCTGAGGAATTAACCGGCCGATATTGATGGAATTGGCCGAGGAAAGATCCAGATAATCCAGATCGGGGTCAGAAAACGCTTCCTTGACCAATGCCTGGCAATCGTCGAACTTCCCGTCCACAGAGATGATCTGCACGTTTTTACCCAGGGTGGTCATTTGTTTTCGCTGCCGGTTGGTCACTTCCTTTTCGGGGAAGAGGACGACCACTTTGATGTTGTCCAGCCCGTAAAATGCATTGGCGATGGCGCTGCCGGTGTCACCTGAAGTAGCGGTCAGGATGAGCATTTTTTTATTTTCCTTTTTCAGGTAATACTGCATCAGGCGGCCCATCATCCTGGCGGCAAAATCCTTGAACGAAGCGGTTGGCCCCTGATCCAGCCTCATGACGTATTTTTTTTCGTATACTTTTTCCAGGGGCACATCAAAGTCATAGGCGTCCTTCACCAGTTCCATCAGTTCATCAACTGCGATCTCTCCTTTCAGGAACTTACGGATGACTTCAAAGGCGATTTGATAGTACTCCATATCCGAAAAGGCAAAAATCTCTTCAGCACTTAATTGAGGAATGGTCTCGGGCATAAATAAGCCTTTGTCCGGTGCAAGCCCCTTGAGCAATGCCTGGCTGAATGTTTGTTTTTCTGCTTTATAATTGGTTGAATAGTAAAGTATTGAGTTTGACATTTTTAAAATATTTTGACTTGTTGAAATTGTATGAAACAGAGAATTTTAAGATAAATGAATAATAATCTTTTCCGGCGGAATTACATCATGTGGAAACTTTTATTTGTTAAGAATGTACTCGAATGCATTAATTATCTTATAATCAATGTTTTATGTTGCACAGAGTCACACAGAGTGCAACACGGAGTTACACAGAGATATCATTTTGTATTGTAAAAGACATAGAAACCAAATGCTACTTAAGTTATAATTCTATTAATGCTGAATAGTTACTAAAACAAACAGTGCCGGTATTTTGACATACGGGCACTGAATATTTGAATCGCGCATCGTGCAATTATTTTCTCAATCTGGCAGAAGAAGCGCCTCCTGCACTGTAATCAGGAGAAGTAAATTCGATTTTTTGACCATCCAGAACGGCCAGCGCCTGGCTCAGGTCAGCGATGATGTCATCCGGATGTTCACCGCCCACATTCAGACGAATAAGGTTTGGCGGAATATCGGAGATCTTTCTGCCTTCTTCTCCCTGTTGCTGGTGTGTGGAAATAGCCGGGATCGTCGCGATGGACTTGATCCTGCCCAGGTCGGTTGCCCTGTAGATCCGCTGGAATCCGTCAAAAACATCCCGCGCTGCCTGAGCGCCGCCCTTGACCCTGAAAGACAAAAGGTGACCATAACGGTTGACCGGTTCGTTGTACAGATCATCATGTTCTGAGTCAACCAGGACCATATATTTTTTAGCCACCTGATGAAGCGGATGTGATTCCAGTCCGAGATAATCCACCTGTTCGATGTGCGGATGATCAGCCAGGAATTTGGCTACTTTCAATGCAGAACGGCTCATGAAATCTATTTTAGATCGCAAAGTCCGTATGTCGTTGAGTGCCAGAACGGCATTCATCGGAGAGATATTCGGACCCAGATCTCTGTTGGGTAAAGCTTTTATGTAAGTACCAAAATCTGCAACCATAGGCGGGTTGTTGAGTCTGGTCCTGAGATTTTTACGTGCGATCACGGCTCCACTGATTCCAAAGCCACTGGAAGTAAGGGTTTTGGTCACGGATTGAACCACGATGTCTGCGCCCCAGGCCAAAGGCCTCATCAATGCGGGTGTAGCGATGGTGGAATCAATGATCAGGGGGATGTTGTATTTTTCAGCTAATTTGGCCACAGCTTCCATATCAAAGAAGGCCTGTCCGGGATTGCTGGGCATTTCACCATATAAAAATCGGGTATTATCGTCTATCAGACTTTCCCATTCTTCAATATTGTTAGAATGGATGACTTTTCTCCATTCGATATTTCTTTCCTGGTCCTTGCGCACGGCAAAATTCTGGAAAGTACCGCCATAGACCTGTGCGGTAGCAACAAAATTCATTTTCTGGTCAGGATTTTCCGGATCAACGGCCAGGAAAGGTTCGCAGGCGCTGGTGATGGCTGCCATACCGGATGCTGTTGCACAGCAGCTGGCTTCAACATCAGATCCATAGGTTTCCAGCAATGCCAGTACACCTTCGAGGTAGTACATGGTTGGATTGCCAATTCTGCTGTAACACCAGGTGGGTATTTGATAAGAGAGGGCGGCTTCCATTTCGTCAGAATCTCTGTAGGCCTGAGATGCGGACATATAGATCGGTTCGATGGTGGATCCCTGGTTATAATCCAGCGCTTCCTGCATGGAGTAAATGCCGTGAACAGCGATCGTATCGAACCGAAGCTTCTTCATCTGCCCGATATGTCTTTTGTGCCATTCAGCGGCATTTTTCCCTGCGTTGATGTAGTGAAAAATTCCCTGTTGCATAAAAATAATGTTAAAAGGATTAGATAAAAACATCATTTCCACCTACCTGTGCAGGTGATTCAGATGATCGGGTAAAGTTACTTTTTTTTGGGAAACGGGGCAATTTATTTTGAGGGGAAATTATTAAGTAATGCATAATTAAAGTTTCTTAAAAGTGGGTGGGAAATGCACATGTTTCAGGATATTTCAATGATTGGGTAAAATCATGACAGATTTTCTTGGTTAATGTGGGAATATGGTTTATAAAAAGCAGAAGATTTTGTGATCAAAATGAGGAATCCATTTTTGTCAGAAGCAATTATAAAAGTATAAATTTAATGGCTTTAAAAACTTGAGTCTTCTCCGAAAAGTCTTTATCCCCAAAATCCCTACTGACATTTTCAGTCAGTACGGGCTTGAAAAGTGGACTTTTAATTTGTTGGTTTTCAATCGTTTCCCTTTAGTCTTTTACTGATCTCGGACGTCAGCAGGATGGGACAAAAAAGATTGAAAACCAACAAATTTGACTTTTCGGACAGAATCAATTTTTAATTCACTTTTGATTATAAGATCGCCCGAAACGCTTATGGTGTATCCTTTACGCAGCGAACTGAAAACAAATGGTACTCTTGTCCCCAACCCCAGCCAAGTAAATCTGTTTCGTAATTAGCCCAATGCCAATTACCATCTTTGCACCGCCAGGTGGTACCGGTACCTAAACCTTCAAACTTTAAACCCCACCACACACATATTCCTGCGGGCAAGGCAGTAAAACCAGACGAATTTGTTGCACCTGTATTGGGAGCCATCCAGTGGTCTGTACCAGCTTCTTTAAGAGGGCCGGCATTTTGATTTATCCAATTGCTTGGTCCCTGCAGTAAATATTCATAAATCATAATATCCCAGTCAGCCCATGTCGCTACATGCCATCCTACAGGTGCAATATTACGCTCATCAGTAACAACGGAATAGAAGGTATACAAACGACCATAAACATCGGCAATATTTTCATCATGGTTATAATTCATATATCCGGGATTGAATTGCCCGGAGCCATTCTCACCAGTAAAATAAGGAATGGGGTCGCCATTGTTATAATGGGTGGTCTTTAAATTTTCTTTCATCCAGGTCTGCCTACCAATAACCACCGTATGATAAACATTACCATCAATGTCAGTGACTGTCTCGCCTACGCAGATCGCGTGCAGTTGGTATTCTACAGCAAACACAGCCTGGGGTCCGTTGCCTGCAACCTGCAAGCTAAAATTGTATTCATCGCATGACTGGTAGCCAGTTGGCAAGGCAACGGTATACACACCCCATTCATTGGGTTGGACCGGTCCGTTGGTCCAGGAAGAAACGCCATTGATGATCAGGTCCGCCCATCCCGCAGTGCTTTTTACTTTTAATACAAAATTCGTTTCGGTATTGTAATATACAATGTCCACAGTTTTTGTTTTTCCACTTTTTCCAATTGGTACTATTTTAGAATCGCTTTTCTCATAGTATTCTATCGGATTGGCAGTGGTGTCGATGCAATCCTCGCACGAAACATGGATGCTTCTGGTGGTGATTTTGGTTTTATTAGCAGAAGATTGAAGATCTAAAGACTCCTTGTCGCAGGAATTAAAAAACGAGCCTGCTAAGAGTACAATAACAGCAATCAGCAAAAATTTTATTGTTTTCATGTTTAAATTTTTAAATTCAGACAAAAAATAACTATTCACTTCGGGTGAATGGTGTTTCAAGCAAACTTACGCAGGATCAGTCCCGGATTGAAGATTCTATTTGAGCAACAACCCGGGGAAATCTAGGGGAGGAATATTTGATGATAAAAAATCATACAGAATTGGTAAAAATTTGGATTTTTCTTTTGTTCCAATATTTAATACTTGAATAAAGTAAAAACAGAGAAATCGTCTAAGTAATTATTCAAAGTGATAACAAAAAAAATGAATAAATCAAATATTTTAACATATTTTTTTAAATAATTTTAATCATCTCTAAATGAGCTTGTTAATACTTTGTCCTAATTCTTGCGACTGAATCCTTTTATTTGCCTTGAATACAGTATAGCAACAGGACTAAAGGGGTTATACTGTAATTTCAAAACTATATATAGGTTTTTTACGTTGTCTTTTTATAATTTGGAAAATGATTATTGATAATGCGCATAAAGTATAACGCTTTAGGTATCTGACTTATAATTCCATAAAGTATAGATTTGTTAAGGAGTTCACTGATTTGAACGACTTGATCTAAACGTATAAAGACTAAATTTAGGGTGTAAAAGAAGAAAAATGTTGAACAATTTTCGGATTAACAACTGGTTTGAAATCCTCATATAAGAATGTCAAATCGTTTGGTGGATATTAGAATATTTACCAATAAAAACTTTTCCTTTTTCCCGATTTACCCTATTTTTGTCCTATGGAAAATTCACTCTACAATCCACACGATAAGTTCTTTAAGGCTATGATGGCTGAAAAGGATATTGCCATTGATTTTCTGAAGCATTTTTTACCGGCGGAAGTCTCTGAGCTGATTGATTATGACAGTCTGATAATGCAGAAGGACAGCTTTTTGGACGATAAGATAAGGAATTGTAAAGAAATAACCTATACATTTTGGCTTGTTCTTTTGCCCTTTATCTGCGTTGTAAACTCGTTAAATAGCTAAGGTTATTCGCCTCATTCACGCCTTGAAAAAGAACAAAATTACTTCGTCAATTCTGCATATCTTATTTATTTACAATTCCTAAGGGAGATCTTTGCCGATTCTGTCATTCAATGCCGCATGAAAGACGACAACGAAAGTGTATTTTATCTGTCTGTACTGATTGAACACAAAAGTTATCCCGATAAAAATGTTGCGGTTCAATTATTGCAATATCTGGTAAATGCCTACCAATTCCAGTTGAAAAATGAGAAAGCTTTATATCCCATCATTCCGTTACTTTTTTATCATGGAAAACAAACCTGGGAGTATAGACCTTTATCCGGGTTGTTTCCTGATTTAAAACCGCGGTTAAGGAGGTATATCCCTGATTTTGATACGGTTTTTGTCGATCTGGTCAGGATTTCGGATTCAGAAATATTGGAAATAGAAAATATTTTCCTGCATTCAGCTTTGATCATGCAGCGGTATACAGACTTTCCGGAAGAGCTGCCGGATCAGCTAAAAAGGATATTACAACGATTTGCGGTTGAAAAGTTATGCAGAAAGAACTTTGAACAAGCTATTTTTGTTTATTTTTTTGAAATCAGCAATTTGAAAAGAGAAGAATTAATGAACTTAGTAAAGTCAATTCCAAAACATAAAAAGTCTGAACTTATGACTACATATGAAATGATAGAACAAATTGGTGTTGATAAAGGTATCGAACAAAATAAAGTTGAAACCATACTCAAAGGGCACCAAAAAGGCGCTTCAATTGAATTTCTGGCAGATATCACCGGTCTTCCGGCAGAAAGGGTTAAAGAGATCATAGCGCAAAATGTGGAGTCATGAATTGTAGAATCGTTGATTTGCTGAATCGTTGATTTGTTGATTTGTTGAATTGTTGAGTTTTTGAATTAGGGAATGAATGACTTATCGGAAAACCATCAAGCACACATAAACTGAACCACGGTAAAACGGATTTATAGGTATTTCTTCTGGAAAAACCAATTATGTTCTACCTTTACATTGATTTTCGGTCGTTTATTTAATAATTTTATGCAATGAAAGATATTGGTTTAACAGCTGTTTATGTCAAAGGAGAATACGGTTATACAGCTTATATTCAGGAATTAGGCGGAGTGATCACACAGGGAGAAACGATTGCTGAGGCTGAAGAAAATCTATTTGAAGCTTTGCAATTATTTCTGGAAGCCGAAACGCTTTCCAATTCTGCCGAGTCCCCAGAGGCTATAATAAAACCTTTTCTATCGCTTACAAGAGCTATATGAAGCGGATAGCATTTTTAAAACATCTAGCTCAAAATGATTGCATATTGCTTCGTGAAGGCAACAAACATTCCTTATTTTTAAATCCAAAAAACAACCGGAAATCTGTAGTTCCCAGACACAATGAACTTAATACCTTTACATGCAGGAAAATATGCGAGCAGCTCGAAATCGATATAATACTTAAAAAATAATTGCCTTTCAAAAATTGGACGTTTTAAAGCAACCTCGCATCCGGGTATAAATTGTTGATTTACTGAATGAATGATCGGAAAACCATTCAACCACTCAAAAACTCACCTCTTCACCAAATCTTCCATTCCATAATACTGTATAGCAGTCTGTTTCAAAGGATTTGTGCTCCATTCTGACCACTCGCCGGTGTAGGGATCGTATCCGCATTTGAGTGGTTTGGAATATTCGTTGTGCGGATCTTCCAGGTAGGCCCGGCAGTCGGTGCAGATATACCGAAACTCACAGTCACGACACACTTCGATATCATCTTTTTTGTGAATCCAGTATTTTTTTGACCATGTGGTTGAATATTTAACGAATGACCCAAAATATGTTGTATATTTAGTCGATCCTTATGAATTAAAATTTTGATACAATATTTGGAAGAATTTTC
>CAZQKR010000049.1:0-29708 GCA_964594045.1 uncultured Saprospiraceae bacterium | reverse complement strand
AAGAACTTATTTGTTATGGCACTATTGCCGCTTAAATTTTAACGAACTATTGTTATATAAAACCATAAAGTACAAATTGCCGATATTCACCTCATCTGCATTTCGTATTGGCTAAATTAAACAAAATCCTCACTGGTTTGCACTATAAGCGAAACAAAAAACAACAAAGTTAACAGCTCTTGAAGGTTATAAATAATTCAAACCGTTAATAATCTGTTACATTCTGCAAAAATCTCCCGATGATCCCAATGCAATGACGTTTTTAATCATCAAAGGGAATTTGAATCCAGGAATATGATTGAGCAAAAATCTATTTTGCTAATGGCAGGAATCAAACAAAAAAGCAACTTGGCAACCCATCAGTGAAATACTACAAAGCGTAATAAAACCACTGTGCATAAAATTTCAAAGCATAAAACCATAAAGTTTAAAACCACCTTGTGGTAGAATCTCAATAACACGGTATGCAATGCTGTGTTGGAGAATGCGTACACTAACAACGCGTAATGGGTTGAATACCATGACCAAAATAAGACAGAAAAATATGGAAATTTAATGGCAAGTTAAATCAGCAGTTATTGGTTTTTGAAGTTTAGTATTTTTGCAATAAAACCCGCCAACCTGGAACAGACATGTTATTCCATATTCGATATTTAGCTCATTATGAAAGTTTTATCGGGCAAAAGAATATTTCATCAAAAATAACGAATACCTTTTACAATAAACATATATGGTTTATCGTTATAATATTTTAGTTTAATACTTAAAAATTGTTTCAATTTCACCTTTTCCCTATTTCTGTTATTTGCCAAGAACATCTTTTAAAAAGAAAGGTGCAAAAAAATAAAGGGCTGCCAAAAAGACAGCCCTTTAATAAATTCTGACAAGTAACTAATTTACAGAATATTGGCTTTTACCACAGCGCTGGTCCTGGCCAGGCCATTTTCATTGGTAATGATCGCTTTCAATTCAACAGTTGTACCAGCAGCATTTGCCGGAACGATATAATCCAGAACGATCAATTCTGCTTTGATCTCCGGTTTGAAACTGTAAACATAAGCTGTGCTGGAATACACATTTTCTGTTCCCGCAACTTTGGCATATAAATCGTACTTGGCGATTGGATCCACTGACCAATACTTCATTTCGAATTTGACCACATCTCCTACTGCAAACTTACCTGAAGTGGGAACATTTGCAATCCTGACTGCCTGAATAACAGGATAGTAACCCTGACTTTCCTTTACATTCTCATCAACCCAGATTGAAGGTTTGTAGCATGAAGCAAAAGAAAGCATTATTCCGAAGATCAATAAAATATATAATTTTTTCATTTCCTAAACTTTTAATGATTTGTCTTATACAAACTAAATTTTTCCACAACTCAATCAGTTATCTTTCCACATTTTAACTTCCATGGCTTTAAAATTAGCCTGTACATTATCCGCATTCCTGTTTTGCTCACTGGTAGGATAAAGCGCTCTGTGGGCAGGTCCGCTCCTTTCCGTTGCCAATGGGAAATTATCCTTACTGACTTTAACAAAACCTTCGAAAACATTCGGATTAAAATCATGCCGTCTCATATCGTTCCAGAATTCCGGACTGTATACCATAGCTATGTATTTTTCCCGCATGAGCTTTTTCAGGTCATTGTTGCCGTTGAGCGCAAAATCCGGATGAGCCATATAGGCTGTGCCGTCAGCTCCCACCATTGCCATGTGGGCAGCCACACCTGCAGCATAAGGCGTATTAGCATCGCCTCCGAGGTTCAATTGAGCTTCAGCTTCTATAAATTTCAATTCTGCATAAGACATCATCAATATCGGAGAATTTACCAGTGAATACCAGGAGGTGACAGGAATATTACAGGTATTGCCGGGTGCTTCCTTATCAAAGGAAGTCAAGCCAAAATATTCAGCTGAAGTTCCTTTTGTTACCAGTTTTTCAAGTCTCGGGTCAGCAGCTCCGTACCTGGTATCTTTCAGCGCATTGATGAACATGTAACTGAATGTATAAGTATAGTTGCCTGTAAGATTGGCTTTGGCCAACTGATGTAAAGGGTTTTGATTGACATCATTGTACACCAACTGGAAATTGTCTGCACTGGAAGAAAAACCCTTGGATGCAGCGTCCACTATTGCAGCCCAGTTGGAATTGGATCTTTTGGATAAATGCAAAAGATACCTTGCTTTCAGTGAGTATGCCAGTTTTGTCCATTTCTGAAGGTTGCCTCCGTAGATCAGGTCATCCGTACCCGGCTTTAGAAAGGATTGTTCTGCAGCAAGCAAGGTGATCGCTTCATCCAGGTAATTCAACATCACTCCGTAAATGGATTCCTGGGAATCATAGGCCGGAGTGGTATTCATCGAACCCTGCAATGCTTCGGAATATGGAATATTTTCCCAGAAACCGGTCATCAAACCCAGGTTCACCGCCTGCAGGACGCGTGCCACACCCCTGTAATGCGGGGATTCCTCAGCCCTGTCATAAATGTCTTTTAATTGATTCAATGAACGCAGGTAGCCAATTTCCCAGACTGCATTTGCATCAAACTGACCATAGTAACCGAAGTAGTTGTCCAGGTGATGTGTTACCTGATTGGTGGACAACATGGCATTGTAGTGCGCAGCAGAAGTTCTTTCAATGGTAGTTGGCAGTAATACTGACAGATTCGCATCCTTCACCTTGGTAGGATTGTCATTGACGTCCAGAAAATCAGTACAGGACGAAAACATCAGGAGCATCGCTGAGAGCAGTATGACAGATATTTTTAATTTATTTTTCATTTGCTTCTATTTTATATGATTATGAATAATCTCTTCCTCAAAACGGATCAGAATGTGATATTAGCTTTCAGGAAATAACTCTTTGTAGCCGGGTTGACCAGGCCTGTATATCCATAAATATTGCTGCCGCTGCCGAAATAGTTCAATTCCGGATCATAACCCAGTGTTCCTGTATTCAGGTAAGCATTGTTCACTGTGAATGACAAGCTCAGTGCATCGATGTACAGGTTTTTCAGTAAACTCTTTGGCAAGGTATAACTCAGGCTGATATTCCTCAACCTGATCCAGGATGCATCTTCAAGTAATACATCAGCAGCCTGATTATAGTACGTAGCATTTCTGTAGAATCCTCCAGGTGTGATCTCTGCCCAGATCTCATTATCCTTATAGGAAATGGATCCGTCTGTTCCTACTACCTTATTCACTCCTTCAAAAAGCACCCTTTCATTTCTTCTTTCTGTCTCCAGTGTCTGACCGTTCCTCAACGAATTTCTTTTGCCCATATCAAAAATATCTCCGCCTTTTTTCCATTCCCAGAGGAAAGAGAATTCCAGCCCCTGATATTTAAATGAGTTGGTCAGACCGGCGATCCAGTCAGGTAGAGCATTTCCCACCAAAGTCAGAGAATCGAATACCACTGAAGGCAAACCATTGCTGCCGATCACATTTCTTCCGTCAGGAGATTTTGCATAATTGTATCCGTAAAGGTCACCTATCTTTCCTCCACGAACATACTTATTGGTGATACCAAATGATTCGAACAGTACGATATCTTCAATACCCTCTTCGATAGAAACCACTTTACCCTGGTTGGTAGACCAGTTCAGGGAAGCATCCCAGATGAATTTACCATATTTGAACGGTGTGGCTGTCAGTAAAACTTCCCAGCCTGATGTCTGGATCTCTCCTGCATTGGTCACATAACGCGCTGCACCGCTTGCATTGCTGATGGGCACTGAAAGGATCATGTCGGAAATATTGTTCTGATACCAGGCAATATCCATTCCCAGCCTGTTGTTGAACATGCCGAGTTCAAATCCGAATTCAAGTGAATTGGTAAATTCTGGTTTCAGATTTTCATCCCCGATCAGAGTTGACTGCGTAAATCCAACTGCACTTCCAAAGGGGAAATTACCTGCTTTTTCATAATATCTGCCAACTACATAAGGATTGGCATCCTTACCAACCACAGCATAGGAAGACCTTAGCTTGATCAGATTGAACGCATCAGGCAAGGTCATCATATCTGAAATCACCCATGAAAGACTTGCTGATGGAAAGAAATACGAATTATGTGCTTTGGGCAAGGTAGAAGACCAGTCGTTTCTGGCCGTAAGGGTAAGATACAGAAAATCTTGATAACTGGAGGTCAGTTCCCCGAATATACCTGCATTCCTTTGTCTGACTATACTGTTGGTCTGAAAGAAATTGGTTGCGTTGTTCAGGTTATTGAAATTTTCCAGAACCATGGTTTCGCCCCTGATACTGAACCATTTATTTTGATTCATATACAGATCCTGTCCGACGGCCCCACTCAGTTTGATGTCTTTATTGATCTGGAAATTCCATTCTCCGACCAAAGTGGAAGTCACCGTACTTTCATTCAGATTTTGTTCGATGACAAATCCCTTTACCTGGAATCCTTCATCTGTTTCTTTATGAACCACCCTGGTCCTTGCATCACTGATATTATCGAGACCAATGGTATAACGCAAACCAAAGTTTTTAAACAGCTTGTAATTCATGGTCAATCCGGCAATATACCTGTTGACATCATCCACATAGGAGTTATTCTCCGCTAAAAACAAAGGGTGGTCAATGATACCCGCAGCAAAATTCGTGGCATAGGTATACGGGGTTTTATATGAGGTCATATCTGCAGAGGTGGCAACATAACTGAGGTTGCTCAATATGGATTTATCTCCGGTATGAGGCCTGTTACCACCTGTCTTGGCATATTTCAGACTGGCGCTGACATGTAACTTATCCGTCAGCTGGGTAGTTCCAGAAAAACCAAAATTCGTTTTGTTCCAATAAGTTTCCGGAATGATACCCTCATGATTATATCTGTCACCTGAGATTCTGAAAGTATATTTTTCATTACCAGTTGATACGTTAGCGCCAAAACTGCGTGTACTTCCCTGACGGAAAAAAGTCTGATATGGATCGTTGATCACATAGGTCTCACCTTCATAAGCCCTTGCTCCCCATGTATCCCAATCATAACCTCTTGGCAGTGAGGTATTAAAATGACCATCAACATGTTTGGTCTGAATATAAGGCGTTTTATTGATATTTTCCCAACCTTGTCCATAATAGAAACCGACCTGCGGTTTTCCTTGTTTTCCTTTTTTGGTTGTGATGACGATCGCGCCATTGGCAGCACGAATACCATACAAGGCTGTTGCCTGTGCACCTTTGAGTACGGTCATGCTTTCGATATCTTCAGGATTCAGGTCCACAACCCTGTTGGAAAATGCTGACTGAGCACCTGAGGATACTGCATTGGAACCGGCACTCGGGGTGATGGGCAATACGTTGGTATTATCGCTGATCTCAATACCGTCGACGATGTACAATGGCCTGTTACTCCTGGTCGGATCAAGAGAAGTGATGCCTCTGATCAGAATATCAGTTCCGGCACCCGGTGCTCCGGAAGTATTCTGGATCTGAACCCCGGCAACTTTACCCGCAAGGGCTGAAACCAGGTTGGTCTGTCCTGTTCTTGTGATCTCATCGGCATCCAGTTGCTCGACGGCATAACCCAGCGCTTTCTTTTCCCGGCTGATACCCAGTGCAGTTACCACAACTTCCTGGAGGGCAACCCCGGCACCAAGCACCACATTTACGGTCAGATCACTGCCTACTGTTGATTCGACGTCTTCATAACCAACATAGGAAAATACCAGCACATCACCGGCCTTAGCCCTGATCTCATAGTTACCGTCCAGGTCCGTAATCGTCCCAACGGTCGTTCCCTTTACAGAAACATTGGCTCCGATAAGCGCAAAACCATCAGTGGAGCTCACATTTCCTTTCACCATGCCTGTCTGAGCTGACAGCTGGATGGCAAAGCCCCATACCATCAGGAGTATGGGAATGGTAAATTTCAATTTCATAGTCTAGAATTTCGTTAGTAAAATAATTGTGCACATTGCTATTTCAAAAAAATATATCTATTTGCTGCGATCGTTTTGCTTTTAATATTTGGGTTTTTCGTATATGAATTCAAGGTATTGATTGATTTTTTACTTTGCTCCCCTGTTCCCTGATTGGTTGATTAAAGAATTTGAATCCTGTATTTCAATAATTTTCAGCCTGATCAGATAAAAAACCTCATTGCTAACCAGATATTTTTGGATGGCATGAGCATTGTAAATATTTTCCAGATCAATTTTAGAATATAATTATTTGCAATACTATACTATAAATCATGCACATTTTAACCGCAGTTATGATTTTTCCGCTTCACATGACCATCAGATGAAAACAGTCGAAACCAACTGTTGGTTCTATCTGAATTGTTCCAAATCACTTTCTTTGCATTTCAAAATAAATGCAAACCAACTTTAAAAAAACATGGGATTTGTTCCGTTTTGAGTTTTATTATACTTGATTTCAGGTAATAATTCCGGATTTTATATTTATGAAAAGCCAAAATATAACCGATCAAGGCAAAACATTTGGCAATTTACATGTTTGAAATGAATTACAAAAGATTTTTTAAAAATCTTGACCTAATGAAAAATGAAACATAGGTGTACGGAACTTAAGGTTTTCTATACCCCAGGCATAATCCAATTTAACAAAATATCCGAAAATCCTTGTTCGCATTCCAAATCCGACCGCTGCGATCAATGGGTCGTTGTACTGTCTGATACGGAACAGAATTGCTGGCGGCACTTCATAAATAAAGGAATTGGCTGAATTTTCAGATGAAAAAGGTGTCAACCCATACCATGCTGTACCGAGGTCGGCGTAGCAACTTAACTGCAGATCCCTCAAAAAAGATTGTTTGAAATGATTGTCTGTTAAGACCCTGAATACAGGAAACCTGAACTCTGCATTCATCAAAACAAAACTGGAACCATTGCGCGCATTCCTTTCAAATCCTCTGAGATTTCCCGCCTGTGTCATAAAAGCAAATTGTTCATCTTCGGGAACAGGATAGGCTAAGCTGTTATTTTCAAAAAAACTGTTTTCAACTCCTCCCAGAAAATAAATGTTCTTTTCTGTTCCAAACGATGTCTGGGCAGTACTCCTGAACGCTAATGTGCTGCTTTCTCCCACATCCATGTAATACCTGAAATCAAATCCGGCCATCATCATCCTGCCTGCTGACAGTTTGAACTCTGGCGGTTTGGTGAATCTGACATTGAATCGGTTGGAAAAAGCTGCAAAAACCTTGTATCTCATACCCGACCAAAGATTGATGCCTTTAGATGAGGTGTTGTCAAAAATATATGCCATATCCAGGATCAGCCGCTGAGCAGGCATCACAGCAAGATTAAGACTTTCATAATCAGATGCTTTCACGAGCATTTCATCCTGCCTGAACATTGTTGCTACCTGAACACTCCTGTAAATATCAAATGGATACTTGGCCTTTACCCTACCCAGTGTGGTCAGATATTTTATTTTATCAGGTTCATCAGCAACGTCAGTTAAAAATTCAAATCTGGATTCACTTTTGCGGTACAAGGTGTATTGCCAGTCGGTTTTTCGTTTCAGATCATGATAGTGCAAAAAATATTCCGCACCCCTGAAGTTGGCAGCAAGCCTTGTGCCGCCTTCCACAATATAATCTTCGAACATGTCTTTGGCTAGGGTTGACATGAGCATTCCAGGCACCTGTGGCTGGAATTCCCTGTTCAGGGCATCGAATGGCACAAGTCCGTCAATGAGCGGTTCATTGTCCAGCCTGGTGATCAGTTCACTGAAACTGAACCTCAGGCGAGCTGCAATGGCCTGAACAGGATTGAAAACCGGAAGACCCGATGCCTTTATATCTCCTGTTCTGCCCTTCTCTTCCCTTGAATATAGCATTTCTCCTAAAATAACCGAACTGACCTGTATGCCTTCCCTGTCAGGAAATTTTGTCTGAAA
This sequence comes from uncultured Saprospiraceae bacterium, assembly GCA_964594045.1. Classification (GTDB taxonomy): domain Bacteria; phylum Bacteroidota; class Bacteroidia; order Chitinophagales; family Saprospiraceae; genus UBA2365. Next base: position 21,816 of record CAZQKR010000049.1, on the reverse strand, counting down.
CAGCAGTGATTCACTGATCTCCATATCCCGGAAATCCGCAATTTCTTCCTCAGCCAATTCCGGTCTCCCGGGTCTTTCCCGGTGACAAATTAAACCGCCCGGATCCGTGAGAAGCCTGACCGTATCCAGTAACATCGTTCCAATGACAAATTCATTTTTGATATTCCGGTAAACATAAAAATACCGGTTCTGATCACAGGCATGAGTTAGGAGATGATTGGGAAGATTGAGGTAAGCCGCTTCCTGACTGATCTGCCCGTCTGTGAATCCCCTTACTTCAGGAACAGACTTATCTTTATATTGGCTATTGAAAATCAATTTATTACCGGCAAACTGAATATCCCGGATATCGTAATCAGAATTGCTGGTCAGCCTGCCTGAAGCCCCTTTTAATGGATCCAGTTCAAATACCCTGAATGGCGAAAGGGGTGGGAACGAGTCATATTCCACCGATTGAAGACTTTGATCTTCATGATTGCTGACCACCCAAAAAAGACCAGGATCATCCACAGGTGCTTTCATCAGCATCGGCTCGTTATAATAATCGTTGGTGATCCTGACAGCCTGCCTGCCTTCCAGATCATACATGTAAATATCGGAAAAGCCATCTGTACTGGCACTCATAATGATCTTCCCGGGTTCAAAAAATGCAAAGCTGTAGATTTGTTGCAGCAGCTCAGGAAAAACATGTTCCTCGTACCGGTACGTACGGGTATCGATCATACGGAGACGTAAAATATCTTTTTCCTGGTAAATAACGGATATTTTATGCTCCTTACGGTCCAGTGAGATCAATGGATATTGGAAGTCAGGCAACTGATGTTCATTCCTGTATCCGTACTTAAGCAGTGTTTTATCTTTTTTCTGTTCTGTCAGACTTCGTTCCCTGAGCTTTACCCTGCCAAAATTATGCTCAACATAATAAATTTTTCCACCATCCGCCAGTATCCTGGTTATCGGCCACTCTTTCTTTAATATGACCTCACCCTGCTGAATCTGACCGGTTCGGCCTGAAAATTCGCTGAAATGTGCTTCATAAAAGTTTTTCCATTGTTTATAAAATTCTCTTTCACTCAGATTGTAGACTGCTTCGTATGCGCGTTTTGTGCTCCTGTGGATCCTGAGATAATACAAAAAATCTGATACGGACTGCTTCCCGAATGTATGAACCATAAAAAACCACATGGAATGCCCTGCTGTAACCGGATCTCTATTGGCAAAGGACTTGAAACTTTTTCCAAATCCGGTCCTTTTTTCAAAATTCAGTTTCAATAACCATTCAAAGTCCATGTTCCACTGATCCGTAAGATAATCCGCCAATCCAAGTACGATCCAGGATGGCAGCTCCGAATCATTCACTCCATTGTAAAAATCCTGGATATTCACTCCCTGGAACATCGAATGAAAATATGCTTTAGCAATGCCGCTTCGGATCTGCATTCTGAGATCTTTGTGATCTCCGTTGAAAAATACGACGATTTTATTGTCATAAAACTGAGCCCTGCCGGCACCGGATTCAAGATCGTTTTCCAGATAAGCTATATTGGTCTGGGTGTAATCACTGTGATCCAGATATACAACGATCCTGATCTTTTCATTCATGGTATGCGCCAGAAACTGCTGTATTTCCTGATGATCCAATTCGGCCAGTTGTATCACCGATTTGACGATATTCCTTCCTTTACCATACCAGTAAACCGCAAAATGATCAGTTTCATACATCCACCAGTTATTGAAATCATCGTGGTATTGCACCCTGTTTTTCCCGAATGGCGTCTGGATAGTCTGGCCTGAAACGTCCTGACTTTTACTGAAAATCAACATGATAGCAAAAATAACAGTAAGTATTGTTTTAGCCGGTATACCCATAATGATATGATAAAATGCTTTTCAATAATACAATAAAATAATGTCCTGTGTTGATTTTTTCCCTGATTTTTTAACATGATATCGAGAATCCCAAATATTTACCGCATTTTTCATTTTGAAATGGCACAATCATCCATCTTGTTGCGTTTGAAGCATGTGCCATTTGAGTTGATCTAAAGGTATGAGCCAACTGAAAAATGATTTTTGTTTTACCCAAATTATTTTATGTTCAGAATAATATTATGGATGATTGTTTGAGCGCTACACATAAAATATATTTTTCGAAACAGAATTAACAAAACTGACCTCAAACATACATACTGCCAAAATTTAAAAAATTAATAAAGAATAATAATTTTTTTGTCTGTGATGCTTCAAACGCGAACTATATGTAATTATATAATTATCATTGCAACTGATTTGACCGGATGATGTCTAAACTAAAGCTTTTAAAACTGTTTTCACTTTGCTTTGCATTAAGTATTTCGTTGACCTTCTGCAAAAGCAACAGCTTCAGTTACGAAAATAAGAGCAACTGGATCGCAGAGCTTTCACCGGAATTGGACAGGAATTATCTCCTTCATAATTATTCAAATTTCAGGGAATTACGTATTGAAGTCGGGAAAAATCCGGTCAGCAGATCAAAAAACGAATGGATGCTTACCGTATACCAAACAAGGAAAACTGATCTTGAAGCCTGGCAAAACAAGCTAAGTCAGGATCCTGCAATTCTGCGATTTTATCCGGCAGATCATGCGCCTGATCCTCCTGCAATTGACACCTTAAAAGGAGGAAAAAAAATTTCACCAAAATTTTAAATCGTTTTCGATGCAAAACAAACTGATCATAACTTTTATCGTGGTAATTTTTTCGGTCAACCTTTTGATGGCACAACAATCTGCCTCAAAAGTTGACGGGATTGAAGTCAGCTCAACGAGTGCAGTATTCCTGGGCAAAACTAAACCACTGGCAGATCTTATCCGGCAGCAACCCACCTCAATTGCCAAAAGGCACAAATTAAGGGCCTCCAAAAAAAGACCTGAAAATTTCCGGGAAAGGCGGGGATATTCCAAATCAGTGATTACGGAAAGAGAACATCTTGGACTTGATCCGATCAGACAATCTGAATTTCCGGGTGGTGCACTTGTCGAACCCCTGGTCAACATCGTCGGAATAGGCGATGGCGGATCACCGCTCGATCCCACAGGAAACGCGGGACACAATTTTTATATCCAAATGGTCAATGTCACCCAGATCGGTATCTATTCCAAAAACGGGGAACTCATCGAAGAGTTTTCTGCGAATACACTTTGGGACGAGATCAATAAATCTTCTGCCGGAGATCCGATCGTGCTTTATGACGAACAGGCCCAAAAATGGATCATTACAGAATTTGCAGATCCGGCTAACCTGCTGATCGCAGTTACCGAAACCGACGATCCGTTTGGCAGTTATTATATTTACACATTTGCTACCCCGGAATTTCCCGATTATCCAAAATACGCCATCTGGCCGGATGCCATCGTAGTCACAACCAATGAGGAAGGCCCTGACGTGCTTCATCATTATTTTATTCAAAGAGCGCCTTTGCTGGCAGGTGAAGAAAATGTGCTGATCCAAAGAGTGGAAGTACCGGGGAGTATCAATACGGAAGCCGGTTTTTTCGTGGCTACACCGGTGGACTGGAATGGTGAACTTTTACCTGAAAATACCAAACCTTTGAGCCTCGCTCTGAATGATTCCTCATGGGGTGAAGTGGATGATGATCAGATCAACCTGTTCAGATTTGATGTCAACTGGAATGATCCCGACAGCACCTCTGTGGAAAAAATAAGCATTGTAACTACTCCTTTTGATGGTTATCCATGCGCGGCTGAAGGATTTTGGTTTGCCTGCATGCCTCAGAAAGGCGGTTCAGGTCTGGACGGGATCCCTGAAGTCATCATGAATGTTCCGGATTACAGGAATTTTGGGAGTCATGAATCCATGGTGTTCTCCTTTATTACAGATGTTACGGATGGTCAGGATCTTTCCGGAATTCGCTGGGTGGAATTGAGACGAGAAACTGGCAAGGATTGGTATCTGTACCAGGAAGGCAGCTATGCTCCTGATGACGGATATCACCGTTTCATGAGCAGTATTGTGCTGGATAATGAAGGTAATATTGCCATGGGATTCAATGTAACGAGCGAAAACGATTATGTCGGAGTAAGATATACCGGCAGATTTGCGTCAGATCCGCCTGGAGTGATGACAGTTCAGGAATATAAAGTGATCGACGGAGTGGCGCCGATCAGTTCTGGTTCACGTTTTGGCGATTATGCACATATGAGCCTTGATCCTGAAGATGGCAAAACATTCTGGTATACTACTGAGTATGCCGGAGTAGCTGAAGACGTAACACAATCCAGGATCGTCGCATTTCAATTGTTAAAAGACACTTTTGACCTGGCCATTTCACTGGTCAAACCAGTCAGCGGCAAATTGCTGACATCAGAAGAAGAGGTGGCTGTAAGAGTGAAAAATACCGGGATCGAAGATATGGCTGGCTTTACTGTTCAATATGCTGTTGAGGGAATTGTCATGGAAACTTTGGAAATTAAGGATACTTTAAGTGCTGATTCCAATATGGACATTGTTTTTAGCACCAAAATGGATATGTCCGAATTAGGCGCCTATCAAATAGCCGCTTCCGTGGACCATCCGCTGGACAGATATACCAAAAACAATTCCGTTGAGAGAACCATTTCACATTTTCCGGCAGTGCAGATCGAAATTTTGGATGCCCGGATTCCCTCATATTATTGTGGAGAAATGGTAACTGCAAAAATTGAAATTGAAAACCAGGGTATCGATACCATTCATTCGGTATACCTGGATGTTTATGTGAATGAACAGTTTTTATACAGTCTTGAAATTGACCAACTGGCAGTCCCTTTCGGTCAAACTTACACTTTTGATGTTGTATTGAACAATATTGAAGGTACTGATCAGCAGATCCGTTTTATTGTCAGAAATATAAATGGTTCAGAATTGCAAAATCCGAAAACCATCCAACTGGCAACACAAAAAAACACTGGTCTGATCCCAATCACTTTCCTGTTGAAAACCGATGAATATCCGGATGAAACAAGCTGGGAATTGTTTATTGACGGTACAGAAGAACCTTACCTGACCAGTGAAGAATATACATTACAATTCACTGAATTTCAACATGATCTTTGCCTGGTGGATACCTGTTATACCTTGATATTATACGATGATTATGGTGACGGATTTTGTTGTGACTGGGGTCAGGGCAGCTATTCACTGACCAACGGAAACGGTGAAGTTTTGCTCAGTGGAACCGGAAAATTCGGATATCAGACTGAACTGAATTTCTGCACCGGTGATCAATGTAATCTGACTGTGGAAGCTGAGGTCACCCATGACCATGGCACAGGTGACGGATCGATCCTGATCCGGGCAGAAAACGGTAAAAGTCCCTACCAGTACAGCATTGACGGTGGTTTAAATTTTGGAGCAGACCCGCTTTTTACCGATTTGACCCATGGCACCTATCATCTTGTGGTGCTTTCAGCGGACACTTTTTGTTTAGTGCAAGATTCAGTGATTGTTGAGCTGAGAATTGCTGTGGAAGATATCCGCGACCAATCTGCAATGAAAATATATCCGAATCCGAATAACGGATTTTTTCATGTGACAGTTGAGGCACCTGATCATGGATCCAACCGGCATATGATCCAGATCCTGGATCAGACTGGCCGGATATTACAGGAGAAAAATTTGTATCGCTACGATCAGACCTATCATGCGGATGTGAGCCTGGTGGCTAAACCTGCAGGCGTCTATTATATCAGGACTTTACTAGGTCAAAAGTGGTTGATGCAGCGCGTGGTCAAAATGGAATAATGATGTAAATCCCTTCTTTAATCCGGGTAAACAGGTATAAATGCTTAATTTTACCCGGATTTTTTATTTAAAACAAGTTAAGGATATCATGGAAATTGCCAGATTTATTTTCAACGCATTTGCAGAAAACACCTATCTCTTATTTGATGAAACCAAAGAATGTGTCATCATTGACCCGGGATGCAACAATGATTATGAAGAAAGTTCTTTGCTAAAATTCATCCAAAACAACGGATTAAAACCCGTTAAACTGATCAATACGCATTTCCACATCGATCATGTGCTGGGCAATCATTTTATTTCAGAAAATTTCCGTCTTGTCCCAGAATTTCATGCAGAATCCATGTATTTCTTTGACAGGCAGGAAGATATCGCTGACAGATACGGACTTCAATATAAAGGCAGCCTGAAACCTGAGCAATTTTTATCGGAAGGTGACATCATCTCATTTGGAAAAACCGGATTGAAGGTCATTCATGTTCCCGGACATTCCAGAGACAGCATCTGCCTGTACAATGATGATGCAAAAATCCTGATCTCGGGTGATGTGTTGTTTCAGGGAAGTATTGGCAGAACAGACCTTCCGGGAGGAGATTACGATACCCTGATCGAAGGCATCAAAACCAAATTGTTCACTTTGGACGACAGTACCAGGGTATTCCCGGGTCATGGGGAATCCACCACGATCGGAGATGAAAAGGTCTACAATCCGTTTTTCAGGTATTGATCCGGAGTCCGGGAATTGAGAACATGTTATTTGTCAGGTGGTGCCAAACCCGGTCCGCTGTCCTCCAGATCTTCCAGTTCACCTATCTGCCGAAGCAACTCAAAGGTTTTTTGGGCTTCCTCCTCATCCACCACATTCAGCGCTACACCCACATGTACCAAAACATAATTGCCCAGTTCCACCTCGGGAACAAGCGATAAATTGACCTCCTTGATGACACCGTCAAAGGACACTTTTCCCGTCCTGAATACATCATCCGCCTGCCCTCTGATCTCTATTACTTTTCCCGGTATCGCTAAACACATGTTATGATCGTTTAAATAAAGATTTTAATAATTAGTATCTGCAAGAAAACCCATGTTCTTTGTCTTTGATGAGAAAAAGTCAAGGACAAGGCTTATGATGTTTTTGAAAACAAGGAGTTCACCGGGTGTAAATGACTGTTTCAAAAACGAGCATAACGCAGTATTTGGCTTTTTCCTGCAAAGACTATTTATCGGGCAACTTTACTTCTTAAATAATCCAGCCACTCATTCATTCCCTCACCAGTTGTTGCAGACAATTCGAAAAAGCGAAGATCAGGATTGACCCTCCTGGCATAATCCTTAGCCTTTTCCATATCAAATTTCACATAGGGAAGTAAATCCACTTTATTGATGATGCAGATCTTTGACCCGTGGAACATATCCGGATATTTGATCGGTTTGTCATCTCCTTCAGTGACACTGATGATGACAGCGCGCTCATTTTCCCCGAGATCAAATAAAGCCGGGCACACCAGGTTGCCCACATTTTCAATGAACAGGATACCATCGGGTTTTGGCTGAAGCGCTTCTATTGCGCGATGGATCATATCGCTGTCCAGGTGGCAACCGGTACCTGTGTTGATCTGCACCACCGGAACACCCGTTTTGTCAATGCGGTCAGCATCGTTGAAAGTTTGCTGATCCCCTTCGATCACATAAAAACCGATCTCATTTTTGAGCTGCTCCAATGTGGCTTCCAGCAGGCTGGTTTTACCTGAACCCGGAGAACTCACCAGGTTGATCGCATAGATATTCCTGCCCAGGAAAAATCCCCTGTTGCGTTCCGCCAGCAAATTATTCCGGCTGAGAATCTGACTTTCCACATCTATCTTATGCGTATGTGTATGACTGTGATCATGATCGTGGTCATGGTCATGGTCGTGATCATGATCATGCGGGTGCGTATGTTCATGGCTGTGGCTGTGGCCATGTCCGTGACTATGCACGTGCTCATGAGTGATCTCAACGAGTTTTCCTCCTGGTTTTTGTATGGTGACTTTATTGCCTTCACCACATCCGCAAGTGTCGCACATATTTTTATTTTTTAATTAACTGCAAAAATAAGGAAATAACTCAATTCCTGAAGCGTAACACCTGATCATAAATGAAAGTTTTGGAACATGAAGATAATTAGTAATTGTTTAGCTCAATAGTCTATTAGTCTTTAGTCTATTAGCTAAGGCATCATACCAAGGGTTAAAACCTCTGATTCCAGGACAAATTTAATGTCTTTTACTCAATGTACACCCTCAATCCCAAGAGACTAACAGGCTAACAGACAAATTAGCTAACCACCTGAATAACTACGATATTTGAATGTTTGAAACCGAAAGAAACACTGTCTCGTGAGTTGCATTTTTCTTCCTGCTCAGTAATTCATTCCAAATGTCCATAATGGAATTACATTGAGGTACCCGTATTCAATATCATCTTTTACCAAAAATGATTTGCCGTCTTTCCCGATTTGATTTTGTCTTTTATGCTTTCCACCTAATTCAAAAGTGTAATGATGGATGGCAAAATCGGCTTGATCGGACGATAATACTTCATTCTTTAGTCGCATCTGATTAAAGAAGAAAGTTTCGCGGATGTTCCCGATATTTGATTGCTCCCCAACCAGATGATAAATCATATTCGTATTATCCAGATAGACTTTCTCAACTTTGCCTAGACTGTGAATACCTTTTGTTTCATTGCGCAACTGACTGATGAGTCCGGCTTTTTCCATATACGAAAAATAATCGTCTAATGAGTTGCGACTTACACTTATCATTTCAGAAATTTTGGAAAAATTAGGTTTGAAAGGAACACTTTCAGCGATAACCGAAAGCAAACGTTTCAATTTACGACTGGTGCCAACATTTAGATTGGCATATTGCGGAATATCCGTTTCCAGTGTTTGTACAATGGTCTGACCAAGGCGTAAATCCAATTCATTTTCCAATCCGAAAGGATAGTATCCACGTTTCAAATAGTCATTAAATAAAGGCAGAGGATGTGTAAGGTCTGTTAATTTCACATCGTTATGGATTATTTGTTCCCAGGAATAAACTTCGAAATCATAATTATGAAATAGTTTTAAATATTCCCTGAATGAAAGTCCATGCAATTTATATACAATCGCACGACGACTCAGATCAGCAGAACCTTCGAGAATATCAAGTACTGAAGAACCGGTAAAAACAATTTTTAAGGCAGGGAATGAATCATAAATATTCTTCAATTCTCTGGACCAGTCTGCATACTTGTGAATTTCATCAATGAACAAATACTCCCCGGCATTTCTGTAGAACTCATCCGCCAAATCAACCAGTTTATTTTCACCAAAATAAAGGTCATCCGCTGAAACATACAGTGCTTTTTTGCTGTCCAGATTTTCTTTGATGTATTGCAAAATCATAGTGGTTTTACCGACACCACGAGGACCGGTTATCCCGACCATCTGACTGTTCCAGGCTACTTTATTGTATAAATACCGCTTAAAGTCTGTAGTTGTATTTTGCAGAAGTGATTCAAATTTCTGAAATAATGATTTCATTGCACTGAGATACTTTTGGGTACAATTATAATAATTGCACAACTAATTCAACAATAATTACCTAATTTGTTCATTTTGTTGTGCATTATATTATGATTTTCAGTGAACGCACAGATATACTCCCTATGTTTTGTTTCTGTACAGAGAAATTAAAGATTTTCATTTATGAAAGAATAGTAGGTTCTATATCCTTTTTTAAAAATAAACCCGATATGACTGGCATAACTGATATCAACACTTTGTTCGATTGTTTCAAATGCTGACATTCATCGTCAGAATTCGGTTAATTCACATAGTCTTATCTGCTGCTAATGACCATCTAAAAAAAATAAACAGGGTAATAGATCAATCCTTCAAGATCTCCAGGGATTTGACATTGAGTTCTTTCCCCTGGATGACATCTTTGTGATAGCTTCCGCATTTTGGACAAACCTGGTATATGTAAGGTAGATCGAACAACGCTCCACATGCCTGACACCTGGCTTGTCCGGGGATATAGCGAATGATTTTCCTGGTTTTTTCCAGAACCGTATGTTGGGTCGCCTCCGGCCAGGCAAATTCAAGCGCATCCGGCTCCACCCCGGACAATGTACCGATCTCCAGTTCGATGGTTTCAATGCTCAAACCTCCCGAACGCTTCAGCTCGTAAGCAGCGATATCCACTATGTTTTCCAGTATGGAAAGTTCATGCATGTTCTGAAATTAAAAGAGCAATTATCAAACCTCCGCGATTTATAATTGCTCATGAAATCATTCAAATCAAAATCACCTGTGATAAGCTACATGAGCCTGATCACCGGCAGATCTTTCAGCAAACTCCGAATGACCTTATTTTTTGGCAATCTGCCTGCGCCTGTACAATACGATGGCAACTACCAGGATCACTGCAACAACAGGAATGGCGTGCATGGGATTGAAAACATAATGCCCGAGCGTATGTCCTTCCAGTACACCGTGACCTTCATGTGCCAGAACCAAAAAAGGCATGCAGATCAGCGTCAAAAAAACGAATAATTTATTGATGGTACTCATTTGAATAAGTTTTAATTAAAAACAGCCGCAATGTACGATTTTCCATGGAAATATCAGTAATATTTTTTTGAAAATCGTGTTACTTTATTGGAAATTGTAAACTTCCTCATCACAAATTTGTTTTTCAATAAGCACTAATATTAGCTTAAAAATAATGTATCCAGCTATTTAAATAAGGATTTTTTTCAATAAATAACCAAGATTTTGGCGGTGAAACTTGTTTTACATATAAATTTGGTACAAAAAAAATTCAAAACTGTTTTTTAATGAAGTTCATGCGTGTTTTTTTGCTGTTGTTTTTCCCGTACATGATCATCGCCCAGGATAAAACGGATAAGTTTAATGAACTATTGACTGATTACGTAATCACTAAAAACAATCCGGAAGATTATTCCGATTATAGCATTACGCACAATCATATCAGCTCAACAAGCAGGATTCACCATTTTTACCTCAATCAAAGATTAAAGGGCATAGAAATAGAAAATTCGGTGATGAGCCTTCATATCAACCGTAATGGAAAACTTGTTGACCTACATGATCAATTCCTGACCAATATTGCCGGAAGAGCGGATTCTCCCGAAACTATCCTGCCTGCTACCGAAGCTTTCGTATTGCTTTGTGAGCAAATGAATTATCCTGAACCCGAAAATATAGTGATCCTCACTTTGGAACCCGGCCCTGAAAACAAAACATCATTCAAAGCTGAAAATATCGCCGTTGAACCCGTCCTGGCCAAACTGAAATATCAGTACATAGAAACCGGCACATTGCGTTTGTCCTGGGATTTTACCTTCGAGGAAATTTCCGGACATCATTACTGGAGTATCAGGGTGGATGCCCAAACAGGGCAGATCCTGGACAAAAAAGACTGGGCAGTACATTGCAGTTTTGAATGCACCCGGGCAAAATCACCCACTGAGCATCACCGTCTGCATGTTGAAAATCAATACAACTTTCCGCCAACACCTTTCAATCAATACCGTGTTTTTCCCCTCGGGATCGAAAGTCCAAATCACGGCAGCAGGGAATTACTGACAGATCCGGCATTCACTGCGGCATCTCCCTTTGGATGGCACGACACCAACGGCATCAGCGGTGCGGAACACACGGTAACTAAAGGGAATAATGCTGAAGCTCGTGAAGATATTGACGGCAGTAACACAACCCTGGGTCAGATGGCAGAAGGCGGAGCTGATCTTGTTTTCGACTTTCCCATTTTGCCTAACGTCCATCCTCATGATAATCAGGATGCAGCTATAACCAATCTTTTCTATTGGAACAATATCAATCACGACATTTTCTATATGTACGGATTCGATGAAGCTTCCGGTAATTTTCAGCAAAACAATTACGGCAACGGAGGCCTGGCCAATGATTATGTCCGGGCTGATGCACTTGATGGCGGTGGCACCAACAATGCCAATTTCTCCACCCCTGTTGACGGATCAAGACCAAGAATGCAGATGTACCTGTGGACTTCCGGGTCTTCAGCAGAAATCAATGCTCCTGAAGATCTTGCCGGATCCTATGCTATAGTTTCTGCAAGTTTCGGACCAACTAACTTTTCGGTTAACGGAAACGTAGTTTTGGTAGATGACGGCAGCACCAACCCGAACCTTGGATGCAATGCCCTGATCAACAGTGCGGAACTGAGCGGTCAGATCGCTATGGTTGACCGTGGAACCTGCGAATTCGGTACCAAATGCCTCAACGCCCAGAATGCAGGCGCAGCTGCGGTGATCGTGTGTAACAATACAACTGCTGCTCCAATTGCAATGGGTGCAGGCAGCGACGGTGATGAAGTGACCATCCCGAGTGTCATGATGAGCCTGGCCAATTGCAATGCTATAAAAGATTATTTGGACAGTGGCGTTAACCTAACACTTTCCGGTGGACTTATCGATGGCGATTATGACAACGGCGTGATCACACATGAATATGGTCATGGCATTTCCACCAGGCTGACAGGAGGCGCAGGTAATTCCAGCTGCCTGAGCAATCAGGAACAAATGGGCGAAGGCTGGAGTGACTGGTTTGGACTGATGCTGACCATGCAGGAGGACGATCTGGAATCAGAAGGACGAGGAATCGGAACCTATGTGTTGAATGAGCCCGTTACGGGAGACGGGATCCGCACTTACAGGTATTCCACAGATATGGACATCAATCCACATACCTATGATGACATCAAGTCTTCCAGTCTGTCAGTTCCTCATGGCGTTGGTTCCGTATGGTGCGCAATGCTCTGGGAACTTACCTGGGCAATGATCAGAGAATATGGCTTTGATCCTGATCTGTATACCGGCATCGGTGGCAACAACAAGGCTCTGGCATTGGTCGTCGAAGCGCTCAAGCTTCAACCATGCAGTCCCGGTTTTGTGGATGGAAGGGATGCAATCCTGGCAGCAGACCAGGAATTATTCGACGGAAAACACCAGTGCCTTATCTGGCACAGCTTTGCAAAAAGAGGATTGGGATACAGTGCGGATCAGGGTCTTTCCTCCAGCAGATCTGATGGAACAGAAGCATTTGATATGCCCGGATCCTGTTGTAAATTCGTTTCCAGTCTGGAAGATTCAGGTCCCGGCAGTCTGAGGGAGGCGGTCAACTGTGCTGAAATCGGTGATACCATATTTTTCAGCAATTTCCTTGAAAATGAGGAGATCAGTCTTTCGTCCGGTCCGATCCTGATAGACCGGGCGCTGACCTTCAGTCACCCGCGTCCCGGTTTGATCACGGTTGCGGCATCGGATGCCACGCGTGTCTTTGAAATAGTACCCCACGCAAATGGCGTGGTTGTGGAAAACCTGAATTTAAAATCCGGAACAGCTTTGAGCGGCAATACGATTTTGAACTCCGGTCAACTCAAACTCATCAATACCCAGATCATAGATATTTCGGAACCGGGTGATTCAGAAAGTACTGTGATCAATAAAGGTTCAATTGAAATATTGGGTAATAATGCATTGATCGCTGATTGATCGTATAAATATTCATTATGTCCCCAATTTTGTAGATATGTCGACACCAAAAACAGTATCCTTCTATACCCTGGGTTGCAAACTCAACTTTTCTGAAACTTCCACTATCGGACAGTCTTTTAAGGATAATGGTTACCACTTTCTTCCTTTTGAACAGGGCGCGGATATCGTGGTCATCAACACCTGTTCGGTCACCGATATGGCTGATAAAAAAAACCGCAAGGTGATCCGCAGAGCCCGTGAGATCAATCCGCAGTCCATGGTGGTGGTGGTGGGTTGCTATGCACAGCTGAAACCTGAAGAGATCGCCAACATGCCGGGAGTTGACCTTGTGCTCGGAGCAGGAGAAAAGTTCCGGATCCTGCACTATATCGACAACCTGAGCAAGGCGGATGGAAAAGCGCAGATCTTCATCGGTGAAGTTGAAGACATCGGAAGTTTTCATGATTCCTTTTCTTTTGGTGACAGAACGCGTTCATTTCTCAAGATACAGGATGGTTGCGATTATTCCTGTACCTTCTGTACGATTCCCAAAGCCCGCGGAAAAAGCCGTTCGGGTACCATAGAAGAAGTAGTGAACAATGCGAAAAATATCGCTGCCAAAGGCATACGGGAGATCGTTCTTACCGGGGTGAATATAGGTGATTTCGGCAACAGCACGGCCGTGATCGATGGCAATGCACCAAAAGAAAAACACGCTTTCAGCCAACTGATCCGGTCTTTGGATGAGGTTGAAGGTGTCGAGCGCTTCAGGATCTCCTCCATCGAACCCAACCTGCTGACAGAAGATATCATTGAATTCATCAGCACATCCAAACGCTTTGTACCTCATTTCCATATACCCTTACAATCCGGTTCGGATACCATTCTGAAAGCCATGAAAAGGCGTTATCTGACGGCATTATACCGCAGCCGCATAGATTTTATCCGGCAGAACATTCCGCATGCATGCATCGGAGTGGATGTCATCGTCGGCTTTCCCGGTGAAAGCGAAGAATTGTTCCAGGAGACATTTGAGTTTTTGAACGGACTGGACATCAGTTATCTGCATGTCTTCAGCTATTCGGAAAGACAGGGAACGCCAGCCGCCAGCATGGATAATAAAGTGCCTCCGGATGTAAAAAAAGCCAGGCATGATATGCTCTTTAATCTTTCGCTCAAAAAACAGCGTCTTTTTTATGAATCCCACCTCGGTCAGACACGTACTGTATTGGTAGAAAAATCCAAAAATCCTGAACTGCTGACCGGTTTTACGGACAATTACATCAAAGTATCTTTTCCTTACCGGGAAGGATTGCGCAACCAATTGGTGGATTTCAACCTCAGGAGCATCAATGAGCAGTATCTGGTGGAAGGGGAAATAATTTGAGAACATCCAATGATGCAGGTAATTGACTTTGACTTATTGAAATCCTTGATTTGAATTTTCTCTCTTTTGTGCAACGCCGATTGAATTCCTGTATTATAAATATAAAAAAATCATATTAGTTATTTAATTGTTTATTACTTTTGTAACATCAAAAATTATTGGATCCTATAAAAAAGAAGTTTTACGCAAGGGGAAAATTGCTCCTGACAGGAGAATATGCAGTGTTGCACGGGGCTAAAGCATTGGCATTGCCGTTAAAGCTGGGTCAACGGATGACCGTCACCAATGCAAGAGGCTCAGATCTGATCTGGGAAGCCCTGGATGACAACGGTGATATCTGGTACGAATCCCAGATGTCCTTGTATGATTTTTCCGATATCAAGACTTCTGACGAACAGATCTCCAAAAAATTAGCTAAAATCCTTAAAGCGGCCGTCAGGGAAAATTCAGAGTTTTTATCCACATGGAGCGGCTTTAAAGTGGAAACCCAACTTGAATTTCCACTCAACTGGGGCCTGGGTTCCAGCTCAACGCTGATCGCCAATGTTGCCGAATGGGCAGAAGTCAATGCTTTTCATCTGTATTTTGCGGTAGCCAACGGTTCAGGCTATGACATCGCCTGCGCCAATGCGGATGAACCCATACTTTACCAGCTCGGTGAGGAAAGTCTTCATTTTAATGAAATCGAATTCAAACCTTCTTTCCTCAATAAACTGTTTTTTGTCTATCAGGGCGCAAAACAGGACAGCGAATCATCCGTCAACACCCACGGAAAGAAATTCAAAGGAAAAAAAGATGTGATCAACAGGATTTCGGCCATCTCCGATGAGATCATCCAGACCAAAAACCTCCAGACATTCAACAACCTGCTCGAAGAACACGAAACCATCATCTCCTCCGTGATCGGTGAAAAACCGGTAAAAGAAAGATTATTCCCCGATTTTGAGGGCATGATCAAATCTCTTGGCGCCTGGGGCGGCGATTTCATCCTGGTCACCACAGAAAAAGGCGAAGATTATGTCAGATCCTATTTCGCCTCCAAAAAACTGGACATCGTAAAACCCTATCAAAGCATAGTTTTATAAAGATTCGAGGATTCGACCCGGACTATTAGCGTTTGCTTTCAACAAATCAACGAATCAACAATTGGAACAGCTCAAACAATCACTGTGTACAGTGAGCTGTGATCTGTAATCAGTAATCAGTGATCTGTGATCTGATGAAAAAATTTCCAATACCCAAACTAAACTTCCTAAACTTTATAAACTTTATAAACTTTATAAACTTACTAATCTGATGACCTGATTCGAACATCTCAAATCATGACGATGAATGTCATGATCTACGACATTTTAAACAACTAGCACAATTCCAACCCTTCTATCAAACCCTAATAATCCGCAAAAAACAGCCTGACTGAAGAGTCCCGCCGGGACGACATTGTTAATAACCGTAAGCAAGTGATAGCGCAGCTTACGGAAGCTGCTCCAACAGTATTTTAGAGCCCTGCAAGGGTGACATTATAATTATTTCGTTTGGTAGGTTGTGAAGAGAATACTTGTGATGCCAGCCTTTTAACAACCGGAATTGTGGTTTATTCCTTAAGATGCTTTTATCACTGGTATAAAATAATCTCACCCCATGCGGGGCTTTTGACACGCTGTTCATTTTCCGTAAGCTACGCTGCGCTTGCATACGGTTATCCACATGTCGTCCCTGCGGGACTTATCATGGGATCCTGGGACTTATAAATTCGAAAATTTGAGGATTTGAAATCCATAGATATTTGAGCTGTTTGAACAATCCAAACAACTCGAACAGCTCAAATCATGACGATGAATGTCATGATCTACGACATTTCAAACAACTCGCACAATTCCAACCCTTCTATCAAACCCTAATAATCCGCAAAAAACAGCCTGACTGAAGAGTCCCGCCGGGACGACATTGTTAATAACCGTAAGCAAGTGATAGCGCAGCTTACGGAAGCTGCTCCAACAGTATTTTAGAGCCCTTCAAGGGTGACATTATAATTATTTCGTTTGGTAGGTTGTGAAGAGAATGCATGTGATGCCAGCCTTTTAACAACCGGAAATGTGGTTTATTCCGTAAGATGCTTTTAACACTGGTATAAAATAATCTCACCCCATACGGGGCTTATGACCCGCTGTTCATTTTCCGTAAGCTGCGCTGCGCTTGCTTACGGTTATCCATTTGTCGTCCCTGCGGGACTTATAAATTCAAAAATTTAAGGATTTGAAATCCATGGATATTTGAGCTGTTTGAACAATTCAAACAACTCGAACAGCTCGAATCATGACGATGAATGTCATGATCTACGACAGCTCGAACAAAAGAACATAAAACATTAGACAAACTCAAACAATCATTCGATCAGTCATCCAATTTTCAAATTCCCGAATTTTCAAATTTCCCCCTTTTACCACGCCATCTCAATCACTTCCCGCACCACTTCCGGCGTGACTTCGCCTTTTTCTCCCATTTTTAGCCATTTCCGGGACTCAAAACGCCTGCAGATCTCATCCTGAAGAAACTTTTTGTCATCTGTATAATGTGACAATCTGGTGACAGCGCCCAGATCATTGAAGAACTTTTCGGTCAGATCGATACCTTTCAAAGCAGCTTTCAGGCTATCCTTCTCCTCCACATCCCAAACTCTCCTGGCATACTGAGCCAGTTTATCCTGCTTGCTTTCTACCAGTCTCCGGTACATCGATGGCAGGATGATCGCCAGACTGATCCCGTGATCCACGCCGATCAGCGCCGTCAGTTCATGGCCAACCATGTGAATGGACCAGTCCGTCGGAACTCCGGTGGACAACCATCCGTTCAGCGCCATCATCGCGGTATACAGCACATTGGTTGCGGCTTCTTTATTGCCGGGTTCATGGATATAGGTATGCCCTTCTTCGATCAGGGTGGAAAAAATACCTTCAGCTATGCGATCCTGCATTTTGGCATTGACCGGATAGGTCATGTATTGTTCCGTGGTATGCACAAAAGCGTCGATCACCCCGTTGATCCGTTGCCTTTCGGGCAATGATGGCAACAAACTGATGTCCATGATGGAAAAAACCGGGTAACAAAACGGGGAAGCAAAACTCAGTTTCTCCTTTGTTTCTGCCCTGCTGATCACCGAATTGGAGTTCATCTCGGTTCCGGTTGCGGGAAGGGTCAACACGGTTCCGAGCGGAACCGCACTTTTGATCACCCCCTTTTTGGTCAGTATATCCCAACCGTCTCCATCATAAGGGATCGCAGCTGCAACAAATTTGGCCCCGTCGATCACAGAACCGCCGCCAACTGCCAGAATGAACTCAATTTTTTCCTTCCTGCCGAGCTCAACCGCCTTCATCAGCGTTTCATATACCGGATTGGCCTCAATTCCCCCGAACTCGACCATTTCAGCATTGCGTGTTGCGGCTTTTACCCTGTCGTAAGTTCCGTTTTTAAAAATACTTCCCTGACCGTATAACAACAGGATCTTTTTATCCGGTAAAAGTGAACCAAGGCTGTCTATTTTGTTTTCTCCGAAAACCACCCTGACCGGGTTTTGATATTCAAAAGCTGCGATCATATTTATTATTTTTATTATGGTGACAAAAATAGTTTTCCGGAATGGAGAATTGGAATAATCCTCGTCTAATTTTTTGTTTGAAAGTTATTGTTTTAGATAGCTGTAATATTTTGCATATATGTAAAATCAAAAACAGCTTCTTTCTTCCCATTGAACGATTTATTATTATTTGGTTCATTTCGTTGAGCCAATTTACATTAATTGGTTCAATACGGTAAAAATCTGATTGCCTTAAAACTATGAAGTAATGAAATAATCCAGGTGGTTTCACTGAGCAGGCGCTGAAAGCCATAGTGTTATTCATTGATTTTTTTAAACGTCAGCATTGGACCTGGCAGCCATCAATTTGTGTTCCTGAAAAACTTTTTATACTCCATTAACTATTTTATATGTCTGTCATTGAGGTTCAAGATTCAAATAATACACTCCTACGGGTAATTTTCAGACTTATACACCACATTCAACTCAAAATCCCGGTGATCATACAAGTATAACCCTACTTTTTTCAGTCTAATTTTAATAAAATTTTACTTTTGCAAATTATGTTTGCTAACCAAAAAATTCACAATTATGCCATTTGACGAAGGAATGTTGAAAAATCATTATGCAAATTTTGCTTCAAAGGTCGAAAATGCCAGATCTGCATTAAATAGACCACTTACCCTAGCCGAAAAAATACTCTACGCACACCTTCACCCGGATTCTCCGATGAAAGATTATGAACGGGGTAAAGAATATGTGTTTTTCGCGCCCGACAGGGTTGCCATGCAGGATGCAACTGCTCAAATGGCTTTGCTTCAGTTCATGACCGCCGGCCGGCCTGCAGTCGCTGTTCCTTCCACCGTGCATTGCGATCACCTGATACAGGCGAAAACCGGTGCTGCAGAAGACCTTGCCCGTGCCAATGAGATCAACAAGGAAGTGACAGATTTTTTGAGCTCTGTTTCCAATAAATATGGCATAGGCTTCTGGAAACCCGGTGCAGGCATCATCCATCAGGTCGTTTTGGAAAACTATGCTTTCCCCGGAGGGATGATGATCGGCACTGATTCACACACGGTCAATGCAGGTGGTTTGGGCATGATCGCCATCGGAGTGGGTGGCGCTGACGCTGTGGACGTGATGTCCGGTATGGCCTGGGAACTCAAAATGCCTAAACTGATCGGCGTTAAACTTACCGGAAAACTATCCGGCTGGACGGCACCCAAAGATGTCATCCTTAAAGTTGCCGGTATCCTGACCGTAAAAGGCGGAACTGACTGCATAGTGGAATATTTTGGAGAAGGGGCCGAGTCCATTTCCTGTACCGGTAAAGGCACCATATGCAATATGGGCGCTGAGATCGGTGCCACCACATCCACCTTTGGATATGATGCATCCATGGCACGATATCTGAGGGCAACGGGACGTGAGATCGTTGCCGATATGGCTGATCAGATCGCTGAACACCTCCAGGCTGACCCCGAATGTTATGCTCAACCGGAAAAATACTTCGACCAGGTGATCGAGATCAACCTCAGCGAACTGGAACCTCACCTCAACGGACCTTTCACTCCGGATCTCGCCACGCCGATCTCCAAAATGAAGGAAGTGGCCAAAGCCAATGACTGGCCATTGGATCTGGAGTACTGTCTCATCGGTTCCTGTACCAATTCTTCCTATGAGGATATTTCCCGTGCAGCTTCCATCGCCCGCCAGGCAAAGGAAAAAGGGATCAGAGCCAAATCACAACTGACGGTTACACCCGGTTCTGAACTGGTCAGGTATACCATTGAAAGAGACGGATTGATCGATGTATTAAACGACATCGGGGCACTGGTCTTTGCCAATGCCTGCGGACCTTGCATCGGCCAATGGGCAAGATACAGTGATCCCAAAAATGCACCCAAAAACAGCATCGTGCATTCATTCAACAGGAATTTCGCCAAACGTGCTGATGGCAGTCCGAATACACACGCTTTTGTTGCCTCTCCTGAGTTGGTTACAGCGCTTGCATTGGGCGGAAACCTCGGTTTCAATCCGATGACAGATCCTTTGATCAATGAAAAAGGTGAGTCCGTGATGCTGGATCCGCCGGTTGGAGATGAACTTCCGGCAAAAGGATTTGATGTGGAAGATGCCGGTTATATCGCACCTGCAGCAGACGGTAGCAAAACTGAAGTCATCGTTGCTCCGGATTCAAAAAGACTTCAATTGCTTAAACCCTTTGAACCCATCACGAATGCCCAGGTTCAAAAAATGCGTTTGCTCATCAAAGCCAAAGGCAAATGTACGACAGATCATATTTCCATGGCAGGACCATGGCTCACATACAGGGGACATCTGGAAAATATTTCCCAAAATACCCTGACGGGCGCCATCAATGCCTTTAACGACGAACCCAACAAAGTGCTGAATCTGTTTACGGACGCCTACATGTCTGTTCCGGAAAGTGCAATGGCTTATCAAAATGCCGGAATTGGCACCATTGTGGTAGGAGAAGACAATTACGGCGAAGGCTCATCAAGGGAACATGCTGCGATGCAACCCAGATTTTTAGGAGTAAAAGCGGTTCTGGTCAAGTCATTTGCCCGGATCCACGAAACCAACCTCAAAAAACAGGGAATGCTGGCCCTGAGATTCCAACATCCTGCAGATTATGACAAGATCAGACAGGATGATCAACTGAGTCTGAATGGTTTTGACACCATGGCGCCGGGACAAAGCATGTGGCTTGTTTTGGAGCATGCAGATGGTTCAAGTGAAAAAATTGAAGTAGTCCACACCTTCAATCAGCAGCAGATCGATTGGTTGAGGGCAGGTTCTGCGCTCAACAAGATCAGCCAGGAACAAAAACGTTAAGATCCGGGTATTTTCTTTGTTTTTTAAGTTTAATACATATTTTTGAATATTATAAATGATTTTTACCATCCCTGATGGCAAAAATCATTTCATTTGGTTCATATTCTAATCTGTTAAACTTAAAATCAACGATTATGCTAAAAGAATTCAAGGCTTTCATTATGAGAGGCAATGTGCTGGATCTGGCAGTTGCCGTGATCATTGGTGCTGCTTTCGGTGCTATTGTCACTTCTTTTACCAATGACATTTTGTTGCCACCGATTGGCTTACTGCTTGGAAATGTAGATTTTCCAAGCCTGAAAGTTGTTCTCCAGGAAGCAACAGTTGCTGCTGATGGCACTGCTGTTGCGGAAGTAGCGATCAGATGGGGGGCTTTCGTAAAATTTGTGCTTGATTTCCTGATCGTCGGATTTGTGCTTTTCCTCCTGGTCAAAGCTTATAATTCGACCAAAAAGAAAGAAGAACCTGCTGCTCCGGCCGGACCATCAGTTGAAGAACTGCTCACTGAGATCAGAGATCTGCTGAAAAAATGATAAAAAAAATCCAGGCAAAATGCCTGGATTTTTTTCTTGCAGCTGACAGGAATTATTTAGGGATATTCGTTAAATATTCAAGTAGTTGACTTTCAGAAAAATAAGTC